>NC_019943.1:705214-1410429 GCF_000327485.1 Methanoregula formicica SMSP | reverse complement strand
CCGATAGTGCCCCGGCTGATGTGTTCCATGCCTGCCTCAGAGTCGATGACAATGAACGGGTAATCGCGTTCAAGTGACTGCATGCATTCCGACAGGAGGTCGTTGGCAAAACAGTAGCAGCCGGTTCCTTCGGGCCGGCCCATGGCGACAAGGTCGAATCCCTCGCTCTCGACAAGAGCCTGCCGGAAGCGGAGCCGGACATAGTCGTGCCTGTTCATGCCGGGCGGGATATTCCGTGAGAACGCCTCCTCCCGCATGCTCCCGAGCGTCTCTTTCACGGAGACGCCCAGTGCTTCATGCAGGTTGGCATTCGGGTCTGCGTCAACGGCAAGGACCGGCGTCTCGCCCAGGGCGATGAACAACCGGACAAGGAGAGAACTGACCGTTGTCTTGCCGGTCCCTCCCTTGCCGGAGAGTGCAATCGTAAAAGGGTGTGGCGACATTCTGCTTTCTCCGTATGTCAGCAGGGCGGGTAGTTTTTGTCGGCACGGATCCGGAGGGAGATCTCTGCTGCTGCCCCCATGATGCCAAGCGAACCGTCCCTGTCGGCAAAACGGATCCCGCAGCTGGGGGTGACGAGCGACTGTGCATCAAAGAGCTTTTCCGGCATTCTCTGGCAGAGATGGGTACGTATCGCGAGATACTTCTCATACAGTGTGTCAACCGTTTCCGTAGTGAAGATCTTGTATTCGGCCGGAACAATCCCCCATGCTACGACTCCGCCCCGCTCCATAAAGGTGATAACCGAGTCGGCATACAGGAGGAACTCTTTTGCCGTTGCATAGGCATCGAGGGAGATGACTGCGGGGCTGAGTTCCATGACAAACTCCCAGTCCGTATTGGAGCAGCAGTGGACACCGAGCCCGCCCTGGACGAGCGAGGCGATATCCTCCCATCCTGCTTTCACGGTATCCTTGTCAACCGGGACAACCGAAGAGCCGAGCGATGCAAGGTAGGGCTCGTTCAAAACAACGAGCGTCTCCTTTGCACCGCACTGCTCCCTCATAGCATTCTCGCACCAGCGGGCCTTGAGCGCGATCATCTTGGAGAGGACATCGGCAAGCTGGGTGTCGTAATAGATCGGACGTTTGTCTGCATCCACGACCTGCATGCCGAACGTGACCGGACCGGTCACCTGGCACTTGAGCACGCAGGCAGAGGGGACTGTCCGTGACAGCATCTCCATGAATGCCGAAGCATACTCCCTGTTGAGCCCGTAGCCGGAGAAGTTCCCTTCGACAAAGTCCATGTACACCTTCTCCATTGCCGCGGTCTGGTCTTTTGTGCTGTCAAACAGGAGCCGGTCCTCGCGGATGATGCGGCCCGGGAGCTGTTCTGAGTCATTGAAGACAATGCCCTCCAGCAGGGCGCGGTTTGGCAGCGTCGGGATATAGGGGAAACCCGGAAAGATGGAGAGCACGTCGTCGCAGGCCTGTTTCGGGTCGGTGTGGGGGAGCCCCCCGACGCCGGTTGCGAGAGAGTAGGGTGGTGGTATCATTATTGCCATGCTGATCACTCCTTCCTGATCCGGCAGGAATCGAGGAGTTTCTGGACTCCCGGGAAGAGCGAGAAGTCCGTGTGCGGGAGGAAGGTGCTGCCGGTGTACTCGTCCATAAAGGAGCTCTCGGCATTCAGCTCGATGTAGGCAATCCTGTATGCGATATCATCAAGGGTCTTTCGGGCCCGGCGGTTGATGAGTGCAATGTTTGCACCGGTGACCGCCCCGTTGCCGATATTTTTGATGTCGTTTAAGTCAATCTCCGGGATCAGGCCGATGATCGTAGCGTTCTTCTTGTCCAGGTAGTTGCCGAATGCACCGGCAAAGTAGATGGTCGAAATGTCCTTGTGGGTCACCCCCGCTTCCTTCATCAGGGTAACGCAGGCAGCGTGGACTGATGCCTTGCTCATGATCAGGTTCTTGATATCGTTCTCGGTGATCACGATGTCCTTTCCGATATCCGTCTCCTTTGCCCAGGCAATGACAAATTCGGGGAAGTGCGTTCCTTTCCGGATGCGGGGATGTTCGATCTCGGTGTTAATCCGTCCGGTCCGGTCGATGACACAGACAACCAGCAGCTCGGCAAGCAGGTCAATGAGCCCCGAGCCGCAGACCCCCCGGGGTTTGATCCCGTTGATGGTCGAGTACTCCGGGTCGAGCGTGACCGGGTCAATGGTGATCTTCTCAATTGCCCCGGGGTTGGCCCGCATGCCAAAGAGCACCTCGCCCCCTTCCAGGGCCGGGCCGGCCGCGCCGGCACAGGAGAACATCCACTCCCTGTTCCCGAGCACAACTTCGAAATTCGTGCCAATGTCCACGAGGAGCGAGATCTCATCGCGCTCTCCCATGCCGCAGGCAAGGATGTCGGCAATGATGTCGCCCCCGATGAAATCGCTGACCGCCGGAAATGCAAAGACGCCGCCGTTCGGGTTGCAGTTGATGCCGAGACGGTGGGCAGCGATCGAGAGCGCCCTCCGGACAACCGGGACATACGGCTCGGCGATCATGTAGGCCGGGTCGATCTCGAGGAGCATGTGAGTCATGACGGTGTTTCCGGCAACAACTACATCATAGATGTCCTCGCGGTCGATCCCGGCAGAGTTCGATGCGGTGGTGAGGGCCTGGTTGATACTCTCGGCTGCAAGTGCCTGGAGCTTGGTAAGGCCGTTCTTCCGGGCAAAGTTGACCCGGGCCAGAATGTCCTCACCACAGCTGATCTGCTTGTTGTAATTCGAGGCCACCCCGACGACTTTCCCGGTTACCAGGTCCCAGAGATAAACGACAACGGTTGTCGAGCCCAGGTCCACGGCAGCGCCATAGGCCCTCTTCGAGGTATCGTTCTCCTGGAGATCAATGACCCGGTACCCCCCGGGAACGAGGCCGATGGTTGCCGTCACCTTCCAGTCACTGTGACGCAGGATGGAGGGGATCTCGCGGAGCACCTCAAGCGGAGCGTACATCTTCTCCGCCACCGGCCCGCCGCTCTTCTGGATGCCCCAGAGAAGGCGGGATAGGTCAGGCGACGGGTCGGCAAGACTCGGCGGCTGGAGCTCGACATAATATTTCCTGACCGACGGGCGGAACTCGATCTCGTGGTCAAGCCCCTCGACAAGGATCTTCTGCTCCTGGATGAGGGTGCTCTCGGGAACGAGGACATGGAGGTCACCCTGGACAATCGTCTCGCAGGCAAGGCAGGCGCCTTTCTGCAGCTCGGCGTCAGAAAAGAACCTGCCGAATTTCTGCCGGTCGAACTCTGCGCGTCCCGACTGAATGTATACGATGCATTTGCCGCACTTGCCCTGGCCGCCGCAGACAACGTTCATGGAGAGGCCGGCCCGCTGCGCGGCATCCAGTACGGTCGTCCCCCGGGGGACATCGATCTTGCGGTAACTGGGGAGGAAGGTAACGGTCCGCATCTATTTTTTCCACTCCTCGTGCAGGTACTCCCCGATCTCCGCTGCATCACGGGGACCGACAAGGACCTTCCAGCCGGTTGCATCTTCTATTCTTCCGGAAAGAGGCGATGCATACCCGGGGATGATCAGCTTCCGGTGGGAGACCTCGTTCTCAAGCCCGAACTTTTTGATTGAGTCGCGGACAAGCATCTCCGAGAGTTTTCCTGCTGCTACGGCAGTCAGGACCGAGAGCCCCTCCGTATCCACGATCAGCATGAAGCAGGGGACGCGGGCAGATTCGAGGTATCCCTGGAGCGTGAAGAACGTGAGTGAGAAGTTCACGGTCATCAGGACGGGTGAGTCCTTATCCGGCGAGCCTACGCGGTAGATTCCCGGGTTCATCTGGATGGGTTTCTGGGGATCGGTATAGATGTTCTGCCGGAGGGTAAGGGCAGCTTTTGCGGACCCGACCGGGAGGGGATCGGTAACGATGACGGACCCGTATTTGACAATTCCTAATGCAACGGCTGCATCCTGCTGGCCGGTCTCTGCTGCATTGAGGTACACCGGATACCCGAGATCCGGGACTGCACGGGTGATGGCGAGCTGGCGGACAGCCGTGGAACGCCGGATAAAGTCACCGAAAGTTCCGGGCGCAAGGTCAAGGACAAGGTCAGGCACGCCATCGGCTGTGCAGGTCTTCACCAGGTTTACAAGGCCATCGAGGCTGCCGGATCTCACGACAAGCGGGCAGCCGTGCTGTTTAGCAAGGGCGCACATCTCCTTTACATTTTCCTGCGTTGCTGCATGGAGGAGGGGGCGGTAGGTGCCACAATAGACCAGCGCTGCTTTCAGGGCTGCTGTGTCTTTCGAGATGAGGACGGGCGGCAGGTGGGCTTCGACCTTTTCCACCGTTTCCACGGCCCGGGCAAATGTCTCTGCCGAACCACTCACATTCTCAATAGCGATACCATTGAACCGGAGGTCAGCACCCACGCGGGTGAGCGTCTCGTCCCGCACCCTCCGCGTAACGGCAACGATCTCGTCAGCCTGCATCGTATCGGTGACACGGAAGACAATGCCCGGGGGGTGGTAGAAGGTCTTCTCGTGGCGGTACAGGACGGTCTCTTCCCCGACCTTGAAGTTCCTTGTACCGACACCGATCTTGACGAGACGGATCGGCGGGCGGGTTGTTGCGCCAAGCACGGACTTTGCCTCGTCACTCAGGTACGGGCAGAGGTCGAGGTCTGCTTTCCCGCCGGCAAGTTTCATGGCGAACGTGAGACAGGTCGGATCCCCACACTCCTTGCAGTTCTTCTTGGGAAGGAGCTTGTAGATATCGAGTGCCTTGAGGGCCATCTCACGGCACCCCCGCGGAGTGTGCCGGTTGTTTCATGCCGGCAAGTGCCTTCCGTAAGGGCGCGATGGTTCCGGGGTGACGGACGCAGAGGATCTCTGCCCCGGCAGTTGCGGCCGCAAGGCAGGTGAAGAGCTCCCACTGGATTGCGGTCTCGTCCTGCAATCCGGCGCCAGCCTCCCGCACCTCCTTGATGGTAAGGGTATCGGCCGCGGAGCAGATCATTGGCATGGCAAGGTCGCTGTCTCCCTTGAGGGCAGAGAAGCGTATCCGTTCCATGGCAGAGTATGAGTACTCGAAGCCATACCCGAGCGCTCCCGTATACGGATCAATGACAATGTGGTCGCGCTGCACCCCGATCTCCTTGAGGAGAATGTTGAGCTGCTTTGCCAGGTTGATATCGATGGGAGACTGGGCGATGATGGAATGGTTATAAGCAAGGGCAGCTGCTGCGATGCTGCGGTACTTCCCCGCTTCTGCGGTCCCGAGGAGGAGACGCTCCCCCTGCCCGGCCTCTCCGCATTTCTGGTACACTTCGCTGTCGATCTTCGGCTCGTTGCTCCCCTCGATGATGACCGGGAGACTGGTTGCCAACAGGACACCTTCGACAACAGGGCCAAGAGACGCAACGTCTGAGAAGTTCCTCTGCTTCGTGCTGGTCAGGTGGAGGCGGACAAGGTCGGCGCCATAGTCTGCATCCGCTTTCTTTGCCCATTCGTTCACGTTGCTCGTCACGTCACCGCAATACTCTTTCACAATGGGCGACCAGAAGGAGGGGTTGTCGCAGATCTCAAAAGCAATGAGCGGGGCGGGTGTGGAGGGCTGGCCTTCAAGGAACGGGAGGGTTGTTCCCCCGCCGATACGGTACGAGACCCTCCGCGTCCCGCCATCAGCATTCGTTGCACCGAGGACCACTTCGCCAATGGGGGTGGTCCAGCCGAAATTCAGCTCGGGCGGCATGGCACTCACACCAGGGGCTTCATGGTCAGTGCAGGATGCCCGACACGCTCTAAAAATTCCATGAGCGCTTCGATAGTTTCAGCAGTGGTCTCATCCGCAACCTTGTCAAGGAACCCGGTAAGGCCCCGTTCTGCAAGTTTCTTTTCCAGCCGCTCTTTGAGTTCTTCCTTTAATGCTGCCGGCATCCAGACAAGCCGCTCGATCCCTCCCTCGCCCTGGAGGAAACGGTCCGAGAGGACATAGTTCTTGGAGATGCCGGCAAACCCCGGTGTCTGTGCTCCCCCGCCGATAGTGCCTGCAAGCGTGGAGAACGTCATCCCAGAGGGAGTCATGCCCTTGTATTCCCGGTTCACAACCATGATCCCGTTCACTTCCGGCAGCATCAGGGCAATTGCCTCGAAACAGCCGCAGCAGGTCATCGGGTATTCCATCACGCTGTACAGCGAGCACCGCTCGATCTCCCCATGGCTTGCCTTCTTGACAAACCGGTTCACGCCCTCGAATTCTCCGGTCAGCTCGTTGATAACGGCCCCTTTCTCGATGGGCTGGTTGGCCCCCGACGGAGACATCTCGTACGCAATCTTTCCGTCAAGCCAGCTGATGGCGCCGCAGAGGGCGAGCCGTTCGGGAGTGATGACACAGACATGGTTTGGGGCGAACGTCTGGCAGAGCGTGCAGGAATAATACGTATTCACATCTGAATCGCGCATGCCCTTGATCCGGGCATCGCGCTCATCGTACACCCGCTCCGCCTCTTTTTTTGCCTCAACAACCTTTGCCGGGTCCGTGATCAGTGTCACGGCTACCGCATCGAGCAGCTGGGGGAAGTCCATCCGGAACTTACTTGCAAGCAGCTTGCCGATGTGCTCGATCTTCACCCCTTTTGCCACGGCTTCTTTCGAGATCCTCACCCAGATGAGGTCACGCTGGGCAACGTGCCAGGAGCCTTCGCCGTAATTGACAAAATTATGGATGCGGCGTTCGAGGACCGGCTCGTAGTCCTTCTTCATCGCCTTTCCGGCGACTTCGATGATGATCCCCAGCGGGTTCGCTGAGCCCTCCTTCATAGCATCGATCTCCGGACCGATGACTGTGACCTTGCCATCTTCGATCTCGGAAGGCTCGCGCATTCGGAGAAGCTCAAACGCGGTCGACCGGCCACCGCCAAACTCCACGTACATCTCTTCTTTCCGTATGCTCTTTCCCTCAAATGCCGGTGAACAGCTCATGGGGATGGGAATTGCCGTGACATTGACCTTGATACCCTTGAGTTCCATTCCCTGGCGCACCACATCCCCCGGGGTTGCCGGAACCCAGGTTGCATTCTCGTACCCGCCAAGGGAAAGGATGGGAAATCCCAGCACCCGCATGCCGTCGACAAGGGCGATCTCTTCATCCGTCAGGCCGGGGAAGACAATGACAATGGCCTTGGCACGCTCGGCTGCGTATGCCAGCAGGCGGTGCATGTCACCGGGCGTGACCCCGCCAAACATCATGGCAACGCGGGCTACGATGTCCACAAAGTGAATGCCGTAAAACGGGGATGAGCCCAAGGGGATGAGGCGATAGTCGAGACCGACCTTCACGCCGGCTCCTGACAGCGACGGGACAACGTTTCCGGCAAGGAACGTGAGCATGTATTTTTCCTGCAGCTCGCGGCAGATGGCCGCGGCGCTTCCTTCTCCTTTAGGAGTGCCGACAATGAGTGCAAGCCCAAGAATGCTTCCGTCCACGAGCGAATAACCGAGCTTCCGGATTACCGTGTCGCTGATGAAACCGGTATAGGGAGCGGGTTCCTTTCCCTGAACTGCGGTCTGTTCAGCCAGCAGGCATTCAGATGCAACGATGGGGTTATTCGCGGTCTTTTTGAGAACGTCTTCCGCTGCTGCACGATCGTGGACTGCGACACCGGTCAGCGCGTACGATATCGGGAGGTGGTAGGCCGTTTCCTCATAAGAGAACGGTTTCTGGATCGATGCGATCCTCGTTTTCAATGCCTCTTCGCCATGTTTTTTGGCTGATTCTACGTCGGTCATTACCTCTTTGCCTCGTACCAACAGTTACCCGGTAATATAGATATAGTTTCGTTATATGATAACCCGGAATCCGTCGGATTTGGCCTGCTCCGGCAAACAATGACCGTAAAGGAGATATACCGTCACAAAATGATATTCTTTATAAATTGAGGAACCGTTATGGGAGAGATTATCCTGAAGAGTATGATTCCACGGCTGGTTTTCCTTCTCGCCGTCATATTCTGCATACCGCCGGCACTGGCTGAAACCGGGACGATGTCGATCGCCTACTGGGGCAATGGCGGGTACTATATTGGCGACACGATCATCTTTGACGGCGTATCCCCGGCAGGGAATTCCACCGCAATCAAGCTGACCGGGCCGGGCCTGCCGGCAAATGGTGTCCCCATTTACGATCTTGATGGGGCCGAGGGAACCGGAAACCCGGTTATCGTCAAAGAAGACGGGAAATGGCGCCTCGTCTGGTATACCGGGTCGATAAAGGGCGTTGACAAGATGCAGACCGCCCGTTACTACATCACGGTTTTTGATGTGAACAATCCTGAAGTATCCGCAAAAACATCGGTCATGATGAAGAAGCCGGACTTTTTTGTCACGGCAAATCCTGATACTCTTGAAACCGGGGATTACCTCCAGCTCCTGGGAACAGCAGAACAGGGAACATCCGATATCCATATCGTTATCAGCGATGAGATCGGGAAAGTGTATCGCACGTATGACACCGCTGCAAGCCGGTCAGGATATTTCACCTATGCGTTCCGTGTGGATATGATGCCGGGCACATACTATGTGACCGTCTCAAGCCCGTCCGTGAAGAACACGTACCGGACCACGATCACGGTTGTCCCGCCCGCTGCTCCGGCAGCAAACGTTACTGTCGCACCAACGACGCCTGCGGGCATGGCAGCCGATACCGGGACGCTCTCCATATCCTCCAACCCGGCCGGCGCTGCCATCTATGTGGACTCGGTTAATATGGGTGTCACGCCGATCACCCTGGCAAATATCGCATCAGGAACGCATACCGTGGAAATCCGGTCGCCCGGGTATCTCACCTTCTCTCTCCAGGTGACGGTAAATGCCGGTGAAACCACCTCCCTCTCCCCGGCACTGGTGAAAAGCCCGCTCTCCCTCCCCCTCTCTCCCGTTACCACACTTGCCGGCCTGATCATCGCTGGTGCTGTTTTCCTTATCGGTTGTGCGGCACGGAAGACAGAATAACCACGTTCTTTTTTGCTCCCTTTTGAGACCATAATCTATATCGACGCAGGGACGCAAACGTACTACCTCAATCGGAATATCATGCAGAAGTATTCTTTCGTCGCCCACATGCCGGATGAACCCGGCTCCCTGCACCGGGCAGCCGAGATCATCAAGCACTATGATGGCAATATCAACCGCATCCAGTTCGACCGGAGGATCGATCCCGGAACGGTTTTCTACGAGGTGACCGCCACGGAAGAGTCGTACCGGAAGATCATGGATGACCTTGCCCGGATCGGGTATCTCCAGACCTCGCTTGTCACGCTGGATTTTTTGAAATTCTGTGTCTATCTCCCGCACCGTCCCGGGGCACTCTATGAATTCCTCTCGTACATCACTGCAGCCGGGGCAAATATCGCGTTGATTGATTTCGACGATAAGGGTCGCCACCCGGACCGGCTGACCATCAGCCTGAACCTCGAGCAGAGCAAGGAGATCGACTGGCTGCTTGACGAGCTCAAGTCCCGGTACCGGCTCGAGATCCTCGAGTATGACCGTACCGGTCGCCACCTTGACGATACGGTCTTTTATGTCCGGTACGCGCAGGCTGTCCGCGATTTGATCGGAGAATCGGAGGACGCGTTCCTCCTCTCCTTCCTTGCCGACAGCAACCACATTGCGCAGGAACTCATGGACCGCGGGTGCAACCCCCACCAGGTCTTTGACAGTGTCCTTGCCACCGGCCGGACCATGATGGAGACATCAGGCCCGGGCTTTTATGCATCGGTGCAGCAGTTTGCGGTGGCACCCGGGATAACCCTGTACTGCTTCCAGCCACCCTGCGGCGGATCGGTCTTTCTCATCAGTTCACCGGATGACCTCCTGATGATTGATACCGGGTACGGTATCTATCACCATGACTTCATGGCTCTCTTCTCCCGGTATGGCATTGACATGCGGAAACTCTCCCGCATCATCGTGACGCATGCTGACGCTGACCACTGCGGGGCATCGGGGCATTTCACCGTCCCGGTTCACATGCACAACGGAACGCTTGCGATCATCCGCACGAACAACCGGGGCTGGGGATCGCGGAGCCAGGAGTCCGTGCTTGAAGCGTTTTATACCAGGATGATCAACCTCTTTTCGCGGTTCCAGGTGCCAGAAGATATCCACTGTTTCGGCGAGCCCGAACGAGAGAAGCAGGGTATCTTTCCTGTCATCGGGACGGTATCCATCGGCCCGCTGCATCTGGACGTGCTTGACGGTTTAGGGGGACACACCTTCGGGCAGGTATTCCTCTATTCCCGGGATCATGGTTTGATCTTCGCAGCGGACAGTGTCATCAATTTCGGAAGCCTGACCAAGGCCCGGGCGGATTACAGTTCCCTTGCCGCATTCCTGGTCACCTCGGTCAACGTGGACAGCGACCGGGCTAAACAGGAGCGTGTTGCGCTGATGGCCCTTGCAGAAGAGACTGACAAGGCCCTGGCATCATCCGGCCAGCGCTGCCTCATCTGCGGCGGACACGGGGCCGTCTCGGTTATCGAGAACGGGAAGCTGACTGCTTTTGGCCAGATAGAAGAATATCACGCGGGAAAAACCGACTGATTGTTGATCTGGATACTATCCGGAAAGAGCCGGTGTACCAGACAACTAATAAAGGGCATTTCCAGCCCGCCCCCGCAGACGGGCCGGATTGCCTGAGGCGAAAAACGGTATTGTAAGGTTAATGGGGAGTGGGGGCATTGTGCATTGGAAGCGGGAGACACCAATCTTATCTCCTTTGTCTCTGCTCAACCACGTTTGACCGGTTTCTCAGGCGTCACCTCCATATCTTTCGTATTCACACTGGTACTTACTGACGGGTATGCTGCGGACGGGTTGTCGCGCATGAGGGTGATCCGGGCCCGGAAGATCTTCTTCTCCAGGAATCAGCCGGATCACGAGGAACACAACCCGGGATATCTTTTGGGGCAATTTCCGGTATCTTCCCGTTTTCTTACCAGCGTTGTCTGCACCGTGCTGTTGCCGGTCAGGGACCGGTTTGCACAACGACCATGTTGTGACAGAACCTGCTAATAACCCTCATTATTTGCATGGCATTTCTGCATAGCATAAAAAAGAAATTGTGGATCTCAATTTTACGGCATAGAGTTCAGTCATTTCTTATCAAAGGCATAGTTCGTGACAATGATCTCCTGGATCCCCCGTCTCCGTTCGCCATTGCAGTTGATGAAACGCTTGGCATTCACCGACTCAATATGGAAATCAGCATACAGTTCCTCGATCTCCGGCACCTTGGAGTTGCTGAGCATGATGCAGACCCCCTTCTTTGTGAGCCGGCGGAATAACCGGGCGAGGCGCTCCTGCTCAGTGAACGGAAACCCGTGGGAGTTATAGTCCGTGAAGTTTGCCGTCTTCGAGAGCGGCTGGTAGGGGGGATCGAAATAGATGAAGTCTCCCTTCTTTGCGGTCTTCACGGCCAATGCAAAGTCGCGGTTCTCAACCTTCACCTTCTCAAGCATGGCAGAGAACTTGAGGATGCTCGTGTCCGAGGGGATGGAACGCTTCGTGTAACTGCCAAACGGGACGTTGAACTTACCCTTCCGGTTCACCCGCCAGAGCCCGTTGAACCCGTGCTTGTTGAGGAAGATGAGCAAGGCAGCCCTTTCGAGAGAATGGTTCCTGCTGCCGATCAGTGCATTGAACCGCTCTTTGTGCTTCTTATATGAGGCCTCATTATTCTGGAAATCCTCGTTTGCGAGCGCCGTGATGAGAGCTCCCGGGGTGTCCTGAACAACCCGGTACAGGTTGATGAGTTCGCTGTTGAGGTCGGAGATGACCGCTTTTTTTAAGAGCCCCTTGTTCTCAAGGTGGACGAGCAGTGCACCGCCCCCGACAAACGGTTCGTAATAGGTATCCCAAAATTCCGGGAGGCGGCAGTCCAGCTCTACAAGCAGCTGCCGCTTGCCACCGGCCCACTTGATGAATGGCGAGCATTTGACGAGCGGGGATATCACAGTCAAGATTGTATGAACATCCCATATAGATCTATCCCCGTGGACCTATGTTACGCAACGGGCTCGCTCTGTAGAAATCCTCATCTGCTTTGTAGATGCATCATTTCTGGAGAAAACCATGGAGCGCCACAGGGTTCAGGAGATGATGCTCTTGATGGCATCGAAGATCCGGAAGATTACCAACACCATCTCCGATGACGATGTCGAAAAATTCCTCGAAGAGATCCTCAAGGCAAAGCGGGTATACGTGATCGGCGCCGGGCGCTCGGGACTTGTAGCGAAGGCATTTGCCATGCGGCTGATGCACCTCGGTATGCAGGCCTACGTGGTCGGAGAGACCATCACCCCGGCGCTCTCCGGGGGAGACCTGATCGTGATCTTCTCCGGATCCGGCAGGACCAAGACCGTGGCGGATATCGCGGAGACGGCAAAGGAGATTGGGGCGCACATCTGTCTCATCACCTCCAATGCGGATTCACGGATTGGCAGGATCTCCGACTGCAATGTCGTCATCGAACACCAGCGCGATGCAGTGACTGACGATGCCGTGGAATTTGAGATCCGCCAGATGATGGGAGAGCACAAGTCGTTTGCCCCGCTTGGCACACTCTTTGAGACTGCGTCCATGATCTTTGCCGATGCCGTCATTTCCCGGCTCATGGAGATTACAAAGACCGACGAGTCTTCGCTCAAGAACCGCCACACGAACATCGAATGAGGAAAACCATGACCATGAAATTTTCAGAACGGGTTGCCGGAATCGAGATCTCCGGCATCCGAAAGATCTTCGAAGCTGCAGGCCCGGGATCGATCAACTTAGGCCTCGGCCAGCCGGACTTCGACACCCCGCAGCATATCAAGGATGCTGCAATCAAAGCAATCCAGGATGGAAAAACCGGCTATACTACGAACAACGGCCTGCCGGAACTCCGTACCGCTATCAGTAAAAAGTTCAAAAACGAGAACGGGATCAAGTACCATCCTGACCAGCTGATTGTCACGGCCGGTGCGAGCGAGGCACTCCACATTGTCATGCAGGCCATGCTGAACCCCGGTGATCGCGTCCTCTGCCCTGACCCGGGTTTTGTGTCGTACTCCTCGCTTGCCACCATTGCCGGCGGAAAACCGGTCAGCGTGCCGCTGACAAAAACGCTCCATATCGATGTCGAGGCGGCAAAGAAGCTGATGGCCGGGGCAAAGCTCATGGTCATCAACTCACCCGGCAACCCGACCGGCGCGGTTGAGAGCGAGGAGTCGATCCGGGCCCTTGTCGAGTGCGCAGCAGACAAGGGAGTCACCATCATCTCCGATGAAGTGTACGAGCATTTCATCTATGGCAAGAAGCACGTGAGCGCAGCGCAGTTCGGTGATAATGTGATCACCATCAATGCCACGAGCAAGACCTACGCGATGACCGGATGGCGTATCGGGTATCTTGCGGCATCTCCCGAGATCATCGGGCAATGCCTGAAGGTCCACCAGTACTGCCAGGCCTGCGCCACCTCAATCGCCCAGTACGCGGCAGTGGCTGCGTATGAAGGAGACCAGAGCGCAGTGAAAGTCATGCGGGACGAGTATGAGGCACGGCGCGACCTCATCTGGGGCGGACTGAAAAGTCTTGGTTTTGATTTCCCGAAGCCCGAGGGGGCGTTCTACACGTTCGTCCCGATGAAACCCGCCCTCACAGAGAAGATTATCGAAGCCGGTGTTATTGTGGTACCCGGCACGGCGTTCGGTGCCAATGCCCCGGAATACACCCGGTTCAGTTATGCCACATCGCGGCAGAATATTATGACAGCACTTGAGCGGATTGGAAACCTTGTGAAGTGATACCATGGTCAGGGAACTGTTAGCAAAATTATCCAATGCCCACGGTGTGTCGGGCAGTGAAGGCAGCGTATTTGCGATTGTAAAAAAGGAGCTCAAAGGCCACGTGGACGATATCCGCGAGGACGCGATGGGCAACCTGATCGCAACAAAGAAAGGCGGGAAGTTTTCAGTGATGCTGGCCGCCCACATGGACGAGATCGGCCTGATGGTGAAATATGTCGACGAGAAGGGCTTCATCCGCTTTGTCGCGCTTGGCGGCTGGTACGATCCCGTGCTCTACACCCAGCGGGTTGTCCTGCACTCGACAAAAGGGCCGGTGTACGGCGTTGTCGGCGGCAAGCCCGTGCACATGATGAATGACGAGGAGCGCAAGAAAGGTGTCAAGATCGACGACATGTTCATCGATGTCGGGGCATCGAACCGGCAGGAAGTGGAACTCCTGGGTATCGATGTCGGCACTCCCGTTACCATCGACAGGCAGTTCGCGGAACTCGCAAACAACCGCGTAACCGGCAAGGCCTTTGATAACCGGGCCGGTGTCGCGATGCTGATCAAGGCCATGCAGGAAGTGAAGTCCCCGCATACAATTTATGCGGTTTTCACTGTGCAGGAAGAGGTGGGCCTGAAAGGGGCGCGGACGAGCGCGTACTCGCTTGATCCCGACTGCGCCATTGCAACCGATGTCACGATCCCCGGCGACCACCCGGGCATTGACATGAAAGACGCACCAGTTGAGATGGGAAAAGGCCCGGTCGTCACCATTGTCGACTCCAGCGGCCGCGGACTCATTGCAAACCGGAAAGTCGTGAGCTGGCTCAAGGCAGCGGCCGACGCAGAGAATATCCCGGTGCAGCTTGAAGTGGGCAGCGGGGGCACGACCGATGCAACAGCGATCCACCTGACAAAGGGCGGCATCCCGAGCACGACGATCAGCGTCCCCTCGCGCTACATCCATTCACCGGTTGAGGTAATTGATCTCTCGGATCTCGAGAACAGCGTAAAGCTGCTGGTCGCTGCGCTGAAGAAGAAGCCGGTGCTATAAAACTTTATTTTCAAAAGTTTTTTTGTCCCTGCCTAACGAGGGGTCGGCAGAAATCGAGCGTCATATTCAGCGAGGTTTGATTGGAGAAAGCGACACGTCATCAGACTTGGAGCATGAGAAGACAAAAAATTTCAAAACCATCAGATTTAGACTCGCCCGAGCGATCCCCGCATGGGGTGGGTGGAATCACAATTTTGAGTTATAGAGAATCAGATGGATTCACGTTATTTGTTGATTAATGAATTATTAACATGAAATAACTCATTTTTGAGAAGAGATTTTGACGTGAAAACCAAACGCCCCGGCCGGGACTTGAACCCGGGTCAAAAGCTCCGGAGGCTTCTAGGATGTCCACTACCCTACCGAGGCATTGTTCGGCCATGCACGGTGCAAAACCCCCCACGCATACACCCGTTCCGGAAATCATGGGTGTCTGCGACGGAGGCCGGAGCGTGCTCCGCACCCGTTCACGGTTCCATAATAACAACACCTCATTCTGTATTAAAGCTCACGGAGACCCGGTGATAGTCTGGCGGCCCTGACAGGTATTTTGTCACGGAGCGGGGGGCATGTACCAGAGTATGTGAATTGCCAGGGAGCGGTAAATCTGGTGAGAATGCGGTACAATAGAGGAATAATGCTGTGAATGGGCCTAATCACACAGATATTTGATCGGAAAGTATTGTAAACCCCCTGCAATAAATAATAACTATCTGATTTCCGATCGCAGCTGTCTGCGAGGGATTACCACACCCGTATGTCATTTCTTTCATATCCCGGAAGAACAGGCAGGATCTTCATGATAGTCTTCCTTCTCGCTCTGGCATGGACTGTCACTGCCGCTGAACCTGGATCTCTCACGGTGGTTGTCAAGGATGCCCGTACCAAAGCCGTTGTCGGGAGCGCGCTCGTATACCTTGACGGCGCATATAAAGGGACAACCGCGGACTCGTCCGGGGTGATTACTCTCGACGGCCTTAAAGACGGGACCCATACCGTGCGGGTAACAAAACCGGATTTCCGGGAAGTTACAACCAAAATTGTCTATCCTGATCAGACAACAGTCTCCTTGGAGATTGCACGGGGTGCGCTCGTACTCTTAAACGAAGAGAGTGAGAAAAAGGGTGCAATTAACGTAGTTTTTTATCCTTCATCAACCTCCTACAGTTGTACTGACCATGCAAAGGTCTCAACACCGGTCTATATCAACAACGAGACCCGCTTGAGGGAGGACGTGATGAAGGTGATCCATTCGACGTATCTGGACCTTGACAAGATTACCCCGTCATCAAAACCCCTTCCTGCTGATTACCGTGACCGGTTTAATTTCTATTACTACTATGACCCGTCAGCACCTGCGGATGCATTTGACGGCTGTGCCGGTACAATTCCCGGCAATTACTGGAATGACGTGACGTTTGCCGATATAACCGTCATCCTGTACCCGAAATACTACGGTGCTTATTCGGACGCAGCATGCATGCCGACCGGGTGCAGCCAGGACTATGGGCCCGGCCGCAACCTGATGAAGGCCCCGGCCGACCAGCTGACCCTGATCCAGCACGAGACCGGGCATGCAATGTATGATCTTGTCGATACGTACTGTGGCAACACCTATTATTACCAGAACGACCCGCATGCAAATGTCTGGAGTTCGCGCGAGAACTGCGAGTCGGATGCACGTTCCGATGGCCGGGATCCTGCACAATGCCGGCAGATCCAGCAGGCTGCAACCGTCTCGTCAGCGAGCTGCAGCCAGCCCTACTGGCGCTGGGACCCCATGCCCGATATCATGGCTAGCGGGTACCGGGGAAAATTTGGTGAAGCGGCAACACAGCGGATCAACTACGTTCTCGGAAAGGTGGTTGTATCATGAACTTCCACAAGCTAACCGGTCTCCTTGTCATTATTATCCTGTGCTGCGGTATCTGTCCGTTCGGTACAGCCGCTGAACAGGTGGTTCCCGATTTCGATAAAGTTGTCCGTATCCAACTCAATTACCTGGATGGAGCTTATACGCTTTCATCTGCCGAGGTCCAGTACGGCAGGGCCCCGAACCTGGCACTCCAGTCCGGCGAACTGAAAGGCAGCATCCTTGACACCGCCGGAAAGGAACGGCTCTCGTTCTCCACAAGGGAACCCTGGCGGGCCCAGGGTGACATCCTCGGCGACCCGGAAGGGCGCACCCTGATCGGCTACACGGAAGACGGGGACTCAAGCGACATGAGTATAACGGTCCCCTGGGTGCAGGACATGGCAGCCTTCACCCTCACGGACTCGCGGAACGGGGCATTGTTAGTATCCGCAGACCTCACGCCGGCCGCAACGCTTTTCTGCGCTGATTACCCCGGCGATCCGGATTGCCAGGCGCGCGGGACGCCATCCCATCTGGCTACAATGGAACCGGTGCCGGAAACAACATCCCTGCCGGTTGTCTTCATGGCAGTATTTTCCGTATCGGTCTTCCTCGCGGCCGGTCTTGCCATCATGACAGTAAGAAGAAGGACAGCGGCAACAGGGATCCCGGTGGGGGCAGTTGCCGGAGAGAAACCGGTGAAACAGACAGTACTTATCGTAGATGATGATCCCGGGATGGTAGAGATCATCGACCAGTTCCTCACGGATGAAGGGTACGCGACCATCCGGGCTTTCAGCGGGAAAGGATGCCTCGACATCCTGAAAAAGCAACTCCCCGACCTGATCCTTCTCGATGTCCTGATGCAGCCAATGAACGGGTGGGAGACACTCGAGCAGATCAAGAAGGATCCCTTAACAAAACCGATCCCGGTCCTGATGCTGACCGGCAAACGTCTCACCTCTGCCGAAGCAAAACAGTACAACATCTGCATCGATGACTATATCACGAAGCCCTTCCGACATGAAGAGATCTTCAGTGCGATCGACAATATCCTCCAGAGGAAACAGCGCTTTAAGGACGGTCTTGAGCTGGCAAAGAAGGTCGGCGTTGACCGGGAGAAGTTCTGCGAGCTGGCAAAGTTATCACGGCGGATCTCGGTCAACAAGAAGATCATCGATATCCTGCAGGCACCTGCCGGAACACCGGCCTGGGGACCGGATGAGATGACACCGGAGAACAAAGAGGTCATCGAGCAGATCACCATGATAACCCGGGTCAACGAAAAGCGTGCCGAGCAGCTGAAGAAGGAGATTAATACCGTTTTCCGGTCCAAGGGCGTTCCGGAGATCACCTGGTAAGTCTGAGGGCCGCTCACTTCCGGGAATTCCTGTCACGGCCGGATACACGTTTTTGCCGGTATGAATAATCCAAGGGATTTTCATCAGATTCCTGTACCGCGGGGCGGCATAGCGCACTCTGTAAAAAACCTCCTTCCGGATAGTTGCCCCCCCTTGCGCCTCCGACTGGTTTGAAAAACCAGAATAATAAGAAGAGCGCGAAGCGTTCTTCGACTTCGGCGGCCGTTCATCGCAAACGGCGGTATGGGGGCATCAACCCCCATCACTACTTCATAGAATTTCAAAAGAGCCCTTTTTTCCCTATAAGTGACGCGTACCTGCCATTGCAGACGGCAATAATCCCGACATGCATAATATCCTGAACAGTGAATATTCCTGTCATGGATCAGCCGCGGCACCCATATGATACGGTTGTTGCCGCGTTTGCGACAACACGGGTGCCCCGTGACCTTTTGGCCTGCGAACTCTGGCTTCTTTTTGCGCTTCTCTGCATCTACGTTCCCGTCCTGAACGAGTCTTTCCTCCGCATCCTGTTCGGTATCCCGCTGGTCGTGTTCATCCCCGGCTATGCGCTGATAGCGGCCCTCTTTCCCGCTGCCCGCGATCTCGATGGCATCGAGAGGATTGCACTCTCGTTCGGGCTTTCCATTGCGGTTGTTCCTCTCACAGGGCTTGTCCTGAACTATACGCCCTGGGGGATCCGGCTCGATCCGATTATTGTCTCCCTGTCACTGATCACCGTCTCCCTGTGCCTCCTTGCCCAGTACCGCAGGGCGCAGGTTCCGGAGGAAGAACGGTTCGTTGTCCCGTTCCAGGAGATCCGGAGTACCCTCGTAACTGAATTCTTTCCCCAATCTGAACGTTCACGCACCGACCGGATCCTTTCCATCATCCTCCTTGTTGCAATTGTCGGGGCCATTGCCACAACGGTCTTTGTCATCGTTGTCCCCAAGGAAGGCGAGAAGTTCACGGAGTTCTTTATCCTCGGGGAGAACCAGAAGGCTGCCGATTATCCCACCCGCCTCGTCGCCGGGACGAACAGCTCCCTCTATATTGGTATCGGCAACCACGAGTACCGGCCGGTGAACTACACGGTCGAGACATATTTTATGAAGATGACATTCGACGAGAGAACAAACACCAGCACCCTGCATGCCATGGACCGTATCGACCGCTTCCCGGTACAGGTCGCCCATAACCAGACCACGGTCATGCCCTACACCATCGTGCCGGTTGCTGCCGGGGACTATAACCGGCTCGAGTTCCTCCTCTTCAACGAGACCGTGCCTGATGACGGGATCACCGGGACAGAACGTATCAACCGGAGCTATCGCGATCTCCATCTCTGGGTATCAGTAAGGTCGCTGTAACCTGTGCCGGCCCGACCGGAACTACCGGAAAACCGGTGATTTCTGGTTATTCGTTCAGCACCGTGAAGATTGCCGTCACATCCGGTTTTTTCATATCGGGAGAACACCGTTCAACACGCACAACCTTTCCGGTGCTTTCGGCACAGACCGATGCAAAGAGACTGCAGACCGGGCAGGGGCTCGTGATACAGCACTTGGGAGATTCTGCAACCATGGCACGGCACCCGTCAATGAGCCGGTAATCCTCCATGACAATGGTGATAACCCCGGATTCTTCCGATGAACTGATCTGCACAGCCACCTCAAGAACGTCTACGCCAAGTTCCCTGACCAGGTTGTTCAGGCCGGCCGGGTCACGGGGAATCGCAAGGTGCTGTTGTGTCCTGAGCAGCCGGAGAAGGGGGGCACTGGCAGGCTCCACGAGGATTCCTGCCATGTCCTGCCCTGCCACGAACGGTTCGGTGAGGAGCGGCATACCGGTGTATTCCGCTGCCGGGA
The DNA here is from genome assembly GCF_000327485.1 of Methanoregula formicica SMSP. Taxonomy (NCBI): domain Archaea; kingdom Methanobacteriati; phylum Methanobacteriota; class Methanomicrobia; order Methanomicrobiales; family Methanoregulaceae; genus Methanoregula; species Methanoregula formicica. Next base: position 1,390,501 of record NC_019943.1, on the reverse strand, counting down.
CCAGCAGCATGGGATGGTCCCTGCCATCCCTGCCCCCGGGAATAAGATGGGCGTTTCCCTGGGCCCCGAGATCTGCACAGATGCGGGCCATGCTGATGCTGCCCTGGACCGGCAGGAGACTGAGATAGCGGAGATCAAGAGGGTCGCTTGCGGAGAGCGTGACAAAGAAGATTCCTGTCAGGATGCAGGCCAGGGCTGCAATGACAAGGGCTGCGCTCGTGAAGTCGCCACGGTTGGTCAGGATGGCCGTTGCCACAAGGACAGCGGCCAGGATTACGAGTGCAAGGGCTGCCTTGTAGCGTGGATTGATCGTTGCGAACGTGATCATGATACACCACCGGAATACTGTTTTTTGAACTGGTATATGCGCACGGACTGGACAAGGAGAACGATGAGAAAACCAGCCGTAAGGACAGATAACGGAAGTACTACATGGTTCGAGAATTTAACAAGCAGCGCAACGGCGGTGGTGATTCCGCAGAAACAGAGGAAGGAGTGGAAGTCCGGTGTATTCTTGAGAATGCCATGCGAGGAACAGACAGTACCGGCTACCATCCATACGGTAAAGAGCCCGGCCCAGAGGTTCATGGCGCCCGCTGCTGTGATGAGGAGCACGCCGGAGCAGACAAGATAGAATCCCCGGTCCGGCCAGCTGCGGGAAACTGCGTAGATGCCAAGGAATGCTAGGAGAAGGGCCGGGGCAGGGTACCAGATCTCTGGTCGTACGTATGCGGTTATTGCGATAATCCCTGCTGCAAGGGGCACAAGGAACCGGAATTCCGGCAGGAATGTGTTCATGCACCCACCCCGCGGGCTGCTGAAAAGGTATCCCGCCGGACAGGTCTTCCTTCCCGTACTTCCTCAACGACCCGGACCGTCACTTGGATCTGGCAGGTCCGGAGGGGCCTGACCACATGCCGGATATGGCTTGTGTCCCCGCAGCCGAGCGTGAAGAGATATGCGTTATTCAGGAGCAGCTGCGAGAGTGTCCGGGTGACCTGCCCGGCAAAGGCCGGGTTCCGCTGGCAATACAGGATTCCGGTATACCGCTCCTTCAGGGTTTCAAGAGCCGTCCGGATCCGCGGATCCCGTGCCTGTGCCCCGGCATTCTCGCAGTGCCGGATCATGCTCCTGAGATCGTTCCGATCCGGCATGCGGTAGAAGTGGACGGAGCGTTCGGCCGGGTGCATCCACTCTTTGAGTTCTGCAAGGCAGTGTGCCGGGTTCTTCTCCTCGCGGATGAGGTGAATGATATTTGGGCCGGAGATGAAGAGGATGGAGATATGCTGGAAGGACTGCAGGGTATCGGTCACCATCCCGGTAACCTCGGAGATCATCTTTGCGAATGCCTTTTCTGAGTAGGGCGCCCCGCACCAGGGGAGGTCGACAATGAGAAGCGGGGGAAAGCTTGTCGGGGTGCTGTATTTCCGGATAAACATTTTGTTGTACTTGGCCGAGATCTTCCAGTCCACGTGGCGCAGGTCATCGCCGGGCTGGTATTCCCGGAGCGAGTGGACGTCAACGGTTGAGAGGATGCTTGCCTTCCGGTTGTCCCGTGTCCCTTCCAGGGAATCCGATGAGGGTGCCTGAAAAAGCCCTGCCGGCAGGACCGAGAGGACCGGGCCCGTCTCCGTCTGCCGGGATAATCGCAGCGTTTCAGAAAAAAAGAGATTCCTGAACGTGAGGGAAATTCCGGAAAACCGGAGATCCCCGTGGATAAGGGGAATGATCCGGTAGCGGCACAGGTATGTCTGCTCGGGACTGCCAGACACGGTATCGATTATTGTCTCACCATCCATGAGGAGTGTCTTATGAGGAGGGAGTTCTTCGATGATGACATGGACACGCGGCATGCCGCGGAGCGTGATCCGGGTTGTTACCATAAGCGAGGTGCCCCGGCGGACCATATTCCGGCCCAGTGTCCGCCGGCACTGGACGGAGGACGCAATCTTCCGGACTTCGCTGTCGAAAACGAGATACTGCCCGAGAACCGCAATGGCAAGCGTACTCCCGGCGAGGAGGAGCACGGGGTCATCGAGTGCCAGTGCTCCGGAAATTAAGAGGAGGTTGACAAGACAGATCCCCTGTGTGCACCGTCTCAGCTGCAAAACTCAGAGCACCTCGACTTTGGAGAGGATTTCTTCAAGCACCTGTCCCCGTGTGACCCCTTCCACTTCCGCGTCGCGCGACAAGATGATCCGGTGCGTGAGTGCCGCCCGTGACACCTGCTTGATATCGTCGGGGATGACATAGGTGCGGTTGTTCAGGGCAGCGAGCGCTTTGCCGCCACTGACCAGGGCAAGAGAGGCACGGGACGATCCACCGAGTTCGATGTCGGGATGCGTCCGCGTTGCGATCACAAGGTCGCGGATGTACTGGAGGACTGGTTCTTCGATAGAGACCTGGCGGATTACCTGGATGTAATGTTTGAGGGCGCCGGGGGTGAGGATGGGTGAAAGAGACTGGGAATAGGTCTCCCACTGGAGCATGCCCTCATTGGCGCGCCGGATGATGCTGAGTTCTTCATCCGGGTTTAAGTAATCGGAACGTATGGAGAACATGAACCGGTCGCGCTGGACTTCGATGAGCGGAAATGTCCCCTCGAATTCATGGGGGTTCTGCGTTGCAATGACACAGAACGGCGACTGCATCGGCATGGTGATCCCGTCCAGCGTGACCTGGCGCTCGCTCATTGCCTCGATAAATGCGCTCTGCGATTTCGGGTTGATACGGTTGATCTCATCGGCAAGGAGGATGTTGGTGAAGACCGGTCCCTTCCGGAGGACAAACTCCTTCTTGTACTGGTCGTAGATCCTCACACCAAGCATATCCGCGGGCTGGAGATCGATGGCCCCCTGGATACGGTTGAAGCTGCAGCCGGTCAGGAGGGCGATGGATTTTGCAATCGTGGTCTTGGCGGTTCCCGGCACCCCCTCTACCAGGATATGCCCTTCGTTTAAGAGGGCAAGAAGGATCAGGTCGATGACCTCATGGTTCCCGACAACGAACTCGTTCAGCCGCTCGTTGATGAGGGCGGCAAGACCGGAGATCTCCTCGACTTCTTTTTTCAGTTCCGGAAGGGGAAGCCGCCCGGATGTTTCTTTTCCCACGCTTTCTGAATCGTTGCCGGCCGGTGCGATCCCGGCGTGTCTGCTGGTGCCTTCCCGCCCGGTTTTCCGGGACATATCGACAATTTTTTTCTCAAGATTACTGTGGTCCATCCTTTCACCTAAACAGCCTTCTTTCTCCAGGCCCACGCTATGCCCAGGATCAGCAGGCAGAATATGAGAATTTCTATAATTACTGTATTTCTTACTACATGAAGAATCCCGCTTAATCCTTTCGCGTCCGCGGTGCGGGAATTCATCTGGTCAATAAGAAGGAAGCTGTCCTGTGTGGTCAGGTTGTCAATAAGCGCACGGTTGTTTGCGTTCTCCGGCTGGAGATACATCGTGTTGACGAAAATGCTGGGATCGGACAGGACAACGAGCCTGCCGGGCCCGATGGATTCCTGGACCATCACCGGCAGGGTGCCCATCTCTTCACCGGCATTGAGCCGGTTGTTTGCGTTCCGGTCAGCCCAGCTCATGACCGATGTAAGCACGAGCGGCGATCCGCCCTCCAGTAACGCCGCACCGTTCAGTGTTATCTCCGATGGCATGACAAAGGGTCCCGTTTCCTGCGTACGGTACGCGATGATCAGGTACGGGTCAGCATACTGGCGGTCGAGGCTGGAGATGTTCACGGGAGTGATCGTTACCCTGCTGCCGATCCCTGCCAGGATTTCATTGCCGGCACCGAAGTCATCGGCAAGGATGATGGTGTGCCCTCCGGCAAGGAATGCCTTGTACCCGGCAATCTCCCGTTCGGTTGGACTGCGGTGCGGCGCAAGGATCAGGAGTGTCGCGTTTCCCGGCTGCTTGTCAAGGACTCCCGGGTCGAAGACCTCAATTGTCCTGTCGCGGCCAAGGTCGGAGAAGAATGCAGATGTCCCGTTCCAGCCGGTATTGTACCGCGAGAACTCCATGTCATTGGCCGAGAGGTGCAGGAAGAGGAGGACAAGGGCCGCAACAAAGACGCCCCCGGCTATCCATGAAGCATACCTAATGGCCATCACCCTCCATCTGTTCGTCCGTAGTATGCAGGGCCGTCTCGAAGACGGTCTGGTCCCTGACCGAAACGATCCCGCCATACCGGATACGTTCATATACGGCAATGAACCGGGCGAACGGGCGACAGTACGGTTTGCCTTTGCAGCCGCGGGAGATCTCGCGTGCTGTCAGCGTGCGGTGGCGGCGGATCTCCTGGTCACGCGCTACCCGTGCAGCCAGCTGCTGGTACACACGCCAGGATGCAGCCTTCAGCCCTTTTTCCTGCAGGAGGCGGGTGTAATACGAGATGAGTGTTTCATTGTCGGGGTCCATCAGTTCGCTGGTATCGGCAGGCTGGGCTGGCAAATCGCCTCCCAAATCCTCTGCTGAAGCGCTGACACCGGAATTTACCAAAATCCCATCAGTCTTTTCTGCACGGGCCTCGATCTTACGCGTCATCCGCTGGATGTAATACAGGGCAGCTTTGACAAAACCCGCAACGATTACAATGGCAAAGATGACGAGGAGGATGTCCCAGAGTTCCAGCTCATCACCGGTCTTTGGGATGAGCGAGATCTCAATCACCTGTAGATCGCTTGCCGACGGGTCGATGGGGTATCCTGCTCCATTGAACCGTGCAAGGATCGTGTGTCTTCCCGGAGGAAGATCGATCTCTTTCATGAACCATCCCCGGCTGTCAGTCTTGGTGACCAGCACGTGTGTCTCGTCCCAGACCAGCTCGACAGAGGCGGAACGGACCGGGTAATTGGCCATGACCGCGCCGGAACAGTTGACGGTCGTGGTCTTATTGGTCCGGCTCACCGAGAGGTTTGTCGCGGATGCTACCTGCTCCACCGTCAGTGTCCGGTTCACGGAACGCGACGTGGGAGAGCGGGAATAAACAGTATGGGTCCCCGAGAGTGTGCGTTCAATCGGGATCTTTGTGTTGTAATACCCGAAACTGTCCGTTGTGAGGGTGGAGAACGGGACGTCATCCATGTACAGGATAATCTGTTTTCCTCCTTCACGGCGCGTGACATTTCCCTGGAGCGAGAGCGAGATCCCCATGTACTCGATCACTTCGCGGTATTTTCCTGTTTCCGGGCGGAGGAAGAGAGAGATGCGGTCGTCACCCGGGACGAGCGAGGTATCGACCCGGAGCAGCGTCTCGGCCTCCGGGTTCTCGATCTGCTCGATGATCTGGTCGACAACAACCTGGCTCTCCTGGTTCTTCGTCGTGTTGATACCGAGTTTCCGGCCGCTGTCAGCCACGCGTTCCGTTGCATTGCGGTACCGTGCACCCATGCCGCGGACTTTCTTCCGCAGTTCTTCTCCCCGGAGACGGATCGTGGTGAGCATATCCTGGTTGTTCTCGCTGTGGTACTGGATCTCCATCACCTGGAGCTCGTCTAAGGAGATGGTTGTATTGAGAAGGGAATCCAGGATCTCCTTCTGCATGGCCGTGTTTCTCTCCAGTTCCTGGATCTCGCTCTCGTTCATGTCCAGTTTCACGATCAGGTTCTTTAATGAACCGTGGCTGTTCTGGAACCGCTCGAAGTCCCGTCGCGCCTGTTCGATGTCGTGGACCCGGATGGAGAGCGATAGCGGCCCGGTAAAATCGACAAATTCCTGGATTTCCGGTACGATATCGTCCGTGCTGTTGGTTGCCTGCAGTTTCAGGACATCGGTATTCTTATGGAACGGGGACGGGAAGGAGTCCTCTTCAAGCGAGTACAGCAGGGGAGCGGGAATAGTCAGGACGAGGGCTGCGAGTATCGCGATCACGAGCAGGAAAAAAACCGCGTACCGGATCTTTACATTCATCGTGCAAGGATCTCCATGACTTTTATTGCAACAATGCCCCCGAAGAGAAGGATACCTGCAGCAACCACGTACTTGAGGTACCGCATGTACGGTGGCAGGGTAAACCGTGTATCCATCAGTTCGACAATCACGAGGAGGCCGATCAGCCAGAGAACAAAAAAGATCTCAAGGTCAATCCGTGCGGCAAGGAGCATGAATACCGTGATAACGATAAGCCAGACCGTGACGACGATGATGGCGAGATCCTTTTTCTTCATGGGTTTCCGATCATCTTTTTGGATATTGGGATATAGGTAATTTTCTTTTTATATGCAGGTTTCAATATGATCTTGTCTGTACAAGGGCATGAATATCATGAATAAAAATCCTGGCGAAAGATACGTCTGCCATGGGGACGGGAAGGCGAATCCTGCCCTTATCCGGGAGACCGTATTTACGGAGAGCGGATATTACCCCCCCTGCTGACAGGTATGCCAGACAGATTACTCCTCTTTGCCGGGGTTATTTTCCTTGTGCTCCTGGCACTTGCCTGCCCGGTGCAGGCATTCCGGCAAAACCCTTGATATCACGGTCCCTGACAATGTCGATACCGTCATCACGTTCGAGCATGAACGTTCCTGGTTAGGAGAAAGTGATTGTCTTTACCACTATCATGGACCCTGGTGCCAGACTGGCTGAAGCCGCCTGTTCGGAGTACAACCGGGAGGCAACGGTCAATGCCGTCTCTCCCACTTTTGTCCAGCTCACCGTTTCGGGCTTTGCATCGCGATCTGCGGGAGATGATGGTATCACGATGAAGATACCGGCCCTGTTGTTCCGGAATGCGGATAAAATCCTGAACCAATACTGGTTTGCCCGGCTCATGAACCCGGACTTCTCCCCTCATATCAGCCGGGTGACCTTCCCGGACGGGTATGGTGAGACATTTACCAGCCAGGCAAAGCTCCCCGCCATCACGCACACCCCTGCCCGCTCCGGGCACTGAGCATTCCCGCCTTCCATTTTTTCCATCACCCGGTCATACACCTCTTCACGCTTTTTTGCGGAAAATTTATTCCGGGAACGACCAATTAACGACAGAGATCCTCTCCACGAGTATACCAAAACAGTTGAATACCAGAATTACGGATTATATCTGATGGAAAAAATTCAGATCCAATTTAATGAATCTGATTATACTACCTACCATGATTATTGCCTGAAATATTACCAGGTCCGCGATACCGGGAGGCGGCAGGCAATCCATGCCTTCCTGGAACTTTACACAAAAGGCATTCTCATCGTGGAAGAGCAGGACCTCCGCCCGGCCCTGCGGTTCCTTACCGAAAAATGCAATGAACTCAAGGTGGAGAAGGAGCGCGCGGCCGGGGGCGATGCCGCCGTTGCCACGCGTGCCCGGCTCTGTTTTGACCTGCTCGCGTTCCTTGACGACCTGGAAAAGATATACCGTCTCATCAAAAAGCAGGGTATTGTTCCCAACTACGTAATGCTCCTTGCCACGTTCTCGAACGTGATTGAAGAGATGCGGGATGCGGCAGCTGTCGGGTTATATGATGTCGACCGCACCCTAATCGAGGCCCTTGCAACGCCCCTTGCCGGAATGATCCGGAAACGGCTGGGCACGAACCGCCAGTGGCAGTCGGTTCTCAAGGAACTCTCGTTCATTGCCACCCGGTTTTGCCAGAAATTCCCGGAACCGGCCTTTGATGCGGAGATCGTCCAGCTGGTGGCTCCATCCGTAGTAGCGCATTTCAACAAGGATGTTGCGGTAAAAGAGATCTTTGCTGCGCTTTCTGCCTGCTATGAGGAATGCGAGCTTGAGGAGTTCGAGTCCCTCCTGAACCGGACCCCGGAGGCACTGAAATACGACCAGGAGGCGGATATCGGCTGGGATGCGATTACAGAACCGCTCAGGAAGGTCTCGGCTGAAGTTATCCGGCAGCGCGAACGGCTTGCCCGTGAAGCATCGACACTTGCCGATCCTGCCCTGCTCATGGCGCTGGGATCCGGAGGGGATGACCGGCCTACCCCTGCCGTCTCATCACCCTTGGGAAAGCCCGTCCTGCACGGGGGGAAAACATTCGATATTGCTGTCACGGCGGACGGATCGACCCAGGTGGAGTCCCCGATCAAAGCCTATCCCCTTGCCGATGAACCGGTGAAGTCCCCGGATTTTGGCGCGGTGAAGCCGTACGTCCCCCTTATCATCGGTTTTGCGATCATTGTGCTCTTCATTGCCGGGACAATGTTCCTTTCCGGCGACTGGGTGCCTTTCGGCAACACAACCAATGCGACAAGTACCGGCCAGAAAAACGTGACCGTTGCGAAGACCACGGCAAAGCCGGCTGCAACGACCGCGAAACCCGCTGCAACAACGGCAAAACCTGCTGCTACTACTGCAAAACCGACTGCCACCCCGACAGCCAAAGTCTATAGCGCGAGTGATATCGGCAATCACCTGCTCGATATTGCCTTCGGTCCGGACAACAGTAAACTGGAGAAATCAAACAAGACTTTAATATCCCTCTCCATTTCCGGGTCTTATTCCGACAGCGATGTCCAGCACCTTAAGGAATTCATAGACGATTTCAACGTGAATTCAGCAACCACAAAACTCTCCACCAACTTAAACCTCCAGGGACAAGGCGACATCCCCATCTTTTTTATTCCGGAGGAGGGGCTTCTTCAGGTAGACACAAATTCCCGGACAGATGAATTCCGGGATACCGATACCGGGAAATACTACATCATCACCACAACCGAGAAGGTGTATGTCAATTCCGATCTCAGCGGGGCTGCACGGAAGAAGTGGCTGGTGCGCAGTGCTCTCACGAAGATGGGTTTCCTTGGTGAGACCTACAAATATACGGATAGTATCTTCTACACAAATGCCAACTCCGCAATAGAGCCGAATTCCATTGACTGGAAGGCCGTCCAGCTGATGTTTGGGAAAAAAATTACTTGGGGTATGACTAAGGCACAGGTTAAGTCAACATTGGGCCTTTAGATCGCCTCTTTTTTTCCGGCATGAACGATCTTGGATAAGGGATGTAGTTGCTAAAAACAGAATCCGCACTTTAGTTTTAATACTATACCTGTCTTGATTGAAATTCACCGATGTCTGGTTATGATCTCTGCACACCGGATATTTTCATGACCTGCTGACAATACTCTGCCAACGCCAGAAGAGGAGCGATGCAAGGGCAATGACAAGGCCGCCAAGGATCAATTCCTCCGGCCGTCCCCAGCCAACCTGCCGGAGCGTGTGTCCTCCAATCCCCCAGCCGATAAGGATCCCGGCAAGGCTGCCGAACACGAGCGCACTGAATGCCATGATAAGGGAGATGACCGCCCGTCTTTCTTTAAGAACCGGGGAGATGCGGGACCGGAAGAGGACAGCGAGCACCAGGATGAGAACCATGGCCCCGAGGATGAGCTCGAAAGGATTGTGAAGTTCTTCGAGAAATTTCACCCAGAAGAAATCCTCGGTATGGGTACCGGAGAATGACCCGAGGAAGGGATAGTACCAGTTCACCGGCTGGCGCCACATCAGGTCCAGCGCCTGGTGCGAGAGAATGCCGATACCAAGCGCAGCAAGACCGGGATCTCTTCGAAACAACCAGTACACAATACCAACTGCAACAATCAGGAGCGCGAGCGCGAGGGTGTGGGTGAAGATCCTCCCAAACCCTATTGACGTATTGAGGATCAGGTACCCGAGTGGCTTATCGATAAGGTCCGGGAGGATGGCACCAATCGTGCAGGGAATGAGCCACCGTCGGTCGTTGAAGAGTTCGGAACAGAGAAAACCGAGCACGATGCCGGTGAAGAGGTGGAAGAAGAAGTACATCGGTTGATCAATCTGTGTGAGGGATGCTATAAAAAGGAGAAGGTGGTTATGGTTTTGCTCTTCCAGCAACCCACGTAGAGGGGGAGTTTAAGGGATTTTTTCCATGCCCGGTATGGTAAACAGAAGACAACGAAAGGATTTCTTTCAATGAAAATGCAAAAGAAAATTTTTATCATATTGTTGTTACTATGATAGAACACAAAAAAATAAATCTCACACAATCCGATAGGAAGTTTTCTCGATGATTCCCGGTAACCTGCAGCAGTTCCAGGCCTCGTTCCGCATGGTGCAGTCTACCCTGATCGGTTTTCCGTCCCCCGCTGCACTAAAGTCCGAGATCTTTCCCGGCGTACACCTGGGTGCGGATCCCTCGATAGGCCGGCATTGCATCATCTTTGGCAATGTCTTCATCGGCGACCGGTTCCGGTGCGGGAATGATGTCCTGATCCGCAGCGAGACTGCCCTTGGGGATAACGTCACCCTGGGTGACGGCGCTTGTATTGACATGGATGTTGTTATCGGCAACAATGTGACTGTCCGTGAGGATGTCTGGATCCCGCAGTTTACACGGATTGAGAACAACGTGCAGATTGGGCCGGGTGTCCGGCTCGTTGGCGAACCGGTCTTCTCCCGCATACAACAAAAACCTTCGAGGGGGATCATCCTTGGCGAGGGTTGCGTGATTGGGGAGAAGGCTGTAATCGCACCGGGTGTGTCTATCGGTGCCGGTGCCCATGTGGAAGCCGGGGCGGTTGTTACCCGGGATGTGGCGGCTGACCGGGAATGTGCGGGAAGGCCGTGAAGTATTCCGGTTTTTTGATTTTTGTGATACGGATTGAATTACATTCCTGTTTTTCCGGTATTCATTCGGAGTTGCTGCTCTTATCCGGCAAAAATGGATTAATTGTTTAATCCACAGCACATCATTGGCCGGCCTGCCGTTCTTCGTCAAGGGCTTTCTTTCCTGCCCGGGTCTCCGGCTCCAGGACAATCCCGATCTTCCCGATCGTATCCGGCAGGATCCGATACCGGTGGAAAGCCCGGGCAAATCCCCGGATCCAGAGCTCGAAGATGAGTCCCGGCTGCTGTTTCATTGCCCGGAACGCTGCGATCTCTTTCCTGCAGCGATCCTGGATTCTTTTGCTGTCAAACCAGGAATCGCGGATGCGGCGGATTCGAACGAAACTCGTGATCCCGTCCTTCATGGCGATGAAATCGTACGGGAGATCTCCATCTGATACAACATCGGCGACGGCGAACCCCCATATGGCAGCCCGCCGTTTTGCTTCCCGGATGGCCACAAACGGCCTTTTGATCCGGCCCGGGCCGGTATCCTTTCTTGTCGCTTCCGGCAGTGTTCCGATCAGGCCCTTGGTTGTTGTCTGTTCTTCGTGCGGTTTTCCCATCAGTTCCAGTGTTATTTTCTGGTCCTCCTGCGGTTTTCCCGTCCGGTCCATGGTTTTTTCTGATCTTCCTGCGATACTGGGGACATGCTTCCGGCACCATCTTTGCATCCGGCACCGTGTCCCAAACCGGCGATCCGCGATCCATCATTCCTGCGATCATCGTTTATCCGGTTCAACTCGTTCTTTTTGTTCTCTGTCTGCATTTTTTTAGTCCTGCCACATACCGGGCCGGGCAGATGGAACGCGAGAGCATACGCTATCCGTAATGAGTTTTCGATGAGAAGGTTTCTCGTTCCACCCGGCTCCTGGTGCCCGGTCGTGTGGCACAAACCTGTTGGAGCGAATAAAAGGTATGCTTATCTGAATAAACCAAAAATTTCCAAAACCGGAGACGCAGCGCAGGTTTCAGAGGCAACGGAGCGAGAATTTTGCGATCCTGGCTGCGCAAAAAATGACGGTATTTTCATATACAAATATTGTATACAATATACTTATGGCAACCTCTGTTTACAGTATCCGGATCGATTCACGGGTACGGAAGATGATCGACGAGCTGCCGGGAAAGGAGTGCCAGGAGGAGATTCGGGCCCTCATCGAGAATACGATCAGGATGAAACGCAGAAAACAGCTCCTGGATAATGCACAAAAGAGACAGGAAACAAAAATCCCGGGCATGCCTGCAGCCCGGATTATCCGTGAGGCCCGCGATGATCGGTAAGACCGTTCTCGATTCAAGCGTCATTGCCACGGTCTTTTTCCCGGAAGATATGACAACAAGGACGATCAGGAAACTTGGTTTTGAACTTTATGTCACGGTGGACAGTGCCGTGGCAGACGCAGCACAGGTTGCCGCGAAACGGATAGCATCGGGGGCAGACAGCCCCGCTGACGTGAAGGAGATGCTCCACGATGCCATCTACTATATCACTCAGCTCTGCGATCCCATCCCCTCAGCCGAATTGATCGATCCGGCCCTAGACCTGGCCTGTGAGCTCAATATTTCCCTCTACGATGCGCTGTTCGTTGCCGCCGCAGTGCGCGAACACGGGGCGCTGTTCACGGCGGACAAGGAGCTTGCATCCATAGTAAAGAAGGTATGCAGAGTACGGGTGCTTGAGTAATTCTTTCCTTTTGCGTGAAGTTTGCCAGGGATTTAACAAAAAACTCAATTGGGTGCAGCTACCCCAGAATAATCCCCATTTTTCCCGTTCCGAATCCAAAAAAAAGGATCACGCCGTTGTGGCCGGCGACGTGTTTTTGTGCCCACAGGGGAGAGAAGGTGCGTTTTTCCGGCCACGTTTAACGGTGGACATAGGTATGGGATCTATTGCCCGGATTCTCCGACGTAAATGACCGGTTGGGGCCGGGGGATGTGGACATGAGTTAGCACATTGAGTGTCCACGCATTCCCGGAGACGTGAGCGGAGCCCGCTACGGGCTCCTTTTGACCATGGGGGGGAGTATGTATTGCCAAGGGCTCATGCTGTGCATTGGCAGGCAGCAGAAAATCTGTCATATATTCGGGGTAACTCCAGTATATTATTGGTTGAAGCAGGGATATGGAGATTTCAGAATTGTCCGTGAAGCCAAGGGTTCGGTTTTCTTGCACGGGGGCTCTTTACCAAAAAAATTCTGAAAGAACTTGGTTTATTTTATTCCATATTCGACAAAGATTTACGGATTGATCACCCGTTCTGTTGCGCAACCCTTATGATGATGCATAAGGGTATCGAATCACATATATCCGGGAATTCCTGGTCGCTGCAACCATTTCCAGAGGGGGATATACTGGATCTCTCCCCGTATGCCGAACCATTCCTCAGTTGTTATGTGTTCTTCTTCCCCGGTTAGGATGATGCGGTTTTCGCACGACAGATCCCGACCTGCTATCAGGAGAGCATTAACTTCCCGCCGTCGTGTCTTTTCATCGGTCAGATCGATACAGACCTGGATAAGTGCAACCACCTTCGTTTCCTGGTGGAGGACAAAATCAACTTCCTGATGCTTTGCGTTCTTCCAGTAGTAAAGGTTCAGGATTCCGGAAAGTTCCATCTGGTGAAGTGCAATTGCAACAAGGTTTTCATTCAGGTTCCCATCATTGCGGGAAAACCTGAATCCTTTGGCCATGACAAACCCGTTATCGATACAATAGATCTTCCGGTTTGCCATAACCTGTTCCTTTACCTTGTACGAGAATCTCGGGATCGAAAAAAAGAGAAATGCTTCTTCCAGGTACTCAAGGTATTTCCGTACGGTCCGGTCACTCCTGCAACCGGTTACCCTTGTGAGGCCGTGCACAGAATATTCCCCCGCAATAGTGGAACAGAGGTACTGGGCGAGATTTCCCAGGCCCTGTGGGGAGCGGACCCGGTAGCGCTGGATAATGTCCTTGTATATCACGGCATCAAAAAGACGCAGGAGGTATTCTTTCCGGTCAATAGAGGTTACCAGGTGTTCGGGAAATCCCCCGGTGACAGAATATTCCGCAAGGTATGCACGGTATTCACGTTCGGTATATTCCCCAGGTTTTGTCCGCAGGTATTCAGCAAATGAAAAGGGGAAAATGGTGGTAATGGTATGTCGGCCGGTCAGGTGCGTTGCGAGTTCTTTACTGAGCAGGCGTGCATTGCTTCCGGTGATATAGAGCATATATCCCTGCCGTGCCAGCCGGTTTGCCAGGAGTTCCCATCCCGGAATATTCTGGATCTCGTCAAGCAGGAGCGTTTTTGATCCATTGTAGAGATCGGCTATCTCAGTGAGAATATCAGGGATTTTTTCTGCACTATTGAGCTCTTCGTCATCAAAATTTACATAGCCGAACGGGCCCTGTGCCATGAGGTACCGGGTTACAAAAAATGATTTCCCTGCCCTGCGGGGACCACTCACAATCCGGATAAGCCGGCTGTTCCCGTTACGGATCTCTGCCGTGCGCTTGATGTACGGCTCTGCTTTCCGGAGCTCGAGTTCCCGCTTCTGCTGTAAAAGAGCATCCCTGACGGTCATTGTGTGTTCTGAATAATTATAATACAAAAAAGTAGTTAAAATTTTGTATTATGGTTTTTTACAGCATGCTAAACGGACTGATGGTGTGATCATGGAACCATTTCCCGTATGCAGTGTTTCCGGATTATTCGCACCTTGTGATCCTGAAATTGTCAAGAATATTCCATAATCAATTACCTCTTTCAAACTCGGTTGGTCGATGATATTCATTTTATAGTTAGCCGAGCATATAGATAGTGGACAAATTGAGAAAGTGATTTACAATCTGTCCAAATCAGCAGGGAGATCATTTATGATTAAATGCTTCCCGTTACTGATCTCTGCCATACGCTCGATATATGGTTCTTGACAGCGGAGATACAGTTCCCGTTTCTGTTGGATAAGAGCATACCTTACGGTCATGGTGTACCCTGAATTATTGTTTTAAACAAGGTAATCTTACAGAATGAGTGCCCGAACAACCATTTCCCGTCGGCCGGGTTTCCGGCCCGGACGTCTGTGTCCTGATACTTGTCCAGGACAATTCATTCGGCGGACTCACTGTAATCCTGCTACAAGTCGGTTTATTCACCGGCAGATCCCAAACAAGAGATGTGCATATAAGATTCCAGATAAAAGATGAACATAAACCAGGGATTTTCCCCCAGAGTATTCATGCAGAAAAGAGGAAAAATCCAAAAAGAAGCGCTGAACGAGATCCTTAGGTGTATTGTGGATGTCGCGAAACCGGAAAAAATTCTGTTTGGTTCCGCTGCACGTAACGAGATGGGTCAGGACAGCGATATTGTTCTGCTGGTAATCAAATCCGGAGATTACAATCCACATACCATTGCCGGAGATATTAATTTGAACCTGTTCGGGATAGGCCAGGCAATCGATCTGATCGTTGTAACCCCGGATCGGGTCAGAAAATACGCGGATTCACTGCACCTGGTCTTTTATCCCGCATTGCACGAAGGCAGGGTTCTCTACGATGTCAGCACAGTTGCCTCCGGATGATCCGAAGAACGGATGAGAAGGGCACGCAGCAGTCATGCAATAGCCCGTTGCTGCAAGCCGGATAAATACCGGTAAGACCTGTGTTTCCAGGCACATCGGGCTTCTGAAATGGCGATCAAGGCAGTAATTATTGCCCGTGCGCTCCCCCTGTCCTACATCCATGATATCCCGGATCTCCTTCTTCGCCTCGAAAGAAGCGGGCGTATCATTCCGGGTCCCATTACGTCAGCAGCCCGCCTAACACCCTATGCGGCACATACACGATACCCGGGCTTTGTATTCTTGGTTAGTCCGGAAGAATATGCCAAAAAGCACTTGTTCTTACAGAATCCGTAATAAAACGGGCAACCCTCGTTCTTCAGGAAAAGAGAATCTGAACCTGTCACGTTTGTCTGGGAGAACCACGGGCAAGTATTTATTGGGAATCGGGGAAGGATCATATAGAGAAATGTCCATCCAGAAACGGTACGAAACCGTTATCCGGCAATTTGTCCGGCAGGCACAAGAGCGGTATATTTCCCATATTGACAGGATCATTCTCTACGGTTCGGTTGCGAGAGGAGAGGCGAATCCGGATTCTGATATCGATCTCCTGGTACTCTGGAATGGGGATGAACACGAGGGCTGGCGGGCAATGACTGGCCTTGCGTTCGATATCATGGTAGATTCCGGGGAATATCTTTCCGTAAAGGTGATGAGTACAAAATCATTCAGTAAAGCATCCCCGTTCAGCCATAATGTCATTAGTGAGGGGATCACGGTTGCCTGATCGCGATCTTGAACTTGCTGCGGAAACCCTCGATGCTGCCGACTATCTGCTGAAAGGCGGGTATTACAATGATGCGGTCAGCCGGGCATATTACGCAATGTTCTATGCAGCCCGGGCGCTTCTTGCCAGTCGGGATCTCCATCCGAAAGGCCATAAGGGACTCATCCTCCAGTTTGGCCTTGAGTTTGTCAAGAGGGGTTTTATCGAAGAATCATATGGTCGTGCACTCTCTCATGCCAAAGAACGCAGGGAAACCGTTGATTATAATATTGATGCAGCGATGTCGCCTGATGAAGCATGGATCATTGTATCGGATGCACGGGATTTTCTTGATAGAATCGATCGGGCATTCGATGAAATGGGATTTGAGAATTAATACAGGTAATTGCTTACTACAAACTCCTTGTTATTCTGATGATATTGGTGGTTCCGCCGTAATATCTGTCTAAGTGTCGCATTGGACAGGATCATCATGTCGGAGGATTGGCGGCTTACAATCCCTCAATGCTTTTTTGAGGATGAGTCAACATCCAGATTGCGGTAGGTGACTGGACTTGAAAAGCCCTGCGAGAGGATTAGTAATTCCCCTCCTTATCCCGGCATCCCCATTATGGAGACGTTACCTGTCGGCGGGATTAATCGTTATTCTCCTGATATTTTTACTGAATCATGGCACCGGATAATCAGGATAATATTCTTTCACATACTATTATCATTGTTCAATCCTGTGAGAAATCTCCGGGTTTTCGAGGATTCGCATCATGAAATATGTTGTAACGGGCGGGGCAGGGTTCATCGGATCGCATATTGCCGAAGGACTTGTCGCAAACGGACACGAGGTTGTGATCTTTGACAACTTTTTTTCCGGGAAAAAAGAGAACGTGAACGATCTTCTGGCCGGCCCGAATGCTTCCTTGATCGAAGGGACGATCCTCGATTCCGCTACACTCCGGAAAGCGTTCGAAGGCGCTGATGGAATTTTCCATGAGGCTGCCATTGCATCGGTCCCGCGATCGGTAGCGGATCCCCGGGAAACGCATGAGGTCAACCTGTCCGGAACCGTTAACGTACTGATGGCTGCCCGGGACTGCGGTGTAAAAAAAGTTGTTTTTGCCTCATCTGCCGCGGTGTACGGCGACAAACCGGAACTCCCCAAGCGGGAATCGATGATGCCGGATCCCCTCTCGCCCTATGCGGTCACAAAATCAGCTGGAGAGAATTATTGTTCGGTCTTTTCCCGGCTCTATGGGATGCAGTGTGTTTCATTGAGATACTTCAATGTGTTCGGGCCACGGCAGGACCCGGGGTCGCCGTATTCCGGGGTAATTACCAAGTTTATTACCAATACTCTTGCGCACAAACCTGTCACGATATTCGGCGATGGGAAGCAGACGCGGGATTTTGTGTATGTGAAAGATGTGGTCCGGGCGAATATCCTCGCAATGGAGTCTCCGGTGTCTGGTGTGTATAATGTTGCCAGTGGTTCGCAGCTGGATTTGATGGAACTTTTGGAGATTGTTGCCAATGTGTCGGGGATCAGGGTGCCGGTGGAGTTCGTTCAACCTGCTGCGGGGGATGTACGGCATTCGGTTGCGGATATTGCTGTTGCTCAGGAGATACTGGGGTATGTGCCGGGGTGTTCGATGAGGGAGGGGCTGGGGGAGACGGTGCAGTGGTTCAGGGATTTTATATATTTTCCATAAACAAAGGGATCCATTGCCCACAAAAATCGTCCTTAAAAATAATCACATTCGCTTTTCTCACAACAAAATAAGATGCTTTAAGATGAATTGCTGAAAATTATTTTTGGAATATTTTTCGATACTCATGACTAAAATTCCCATTGCCAGACCATCCCCTGGAAAAGAGGAGGACAGAGCAGTCTCTGCTGTCATCCAATCCGGGATGCTTGCCCAAGGGCCTGCCGTTGCACAGTTCGAGAATCTTTTTGCTGATTACTGTAGTGTAAAACACGCAATTGCGGTCAATAGCGGGACCGCTGCACTTCATACCGCTGTGGCTTGTGCCGGCATAACGACGGGCGACGAGGTAATTGTTCCTACATTCTCTTTTTTTGCGACTGCGAGTTGCGTTTCCATGTGCGGGGCAAAGCCGGTGTTTGTGGATGTGGACGAAAAGACCTTCAACCTCGACCCGGACGCGGTCTCCAGAGCAATTACAAGGAAGACGAAGGCGGTCATTGGCGTACATCTTTTTGGCCAGCCATTCGATATCCGACCGGTGCAGGAGATCTGCAGCGATCATAAGATTGCCCTGATTGAGGATGCCGCCCAGGCACATGGGGCACAGTACCAGGGAAAACCTGTCGGCGGGTTTGGAAAGGCGGGCTGCTTCTCATTCTATCCCACAAAGAACATGACCACGGGTGAAGGCGGGGCAATAACCACGGATGACGACCAGTACGCTGCACGGATGCGGATGTTCATCAACCACGGGCAGAGCGAGAAGTACCGCCACGCGATGATCGGGTACAACTACCGGCTCACTGATATCGGAGGCGCGATCGGTTCCGAGCAGCTGAAGAAACTTCCAGCCTACAATAAGACACGGGCTGCAAATGCCGCATATCTCGACAAGCACCTGCAGAAGAAAGGGCTCATTATACCCCAGCGCCGGGACGGGACCGTCCATGTCTATCACCAGTACGTTGTCCGGATTACTCCCGATTTCCCCATGAAGCGTGCGGAACTCATGACGTACCTTGCAGAGCGCGGGATCGGCACGGCTGTCCATTACCCGATCCCCATTCACTCCCAGCCGGTCTATCTCGAACAGAACAAAAAGAAAGTCTCCTGCCCTGTCTCGGAACAGCTCTGCGATGAAGTCCTCTCGCTGCCGGTTCACCCGAACGTGACAAAGCCGATGCTTGAGGAGATCTGTTCAACCATCAACGGGGTGATGTAAGATGGATGTTGGTGTTATCGGTTGCGGGATCATGGGAAAAAACCATATCCGGGTATATTCTGAACTTAAACTTGTTGACCAGATTTATGTTTACGACCCCGATCCCAAATCGGTCAGCCACCTGAAGACCACGTGTGAGTCTGTGACCGTATGCCCGACCATTGAGAACCTGATCAAGAAGGTCGATGCAACCAGCATCTGTGTCCCAACCCCCTACCATTTCCGGGTTGCAAAGCAGCTGATCGAATCGCATGTCCCCTGTCTTGTCGAGAAACCTATCTGTCAGACCGTACAAGAGGCTCGTGAACTCGTGAAGATGATTCCCGATGACCTCACTGTGGGTGTCGGGCATATCGAGCGGTTCAACGCGATCATCCCCGAACTCGCCCAGATCATCAAGCACCCGGTCTATATCGAGATCAACCGGCATAACCCGGGTTCTTCGCGTATTGTTGGTACTTCGATTATCGAGGACCTCATGATCCACGATATAGACATTCTCTTCAACCTCTTCCCGATAAAAGAGTGGAGCCTGACGTGTTCCGGTAATGACGATGTCGCCACGGCCCTCTTCACTCTTGATTCCTGCCCGGCAATCCTTACTGCCAGCCGGAAGTCATCCAAGAAAATCCGAAGGATCTACATTGAAGAGGAGCATTTCACGGTTGAAGGGGACTACATGGCCCAGGAGATCTATATTCACCGGAAACCCGGCCGGTTCTCTATCGATGGTGAGCGGTACTCGCAGGAGACTACGATCGAGAAGGTGCAGGTTAATAAATCCGAGCCTTTAAAGAAAGAACTTAAGACATTCCTAAGGGCAGTACGGGATAAGAAACCGTTTACCGTTACACCCCAACAGGCACTGGAGAATATGGTGATATGTGAGAGGATTCACAAGGATCTCTCCAACCGGGAAAGACATGTGCCGGTTACCAGTTCCGGAAATCCGATCGTAGCTGACAGGGGGGGGACATAGAACCGGGAAGGCTCCCGCTCATGGTACTATATTCAGGAGACTATTATGAAATATGGAACGAATTCACTTGGCTCGGGTGCACAGGTTTTTGAACCGGTCACCTTAGGATTTCCCTCACGGAAACAGATGGGAAAGACGGAGTTTAAAGGAACGACAATCGGAAGGAATGCTGTCCTGCGGTCAGGAACGATCATTTACTGCGATGTCACGATCGGGGATGATTTTTCCACGGGTCATAACGTCATGATCCGGGAAGACACGACGATTGGCAACAAAGTGGCAATCGGGACTGCAAGTGTAATTGAGGGGACATGCACCTTGGGCAGTAACATCAGTATCCAGAGTATGGTCTTCATCCCGACCCGCACAACCATTGGTAACGGGGTTTTTATCGGACCGAATGCCGTCCTGACAAATGACCGGTACCCGCCGACCGGAAAACCCGAACTCATGGGGCCCGTTATCGAAGACAACGTGGCGATCGGTGCAAATGTAACGATTCTTCCGGGAGTCCGTCTGGGCAGGGGATGCGGGGTGGCAGCCGGATCAGTCGTGACAAAGGATGTTCCGCCCGGTGTGCTTGCGATCGGCTCGCCAGCCCGTTTCCGCTCCCTGCCGAAGGAGATGATGCGATCATGACCCGGATTCCTATAGCAAAACCCGAAGCCGGCGAGGAGGAGATTCGCGCAGTTTCTGATGTGCTCAGATCCGGCATGTTCGCCCAGGGGCCTGTTGTCAGACAGTTTGAGAACGAGTTTGCAGCATTGTGCGGGACCCGTCATGCAGTTGCGGTAAATAATGGCACAGCAGCACTTCATGCTGCGCTCGCATCCGCCGGCATCGGGCCCGGGGATGAAGTAATCGTTCCGACTTTTTCGTTCTTTGCAACGGCCAGCTGCGTCTCGATGTGCGGTGCCCGCCCGGTCTTTGTTGATGTTGACGAGCGCATGTTCGGGATCGATCCTGCCTGCGTGAACAATGCCATCACAGCAAAGACAAAAGCCGTGATCGGTGTCCACCTGTTCGGCCAGCCGTTTGATGTCCAGCCTGTCAGGGATATTTGCGATGATCATAACCTGCTGCTTATTGAGGATGCGGCCCAGGCGCACGGGGCGTTATACCGGAAGAAGCCCGTGGGCAGTATGGGCCATGCCGGCTGCTTCTCCTTTTACCCCACCAAGAACATGACGACCGGGGAAGGTGGAATCATCACTACGAATGATGATGAGTATGCGGCAGTGCTTCGCAGGTTCACAAACCACGGGCAGAGCGACAAATATTACCATACGATGATTGGCTATAATTACCGCATGACCGACATCGGAGCGGCAATCGGGAGGGAACAGCTGAAGAAACTTCCTGAGTTCAATGCCCGGCGGAGGGCAAATGCCGAATATCTCTCGGCTCACATCCATGCCCCGGGGATTGTAACACCGTTCTGCATGCCAGTTGCCACACATGTGTACCACCAGTATGTCCTTCGTGTCATTCCCTCGTGTCCCCTGTCGAGATCCGAACTGATCACGATGCTTGCCGCAAAAGGAATCGGGAGTGCGATCCATTATCCCATCCCGATCCACCGGCAACCGGTATACCTCAGTCAAAATCCAGAGGTTTCATGCCCGATTGCCGAACGGCTCGCGCAGGAAGTTGTATCGCTGCCGGTTCACCCGAATGTTACCGAGCCGATGCTTGATGAGATCTGCGATGCAATAAACAGCGTGAGCTGAAGCGAGAATAACAATCAGAGAAAATAATCATTTGTCCGACACCATTACAAAGAGAAGATCATGAAACCATCACTTGCCCATGTGATCGCGGAAAGGGGTCCTATCCGTAAGATCGGGGTCATTGGTATGGGCTATGTCGGCATTCCTGCCGCGGCACTCTTTGCCGATTCCCCCGCGTTCGGGCACGTATACGGATTCCAGCGCGATTCACCATCCTCCGGGTACAAGATCGCCATGCTGAACCGGGGCGAGAGCCCGTTGAAGGGCGAGGAGCCAGGCCTCGAGGACCTGCTCGCGAAGGTTGTCACTGCCGGGAAATTTTCCTGCACTTCTGATTTTTCCAAAATCGGCGAATGCGATGCGGTCACGCTCGCCATCCAGACACCATTCCTGGACAAGAAGGACCTGCTGCCGGACTTCTCGGCCCTGTACGAGGGCGTGAAAAACGTCGGGCATTACCTGAAGCCGGGGATGCTTGTCGTCCTCGAGTCCACGATCACGCCGGGCACAACGGCTGGGATCGCCCGCGAGATCCTGGAGAAGGAGTCCGGGCTTATTGCTGGCAAAGATTTTGCCCTTGCCCATGCACCGGAACGCGTGATGGTGGGCCGGCTGATCCGGAATATCCGGGAGCACGACCGGATCGTTGGCGGCATTGATGATGTGAGCACGAAGCGGGCAACGGAGCTGTACTCCCCGATCCTGACGATCGGCAAAGTTATCCCGATGAGCGCGACCGCTGCCGAAGTCACGAAGACCACCGAGAACACATTCCGCGACCTCCAGATCGCCGCGGTCAACGAGCTGGCGCTCTATTGCGAGGCAATGGGAATCAACTTCTACGATGTCCGGACCGGCGTGGACAGCCTGAAAGGCGAGGGGATCACCCGGGCAATGCTCTGGCCGGGTGCCGGTGTCGGGGGGCACTGCCTCACCAAGGACACGTTCCATCTCGAACGGGGCGTGCAGGTGCTCGGGAAGGACAGACTTGATTACCCGGCTGGTGAGCCCTCGCTCTATGTCCTTGCTCGGCACATCAACGACTTCATGCCCCGCCATATGCTCACGTTAACCCGGCAGGGACTGGAACGGGCCGGCAAGGAGCTGAAGGGATCAAAGATTGCGCTTCTTGGCTGGGCGTTCCTCGGGAACTCAGATGACGCTCGCGATCCGCCATCGGAAATGTTCTATGAGCTTGCCCGGGAAGCCGGTGCGAAGATCACGATCCACGACCCCTGGGTTGAGTCCTACCCGGGGATCACGCTGACAAAGGACCAGATGGGGGCCGTGAAAGGTGCGGATGCGGTTGTCATCTTCACCGGCCACAACGAATACCGGCACCTGGACCCCCGCGAGCTGAGGCGGGTCTGCTGCAGCGGCCGCCCGGTGATGGTGGACGGCCGCAATGTCATTGATCCTGATGCGTTTATCTCCGCCGGGTTCGTGTACAAGGGGATCGGCAGAGGGGACAAGAACGGGCACGGGATTTGGTGAGATGGGATTGTAAAGATCGTAACGGTTATTGGAGCACGGCTGCAGTTTGTGAAAAACCAGGGGATGACCATGACCGTCTCTTCGGACAGATATGCATTTAAGAATCAAAATAAAACAATCCAGAGTAGAACGGGGATTTATCCCACGGAGGATCTATGCAGGAAGGAAGAACAATCCGGAACGATGTGTTGAACGAGATCCTCACGCGTATTGTGGATGTCGCAAAACCGGAAAAAATAATTTTATTTGGTTCTGCTGCACGGGAAGATATGGGGCCGGACAGCGATATTGATCTCCTGGTGATCAAGAATGGTGCATTTGACGAGGGTTCGCTGACAGAGGAGATCTATATGCGCCTGATTGGTATTGGTAAAGCAGTCGATGTTGTCGTGATTTCTGCTGCAGATGTGGAACGATTCCACAACTCACCGTTTTTTGTTGTGCAGCCTGCACTGCTTCAGGGCAGGGAGGTCTATCGTGCCGGCACGATTTCCTCCTGATGATCCCCGGGAATGGCTGAACCGTGCGCATTCCAACCTCACACTTGCCAGTACGGTTCCGCGTAACGAACTTTACTTGGAAGATCTCTGTTACAATGCCCAACAGGCAGCGGAGAAAGCAATCAAGGCAGTTTGCATTGCCTACGATATCCCGTATCCTTATGTCCATGACCTGGCAGCGCTTGTCACTATCCTTATGAACCATGGCATTGCGGTTCCGGACAGGGTAAAAGAATCTGCAAAACTCACGCGGTTTGCCGTTGCCACCCGGTATCCCCGCATTCATCCACCGGTTCGTCTTGATGAATACCAGAGATCCCTTTCAATTGCCAAAGATGTCGTCCGCTGGGCTGAGACGATAATCCGGGAAAAGAGATCCTGAATCTGTGGTATATCGTGAATGGAAGTCTGGTACCATGAAGATAGTCACCATTGTCGGGGCACGGCCGCAGTTTATCAAATGCGCTGCGGTGTCAAGGGAAATACGGAAAGACCATACCGAGATCCTCGTACATACCGGACAGCACTATGACCCGGAGATGTCGGATATTTTCTTTAAGGAACTCCAGATTCCCCGGCCGGATTATTATCTTGGCGTGGGATCGGGTACCCACGGGAAGCAGACCGGCCAGATCCTGGAGAAGATCGAGGAAGTCCTGCTGAAAGAAAAACCCGAACTTGTCATGGTGTACGGCGATACGAACTCCACGCTTGCCGGTGCGCTTGCCGCGGTGAAACTGCATATTCCGGTTGCCCATGTGGAGGCCGGCCTGCGATCGTTCGACCGCACGATGCCGGAAGAGATCAACCGGGTTGTCACGGATCACGTTTCGGATCTTTTGTTCTGCCCAACGGAAACCGCAGTCAGTAACCTTGCTTATGAAGGAATTCGTAAAGGGGTGCATCTGGTTGGGGATGTGATGGCGGATGTGCTGTGGTTCAACAAGGAACTCGCCAAAAAAAATTTCCACGTGATCAAAAAATTGGGGCTTACTCATGGCGACTATGCTGTCGCAACAATTCACCGACCTGTAAACACGGACGACCGTGAAGCGATTTCATCCATCATCCGAGCATTTGAGAAAGCAGAGATATCGATTGTGTTTCCGGTTCATCCCCGCACCCGGAAATATCTTGTTGAATACGGCCTGTTTAAACGAATGCCGAAGAATGTTCGCATCACCGAACCGCTAGGATATCTTGACATGATCCGATTGATGAGTAACGCAATAAAGATTATCACTGATTCGGGCGGGATCCAGAAAGAGGCATACATTCTCGGGATACCCTGCATCACGCTAAGGGAAAAAACTGAATGGGTTGAGACGTTGCAGAACGGGTGGAATGTGCTGGTGGGGACGGATGAGGGGAAGATCCTGGGTGCGCTGAAAGCCCCTTTACCCTTAAAACCGCAGCCGGAGTTGTATCCTGTTGGTGCGAGCGAAAAAATCTGCGAAATTCTTCAATTCTCTAAGTAAAAAAGGTGAGTTTGTCTGCAGTTGCCAAAAATATCCCTAAGTAAAGCAATGGTGGATGTTCAATGGGCTTTCATTAGTATAATTACAGCATCATTAGCTCATTTCATTCTTAGAATTATATTTGGGAGGGAACTCGGACCAGAGGGACTTGGGATCTATACTCTTGCATTCACAATATATCTTTTCGGAATGCAGTTCGCGGCATTTGGGATTGGATCTGCATTAACAAAATACGTCGCTGAATTTATTGATAATACTACAACCGTCCGTAATTACGTATCATCCGGGCTGACCAGTTCGATTATAACCGGTACCCTTATGTGCATTATACTCTTCATCTTTGCACCATTTATTGCTATTTCTTTTTTTAAGGTTCCGGAATTAGTGGGATTGCTCCATTTGATAGCGATTAGCCTCCCGTTCATCGCGATTCAGAAAGCAGTGCTTGGAACATTAAATGGTTTTCGAAAAATGCATCTTTATGCATTTTTAAATGTCATCCAGAATGTTACTATTCTCGTAACGTCAACAATCTTAGTACTGTTCTTTGACAGAGGGATTACAGGGGCCGTGATAGGATTTGTTGCACCTACCATTGTGATAGGAATCTTAAGCCCGATTCTGATTCGAGAATATCTTCAAACGAGTTTTTTTTGGATTTATTCAGCATTACGAGATACAACGTTTTTTGGATTTTATATAGTGCTTGGCGATTCTGTTTCGTTTCTTAATACACAAATGAGTATCATTCTTATGGGTTACTTCTTATCTCCATCAGATGTTGGTATTTATGCGGTTGCTGCGATTCTTGCCCAAATATTAGTATTAATTCCCGGGGCTATACAGACAGTAACGAACCCAGTAATTGCATCATTATACGGAAAGGGAGATATTGAAGGAGTTCGCCGTGTCTTTTATTCTACACTCAAGAAAAGTTTTCTTCTTACTGCGGGTAGTGCAATAGTTATTGCAGTTTTTGGGCCATATGTCATAATTCTCTTGTTTGGTGACATTTTTTTGGCATCATACATTCCTTTATTGATATTGTTATCAGGATATGCGATTGGTGCATCATTTGCAGCGGTTGGAACCACACTCTCAAGTATCGGAAAGGTACAGGTCAGTTTCTATGTGGGTGTCGTAGGTCTCGTGATAAACATCATCATAAATTTATTATTAATCCCGATCTTTGGAATTGTTGGAGCAGCAATGGCGACAAGTGCCACAATTATTATCATTTTCTTGATTCTCATCAGGATAATTAACAAATGTTTGCATACCCCTTTGGTATAATCTAACATATTATCCATTTTCATTTTTTCTTAATATTTATCCCGACTAGCTCGAAAATAAAATCTAATGATTTCTGATTGGGTGATAAAAAAAATGATCCGATAAAATAAAATCTTTTTAAATCCGGAATGGATGTATGAATAATAAGTGGATACGAAAAGGTCATCATATCATTCAAATATTTCGAACAATTATAACAAATCCTAGTTCAATTGGTAATGTTTTAACAGATGAGGTTGTAATACGAAAACGGATAATTCAAAAATATGGTTTTGAACGAGGTTTACCAACATTAGATTTATTAGATCTTTTGCCCGAATTTGTCGATACAGTCTATCCCATCAGTTTTTTAAGTGATGGATCCACGCCAATTGATTATCTTCTGCTAAACTCACTAGCAAAAAAGTATGATCACTGTCAATATCTGGAGATTGGAACCTGGAGAGGGGAAAGTATTGCAAATGTATCACCATTTGCTGAAGAATGTTATTCCATAAGTTTAGCAAAAGAAGATCTTTTAAAAGAAGGATATTCAGAAGAAATGGTAAGATCAATGAGATTTTTTTCAGAAAAATTAAAAAATGTTATTCATATCGGAGCAAATTCAAATAACTTTGATTTTGGGTCAATTAATAAAAAATTTGATATCATATTTATTGATGGAGATCATAGTGAGGATGCTATAATATCAGATACCCAAAATGCATTTAAATTACTTAAAAACGACGATTCTGTTATTATTTGGCATGATTATGGACATACGCCCGAACGCATTAGATGGGAAACATTGGCAGGAATCATGGAGGGATGTCCACCAGAATTCAGGAATGATATATTTCATGTATCTAATTCCCTTTGTGCTATATTCACCAGAGAAAAATTTACTACAAAAACATTCGATTTCCCTAGCGTTCCAAATAAAGTGTTTACCCTTAACGTATCAGTGAAAAAAATTGGATGACGTGTTTATATACCTCGATCGATATTTAATTTGGAGAGGTTTGTTATTAAACGCAAATTTTCTGAAATATCCAAAATTTTGTATGATGCACCCATATTTGATGAATCGATAATATTAAGTTCCCGTTTATTAACAGAGATATTATGGTAAATTGGAAGACATCTGCTAGAAAAATTTTTAATTTTCTTGGATATGATATTAAGAAAAATAATTACCCGATCGATTTTGAAAAAAAGGATATTGAAATTATTGAATCGGTTCTCCCATTTACATTGACAAACACAGACCGGATATATCCATTAATCCAATCTGTGAAATATATCATTGAGAATGAAATTGAAGGTGATATTGTTGAATGTGGTGTATGGAAGGGCGGAAGTATGATGACGGTAGCATTGACTTTGAACAATTTAAATCAATTTTCAAGAAATTTATATTTATATGATACATTTGAAGGAATGCCTAAACCAACAGAATCTGATGTTGACTATATTGGTGAACCAGCAATAGAGACATTTCAAAAAGTTAAAAAGAGTGATACTGCTTCTGATTGGGTTAATTGCTCATTGGAAGAAGTGAAAAAAAATCTGGAATTAACAGGCTATCCCAAAGAAAAAATATTTTATATAAAAGGCCTGGTTGAAGACACAATTCCTAAAGTAATCAGTGATAAAATTGCAATTTTAAGATTGGATACTGATTTTTATTCATCTACAAAGCATGAATTAAACATGTTATACCCCAAACTCTCAAAAGGGGGTATTTTAATTATTGATGATTATGGATATTGGGCGGGATCGAGGAAGGCGGTTGATGAATATTTCAAGGAAAATAGCATAAAAACCTATTTACAGCGTCTTGATTATTCCGCTCGTCTTTGTATCAAATATGATTGTTAACTTCGCTCCATAGAAATCCATGATTCGGTAATTTTTGGCATGATTATGGACATACACCCGAACGCATTAGATGGGAAACATTGTCAGGAATCATGGAGGGATGTCAACCAGAATTCAGGAATGATATATTTCATGTATCTAATTCCCTCTGTGCAATATTCATCAGAGGAAAATTTCCTATAAAAACATTCGATTTCCCTAGCATTCCAACAAAGTGTTTAAACTTAACGTATCGGTTAAAAAAACCGGATGATATCATTTATACAATTCAATTAATATCACATTCGCTGTTGTTTGATTGTTAATCCGAACTCTATTTTTTTGAAGATGATATTAATTATATATTTCATATGGATTTTTTAGAATATCCAATAAAATGAAAAATAAGGTATTTTTCTTTGTTTTGATTTTACAAAATTTTTCAAAATTTGAAAATGTCCGATACCATGCAGGTTTCGATTTCGGCATTGATAATTTTTATTTTTAAATTTACCTCATTGGCAAGTTTAGACAGGATGAATAATTCCATCGTGTTAGATGGTGTGGAGGGTTATTCAGAGGGGCGAATAAAAAAAAGTTTCGTATGAGGTGGGGGAAAAAGGAACGCTAATAAAAATTTTTCCATTATTTCGCAATAATGGGAGTATTGAATTAATAAGATCTTTAGGATTACTGATGTGTTCGAGACTATGAAATAGGCAACGTAATCAAAAAATTTTTGATATTCATTTCTTTGAGAGAATACTTCAATATTTTCGCAATATGCTATCAAATCTTGTTTCTTACATTTTTCAATTGATTATAAACTTATATCAAGACCTACCCCGTGAACAATTAACTTTTGTCGAATTGTTTTTAGAAATTCACCATTTCCACAACCAATCTCCAATAGTGAAATCTGTTCTTTATTTCTCTTTTTCATTTCATCACGCAGAATATCCCATTCCCATCTTTTTGCAGGATAGTAATCAGATTGGTTCGTGATCCAGGCATAAAATTCGGTTGATCCTGGTACTGAAGGATCTGCCCACTCTAATGAACATTGTCGACATTTATTGATGGAATAATCAATTATTTCTACGGTTTCAGGTAATTTTTTTGTTAAAATTATTTTCTAACTCATTTTTCAAATAATTCGATGAAAGTGAACAAAGGAAATCAGATTCTGAACAACATATCGGACATATTTTTACGGGCATATTGGAAGTCCTACAACCAAGAAAAACATCTTTATAATAAATCTTTACTTTACATTTTTAATTAATATATATCAAATATCTGAATATTAAGGCTATGGTAAATCTTCGCATTAATCGACTGATCATTTCTGAACCGAGAATAATCGTTTTCAGTATATCTGCCAACTTCGATATATCCCGGGATTTTCTGATACATAAGTTCATCAATTGTCAGTAAAACGACATAACTTTGTTCACCACGTTTTAAATTTATTTCCGTGAATGATTGAGTGTTATCTGAATAACCAAAATGATCAGGTACCATTACCATTGAATCATAATTTTTATCTGATAATAAATCCTGAAACCTTCTGATTGAACTCAGGGGAGTTAATACTTTTTCAGTAATCTTTGTTCCAAAGAACCATTTCATTCCGTGGACTTCATTATTGGTCAAGGCATCATTTGTTTTAAAAATATTTGGTGAATTAAAAGTACCAAAAAGACTCAGGCTCCATATACCAGATAATATCAATAAAAATAAAAATATTTTTACTAGCGGGGATTTAAATCTCATGGAAATCACATAAAGAGATACAACAAATAGCGGCACCTGAGCGTAGATAATAAAATTTAAATTTGTTAATCGATCTGATTGATGAGAAATTATTGGATTGAAAAAAAGGATTAGTTCTAACATTAAAAAAAACAGGTAAAAAAAAGCCCAAAAAGCTATATAATTTTTTAAAACAAGAGTGATTCTGTCTCGTTTTAAATAGATGATAATAATAGCGATTATAATAATCAGAAGTGGAATTGTATAACGTCCATAGTATACCGTCAACAATTTAAAAAGTTTATCGGGATTCATATTTATACGGGTTAATTTATCAGTGGTCTCGAAAAAAACCGGTTCCGTTACTCTCTGCAGATAAGATCGATAACTTTGGTAAAAGTCCCCCATGAGTGTTGAACAGAAAATAAACCACGAAAGAAATCCAATTACAACCATTAAGAATAAGTGCAGAATTCGTAAATAGTTCAAATTTTCAACTTTTTTAAGAATTTGGCTGAATATTATTAAAGCGAGAAATGTAGAAACTACCAAAAAAACAATGAATGGGTGCATAAATGGAACAAGAAGTATGAAAGGAAATACTAATACGGTATTAATAAAATTTTGATGTTTGATAAATTTGAACACTAGATAGAGGATAAGAGGAATAATTGCAAAAAATAAACCATGTGGAACATTTAGAAAATTATAAGGACCGAGATAAAAAATAAATGATGCGGGGATGGCAATATTAATAAGAATCTGATCTTCGAGGAAAAGACAACAGCATAAAAAAAGTCCTCCTGCAAAAAGGAAGGAACAAACAAGCGGAATTACGAAAGAGATAATATGGGGATCAAGGCCTGTTACTATTGAGAGAGCAGCGCCAATAATATGGCTGGCTGGATAAATATCCCACCCAGAAATACTGCCAGATGTACTAATCTGGAGGTATTCACCAATATATGTCATGTCATCTGCCCGTCCCATTGAGTAATAACCTAACATATACGGGATGATGAGAACTGCAGAATAATTGAAAAAAAGTAATAATATACCAAGTTTTCTGTAAATTCCCTGACTACAAAATATCGCTGTTGATCCTATTATATAACAAACAATCAATGACAAGAAAAAACTAAGTGGTAGTGCCGAATAGATGTCGACAATATATCCTTGAGGTACACAAAAAAAAAATACAAGAAAATTATTTATTGTTAACGAATATCCTATTGTCAACAGGATTTTTGACATCCGCTCTTTATTATGGCAAGAGGATATAATTTGAATCATTCTAGAATTCAATTGGGAGAATGTAGTGTGTTGAATAGGAAAAACCATACAAATCACGGCGAATTCACAATCTCACTGCCATTTCCACGATATAATAATATAAATGTCTTTGTTGCATTTTCCCACGTGAATTTATTTTTAGCTGTGTAATACGCATTTTGAGAAATTTTTTCACATATTTCAGGGTTCTGAAGAAGAAAATCAATTTTTTCAGCAATTTTTTTGGGATTGGGCTCTACTAAAAATCCATTGATACCACTTTCTATTGCTTCTGGGATACCAGCAATCGGTGTCGCGATAATAGGTTTCCCCATAGACATCGCTTCTAACAATGCTATTGGCAATCCATCACCTAACGTTATATGAGTATAAATCTCACACATCTTCAATGGAATAAAGGGATTCTCGATATTCCCTGTAAAAATAACATGTCTTTCCAAACCAATCTCGTTGGAAAACGCCCTCACCTCTTCCGAATATCGCCCTTCTCTCGTAACGATGAGTATAATATTAGGATATGATTTTTTCACTAAATAGATGGCCTGAAGTAGAATCTTTAGTCCTTCAGCTTTGTAGGGAAGAGCAGTCATACCAATTGCTGTAAGAATAATCGAATTGTCATTAATACCATATTGTTTTTTAAATTCCTTTACTTGGTAGTCTGGAACAGTGATCGTATGAACTCCCGCATAGGTAATTGCAGAATTTTGGAATGAAAACCTGTCAACTTCAATAATTCGTTCTTGCAATCTCTCCGAAACAAACGTCACACAATCACATGTATTCAAGAGAATCTGGAAGAAAAACTTTGCAAATAATTGTAAACTTTTATCAGGTTCTGTATGGAAAGTATGGATCAACCTGCATCCAAAAATTTTCTTGTAGATCACTCCTGGGAGGAGACAGTACCACGTCCCTTGAGTGTGGATTACATCAGGTCGAATCTTCAGTAACTGCCGGAAGCAGGTTAATGAGAATGCGATCTTGTTCTGCCCGCCACAGAATTGCTCCGGATCGTTACCTTCCCTGAAAAACACGCTGACATCGATCCCTTTGTCCTTCAAAGCTTGTACTAGGTTTACGACATATGTTTTGATACCTCCACCTTCGCTGTTCTTCCAGTAATTCGTGATAAGTGCAACCTTCACAAATCTCACACCGAAATCTTTGTAAATACCTTTAAAGTTTCCTTTGCGATATTTTCCCACGTAAACTGCTTCGCATACGCAAGGATCTTCTTCTGGTCCCACTTTCGATCCAATGCCATCATTATTTTATCGGCAAGGTCACCAATATCAGCCGGTTCAACGACTAAACCATAATCTTCAGAAAAAATGACCTCTGGTACCCCTCCGACCTTCGTTCCGATAATTGGCTTTCCGCATCCGAGAGCTTCGAACATTACAGTTGGGTTGCCTTCATTGAGACTGGGTAATACAAATATATCACAGGCATTTATCCATAACGGGATCTCATCATGGGGCTTTTTACCTACGAGCAAAACATACTCACCAAGCCCCTGGAACAGAATTTGCTTCTCAAGGGTACGTATCTCGCTTCCCATTCCAACAACGATGCAGAGAATATCCTTCCTTTCCTTAATGATCTCGTTGACTGCATCAATCAAATATTTTTGACCTTTCACGGGTTCAAGATTTCCTACATTGAGGAGAATCTTCCGGTCTAGTGGAAGACCCAACACTCTGCGGCTCGCTGCCATCTCTCTTGGCGAGAAGAGATCACTTCTGAATCCATTGGGTATAATATAAACTGGAGTGTCGACATCCAATTTCTGGATACATTTGAGATTACTTTGACTTACGGTAATAACTGCATCAGCCTTGTTCAGGACATATTCAATCTTCTTTTTCCAGATTGCATCTTTGAATGGAAGAGAATAGATGTCATAGCCATGTGCTGTAACTAAGAACGGAACATGATACAGGTCTTTCAAACGGGCACCAACATAACCAGAAGACCATGTGGCATGTGCATGCATAAGGTCAAAATGAAAGTAATTCTTTCTGATGATACTATTTACAGCACAAAAATGTTGTTCTCCCAATCGTTTATAAAAAAAATCGAGGGGGGCATAATAAACGGGTGTTGGAAATACAGAAATATTATGGGGAATGTTTATGCAATTTATTAGATTTTTCTTTCGAAAATTTGTTAAAGAATTGATTGGAAGTATGGTTGAAATTTCTGCAATCGGATTATGTCGAACTAATACTTTTACGTTCGAAAAAAAAATTGCGATTGATTCCGTTTGATCTTTAACAAAGCTATAATATTCAGGTGCAATAATAAGTAAATCTTTATTCAAATTATGCTCCCCCTTATATATTAATATGAATTTTCCCATAAATTTTGTCCGGGTAAAGTTTTAGTTTATATGCTATGTTAATGAAAAATCTCATTTTCATGATTAATGGATAATTGGTTTTGTAATCATAAAAATATCGATTGGGTGCTTTCATGATCTTTTGGTATTCATCATTGGTAATATTCAATTTATTAATGATAAACTGGATATCCTGAACAACTAACTCTTTGGGATAAATCACTTCTTTTATTTTTTCTAAAGCATCATCCCGTGTTAGCTGATTTGAACGAATTAATGCTGAAAATTCAATGATGCGTTTTTCAATCCCGAATTTTTTTGGAAGATAATATCCATGGATGAATCGTGTATATACATTTTCAAAATGGTGTCCCCCATAGTATTGCCATCCCACCTCTTTTTCCAAGACCTTCATAGCTTCATGCTTGTTATAATTCATATAATAAAGGGGTTTAATGAATTGTATCTGCTTGATAAAATGAAAATAGAATAAATCCGCCATTGAAAGATTAGGAATTTTCTGCAGTTTTTTCCCTTTTCCGAATTGTTTGTAAACACTCTTGATATATTTGCCATCCCCATAACCCCAGGCGGAGGGTTGTTTACCTTCAGTTCTGAAATTACTTCCATTAATAATAAATTTCACATTTTCCTTAACCGCGATTTTATACAGAACGCTTAAATATGCAATATCTGTGGGCATATCAGCTTCAGGAACAGAAGATCGTAAAAAAGCAATTTGTAAATCCTTGAATTCTTCCCAATCTGCAACCCAGGTGTCAAGATCAAAATCCAATTTCGTTGTTGCGTTTTTAATATTTCTTACAGAAATTTCACTATTCCATCCATTATCGAAATGGACCGCAAGAGGACGTAGTCCCCATTGTTTTGCGAGATAGAGGCAATAGGTACTATCAGTGCCCCCGCTTACTCCTATAATACAATCATATTTTTTTCCGTTGCCTTTATTTTTAATATTTTGAATAATTTTTTCGAGGTGTGCTTTCCCTTCCACATTTAGGGGGGAATTATTTTCTCTCTCATTGTGTTCATGACAAAAATTACATACTCCATCGGAATCAAAAAAAATATCCGGAATAGTAGTATCGCAAATGCATTTTGAACAAATCTGGTAATCTGAAGAAGTCATAATATCTCATCAATGTAGTAGTATATATAACCATTAATGCTGATTAAAAAGACTTAACAAATTATTACCGGTGAATAATGATTACCATTATTGATTATGGCTTAGGGAATATCGGTACTGTTGCCGCCAAGATAAAAAAATTTGATACACTCGTGAAAGTTACATCTGACCCTAACGAAATATCTGATGCGGATAAGTTAATTCTTCCCGGAGTGGGATCCTTTAAAACCGGGATGGACCACCTAAAAAGCAGAAATTTGATTAATATATTGACAAAAAAGTTTTGAGAGAGAAAACACCCATTCTGGGTTTTTGTCTTGTGATGCAACTATTCACAAAAAAAAGTGAAGAAGGTGGGGTTGATGGATTGGGTTGGATTGACGCGGATACAATACGTTTTAATTTTAATCAAATACAAAAAGATCTTAAAATTCCCCATATGGGATGGAATACCGTCCAAATCCAGAAACAAATTCCTCTTCTGAAAAATATTGAAACAAACTCTTGTTTTTATTTTTTTCAGTCATATCATTTCCGATTATAACTTCCATAAATCTTAGTCGGGAATAAATGCAGTTTGTATGCAATCTCAATAAATGGTTTTAATTTACAAACCAGAGAATAATACGAATCGAATTCAGTCTGAGATCTCGGATTGGAATTAATAATTTCGTTAAACTCATTTTGTTCAATACCAAAATTATTACAGAGAAATTGAATATCTTCCTTTACCATTTCATCACTGCATGCGGGCAACTCAAGTTTATTCAAAGCTTCTTGTCTGCTCATCTGATTGGATCGAACCAATGCAGAAAAATGAATTTTCCTTTTATCAATTCCAAATTTTTTGGGTAGGAAATATCCTTGGACAAATCGACAATATCGAGATTCATGGTGACCGATACCATAATCAATCCAACCTAATTCCTTTTCGAGTATCTTTTTTACATCCGATTTAATATATGGTAAGTAATAGAGAGGACGGACAATCTGTATCCTCTTAATCAAAAAATAATAAAGGTAATCGCTGAGCATTAAATTAGGGAACTTCTTCAAACTAACACGGCCGAACCGATTGTGAATGTCAGTCAGGTATTTCCCATCACCATAACTCCAACCAGGCGGCATTTTTCCTTCAGTTTTAAAACAATTTCCAACAAAAATATATTTTATCCCAAACTTCACGGCACAGTGATACAATGACGCAGTAATCGCCATATCCGGAGGGGTTTCAACATCAGGAATCGATGCCCTGAAAAAAGCTAATTCGAGATCAGATATTTCAGACTCATCAATTTTTACCGTATACAAATCGACATTCAGTTTTTTTACTGCGGTTTGAACATTATGGACAGAGATTTCCGTATCACTCCCATCATCAATGTGAAGTGCCAAGGGATTGAGACCATATTTTCGTGCAAGATATAATGTATAGATGCTATCTGTTCCTCCACTAATTCCAATAAGACAATCATATTTTCCTTTGCTTTGATTGTTTTTGATGTTATCAACGATCTGTTGAAATTTTTTATACGTGTTTTCATTGGAAGGGAACTCAAGTTCGATAAGGTCATAATTTTTGCAGAGACTGCATACACCGCGATTATCAAATGTGATTCCTGGAATGCTATCATCACAGACACATCTTGCACAAATTTGTTTTTTTTTCATAATGTTTCTCCAGTTACAGGACTCCATAAATATTGCAGATCGGGGTTATTCCTCATTTCCATAACACTTTGGGGATACGCATCTATGAACCAAACCATAAATGCGGTTATATTTACCTTGTCCTTTAATAATAATTCCTTACGAGGTTTCCAAATCTGTTTTATGTTTGGTATTTGAGCTAAATCTACCGCCTTTTGTATGGCATCATATGAATTTTTATAGTTAAAAATCAG
This sequence comes from Methanoregula formicica SMSP, assembly GCF_000327485.1. NCBI lineage: Archaea > Methanobacteriati > Methanobacteriota > Methanomicrobia > Methanomicrobiales > Methanoregulaceae > Methanoregula > Methanoregula formicica. The sequence goes on along the minus strand of NC_019943.1, from coordinate 1,353,875 downwards.
GCAATATTTTTTCTCAAGTTCGATAAAATTTCCCATGTCATTTTGTCCAACAAATGAATTATATCGAATAGCTGGTGTACCTAGTACTGCTGATTCTGTTGTCATCGTTTGAGAGTCGGATACTAGAAATTTCGCAAAATATAAAAAATCATGAATTTTCTCTGGCGGTATCGGCATTCGATATTTTTCCAAATCTTTTGGAAGTTGAGACTCAGACGAAATATATACAGGCAAATATTTTTCAAGTTGCTTTATGAGTAAATGCTTCTCGTCATTATTAAATCCATTTTGACCAATGTCATGATATGCACCCCATGAAACGAATCTGATTACCGCATAACTATCCGGCTCTTTTATCCCTACACTCTCAATTGTTTGAAAATTTGGAGAGAAATAATTCGGATGCAATGACGCAAGCTCCTTAAAACTATTAATTCTAATTTCTTTTGATCCAAAATTATGTTTAACTGAATTCAATGTAAGAATAATATTTGAGAATGGAATTGTAATGAGATCTGCAAATTTAACTACTTCAGGTTCTGAATCTATAAAATTCATCGATGGTTTATGTAAGAGAGTGGCCACATGAGCGATTGCCGGATTAAATAATCCTATAAAAAAATCCGGATTATAAATCCTCGCAATTCGAAATATTTCAATCTCGCGTTGAACCAATTCTATTACTAAATTAAATCGACTTGATCCTTTCTTCCCTACTCGTTGAAACGGGATATCATAAGCCTCCAATAACTGAATAACGACATCTTTATCGCGTGCCGTTACAAGGATTTCATGGCCCCGTCTCTTCATTTCCCAGATAAAATTTTTAAATAAATGAACATGACCCGGATGGCTGATATCTATAAGAATTTTCATTTCGAGTCCTCATGGATCATCCCTAACAATCCCAAAAAGGATCGAAAATCTGACCTTATTGTTGCAAAATTCTTCCATTGCCGTACCCTTTTAAATATATATCTGTAATTTAAATAATAGTCACGATAGGCATTTTTAAAAAGTGAATGTACTTCATCTGGAGTAACGGTATCCAATGTCATTACAGGGTATAATGTCGATTCAAACCGATTCCAATCGGATCTGTTTAACCAACCATTTTTCACAGCTAATTGATAGAGAGGCGTCCCAGGGTATGGGGTGACGATGTTAAAAGAGGCATAGTCTGGTTGTAAAATGTTCGCCAGAGCAATAGTTTTTTTTATTGACTGGGTGGTTTCATGAGGATGACCAAGCATAAAAAAACCTGCTGTATGTAGCCCTGATTTTTTTGCAATTTCAAATCCCTTTTTTATTTGATCAACAGTAATTTCTTTTCCGATGTATTGTAAAATCTCATTATCGCCACTCTCAACACCTAAACAAATTGTATGGCATCCAGAATCTTTCATTGTTTTTAATAATGGCTCACTTATTGAGTCTACACGAGTATTACATACCCAAGATATGTCGATTTTTTCCTTTCGAATTAATTTACAGATATCAAAAATTCGTTTTTGATTATAAGTAAAAGTATCATCCCAAAATTTTATTTCTTTCACTTTAAGTTCTTCGGAGAGATATTTTAGTTCATTTATTATATGATCTGGGGATCGAGCTCTGAATTTTTTTGAAATAAGCCAAGAACAGCAGAAAATACATTTTCCCGGACATCCACGAGAAGTCATAGTAGCGGTTAAAGGTGCTCTTTTTGCATAGGGTAGTGAATAGACACGAAGATTTAATAGGTCATGTGCAGGAAAATTAAGAATATCCAGATTTTCTAGTTCCTCCCTATATCCATTATTGATTATCGCTTCACCATTCCTTGAAATACAACCCTTGATTTCATTTTTGTTTCCACGTAAGATGATCTCTTTTATTGTTAACTCGTGTTCGTTAATTATTGCATAATCTAACTCTTTATAGTCTAAAAGAATTTTTTCTCCAAGGGCTGTAATATGCGGACCATAGGTCATGGTAATTATTGAAGGATCGATCTCTTTTGAAATTTTTGCAATATTCATATCCCAATCGATTGTAGGAGTCGAATTTGAGAAAATTACATAATTTGGTCGATGGTTGTTTATCATTTGAGATAACGAAATAAAATTTTGTTTATTTGCATTAGCATCGATAATTTTTACAGATGCAATATCTCTGATATTTGCAGCGATCATTGCTAAATCATATGGGGGGAATGTGTACCCTGCTTTTGAAAAACCCATTGCACCTTTATCGCGAACACATACTCTGTCCGGTTTTGGTGACGGAGGCACGATTAATAATACATCAACCATTTATACCTCCCAGATAACAAATTCGAATGTATTCAAATAATCCCTTGAGAATTTACAGGTTAGTCTAACATTTTTTTGATACTCAATTAATTTCCATTTTATCTTCCTTGTTTGCATTGCCGTGTTTGTGATCATCAGATACACCTTGAATTGCTAAAGAGAGAGTTTTTGATAAATTTTAAATCCGAATTTTGCAACTCGAATTTTGTTAATGGAATAGTTATGAACATTCCTGCCATAGTTTACTAATTCCCCACCGAACCTTCGTTTAAACTCACGAGGACCATAGGGTTTATCTGGTTCTCCTGCACCACCAAAATCGAAAATTGAATAGTTATTTTTAATCCCCCATTTCAGAATATGCCAAACAAGGCATTCGTTTGGGTAAAAAGATAATGAATTAACTGCCGCCCCTGCATACCAATCATAAATCCTATCTTTATAATTCAAAACCGCTCTTGCACCTATATAATTATCTCCCTGTCGTGCTAAGAAAAATTTTGCATATCCCATTGGAACTAAATGTTGAAACGCGGATTTAAATAATGATATATCTGCAAGAGGTATTTTGACATTTGAATAAGTTTCAAGAAGTAATTTATAAAATATTGGGATTTTTTCAGGATTTGTCATTTCTTCAACAATAACATTATATTTTTCGGCACGATTAATATTTTTTCGCCGTGATTTATGAATCTGACTCCAAAGTTTTTCCTCGGGTTGTTTCAAATTTATTAAAAAATTTAAATGGTCTTTATGTGTGTAATAATCAATTGGATTCAACTGTTCTTTGATATCAAACATATTTCGGATTTCTGTGTATAACGCAGATCTGCATACAAGTGAATCATATTTCTGAATTAATTCTGTTGTGATATCTTTTTTTGAGTCGGAAACAACAAGGGGACCTCCATGAATAATTGAACGAGCAGAAAAATCTCCTAAAAAACCACTTATCTCACGAATAATAACCCCGATTAGAACTCCTTGAATTTTTTGAGATTGAGAATCAATTACTGCAACAGGTATTGGCGAGTAATTTTTTGTCTCCTCATAAACCCTACACAATGCCATAGTTTGAAAAATATTCCCCTTTGGATGGGCAAAAACAAAATTATCCCATGTTTTATCAGAAATATCATTGAAACAATTGTCTTTATCCATTATCGCACCATCATGAGTATTTTTTTCCCGCAATTTACCATGTGATCTAAAGTGTAATTAATAACCCACTCCCCGTTATGATTCGTCCATCGCTCCGGATGTACGGTAAGATACAGACTTGTTTTTTTGTGATTTTTAATCCAGTCAATGAGATTATCCGTGGTTTGAACCGGCTGACTATTAGATCTCGTACCGGGCATATTGTCACGTAAAGAATTCATTCCATTCCAATTTCGACCCGTATCAGTGAGATATTGAATATCGGCACCTTGGAATGAAAGATATGCTTCACCGAGAATTTTAAAATCCTTAAAATCATAATGTTGCCAGAGATCACGATTGTCATATCGACTCATCGGATTACCATGCATGCAAATGGTCTTAATATCAAAGATCTCTCGCATAGAGCAGAGTTCCATCTCAAAAATATGAATTGCTTTTACAGGATCTCCCTTTGCCTTTACGAATGCTTCATAATGATAGCCAATTTCATGTCCGAGGTCACGGATTTTTTGGACTATCTCTGGCTTGAACGTATCCGGGTAACGGAAATAAAACGATGACTGGATATCCAGTGTATGCTCAAGTTCAGCGATACATAGTGCATTTCTTATTTTACGGTCGATATCATGTCTTATGATTGCAATATTATTCAATGGTGAATCACGGGTATGACGTCGTTCCAAATAATCACATACAGTAAGCGGTGAATAACCACACTCAATAAGTGCAGTGCATAATTCTCGATATTTATCTAAAGTAAAATCACGACTCAATTGATTCACCTTTTTCACGCATACCACCCATTCGGCATCTTCTCCTGCTCCATATCATAGAACATTGCAAAGAACAGCATCTGCAACCCGAATCCAAACATAAGCAAGGAAACGGTTAGGGGAACAAACATGGCATAATCAAGGATGTATTTATAGTATAATGTATACAGTCCACCAATTATGCCAATCCCCGTAAACACCGCCCCCGCCACATAGAAAAACACCAGCGGGTGGAAGTTCAGTACAATATACTTCATCTTCAGCCGCCAGAGGAAATCTTTCAGCAACAGCCACGACACCCGGTAAATATACGTACTATACTTAATCTTCGACTTCTCCATACCGTACCGTGCTGGATGCGGAACATTAATGACTCGGAAACCGAGGACATTCAGTTTCACAAGGACATCATTACAATACCCATACCGCGGGTAGATGCCGGTAAGACTGATCCGTTCGAGCGCCCGCTTCGATATGACCGTGTACCCATTCTGGGGATCCATCATCTGCCAGTAACCGGATGCTATCTTGGTGAGCATGGTGAGCGTGCTGTTGCCGAGATACCGCCACTTGCTCATGCCCTTCCGGAATTCCTGGTTGATGAGACGATTGCCCATGGTGTAATCGCAGCGCTGTTCGACAACGGGGTCGAGAAGTTCCGGGAGGAATCGCGGATCCATCTGGTTGTCGCCAGCCATGACGGCTACATAATCCATGCCATCTTGTAACGCTTTTTTATATCCGGTAACGATTGCAGAACCAACACCCTGGTTCACCTCATGTTTGATGGGGACGATGGATGGATCGTTCTTCGCATAATACTCTACAACTTCCTGCGTCCGGTCTTTCGAGCAATCATTCACCACATACACCCGGCACACGAACTCCGGTATGCCGGCCAACGTATCTCCAATCAGCCGCTCCTCATTGTACGCAGGGACAACGACCCCGATCTTACTCCCGCGGTACAGGCAGACTTTCATATCGCATTCTGCTGCTGCGGTCAGGTCGTTGCGACGCGTAATGGCCATGTCCTGGACAAAAAGCCCCTTCCGGGAAAAAAGGGTGACCATGAAGGGATCGAACTGTTCGTTGTTCGGGAGCAGGTCAAGCAGCATGACGCCTTTCACGCTTAATGCCCGGAATGTCGACTCCGGGTCCGTGCTTTTGAACTCACGCTGTGATTCCTGAAGGTTTTTGGCCTTCACGTCATTATTGAATTCGAAGGGGGGGATGACCCTTCGTCCTTTCAGGTACCGTGATCCGATGACAAGGTCGGCATCCTCGGTTAAAACCGGTTCGACAATCGCAGGAATATCCTGTGTCAGGTGCTTTCCGGAACTGTCGATGAGAATAACTGCTTTGCACCCATACCCGAGCGCTCTCCGGCACCCGGCCAGGATGGAAAAAACCCGTCCGCCGCCATATTCCCGGGCATTGATGACAGTCGCACCGGCTTGTTCGGAGACCGTAACGGTATTGTCAAACGAGTTGTCATCAACGACAATCACGTGGGGCGTATACTGGCGCGCAAGAAGGACAAGGCTCCCGATGGATAATTCATTGTTCTGTGCTGGTATGACAACAGCGATGCGGGGATCAGGAGTTTTCAGAAATTCTTCAGGGTGATCGGAAATCTCCGCGCTGCCCGGGTTTGGCGTTGAGCAGGATTCCATAGTTGGAAGTGGAGTATTGTTAGTCATATTGATCCGCGAATGTAACGGGATATTTGGATTTTTGCATTCCTGGGGAATTATACTCAAGACATATACATCCACCATTATTCCATTTATTCTTTTCATTTCCTTTTTGATAAAACGCGAAAAATAATCCGGCCAAACCCGGGTGTTCGTTTGACGTTTCTCCGGTTTTATGCAGTCAAAAATTCCTCATTTACGTCGGACGGAAGTACATGGGACAGTCATAAAAATGCGATAATCTGTCCTAACGCACCACATTCCCCGTTCCATTTCCTGCAAAAATCCCTGAAAATGACAGATTTTTTCTCAAAAAGTTTAAATCTATCTTTAAGGTACTGCCAATGACGAAATATTGCACCAAAGATTTTTATATGATAACAAAACGTTAATCACAAGTTTTATCAGAGAATGAAATAATAGGATTGCATATATTTCCGGGAGATATGGTTTTATGAGACGAAAAACGAACATACTTATCCTTGTCCTTGTTGCCCTGTTCTGCTGTGCCCTTGTGCCGGCAGCATCGGCAGCATTCACAGCGGATTCCACACTAGCTGACGGTACTGTCATCCAGCCCGGCACCGTTATCACGGTCAGCATCACGGGTCTTTCCAACACAAACGAATTCGGATACAGGATTACTTCGGACAATCTTGATGTAACTGAGAACACAGTGAGACTAAATTCAGTTTATGTGCCTTTCGATTTCTCCAACGGTGATGTCACAACAACACTGTCCACAACTAAGGGAATCTCCGGCGCTACCACGCTTGTCGTGCGTCGTCCTGATGGATCTGAAATATTGAGGGAGTCGAGTAATCCAATCACGTTAGGTGCTAACATCAAGAAAGGAACGTATGATGTTTCCATGAGCGGAACAAGATCCGGAGGCCAGGTCGGAATTAATTATGCCGTAATTGGTAAGGTTGAAAACGTAAATCCTGCAAACACATATGACCTGAGTTTTACCGTCACAGGTATTAATTCCGGATCCATCACAATCAAGGTAACAGATAGTGGCACCACCCGTTTTGAGAGGACCTATACAGTATCCCAGCCACCGACACCCCCCAACCCGAGCGGAGGAAGTGAGGGATATGGCGGCTCAGTTCCCGCGGCACCTGCAGCACCCGCTGCTCCCCAGCAGCAGGCTCCGGCCCAGTTAGCCCCGGTGCAGGGAACAACGACAACCACAGCAACTATCGCCCACAACGAACAGGGCCAGGTTCTTGCCAATTACGAGATTGAGACAGATCCGGCCGCAGGATTTTCATCGGCTGTCAGTATCGATGTCGGTACCACGGCGGTCATGGGACCCGGGACACCGAACGCCGGCCAGCCGGTAGGGGAGATCTCGGTCACTCCGCTTGATCCCGCAACGGTTACTATAGACACGGCAACGAGCGGAACCTTCTCCTTCTCCGGCCTGGCTATTGAATGCGGACCAACGGGGGCGCAATTTACCGGCTCGCCCGTCACCATATCGTTCACCATGACTGCAGCGCAGTGGGCAGATGCTATCGCGGCCGTCAATGGCAACATTGCAGCGATGACCATCCAGACCTTCGATCCGGCAACCAATGCATGGGTTGAAGTACCGACCGTTGTCGACCCGGTCACCCACACGGTCAGCGCCCAGGTTTCCCACTTCAGCTTGTATGCCGTATTCTACAAGTCGGGGGCAGCCACCGGCGTCAAGACCATCGGGGAACTCGCCCAGGTTACCCCATTCCAGCCCCGGGTGACAACAGCAGCTCCCGCAGTAACTCCGGCTCCGACCCAGATGGCGCCCGTTGCAACTCCCACGCAACAGGGTGGGATCTTTGACGGAATCATCAACTGGTTCAACTCGCTGTTCAGGAAACAATAAGTTCCCCGCAAAAACACCTTTTTGAATATTTTTTAAACCGATCCGGATCGAAATGAACCATGTTCGAATCCGGCCCGTCAACAGACTTCGAAGATGAGAAGAACCAGAGGTTCTCTAAAAAACCCGTTGTGATCGAATAGTAATACACCACTCCTAAAGCGGCAGCTGAAACTGCTGGCAGGTTACACCGGATTAAAACCAATCATGATCGATGGTGTAAAAGGTAAACACCCGAATCCTGTCAGCATTGCGCTCCTGAATCCTGCCTTTTTCCCCCACCCAATCCTCTACCCCTCCGGGGCCCGATGCATGCCCGGATGGGTGCCTCTCAAAAAACGGGGATTCCGGCAGGGAGTGGATTCCCGCACAGGGAGTATCCAGGACACTCCCGTTCATCACATTCCTCAATGGTGATGTGGTATGAAGCAATGTACCGGGTGGTATGGATGATGGAGCAGAACAGATCCGGAAGCACCTGGTGAAAAAACCGGCCAACAAACCTCACAGTACTTTCGTCCCGGTCACCAGCGCAAGCAGCAGGATGATCACCGGCTGGTGGACAAGATAGATCACGAGCGAGTGCCGGCCCAGAAACGAGAGCGGCCGTACAAAAAGATCCGTCAGGGGCTCCAATGTAAACTGCCGGGTCGCACCCGCGTACAGGAAAGCCCCCACACCCATCCCAATCAGGACAACGCCCAGCCACGGGAAGATTGGCGTGTAATCAACGGACCAGAACGTGGGCCCATAAATTCCCAGTGGAAGGAGGAGCATTGATGGCGACAGCAGGCTGATACGACTCATCACGAACCACCCGATGAGGATACACAGAATTCCAGCAGGAATATTCCAGGCCCTGAACCGGAAGAAAAATGGCGAGAGCATCACCGAGACACCGATCAGGTGCAAAATCCCGAAGATCACGTACCCCTGCGGGAGATAGAACCATGTCGCCAGCGTGACCAGCAGGCCGAGCGTAAAGATACCGGCGCCCCGGAGAAAAAATTTCTTTACCAGCAAAAGACCGGACAGTTTCGTTGCCGCACGGTCATGGCTGATGACAAGCGAGATCCCAACAATCAAAAGGAAGAGTGACGCGGTCGCATACGCAAAATACCGCCAGAACCCGGATGCGACATCGACGGGAAAGATAGCGAAGAACGAGAGGTCGAAAATCGTGTGGAAGACAATCATCATGAGGATCGCGACCCCGCGGGCAACATCGATCTCCCAGAGCCGCAACCCCCCGCCCATACAGAATTATCGTCGTTGTTCCATCATATGCATTGCCATGAACGCGGGCGGGAAGCTGCCTGCATGCAATAATCCTATATTCCCTGAAACAAACTGGTGTTGGGAAGATCCATCATGACGCAGGGAAACGACGAGCATATCATCGAAGCGATCGGCCAATGCCGGATCGTGATCCGCAACGGGAAAGTTGTTGAGGTCGGCGAACCCCGGATCCGCGACTGCCCGCTTGCGAAAAAATTTGCATACCCGATCCCGGATATCACAAAGGAATCAGTGAAGGCAAACATCGAGCACCGGATCAAGGCCTTTGGCATGTGCACGCCAGACCGGGAGGTCATCGACAACCGGGAGTTTGTCGGATTCGGTGCATCGGAACTGCTGAGCTTCGGGATCCAGGCCGGGCTGCTCGACGCTGCTGTCATTGCCTGCGACGGGGCCGGCACGGTCGTTGCCACAAAACCGGCCATGGTGCAGGGGATCGGGGGAAGGATGTCGGGACTCGCCTCGACATGTCCGTACACTCAGGTCATGGACCGGATCGAGAAAGAAGGGGGATTTGTCCTTGACCGAAAACATGCCGCGATGGACCCGGTTGCCGGCGTTGCGCTCGCGGTGGAAAAAGGGTTCCGGAAGATTGCGGTCACAGTCGCGGGACCTGACGCGGCAGCAGCGATCCGTAAGATTCACCCGGATACCTTTATTGTCGGGGTCCACGTCACCGGTCTCACAAAACAGGAGGCAGAAGATCTTGTCGCGGCATCCGACCTTGTCACCTCGTGTGCCTCAAAGACCATCCGTGAGGCAGTGGCCCAGAAAGCCCTTGTCCAGGCCGGGATCGCCATCCCCGTCTTTGCCATGACCAGCCGGGGAAAGGAGCTTATCATTGAGAAAATCCGGCAGGGAAAAGAACCGGTTCTTGTCAAGCCGACAAAACTTCCGGCGCTTTCCGACCAGCAGCCGGGACCGCTGATCTGAAATTCCTCGGTCTCCCTTTTTTCACCCAAACTCGTATCATGCTGCAATAATGAGCATACACTGCATAACCCGGTTGCGGGCGTTTCTAATATGGCGGACACCTATTCCGTTCTTTACGTAGACGATGAAACGGACCTGCTTGAGCTGGGGAAACTCTTCATTGAGCAGGGCGGCCAGTTCTCTGTTTCCACTGTCGAGTCCGGGACCATCGCGCTGGAGATGATGAAAGAGCATTCCTTCGATGCCATTATCTCCGATTACCAGATGCCCGAGTGCAACGGGATCCGGTTCCTTCGGCATATCCGGCATGACTCCGACATCCCGTTTATCCTCTTCACCGGGAAAGGGCGCGAGGAGGTGGTGGTTGAAGCAATCAACAGCGGTGTGGGCTTTATCTCCAGAAGGGCGGGGATACCAAGGCCCTTTTCGCGGAACTCGGCCACAAGGTCAACCAGGCCATTTCCCGGAGGAATGCAGAAAAGGCACTGCACCGTCACCTTGACCTGATCCGGATGACTTCGGTCATGGCAAGGCGGTTCATCCGGCTCTCTCCCGAACATATTGACAAGGCAATCATGCAACTCCTTGCGGAGACTGGTTCGGCAACCGGTGCGGATCACGGTTACATTGCGCGGGAGAATGCCGAAAACAGCGAGGTTATTGTTACCCATGAATGGACTTTTCCAGGTAATTTCCTGATGAAGGACCGGATCGGCTCGTTCAAAGTTCCGGGTTTCTCCTGTTCTGCGGACCGGATCCAGCAATTCGAACCGGTTTACGTCCCCAGTGTCGCGGCACTGACCACGGAACCGGGCGAGACGGGGAAACACATGGCATGGCTGGCCCAGATCGCGATCCGGTCGTTCGTCCTCATTCCCCTTGCTATCGGCCAGCAGATCGTGGGATTACTCGGGATCGATTCAACCACGAAAGAGAATGTTATCCCTGCAGAAGACCTGGACATCTTCCGGATCTTTGGCCAGATCATTGCAGGGGCCCTTGCCCGGAAAGCCTCCGACAAGGCACTCCATGAATCCGAAGCACTGTATCGCACGGTGTCTGAATCAACCGGAACTGCCATGATGGTTTTGGGAGAAGACAAGATCGTGATCCGGGCGAACCGGGAGATGGTGCGGATCTCCGGATACTCCCGCAGCGAGATTGAGAACCGGATGCTGTGGACGAAGTTTGTCTTCCCGCAGGGTGTCGAACGCATGAAGAAATATCATGAAATGCGCCGGGCCAATCCCGCGAGCGTGCCGAAGAATTACCAGTTCAGCTTCCTTGCCCATGACGGGCATACGATTGATACATACATCACGGTCGGGATGATCCCGGGGACAACGAAGAGTATTGTTTCTTTAATCGGCATCTCCAAAGAGCACGCTGTCCTTCAGGAACTCGCAGATTCCGAGGAGAAATTCCGGTGCCTGACCGGTTCGCTCGCGGAAGGGATCTACAGGATCCAGGACAACCGCTTCATCTATGTCAACCCGGCGTTCTCCCAAATCACCGGCTGGCCCGCTGACGAACTTCTGGCCTTACCGGATTTCACCCTCCTCTTTCCGGAGGAGGACCGGCCCCGGGTGAGAAAAGCCGTTGCTGACCGGCTTTCCGGCATTGTCAGCTCGGAGCGGTACACGGTCAATGCCCGGCATCAGGACGGGTCCCTGTTTCCCGTTACCATCCATGGATCCCTGACACGATACAAAGGCAAGCCCGCAATCATCGGGTCGATCACTGCGGGCGACAGATCCTGACCCGGCACATCAGCCTTTTGCTCTGGAATCCCCGGCGTTGTCTTTCCGGTGATAGTAAGCCTAATGAAGGAACAGGTTCATGGTAACAATCAGGGACGATGATGTCCTGACTGGTGTATCATTATGGTTGATAAAACACTTGGCAACGCTGAAAAGATGATTGGCGGAGGGGTGTCTACCCTGGGCAAAGGTGCCGAGGGGTTCAGCAAGGAGTTCATGGATTTCCTGAACAAATACCAGGTTATCGGTCTTGCAGTTGCGTTTGTCATCGGTACTGCCGCAACGAAACTGGTCAATTCGACCGTGAACGATATCATCATGCCCATCATTGCCGTCATCATCCCGGGCGGCGACTGGCGGCTGGCAACGCTGGAGATCGGCCCCCTGAAGTTCCTTGTCGGGGACTATGCCGGGGCCATCATCGACTTTGTCATCATCGCTCTCGTCATCTTCCTGCTGGTCAAATATATTATGAAAGGAGACACGACGAAAAAAGTCTGACGACTTTTTTCTCGAACTCGGGGTCTGACGACCCCTTCGTTCTTCGAAGAAAGTCTGATAACTTTCGTTTTTATACTCCGGGATTGAAGTCCTGTCGCACTTCGAGTGAGTAATTCCCGCCTCAGCGTCCCTCATGGGATATGAGAGGGCAATATCGTGTTTCGAAAAAGTAGTTGATGCCGCCGCAGGGCGCCCTTCGGGGCGGCGGCCGTTCATCACAACTGGGGGTATGGGGCATCAGCCCCCATCATTATTTTATGTCATGTTTTTCATGGAATAACTTCGTGATAAGCTAACTGCGTGGATCTGAATAATTCAAGAACCGGCGCAGCACATAGCTGATGAATGGACTCGACAATCATTGACTCGTTCCTGTACATCGCGGCGGGGATTGTCGCTGCGGTCATCGTGTATGGTGTCTTCCTCTTCTTAAAGAAACGAGCAGAGAAATCAGAGACAAAACTGGACGACCTTCTCGTCCACTCGCTGGGAAATCCGCTGGTCCTCCTTGCATTCTTTGTGCCGCTGTATTTTGCCATCAAAAATGCCATCGTGGTCTACCCGCAGTTTGCGTGGCTTACCAGCTCGAACGCCATCTATGCACTGTACATCCTGATCGCAACCTGGATCATCGCAACGTTCGTGGACGGGGTCCTGGAGACGTACGGCGATGCCCTTGCAGAGACCACGGAATCTGAGGTGGACGACCAGATTGTCGACATCCTCAAGCGGATTGCAAAATATCTCATCTGGTTCACGGGAATTCTCTATGTCTTCACGCTCTTCAATGTGAACATCACCCCCCTCATTGCCGGTGCCGGAGTCATCGGCATTGCCATTGCCCTTGCTGCACAGGATCTCTTCTCCAACTTCTTTGGCGGGGCTGTCATCATCACCGACCGCCCGTTCAAGGTGGGCGACCGCGTCCTCATCAACGATATCCTCGGGGACGTTGTACATATCGGGCCGAGGAGTACCCGGGTCGTGACGCTGGACGCCGATATCGTCACCATCCCGAACAACAAGATCTCGACAAGCGTTGTCCGGAATTATTCCCTGCCCAGCCCGCAGGCCCGTGTCCTGATACCGGTCTCTGTTTCTCCTGATTCAGATATCGAGAAGGTGAAATCCATCCTGATGCAGGTCATCGATGACGCAAAGTCACAGAAATGCGAGTTTATTGCTGAGGTCCCGGGCTCAACCATTTACCTGGCCAGGATGGACAAGAACTCGCTGACCTTCGATGTCGCTCTCTTCACCCACGAGTACACCTACGCAAATATTGTCCGCGATTATGTCAACACGAGGATCATTGAAGCGTTCCGGAACGAGGGGATCCGGTTTGCATAGCGGTAGCAAAAAGAGAAAGGACAGGAATTCCTTTATGGAACCACAGAATATACCAGAGCATGTACAACCGAAGCAGGATCTCCCGTCCGCTCATGGACACCAAACCGGGGGGACCATGACGCACCGCATACTGGTCTACCTGTTTCTCTGCATCTCGCTCCTGGGGCTTGCGTCCCTGCCCGCTGCGGCAGCGGACAGCACAAATCCCGGCTCCGGATACATCGTTGTGACCAATCCACCAGTTGCAGATTTTTTTGCCAGCAACCAGCACGGTTCACCCCCGTTCGTGGTCAGCTTTGCTGACACGTCCCTGGGATACACGCCCATGACCTATGCATGGGATTTCGGGGACGGGACAACATCCGACCGCGAGAATCCCACCCATACCTACAAGGCTGACGGCGAGTATACCGTCAGCCTCACGGTAACAAACCAGTACGGATCGGACACAAAGACCGTGGACGGGTTCATTGCCGTAGGCAATCCGCCGGTTACGGACTTTTCCGCGGTGCCCCTTGAGGGCACATTCCCCCTTACCGTCTCGTTCACCGATACATCAGCAAACAAGCCAACTGCATGGAACTGGGACTTTGGCGATGGCGGACTCTCCGCGGAAATGAATCCCACGCATACATTTATGCAGCCGGGGATCTACACGATCCAGCTGAAAGTCTCCAATATCTTTGGCAGCGACACCATCTCAAAGACCAGTCTCATCAGTGTCGGCAGCCCGGCACCCTCAACCGCTCCCACACCGGGCACACCCGCACAGGAACGCCGGGAGGGAATCATCGGCCTGATCCAGGAAGCAAAAGGTCCTGCAGCAACAAACCTCCCGGCATCGGCATACATTCCCGCACAGTTCATGGCGCTTGCCGCGGTCATCACGAGCATCGCGGTGCTCGTCATCCAGATCATTGTTGCAAACATCGGGTTCATCTGGCAGATCATCCTCAAGTTCCTGAAATTCTTCGCAGACCTCATCGGGGGACATGCGATCGAGAAACTGAGCGAGAAGGAGATCGCTGCCCGTAAACTCGCAGTACGGAAGATGGAGCAGCATTATTTCGGGCTCTCGGCAACGGAAGTCCTGGTCATCGAGATTGCCATCATCATTGTCGCGCTTGCCTTCATGCTTGCAGACCGGGCCGAACTCACCCTTGACATGGTGCTCATTTACATTGCTGTTGGTGCGGTGTCCGTGTTGCTCCACGATTTTGCGCACCGGTACTTTGCCACAAAACACGGGCAGGATGCAGACACCCGGTTCTGGGGCCTTGGGACGGTCATCATGTTCGTCACGGCGTGGCTCTTTGGCAACGCATTCGGCGCCTCGTACCGGAATCTCGTCAACAGGACGGACGATGAAAACCCGAGAACGATAGGGATCGAGATGGTGGCCGGGCCGGTTGTCTCCATCATCCTCACGTTCGTCTTCCTGGCCATGGTGATGCTTGGCGGTGTCTGGGCTATTGCCGGGGGGATCGGGTTCACCATCAACCTTATCACCGCGGTCTACAGCCTGATGCCCATCGAAACCATGGACGGCCTTGCGATCTGGCGCTGGAACAAATCCCTTTACCTGGCGCTCTTCATCCCGATCTTCGTATTCTACTGCGCGGTGTTTATGCTGATATAGACTATATATGCATTATTATCGCGGATTTCAGACGAAATTTTTTTGACATTTCCCCCGGCAAAAGGGATAAAATCCGCAGGATTGCATAGATTCACAGAAAAATATGCCCAGATTATTCTTTTTTTCCGCAGGATAAAACCGAGTTGTATATCAGCTCCTGCGATTAAACCGTACACGGTTACAGCCCGGGGCATCGTCTCGTGCCAGGACGCTTGCATATGATTTCAGTCCTTTATGTAGATGATGAAGAAGTGCTCCTTGACATTGGCAAGACCTACCTTGAGCGGACGGGCAAACTCAAAGTCGACATAACAACCTCTGTCTCACGTGCACTCGAACTCCTCTCCACCTCCCACTACGACGTAGTCGTCTCCGATTACCAGATGCCGGAGATGGACGGCATCGAGTTTTTGAAGAGCTTACGGAGGCAGTTCCCGAAACTGCCGTTCATCATTTTTACCGGCAAAGGGCGGGAGGAAGTAGCGGTTGAGGCATTCGAGTACGGTGCGGACTTCTACATGCAGAAGGGCGGTGCACCCAAACCCCAGTTCACCGAACTTGCGCGGAAGATCATCACCGCACACGAGCACCGGCAGGGGGAGTTCCATATCTACCGGCTCAACCGGCTCTATTCCCTCCTGAGTGCAACCAACAAGGCCATTGTGCGGAACACAAAAGTGCCTGACCTGCTCGAGGAGATCTGCAAAATCTCGGTTGAGAGCGGCGGGTTCCGGATGGCATGGGCCGGTATCGCCGGCGGGTCCGATACCATCGGCCCCATTGCCTCGTACGGGCACACGGATGGTTACCTGGAGAACCTGACCACAGCACCCGATGCGAAGGATCCCGAGTGCAGCCCAACGCTTGCAGCATTCCGCTCGGGAAAATGCACGATCTATAATTCCCTCCCGGAAGATCCGTGTTCGTATCCATGGAAAGCCGAGGCGATCCGCAGGGGATACCAGGCCATCGCGGCAATCCCCTTTGCACGCGGTACGCGCTATGCCGGTGCCCTCACGCTCTGCGCCCCCGAGACCGGGTTCTTTGACGACCAGATCGTCTCCCTTCTTGAAGAGATGGCCCATGACCTGACTTTTGCGCTCCGTGCCCGGGAAGACGACGAGCGGAGGAAACGGGCAGAGGCAGAACTCCACAAGACAAACGTGGAGCTTGCGGCAGCGTACGAACAGCTGACAGGACAGGAAGAGGAACTCAGGGCAAACTACGATGAACTGAAACGGAGCGGGGACGCTCTGCGCCAGAGCGAGGAGAAGTACCGCAGGATCGTCGAGACGGCAAACGAAGGGATCTGGGCGCTGGACAAAGACTTTTCCATCTCCTTCATCAACCGGAAATTCGCCGAATTCCTCGGGTATTCAGAGCATGAACTGATCGGGAAGAAGATCACCAGCCTCATGGGAGCGGAGCACGCCCGGGATTACGGTGTCCGAAAGAAGAACTGGAAGGAGGGGAAGAGCGAACAGTTCGAATGCCGGTTCATCCGGAAAGACGGAAGTACCTGCTGGCTCCTTGTCTCCGGCTCTCCTTCTGTCGACACGTCGGGCAATTTTACCGGCTCGTTTGCTATGGTCACGGATATCAGCAGCCTCAAGGCTGCTGAGGACAAACTGGCGAGAAACGAGAAGAAGTTCCGGCATATCTTCGATGCCGCACCCTACCTGATCATCTCGGTCAACCGGCAGGGAGTCATTGTTGACTGCAACCGCAAGATCCAGGATGTGCTGCAGTACGAGAAGAGCGAGATCCTCGGAATGCCGTTTGACTCCCTCCTGTGTGGGGATGATAATGCCAAAGTGCAGGAGCATTTCCGGCAGACGCTGACAACCGGTTCAGCAAAAAACCAGACATTCAGCATGCAGAGGAAAGATGGGACGGAGATCGGTGTCAGCCTCAGTTCCAGCGGGCTTAAGGACCAACATGGGACATTCTTCAGGATTGTCTGCGTCATCGAGGATATCACCGAACTCCGGGAGATGCAGGATTCACTGCTCAGAAAGAACGAGGATTTGGCAGCCTCCTTTGAGGAACTGACCGCCATCGAAGAGGAACTCCGCCACCACCATGAAATCCTGCTGAAAAACGAGGCGGCCCTCAAAGCCAGCGAGGAAAAGTACCGCTGCATTGTCGAGACGGCAAACGAAGGCATCTGGATGCTTGATTCTGACTTCAACACCACGTTCGTCAACCGGAAACTCACGGAGTTCCTCGGCTATTCAGAAGAGGAGATCCTGGGATCAAGCATCACCAGTTTCATGGCAGAGGAGCATGCAAAGGACCATGCAATAAGGAGACAGAACCGGATCGCCGGCATAAGCGAACAGTTCGAGTGCCGGTTTATCCGGAAAGATGGGACTACCTGCTGGTTTTTGGTATCCGGTTCCCCGATCTTCGATGATGCAGGGCGTTTTTCCGGTTCGTTTGCCATGGTGACGGATATCAGCCGTCTCAAAAATGCTGAAGAGAAACTGGCACGAAACGAGAAGAAGTTCCGGCATATCTTCGATGCTGCGCCTTACCTGATCATCTCGGTCAACCGGCAGGGCATCATTGTCGACTGCAACCGCAGGATGAATGATGTGCTGCAGTACGACAAGAGCGAGATTATCGGAAAACCGTTTGCGTCCCTTGTCCACGGGGATTATGCAGATACCGCAAAGGAATATTTCCGGCAGGCGCTGACCACCGGCTCGTCGCGGAACCAGATCTACCGGATGCAAAAGAAGGACGGGACCAGCCTCGATGCCAGTGTCAGTGCAAGCGGGCTCAAAGACCAGCACGGGACATTCTTCCGTGTTGTCTGTATTGTCGAAGATATTTCCGAACTCCGGCAGATGCAGGAATCGCTGCTCAGGAAGAACGAAGACCTTGCGGCGTCCTTTGAAGAACTGACCGCCATCGAAGAAGAACTCCGGCACCACCACGAAGAACTGTTACGAAACGAGGCTGCCCTCAGGGCAAGCGAGACCCGGTACCGGAATATCTTCGAAAATGCGATCCTGGGCATTTACCGGACTGCCCCGGATGGAAGCATCATCGAGATCAACCCGGCCTTTGCATGGATTTTCGGGTACTCCTCTCCCGACGAGATGAAACAATCGGTCCGGTCCATGTGTGACCTGTATGCCAATCCAAAGGACCGGGACATCGTCACTGGACGGATCACAAAAGGCGAGGCGATCCGGGCAATGGATATTGAGTTCATACAGAGGGACGGGGAACATATCTGGCTTACGATAAACGCGCGAGGGATTCCAGACGATCACGGTGAGATCCTTACCCTTGAAGGGACAACCGAAGATATCACCGACCGGAGATTAGCCGAGAGCGGGCTCAGGACAGCCCATGCCAAGCTCCAGCTTCTCTCAAGCATCACCCGCCATGATATCCTCAACCAGCTTGGCGCGCTCCGTGCCTACCATGACCTGGCCCAGGACAATGAAGACGACCCCGAGAAACTGGAACTCATCAGGAAGCAGATGAAAGTTGTCACTACCATCGAAGAACAGATCACCTTCACCCGGGACTACCAGACGATGGGCATGATAGCGCCGTCGTGGCAGAACATGAATGCGCAACTAATCAAGTCCACGCGGGGTCTTGTCTTAAAGGATGTCCGGATAGAAGCAGAGCGGACTGATGTCGAGGTACTGGCTGACCCGCTGCTGACGAAGGTCTTCTATAACCTTGTTGACAACTCCCTTCGCCATGGAGGTACAACAATGGACAGGATCCGGCTCTCGTTCCATGAGTCCGATGAGTGCCTTACCTGCTTCTATGAAGACAATGGGCAGGGTGTCCCCCAAAAAGACAAGCCTCTTGTCTTTAACCGGGGCTTTGGCAAGAATACCGGCCTTGGGATGTTCCTTGCCAAGGAGATCCTTGCCATCACCGGTATGACGATTCTGGAGATCGGGGAATACGGCAAAGGTGCCCGGTTTGCCATAACCATCCCGAAAGGGGCGTACCGGTTTGTTGAAACCGCAGATACCCTTCCACAACAATCCAAGAAAAAAGCCTGATGCGAGGAGGTTTTCTCATTTTCGATCCTGGTGGTTGAAGGGATGGAAACGATCCATTTTACATCGGGAGTTTTCTCATCGCCTTTCAGAGAAAAATGGTCAGGAACAGGATGACGCAGGAAAAATGCAGCACGCCCTATGGCGGGAATACCCTCGTTAGCGGTAATGCGGGCGATACGACGGAAAATTAAACCGGACACATGAGGAAACAACAGAGATATGGTGAAAATCGAGAAAATTATCGAGAATAAGAAACAGTTCCTTGACTTATTGCTGCTGGCAGACGAGCAGGAAACCATGATTGACAAGTATTTGCCGGGTGGTGACTTGTTTGCTTTATATGACGATGATTTGAAAAGTGTTTGCGTTGTCGTGCCGGTAACCAGCGAAACCTGCGAACTGAAAAACATAGCAACATACGAGAACTGTCAGGGCAAAGGGTACGGAAGAGCATTGATACAATTCATTTTTGATTTCTACAAAAACGACTACAAAACAATGCTTGTCGGGACAGGAGAAACGCCGGCAATCCTGTCGTTTTATGAACGTTGTGGATTTGAAACCTCACATCGGGTAAAAAATTTCTTTGCCGACAATTACGATCACCCGATTTTTGAGGGTGACATACAACTTGTTGATATGATTTATCTTAAAAAGGATTTACAGGAACAGCGGGATTGTATTACAGACGAAAAAAAACGCTGAACAAATAAACACTTCCGCCTGCAACGGCTCAAACGCCATGCGGTTTTCAGAGGTTTTTAAAAGCAACAGTTCCCGTATCGTAGTTTTTACTCGTGGGATACAGACGCGCCTTGCAATTTAGGGAAGCATTGAGAACAATGCGGTAGTACAAGAAGAGTTCAAAATGTACGAAATACCTATCAAAAGCCGGATGCGAGGAGCCGGATTCGAACCGGCGAACCCCTGCGGGACTAGCCCCTCAATATAGCGGTAAACAAAGGGACTATAAATGACCTGATACTATTATCTTTCATGGACCTGCTGGGGAAATACAAAAAACTGGATTATATTAATCAGAAATACTTCTCCGAGTACCTCCGGCACATGCAGCTCCGGAACATCCAGCAGACCACGATCACCACGAAACTCTGGAAGGTATACGGCTTCCTGCTCTGGTTCGACATGAAGGACGCGAAGACGGCCAGCACTGAGGACCTGGAGAACTTCTACCTGCACCGGAAGCAAACGAAATCAGCGGCCACAGCGTACGGGGATATCCAGGAGCTCTCCGTTTTCTATCACTGGCTGGTACCGGACCGGGAGATCATCACCTTCAAACCGCAACGGCCCAAGAACGATATCCGCCCGGAGAAGGTCCTCGCATCGGATAACGTCCGGAGCCTGCTTGAGACCTGCGAAAACCAGCGGGACCGGGCCCTGGTCGCGGTCGTGTGGGACTCCGCGGCCCGGATCTCGGAGGTCCTGAGCTGCAATGTCGGTCATGTCACGTTCGACCAGTACGGGGCGGTGATCTCAGTGAACGGGAAAACCGGCAGGCGCAATATCCGGTTGGTGTCAGCGGTCCCGGACCTGCAGGCCTGGTGCAATATTCACCCGATGCGGAACGACCCGGACGCCCCTTTATTCGTCACATCCAGAAGGAGGGGAAGCACAACGCCCACGAGACTGACGCCGCGCCGGGTGCAGAACCTCTTTGCACGGCTGGGCGATCTCTCAGGCTGCCCGAAGAACACGAACCCTCACGCATTCCGGCATGGTCGCCTCACCTCCCGGGGAAGACAACTCACTGAGGCAGAACTCAGGCAGTATGCCGGGTGGTCCTCAAAATCCGCAATGGCTGCGGTTTACGTCCACCTCTCCAGCCGTGATATCGACAACAAGATCCTCCAGGTAGAGGGGAAGCTGAACGATGAGGAGCCGGCCTTGGATCCTATGGCCCCGATCATCTGTCCGCGGTGCAAGACCTCCAACCCGAGTGATTCTCGGTTTTGTAAAATCTGCTCGATGACACTGACCGACCAGGTAGCTCAAGAGCTGGCTGAGGCCCAGCGGCAAGCGGAGGCCCTGCCGGAGTACCAAACGGAGATGCAGCGGATCCAAACAGAGATGGCCCAGCTCAGGGCAGAGATGGCGGTGATAAAGAAAGAGGGTCTGTAAGAGAGAAGAAATTCACGGGAGCGCGTAAAATGAAGGGAATTGATCATTATTCTATTATTTTTTCAAGTCTCACAATTCTCTCTTTAAAGTCATCAATAAACGATTGTACTTCGGGTACCAATTCGTCCCATAATTCTTTATCTTGTTTCAAGGAATAAACGAACCCATCGATATATGGACCGTACTGATCTTCATACAATTCATTAACCAGGGTCTGTCTATACTCATCACAAATCATCTCAACAGTTACTTCCTTACCACTCCAATGATATGAGTTTTTTACCGAATTACATGTATGACGTAAAATATCACACCAAATTTGGGTCGAAATATCGGGAATATGGACCATGTAAACAGGTTGTTGCCATTCAACAGGATTGTGGGAAAAATAATCCTTTGAATTATTAATAAAAAAATCCCATTTCTCCAATAGATCAGGAAAAAGCTCTTTGTGAATTTTTAGAAATTTACTCACTTCATCGAAAGACACGACAGAATTGTTCTCAATCATTGCACCCGTAACTAAACAAAATCCATACGGCGTAAGATCGTAGATTTTCCTATTTTGATCAGTTTTCCCCTTTATCGTGTCTTTTAATTTAATTAGTCCCATTTCCCTCAGGGTCTTAAATGCGAGTTGTGTCGTTGATAATTTGAAGGATAATTCTTTATTCATGCGATATGCATCTATCGGACCATTAAGGGCAATATGCAATAGAATTTTAGTTTGATTTTCGGGCAGAGTTTTTGTTCTTTTTTGAGTGCGGGGTTCGATATTTGACATGATAATAACTACCTTGAATAATACTAACAACGTTGTCAGTATATAACATTTCTTATTGGTATATATTGGTAAGAGTCCTCATATACAAATATGGAACAACTTTGTAGTGTTGTTCGGGGAATGATGCTCAGCCAATCAATGGTTGTGGTCGTTCCCCAAGAGATCCGCAATCGGATGGGTCTCCAGCGCGGAGATAAATTTTCCGTCAAATTCGACGATCAAAACCGGATCATCTATGAGCAGGTCGGGAGGCCCCAATGAGTGGGACGATTATTCCCGCAACTCCCGCCTTCCGCATCCGCCGCGATGTGCTTGAGCAGCTCGATCCCTTAAGAAAAATGGCAGCGTTGTCCGCAATCAAGCGTGGGCACTGGCTCCTCGTAGAGAGCAACGATAACAACCAGCCAATCGTTACACCATCGCGTGTGGCAGCGACAGGAGAATTATATGGAGCGCCCGCCCTCTCCTGATTTTACACCTGTCAAACGGGCCGGCGCAATCCTCCTGCTCGAAAGCGTCCAGTGGGATCCCCAGCGCCTGACCCCGGGCCAAACACTCAGAATCCGTGAACTCTTTTTCTTGAACTCTCCGGAGTCGGAGATGTCTGTTGCTGAGCTCGTGCAGGCCGGGAGGATCCGATCATGAGCGGGTCCGCATCACGCCGCGCCGAGGTGCTCATCGAACTCATCCAGGAGGGACGCATCACCACGCCCGGCCAGCTCCGTTCATGGATAGATGCTGCCGCGTTTTTACCTCCCCGCCTTAGAGAGCACGTCTTCAATAGGATCGAGCCTTCGATCGGTCCGAACGGCATATCACACTTGAGAGGCCTGCTCCCATTCCCTCCCACTCAGGAAACCGGGGTGACCGGTTGATGGAGGCCTATGTCCCGCCCGGCCGAACGCCATTCCTCCCGTTCGGGGCCCGGTCCGGCTGGGAGCTCCTGACCGCGCTTGAGGCCCGCCATGGAACTTCGGTTTTCGGATATGATTTGCGACCTGAGAAGGATCTCATCACTGAATGCCTGGCACTCATGCAGAAGAAGGGATACGCCATATGACGCCGCCGCCATCCGATCTCATTTTCACTGATGAAGAGCAGGCCCGAATCGCTGCCGGATGTGAGGCAGCCCGAAAGAAAGAAGTGGAGCGGGTCACCGCTGAAAAAGTAGCCGATGAGAAACGCGAAGGCGTCGATTATTACGGGATTGCTCAGGAGCTCCTCCGAAATGGAGATCTCCTGTCATTCAATGGAGCGGTGTTCCGGTACCGGGACGGAATTTTCCGTGAGGATAAAGGGCAGCTCGAAAGCCAGATTCAGACCGTCCTGCAATATCGGGGGATGGGTGCCAAAGAAAAAGTCACAACAGCCACGGCCCAGGTAAAGCACTACATTCTTTTCGACTCCCCGAATCTTGAATATCCTTTCAACCAATCCCCGAACGCAATCCCTCTGGAGAATGGAGTCCTCTTGCTGGACCTCGAGACCGGCACGGCAAGCCTCGTCAACCACTCCTCCGAATACAGATTCAATTACAAGATCCGGGCGAAGTATGACCCCGCCGCCAAGACCGGGGCCGTGATCGAGTATCTCAATTCCCTTGGGGTCGATAAGGACCTCCTGCTCCAGATCCCCGCTCACTCGCTCCTTTCGATGCTCGGCCGGGTATACAAGCGGGCGTATTTCCTGAAGGGGGACCGGGACAGCGGGAAGAGCACGTTTATCCGGCTTGTCACTCATTGTCTCTTCGGCCCGGGGACCTGTTCGAATATCAGCCTCCATGACCTCCTCTTCGACCGGTTCCGACTCGCAGATCTTGACGGGAAGATCGTAAACGCCTATGCAGATCTGGCAGACTCGAAGATCGGTAACATAGGCTTGTTCAAGGCATTGACCGGTGGGGATGCTGTTACCGTAGAACGAAAGCACAAGGATCCTTACTCGATGGTGAATCGGGCGGTCTTTCTCTTTTCTGCCAACAGGTACCCGAAAATTAAAGGCGGGGATGATGCCTGGTGGTCCCGCTGGATCGCGGTGAACTTCGAACGGTCATTTACCCGGGACCCTGACTATGATACCCGGCTCTTCACAGATGAGTTCATCTCAGGCTTTTTGCTCCTGATCATCGAGCGCATGACCGCGATCATCAAGTCAAAGGATCTCATCACCACAACGAACGTAGAGCGCGATTGGCTGAGCGATGCCTCTAGCGGCTATGCATTCATCCGGGACTGCCTGGAACGCTGCAAAGGGGCCGTGTTGGTGAAGAGAGATCTGTACGCCTCCTATGTGGAATATTGCCATGATGCGGAGTTCGAGGTCGAGTCCCAGAAGGATATCACCGAGCTCCTGAAACAGGCAGGGGCGATCGATGCGTACCCGAAAATCAATGGCCGGCAGGAGCATTGTTACCAGGGTTTCAAACTCAAGAACCTCTCTCCCATTTTCCCGGATGCTGTAAGGAAAGATGCTGATAACCAGCATACCCTGCATATCTCCCCCGGTGAACGGCGTGAAAAAGTATCCGATATGCAGGATATTCAGGGTATTTCTAATTTAAAAGGAAGTACAGAAGAAAAGGAAGGTACCGGTACACGTAATGAAAAAGTAAACGGCTCCAATCCTGCATACCCTGCATACACGGGGAAAACCAGAGAAGAACTGACAGACGTCCTCCTCAGCTACGGAAATAACCCGGCCAAGGTCCCGGACGCTGAAGCATTCCGGACGGCCTGGCAAGCTGCAGGGGGCCCGCGATGACGCCAACATCACCATGGACAAAACGTCCATGGTTGGCAGCACCGGACGGGATCCTTTTCCATCAGCAATCAAACGGTTATGCAAGTCGTGAAGGCCGCAATTTTCCCTTAAAATTCCCCGCATATGGAAAAATATCGGGACATAGCGGGACAATTTGCGCAGATCAATTTCACCTTTTCAGACGTGGCAAACGCGCAATAGTGCGCAATTTTCTGCGCATGTGCGTGGTTGTGATCACCGTTTCACGTCTGGTATACCGCGGCATAACGCGACATTTTACCCGTTTTATCAAAACCGTCGTCGGACAGCTCAGATATAATCCGCGACATTACGTCGGTAGTATACTGCGTTATTCAGAATTATTGAGCGCCCTAAAGGGGGGTCGATTTGACTGGAACAGATCGATTCGATCCATCGGGTCCACGACGAATGAACCGAACCATATCGCACCATTTGAAAAATATCGATCCATTTTCATGGAAAAATCTGGAGGAAGCACATGAAAGGCCGCCCATGCACAATTTGTCAGCATCCGAAAAGAAAGGAGATCGATCTTGCCATAGCCGGGGAAAAGTCCACAATCCTGGATATCGCTGCACGCTATTGCGTGTCCCGCCACGCTATCGCACGACATAAGCAACAAGGGCACGTCCTTCGGGTACCGGATAACGAAAAGGCCCTCGAAGTTTTGCACGCACTTACGGCAGAGCTCGCCGCAGCCATTATGGAGGCCCGTCAGAGTCAGGATGTTCGGATCAAGCGCGGGGCAATACGGCAGGCCCAAGAGGTAGCGGCGACCGTGCTGAGGTGTACCACAATATGAATATCCGGGTGATGATGTTCGGAACACATGGGCAATATCCTCCTTTCTTGAGTGATTCCTGGGGAGGGGTAATGCCGTGTCTCAACAGAGCCCGCCGCATTGTCATTGCGGTCTTCCTCGAATCGTTTGTCAAAACTCGGGGGGAAGGTAATCCGTCCCCTCGTCATGCTTACCAATCTCACAAAAAGGAATGAAAGAACATGACTGAAGTAGAATCGAACGAAAACCAAGCACCAGTAGTACAGAAGGATAAACACGGCATTGAGATCGTTACTGATTTTCCAGAGCCTCAGTTTCCCGGTCAGAAGGGATATGAATGCTGGGCATTTCTCCAAACGAATAACCTTAAATCCTTTTTTGCCCGGTTCCGCCGGTTGGTCAATGTCAACGGGCTCCACTATGCAGAGGTGGATTATTCTCACTTCTCGAACACCCCACAAAGAAAAGTCCGGTGGATCCTCCTCGCTGATATTCCCGAACTTGGGGCGCTCCATCCTGGGGTCGACGTCAATTGCATCAGACTCTTCGGTAAAACGTACGTCCTGGCTCTTGAAGGGCAGGGACACGGCCGCAAACTCTCGCAAACAGAGTGGGACCAGATCTGCAAGGGCCGGCACTGGTATCCGGAACATTACAACCACCTCGTGGAGACCTGATTATGGTCATTCTCTCATCGGAAGAAGTCTTGGATAAACTCAACAAGGACCTGCTTGAGATCGCGAAAAAGAAATATTGCGAGACCCTGGTGGAGTGCGGAGCAGCTCGAACAATGGACGAGGCAGCCCGCATCGCGTCAGTTGAACCAAGTTCTGCAATCGCCGAAACGAAGATGGAAGATCCCAAGATCCAGAAGGCCCGTGAAGATGCACGTTTGACAGCCTGACCGTCAGCACTTCGAGATGGCTGAGCGGGTGTATCCGATGCCAGCCGCGATATCGGTAAGAGGGATGAGGCTCTCCCCCCTCGCCGACTCTTCCTTTGATCGTTTGATTGACTATCAAGCCTGCAAAGGGGGGTTTGTTCTCCGAGCGGTTGATCGGGCGGGTAACTGCCGAGCCGGGCTTGACAATTTTATTGTCATTTTATTACAATTTTATTGCAATTTTATTGTCATTTACGTCTGCTTTCGATTACAGCGTTTGTACAGAACCGGTAACGGGGATCCACCAGGTATACCAGCATCCTCTTCTCGTCTTCGGATCCGATTTCAACAACTCTCCCATCGAGTTCTCTCTCTATCGGTGCTGCGCGTTCATCATGACACCCTAAGAATTTCCATTGAGTCAATCCCAGATCCTGATACTCATTTAGTTCACGCTTAAAAATCCGAAGGTTATTCGGCATTTTTTTTATTGCTTCATATAATGCAGTTAATTCTTCTACCTGTGACAGTTGTGATTCAGTAAAAAGTGCTTTCTTTTTATCGAATGGACGTTTTGTTACCCGGATTGCATTTCCGCAAAATTCGCATGCGGTTTTTCGAGTTGGCATCTTTTTCAGAGCTTTGTGACAATAAGGACAGATCGGTTCAATAACTCCAATGTTTGGGATTGTCACGGCCTCAGGGGGTAATTGCGCAACGGCATTTTTTAGGAGCTGGTTGTAATCAATCCGTCCACCCCCGGAGGCATTAAAAGAGCTCGATCGTGATTGCCGAGGATCAGATTTACTGGTGCTGGATAATAATTTCACAAATAAATTCAGGATGCCCATGTGATCCGTTGTATTCTAATAACAACATAAAGATGCCTAAATTGATTCCGGAACCATTCATCCATCAACACAGATGAACGCTGACTGACACGGAAACCTCCATAATAGAGTGGGTAAACTTTCTCGGCCTTCCCGGCATTGGGTACGTACCAGGTTGGGGACGTAACGTCCCCAAGTGGTAGACAAAATGTCTACCTCTCCGGTTATGAGACATAACAGTCGCCGGTTGTCTACACTTTCCGCTGCCAGGTCTCGGTTCTGAAGGTCCGGCAGGATCTGCAGGGCCCGGCAAATTATGCGACCGGGCCTAGTGCCCACCACAGCGATTAACCTCACCTCAGCGGGCGAAAGGATCGGACAAACGACCAAGGCCTCATCCGTTTGTCATACCCTCATGCCTGCACATGTTACATGTGCACCTTCGATCCGTTCGCTCCTTTTATCGTTTGATTGATTGACAAATCCGGCAAGGACAAAATGTCCTCTCAGGTTGATCAGGCTGGTTGCTGCCGGCCCGGGCTTGACGTAACGTCAAAAATATGAGATAAGAGTGAGGGCTAATTCATCGCGGGGGTATAATCCATCGATCGACACCGAGAAACGCCAACAGAAGCGCAGGGTACTCAAAGGAATGGGGCGCTTTCCAAGACACGACTTGTCTGCCAGATCCATTGGGAGTTATTTCTTTTTTCTGGTGTTTTTGATATTTGCATTACCGATCTGTTCATCAATCTCCACCAACCGGCCGCGATCCTTCATGCTCTGGATCGTCTCCGGGGAGATCCCATACACCCTCTGATACTCTTCCAGCTCTGCGGTAGTACGGTACAGGGGATCCTTTACGGGTAATGTGGATTTCCTTTTCGTTTGAAGGCTCCCCACCGGTTCGGCACAATATGGACAATAGTTCGCATCGCTTGGAATCGACCGATTACACTGTTTACAGGTATGAATTTCACGTATGTATGATACACATGTCTTCTGTTCGTCGATAATCGATACTTCTCCCTCGGCAATCATCGCGTCGAGTTCCTGCGCATACATCGGGAAATCACGCTTGATGTTGGCGATGTTCTGCCGGGTCAGGGGATATGTTGCTGCTGCTTCGGGTATAAGAGATCTCATTTTTTTCAATGATGGTTTGTCAATCAATACGATCTGTCCATCGTGTACCATCGCCTCTAGGAGGTCGGGAGTCACGCCAGGGATTTCTCGGGCCGCCACGCGCTCAAGATCGGCGCGGGTCCGGTACAGGGTAGGTTGTTCATCAACGATCTTGATCTTCCCCTTGGCCAGAGCAGAGGCCGTGACTTGGTCTCCGAAATGTTCGCGGAACCATGCTAGCTCGGTCGGATTGACGGGGATCGGGGCTTTTACTGCTGCTCCGGGTATGGGAGATTTCATATTGTTCAATAATAGTTCGTCGATCTCGATCAGATCCCCGTCGTCCTTCATCTGCTGGATGCGCTCGGGTGATATCCCGTAGTCCCGTTGGTACCGTGCGATGTCAGCACTGGTCCGGTACAGAGGGGGTTTCGCTGCTGCTGACGCGGGCATGGGTGATTTTATCATTTTCAATGGTGTTTTGTCGATCAGTACCAGATCCCTGTCTTTTATCGCTGCATCGACCTTGTGAGCCGGGAAGAATCGCTTTAGGTAATCTACATCGGCATGGGTGACGGGCGCGTGAGCTGCTTTAGATATGGGAGATTTCCGATCTCCGCGGTTCTGTGCTCGTTTAGCCATATTGTCAGGAGGGGAGTGTAACGAAAAAAAGGTATGGAAACTTCTCACAATGCTCTAAATGAAAAACCTTTTAACAAGTTTTTGATATCAGTAACTTATGGAAGATAAGAACGATTTAATAGGCAAAAGAATCCGGAACAATCGGATCGCATTTGATAAACTAAAAGGTGATTATGAAAGGCAATGTAGAGATGGTGATGAGATCAAACGTTTGGAAGATGAGTTGGCATTGAAAGTGCGCCTATATCGAATGCAATCCCGAGGTATCGACGCTCAAATAGATGCGCTCCAAAAAGAGATAGAAATAACAGAATCTGAAATATTCGCCATCCCTGAAGTGGCAGAACGATATCGCAAAAATCTTGCCAAAATGAGGGTAGAGAAAAGAGCCGTTTAATTATTCAATCTTCGACACCGTGAGGCACTTCTTATCCGGGTGAATGATCACGCGGACCTCTTCACCATCAGAGAAAGGGAATTGACTATCACTCGCAACTTTTGCTGGGATCGAAACGTATCTCGTATCCGCTTTATCACTCAGTTTAATAATCCGGCCTTTTCCTTCCTTTGGCATTATAATAAGTATTTTAGTAAGTAATGTATTTATACTTTAACGTTTTACTTATTATTGTAGTAAGTGAAATACTTACCAAAAAGGTGAGCGTGATGTTACAACAGGAAACATCAGAAACGATTGGCGGCCCGGTCCCGCGCCTGGAAGCTCAGGGAACAGGATCCGCCATCAGTGTATCGCCATCAGCACAAAAAATCGTTATCATCGGGTCGCCGTTCGTCCGGACCGGCTCGATCGCCATGGCCGGGCAGGCCCTTCGTATCAGGTATTCCGCCTTCGACAAGACCCACGAAGCAATCATCGAGACGCGGGACCTGGAGCGCCTGGTCCGCGACCGGTTCGCCCCGCCCGCCCCGGTTAAGCAGATCCGGCAGGGCATCGATGGCACTCAGGTCACTGATAAGATCGGGTACGCATGCCGGACCGTGAGCGGCAAGGCCCTCAAGATCCAGACCAGCACAAGCGACGGGGATATGGTGGTCTCGTGGACTACCCTCCTTCAGGTCGTGAACCAGAAGATCCGCTCCGCACACATCTCCCGGATCAAGAACAACCAGCCGGAGGCCCCGCGTCCTGCCCAGGTATCAGTTGGCCGGAACATCCGCGCCGGACTCGCGACGGGGTTTTGAGTATGGCAGCCAAAACCAATGAAAACCCATTCAGAGCCCTCATTGATCATATTGCCTGCAACCATGCCGGCAATGGCGCGATCGATTGCGTCCTGTTCCGTGATGAGGTCCCTGAGGGATTCTCCCGGATTATGGACTTCCATATCCCTGCCGACCTTAAAGCGGATCTCTCTATGGGGATGCTGGCAAAGGTCCTATCGCGAGATATAGAGCCGGGAGCTGTATGCCCTTCAACGGTCTTATTGAAGTCCGGAGTGCGTGTCGGGGATCTGCTCTGTGATACCATCGATGACAGACCGATCACCATGAGAGGGATCTCGAAAATCGTTTGCCGTACATCAGCGGCCCGTGCAGCGGGGTGCGCCTAATGTCAGATAAAGATCAGACTGACGTAGAGGCCCAGGCGCTCCTGAGGCAGAACACTGAGAACATGGTGGAGGTAAAAGCCAGGCTCCCGAAAAAATGGGTCAGTATGATCGTGACCCTTCAAGAGTGGGAGGATAAGGATATCGATGTCGGAGAGTACGTCCGGGAGGCCGTCAGAAGTAATCTTCATGCTGACCTCGAATCGATGTGGCAGGGGCCGGTATCTGAGGAGGGCCGTTAAGATGGCGAAAGACCCACTCGATGAGTTCATCGACCATATCGCCTGCACCGATACCGACGCTGGCAGCGGCGAGGCGCTCCTCTTCACCCGCCGGATTCCTTCCGGCTTCGTTCCACTCGGCGAGAGCTCCCAGATATCCGGAAGTGACCGCGGGAACATCATCATGGCATTCATCCAGAAGCACAACACCAACACCCTTGAGAAGAACATGCCGTATTCCATGCCCGTCCTGATTGAAGAGGGAGATCGAGCTACTGAGGACCTCGTTCAAAAGATACTCGACGATGAAAAATTCCTTAAAAAAGTGGCCGATAAGATCGCGGAATCAATGTCGCAGCGCGGCCGGGGGGTGCCGGCATGATCGCGGCTGGCTGCCCGAACGTGCCGGACTGCGAACTGTGCCCAGAGTTCGAGCCATGCACCCGGGCATTCCTGGAGGATGTGGCCCGCGGTCAAACCAATATTATTTTTGCAGGTGAGATCACGTTCGACCCGATGGACCTCCCTGAGTATCGCGATCTTCTCGGCGGATCCCCACTGTTAGCGGAGGCGTAATAATGGTAAAAGAGAAAATGGCAACACTCAAAATCAGAGTCCCGGCCCGATGGGCGGAGTTCATCGAAGAGTATTATCGGATCACCGGCTTGAACCGGGACGATGAGATGCGGGGCAACATCGCCTCCAGTATGGAGGGCTTCATGCTCGAAAGCGGAGAAATCTCTATGCTTGAGCGCTCCCGTCTCATCGAAAAATACCATCTCCTGGATGTGTATCCCGCGACACTCTATACCGGTCGTAAACAATGGGCTGCTGCAGCCTCAACAACATCCTAATCCCCCCAACCTTTTTTTATTCCACCATCAATCAGTCATTCATGAGCAAGAGGGAAGACCCCAAATCCATATTAGAGGAGTCCGAGCTTTCTCAAGAGGATCGAGACCTCGGATCACGACTACAAGCCGGAGAAAATGTAGAGTGGGAGATCAGAGCCAAAGATCCTCACAATAGGAGATATTCTATAGATCCGTGGCCATTGGTTGATCTGTCAGAAAATCCGGATTGTTATCAGAAGATGATGAATGACATTGATGCGGCCATCAAGAAGAATATTCTCGAATGGAGTCAGAACAAACCATCTACACAACCTCGCACAAGGTCCCGAAAGGTTGTCCTTGGTGGGAACCCGTACAAACAATGCTCCAGCTGTTTAAGTCTGAATTTTGTTTATGTAAAATTTTGTCAAAATTGTGGCGCTCATTTCAAATGAGTTTTCGGAGTTTTCGGAGTCTATAAAAAAAGATATTTCTCTTCATTC
Organism: Methanoregula formicica SMSP; assembly: GCF_000327485.1. Classification (NCBI taxonomy): domain Archaea; kingdom Methanobacteriati; phylum Methanobacteriota; class Methanomicrobia; order Methanomicrobiales; family Methanoregulaceae; genus Methanoregula; species Methanoregula formicica. Next base: position 1,321,459 of record NC_019943.1, on the reverse strand, counting down.
ACGAGCAGCCTGTGTCAAATGTCAACGACGTGAAAATCACTTGCCGAATATTCGGTAACAAAAAAGAGTGTCACAAATCATTCACTTTCTCACCGCTCATAGCCTGAGGGCATATCCCCAGGGTCGGACCCTGATCGCATGGACGAGATCGCCTCCCGCTGGTGTATGAAGCACAACACGATTTCCAAAATGATCGAAATGCACGGGGATATGGATACCTCTCTGAAACCCTGCCGGCTCGAGGCCTGCGAAGAGTGGAAGAAACGCGGGGATCAGTGTTATCAGATGGCGAGGGTCAGCAGGTCCAAGCATAGGGTGTGACGGCAGCACTACGGTGAGAACTCAGACCGGTTAATCTCGTTACCGTTTGGATCCTCCTCAATAACGATAACCGAATATCCATTTCTAAGCAATTTATCGACCTTTTCTATCTGGTGCTCCCCATATTCTCCCGGTTTTATTTTTAAAACTTTTTTTCCAGCAGCCATGAATCACAGTCTATATGCAACACCCAATATACTTTCCATCAAGAGAGCCACACCATGTGTTTCTGTAGCACTCTCTCATGGTGAACGGGCCTCGTCGTAATCGCTTAATGGTGCGCCTGTCCTGAGTCTCTCAAGTTCCTTATGGATGTCAATATACAGCGGAACAGTCTCGCGATCCTTCAATTTTCTTGGATCGATGATAGCTTCATGAAAATCAAACCGTTTGTAAAAATCAACAGCGGTGGGTTTTGCATCGACTGTAATGATCCTACACCCGATATGCTTAGTGAGTCCGATCCAAATTGAATAAATCTTCAAGAGCATTGCCCGACCGATTCCTTGCCGTTCAAATTCTTGGTGGGTTGCCAATCGGGCAATTTTCAAGGCGGGATACGTACTATATTCGAAACCAGGATCCCCATCTCTGTCATCAAGTTCCTTCTTCTTGATGACGTCTGTAACCAATGTGAAATATCCTACGAGTCTTCCTTGATAAAAAACAAGTCGTGTTGCAGATGTCCGATCTTGTTGGTCCTGAAAGGCATTCTCCACCAAATAACCCTTCAATTCAGCATTTTTACATTTAAAAGAGGGGAGATAATGAAGATGATCAGCAGTCAGAACTACGAACTCGAGATCATCAAGGCTGACACTCATTTAGAAACGCGATCTTTCGGCGAGATCCGCTGCTTCCCTGATCAGCTTGCGACCTTCTTCTGAATAGGTCGGATTATCAATATATTTTTGGAACCTGATTGACTCGTCCCGATCAAGGATAAGTCCAAGCTCTATCGGCTTTGCCATGTCGCACACCTCTCAAAACAGGCTCGCCTGAACCTGTATTGATATAAAATATGCTTTTATTACTTAAAGATTATTGCAACATCACAACGACGATTTTTAGTTTTTATCAAGGTGTTTGGAGAAAAACGAGCGGATTACTTTGTTTACGACGAAATTATGCGAAGGATGGGATTCGAACCCAAGAACTCCTGCGAGATCAGGCCCTGAACCTGACGCCGTTGACCTGGCTTGGCTACCTTCGCATGGGTAATGATTTTGAGGTTTTGCACCGCGATAATGCGCCTAAACCTTGTCCAAGGCCCTGAAGCTAGCGCCTTTGACCTGGCTCGGCGATCCTCGCGCCTGTATAGATTACCCGCCGGATTAAATAAAGGTAGGGGAAAACATAATCAGGCTTTTTTCTGTCCGTTCATCTCGCTCTGGAACTTCTTCATCTCTCGGTCGCGGAGTTCGTTCCTGCGGATCTTGCCGGAGATTGTCTTGGGGAGCGATTCGACAAACTCGATTGCCCGCGGGTACTTGTACGGTGCGGTCACTTTCTTGACATGGTTCTGGATCTCGCGGATGAGCCCTTCGGACGGGGTGAATCCCGGCTTTAAGATGATGAAAGCCTTGACTATCAGGCCACGGATGTCATCCGGGGACCCGACGACTGCGGCTTCCTGGACAGCCGGATGTTCGATCAAGGCACTCTCGACCTCGAACGGCCCGATACGGTAGCCGGAAGCCTTTATCACATCGTCGTCCCTGCCGATGAACCAGAGGTACCCGTCTTCATCCTTGTACGCCTTATCCCCGGTGTAATACCAGTCGCCGATAAAGGACCTCTTGTTCTCCTCGGGATTGTTCAGGTACTCGCGGAACATCCCCACGGGGCGGGGATTGCAGCGGATCGCAATCTTGCCTTCTTCATGGAGCGGGACCGGCTTCCCGTGATCATCATGGAGCTCAATCTCCCACCCGGGAGAGGGACGCCCCATCGAGCCGTACTTCGGCTGCATGCCCGGGAACGTACCAACGCACAGGATCGTTTCGGTTTGTCCGTAGCCTTCGTAGATGGTCAGGCCGGTTGCATCCTTCCATGCCTTGATGACCTCGGGATTGAGAGGTTCGCCGGCACTGACACAGTGCCGGAGCTCGGTGAAGTCAAACTTGTCGAGGTCCGCGAGGATCAGCATCCGGTAGATCGTTGGCGGAACACAGAATGTTGTGATGCCGTATTTCTCCATGAGCGGCAGGATCTCGGTTGCATTGAACCTGCCCCGGATGTCGTAGACAAAGATGGCCGAACCCTCGATCCACTGGCCATAGAACTTGCCCCAGGCACTCTTGGCCCATCCCGTATCGGAAAGGGTCAGGTGGAGATCGGTCGAGCGGAGGTCATGCCAGAACCGTGCCGTGACAATATGCCCGAGCGGGTAACTGTGGTCGTGGACCACCATCTTTGGTTCACCCGTGGTGCCGGAGGTGAAGAAGATGACGAGAGGATCGGTGCTTTTGGTCTTTTTCATTCCCGGAAGGGTGACGAGTTTTGCCGAAACCGGGGCTGGGTAATCGAGCTCCACCGGATAGCTGATCCACCCGTCACGTTTCCCATCGATCAGCATGCGGCAGGTAAGCGACGGGCAGTCTTTCATGATGGCATCGATCGTATCGGCATGTTCGATGTCGGTGATGACCATCTTGATCTCGGCGATATTGATCCGGTATTTCAGGTCTTTTGCCGTCAGCATCGTGGGCGCCGGGCAATAGACAGCACCGCGTTTGATCAGGGCGATGGTGGCGGTCCACCATTCCGGGATCCGGGGGAGCATGATCAGGACGCGGTCTCCCTTGTTCACACCGTACTTGATGAACATATTCGCGATCTGGTTCGAGAGGCGCATCAGATCCCAGAACGTGAATTTCTTCTCCTCGCCTTTCTGGTTCACCCAGATCATCGCAAGCTTGTTCCGGTCTTTCTGTGCCCAGGCATCGATGACATCGAAGCCGAAATTAAAAAATTCAGGGACATCGATCCGGAAGTTCTTTGCCATGGTCTCGTAATCGGGCATGTTATGCTGGTCAGGGAAGATGGTTTTTCCGGTGGACGGGAGCGTAGCGGAGCTTACCGCTATTGCGCCAGGGGCAGTCGAGAGGTGAGCCTCGCACGCTTCGGTAATCCACTCGGATCGTGACAGCCGTTGCTTTTTGGCAGACACATCAATAGTGTCAGCAAGGGTATCGTCCATAGTGATGGAATATCGCACCATACTGATCCATTTAGTGGTGCACTTATTACATGTTTCGTTTTACTATGTGCATCAGATCCTGGGGGAAGACGCAACGAATCCAATAGAAAAAGAGAGAATACGAGAGAGATGTTTACTGCACCACAAAAAAATTATTTGCTGTCAAGGTATTTTTTCAGTTCTACCGCACGGAGTTCATTGCGCTTGATCTTGCCCGAGATGGTCTTGGGGAGTTCGCTGACAAATTCTATCTGCCGGGGATACTTGTAGGGCGCCGTGGTGCGTTTGACATAGGTCTTGATCTCCCGCACCAGCGATTCCGAGGGTTCGTATCCCTTCTTTAAGACAACAAATGCCTTGACAATAAGCCCCCGGATACGATCCGGAGACCCGACAACGGCAGCCTCCCGCACGGCCGGATGCTCCAGCAGCGCACTCTCGACCTCAAACGGACCGATACGGTATCCAGAACTCTTGATCACGTCATCATCACGCCCGACAAACCAGAAGTACCCGTCATCATCGCGATATACTTTATCACCAGTGTAATACCAGGTGTTGACAAACGACTTCTTGTTCTCATCGGGGTTGTCAAGGTATTCAACAAAGAGGCCCGGTGGGCGGGGCTTGCAGCTGATGGCGAGCCTGCCTTCCTCGTGGTTTCCCAGTGCCTTGCCGTCATCGTCATGCACCTCGATCTTCCACCCGGGAGAAGGTTTACCCATGGAGCCGGGACGGGGCTCGATAGTCGGGAACGCGGCAACACAGCAGCAGGTCTCGGTCTGGCCGTACCCTTCGCAGATGGTCAGGCCTGTTCCTTCTTTCCAGACCCGGATCACTTCCGGGTTAAGCGGTTCACCTGCGCTGGTGCAGTGACGGAGCGAAGAGAGATCGAACTTTTCCAGGTCGGCAAGAATGAGCATCCGGTAAATTGTCGGGGGACAACAGAATGTGGTGACCTGGTACTTCTCCAGCAGGGGAAGAACCTCGGTTGCCTGGAACTTTCCGGAAAAGTTATACACAAAGATGCAGGCGCCTTCGATCCACTGGCCGAAGATCTTGCCCCATGCACACTTGGCCCACCCGGTATCGGAGACCGTGAAATGCAGGTCATTATGCTTCACATCCTGCCAGAGCCGGGCAGTCACGATATGTCCCAGCGGGTACCCGTGGTTGTGGAGAACCATCTTGGGTTCACCAGTGGTACCGGAGGTGAAGTAGATGAGCATCGGGTCGGTGCTCTTTGTCTTGAGATCATCCGGGATGCTCACGGACCGGTGGGAGACCGGTGCCGGGTAAAGCAGCTCGTAGGGGAAACTTGCCCATCCCGCAAGTTCCCCATCTGCAATCATCCGGGAGGTCAGGGTCGGGCACTCGTTGCAGATCTCTTCAACTTTTGATGCATTCTCGAGATCCGTTATGATCATACGGAACTTTCCCTTGTTCACCCGGTACTTGATGTCGCGGGCGGTGAGCATGGTGGGACAGGGAGCAAAGACGGCACCCAGCTTGATCAGCGCGATGGCGAAGATCCACCATTCGGGAATCCGTGGAAGCATCAGGAGTACCCTGTCTCCTTTGTTGATGCCATACTTGAGCAGGATGTTTGCAGCCTTGTTGGCGAGGTTCTTCAAATCGAGAAAACTGTATTTCTTCTCCTCTCCCTGCTGGTTCACCCAGATCATCGCAAGTTTGTTCCGGTCCTTCTTCGCCCACGCATCGATCACATCAAATCCGAAGTTATAGTATTCCGGCACATCGATGGCGAAGCGTTCGCACATCCGGTCGTAACTATCTGTGCCATGAACGGTCTTTTTCATAGGATCGGGAAGAATGTTTTATCCGGTTCTTTTTCAATCTGCCTTTTTGGATTCAGGGGCAGGCTGGCAGGACACTATCGGATACTGCCTGTTACAACACCGAAGAAACGGACGACCGGGGGGATGAAAAGAATCTTCCGGCACGGCAAAAACCGTCGGAACATCCTGCTGGTGAGAGGACATAAAGGTTCTCCATTAGTATTATGATTCAGAGCACAGCATAGTATAGTGGATGGCTGACAAAAAGTACGCGTCATTGAAAATCGAGAATATCGTAGCTTCCGGCGTAATTGCCGATTCTATCAATCTTACAGAAGTCTCCGGCAAGATCAAGAGCTGCGAGCTCAATACCAAGCGGTTCCCGGGAGCAGTCTACCGGATCGAAGACCCGAAGATCGCATCCCTGATATTCTCTTCAGGCAAAGTCGTGCTGACCGGTATCCGCGACAAGAAGGCACTCACCGACGGCCTTGGCATCATCATCAAGTCCCTCAAGGCTGCCGGTGTCGACACCTTCAAGGAGCCCAAGGTCGCAATCACCAATATTGTCTGTTCCTATGATATCGGGAAATATATCAACCTCAATAAAGTGGTCATCACCTTAAACCTGGAGAACATCGAGTATGAGCCCGAACAGTTCCCGGGCCTCGTGTACCGCATCAAGGAGCCCAAGATCGTTGCGCTCCTCTTCTCTTCAGGAAAGATCATTCTCACGGGCGGAAAGAACCTCGAGGACATCAAAAAGGGCCTCGACTTCCTCGAGCAGAAACTCGAGAGCATAATGTAATATCCCCTTTTTTTCCCCGTATTTGTGATTACCGCGTCAGGCCCAGTACCGGTGGGTCTGGACAAAAACGCGTTCCGCTTTGAGGATTTCGCGGTAGAAGGCATCCCCATCTGCCAGCGTTCCGAGGATCCGCGAGGCAACCTCCGGCCCAACGCCCCGGGCAGAGAGTGCGATGACTGCTTTTTTCCCGCTCGAAAGAACGATGTTGGCATTTCTCAGGAGCCGCTGTGTTGTCGCGCGTTCTTCGACATTCTTCCGCTGCTTTTTTACTACGGCGTATTGCTCCTCCTCATAGGGTTTCAGGGCCGCAACCAGCCGGGCACCGCACTTCGGGCATTGTGGATGCTCGTCAACGCGGGAGACTACCGTCCGGCTCTTCCAGTCCCGGCAGTTCATGCAGGCAAGGATTACATCGTCCTGACTGAGCCGGCGTTTGAGCGTGGCAAGCACGGCACTGTCAGCCGTGGGCGGGGGGATCTGGTCACGGGATGAGAGGAGCCCCCCCGCCCCGATAAGGGAATGTGGCCCGAGGGCGACGTTGATCTTCCCGTTCCGAACAAGGGTCACGATCGCTGCTGCGGTGTCGATATCCATGTACTCGGAGAGCAGCTCGCGATAGGCTTCCTGCTGGACAACCGTATTATCAAAGAAGTCGAGAAGACGCTGGATGCTGATCTTCTCATAGTCGGCATCGGGATCAATGGCCCCGAACTTCTTTGCAATCTGGACCAGCTTCCACTTGAAGAGTGCGGTTCGCTTCAGGGCAAGACGGAGGACACCGGGCATTGTAGCCGGGTCCAGGGAGAGCAGGAGGTCACGGACATCTGCCGCGCGGATGGATGAGGGGAGACGCAGGAGCATCCGGTACGCGTCCAGTTCGAGCCCGACCGTTGTACCATGCCGGGCAGAGAGCAGGATCGAGAGGACTCGCCCGAGCGCCTCGTTTGCCTTGTGACCGGCACAGACATTGCAGACCACCCCGTCTTCGGTATTCTCCAGCGTGATCAATTCGTCTGTCGGGACAAGTGACCTGTTTTTGTCCATTTCCCGGAAGAATGCGGAGGCAAAGGCGAGCCCGTCAGGTTCCGTTCGGTATTCCGCAAGCAACCGGGTCCTCCGGATGCCGCCTGCTTCCTGTGCAACGGAGTGCGGGACCGGGATCTGCTCGCCTTCCCATGAGGGGAGCTCCCCGATTGCCTTCTTTGCAGGTTCTACGGTCAGTTTCCCGTCGGCAATCTCAAGGACGCGCCAGAGCTGTCCCTTGGTGATGAAAACAACCCCGGTGTGCACCCAGCCGACAACAAACGATTCGTCCAGGGTCCCAACCGTGCGCCGGGAGACGATGTCGAAGATGGGTACCTTACGCTCATCATGGATCATTGAGAGATTCCCGGCAAGGTACCGTCGTGCCCGCGCAGTAGTGATGATCCGGCTCCCGTCAATCCGGATGAGACGGTGGTCCTCCATCTGGTGGCAGACCTTTTCCAGAAGTTCGTCACAGTCAGGGAACAGGATCGTCCGCTCGCAGATCTCGCGGATCCGCGAACGCTCGATCTCCCCGTATTCGACCGCAATCGCCGCAACCTGGTTTGCGAGAACATCTGCTGCATGCCGCGGCAGTACCACCGGTTCGATCTCGTTTGCGCCCGCCTTCCGGGCAATGACAAGGGATTCCAGCAGGTCGTCAAATCCTGTTGCAAGGATGGTGCCGCGCGATATGGTATTCAGCTGGTGCCCGGCCCGGCCCACGCGCTGGACCAGGCGGGCAACCTCACGGGGCGAGCCGAATTGGATGACATGGTCAACGCGGCCGATATCGATCCCGAGCTCCATGGATGAGGTGCAGATGAGGGTACGGATCTCCCCTTTCTTGAAACGCTCTTCTGCATCGATCCGTACTTCCTTGGAGAGCGAACCATGGTGCACCTCAACATTCCCGTGGCCGAAGAGGGCGTGCCCGAGCGCTTCCGCGGTGACCCGTGTATTAACGAAGACAAGAGTCGATCCCTCGCGCTGTAAGTATTTTTTCAGCACTTCGATCTGGTGACGGAAATCGTCGCCAACAAACTGCACCGAAAGGTCCAGCTGTTTGGCTACCGGCACCTGCACAACAGAACAGGGCCGGTCCCCACAGAGGAATCCTGCGATCTCCCCGGGATTTCCCACGGTTGCCGACAGGCCAATTCGCTGGAATTCCCCGGCGTACACGTGGAGCCGCTCGAGCCCGACTGCAAGCTGCGCACCACGCTTGCTCCCGGCAAGCTCGTGGATCTCATCGATGATGACATACCGGACATGGGCAAGGTGCTGCCGGAGCCGTTTTCCCATGAAGAGCGCCTGGAAGGTTTCCGGGGTTGTTATCAGCAGATCCGGAGGCGAGAGTGCCTGTTTCCTCCGTTCGGCCATCGGCGTGTCGCCATGCCTCACACCCACGGTAAGGCCAAGCTCACCGCACCACCACTGCATGCGGGAGAGGATATCGCGGTTCAGGGAGCGCAGGGGCGTGATGTAGATAGCCTTGAATCCCCCGCCGGCTGGGAGGGTGATGAGGCCGTCAAAGACCGGGAACATCGCGCTCTCGGTCTTACCGGTCCCGGTGGGTGCAATGAGGACGATGTTCTTCCCATCAAGAATGAGCGGTATCGCCTGTTTCTGTGCATCGGATAGGGAGGTAAAGCCGCGTTTCCGGATACAAGAACGGACCCGCGGATCCAGCCGTTCAATCGTCTTCATCCTGCACCAGTGCACTGAAGGGGCCGATGTATGTCCCATCGGCAAGGATGATCTCAGCGCTCCCGGCGTCCATGCACCGTGACAGCGGGGAAAAGGGATCTCTGACTATCCGGGAGATATCATAGCCGGCAAGCTCGTTGAAGGCCGGCATGAAAAGAAGCCGGGTCTGTAAAGCCCGGTCTTCGGGAACAGAGATGTCACCCTTGCCGGCCATCAGCCCGGCCCGGATATAGGCTGGTTCCTGCAGGGCACACCCGATCTCATCACGGAGGGCCAGGAGCGGGTGGTGGTGCCCGACAACGATGAGATGGCCATACAGATCGGGTGCAGGATACATATGCCCGTGGAGAAAGCCGATCCCGTTAATCAGCATCCCCTCCCGGGGACAGATTTCAGATTCACGGGCAAACCGCTCGATGCCGGTATCATGATTGCCGGGAAAGATGATCAGGGGAGCCCGTGAGCGCACGGTTTCCATAATCCCCGGCAGTTCATGGTATTCCTGCCGGGTCAGGGAAGGAATGCTATGCTTGATATCCCCCAGGAGAACAAGCCGGTCCGGGTCGGTGAAATCGATGACCCGCATCAGCCGCTCCAGGCGTTCTGCACTCCGGCTGGCGAAATGGAGGCCGTGGGCTGCAAGGTCGGACTCGATCCCAAAATGCAGATCGGACACAACCAGCAGGCGCTCTTCGTTCTCGATGACAAGCGCCGGGCCGCTGCGGAGGAATTCCAGTTTCATAAGAGCCTGACGTACCCTTTCCGGGGCTGGTAGCACTCGTCATCCACAATGAGTGATTCGAGTGACGCGAGCACTGCTTCCTTACTGATTCCCTTCCCGGCCAGCACTGCAATCACTTCTTCAACTGCAATGCCCTGCGGACCGGGAGCATTCCCGACCAGTTCCCGCACATCAGCCATGACGTCTGCTGCGACTGTTGCGGGAGCCGCCTCCGGCGGACGTATGCCCTCAACGACGCGCTCCACCATCTGCACCAGTTCGTGAAGATCCTTTGAGGTGGTGGCATAATGCTGCATTGCTCTTCTCAGTGTTTCATCGGAACAACCGCCAGTAATCGCGCGGTGCATCTGCCCGATGCGGTGAAGCGTGTATTCCGCAGTTGAGAGATAGATCTGGTCGCGGGTAGCCCGGTCAATGGGCAGTATCTGGTCCGGGCGTATGGTGGGGGAACCGGGCCTTCTGGTCTGGTTCATCTGGGCAAGACCGGTTACCGTCACAAAGGAAGGTATCGGGATCGCAGTGATGGCATCCTTCAGCGCTCCTTTTCTCCAGGAGATGAGATCGAAGGCCCCGGTAGGATCTGCCACACGGCAGCGTGCCATGTCTCCGGATTCATCGGCTTCCGTTAAAACCCCGGCAAAAAATACCTGCCGGCAGCAGGCACCGGTCGGTGTAACGACCCCTCCCGGAGCACCGCTGTCTCCCGGGGGTTCAACGAGCGTTGACCGGGAAAACTCCCCGGCAAATACCCTGGCTGCACCTTCCATGATCCGTACTACTATGGTCCAGAATAACTATTCAAGATATAGCCCGTGACAAGGGCGGTGCAGGTATCAGGAATTATCATTGCGCGAAAAAAGGGAGCATCTACTGCATGAAACGAGCCTTGCAACAGACGAGGGCTACCAGGACCGAACATACAATGATACCGGGATGCAGGGGACTTTTCGCTGGAGACGGGGTTGCCGGCACAGAAGTCTGACCGGGAACCGTCACAGGAGGAACAAGACCGGAGTCCAGGCTGTATGCCCGTGCATAGGCATCCGCTGCCTCGCTCGTCCGGCCCAGTGCACGGAGCGCATCCCCTTTACTGTAATACGCCGCAGCATAGGCATTGGGAAGATCGGTTGCATTGACCGAGACAACGCGATCCGCTGCGACAATCGCTTCTTCGTACCGGCCCAGCTGTACAAGGATGCCTGCTTCGTTTGCCCATGCAAGGGGCATGCTCTCGTTTAAGGAGAGCGCCTTCTCGTTTGCAACAAGGGCGGCAGAGAACTGGCCGGCATTTGCCAGGTCTACGGCCTGATTATACCAGTACCAGGGATTTTCTTCAGCAGGGATATCATCAGCCGCGAGTGCCGGGGTGACAATCATAAGGGTCATAACTATGACGATGAGTCCTGTTCTGAGATGCATGGAAACACTCCTGTAGTGTAGTTGTGCGCGATCATTAATAACCTGGTCAGGATGGGAAAAAAGGGAGAATATTCGCTCATCAATCCCTGCGTTGCGCAAGAAGGGCCCCGGCACCTGCAAGACCAAGAATACCTGCCCAGGCCGTAAGGGGGGAATAGGTGACTTTTGCCGGCGGTTCCTCAATGGTAGTTACCGGAAGGGTAACTGCCTGTTTTGTCACAGCAGTTGTCGGGGGGATTGTTTCAGGAGATGTGGTGACAGGAGTTTCTGAGGGCACAGTGGTCGTTTGCGTTGCAGGAGACTCAAGGGGAAGGAAGGTGACGCTGGCCGATGAAGTGGTCCTACCACTCTGCGTATCTGCACTGATATACGAGTCCTTCATGCCACCGAGGTTCTGGACAACCGTGAAGGTGTAGGTACCGGTCGGATAGAGATAACCACCTGTTGTGTCACGCGAGAGCCGGTTCCATGCTTCCAGGTTTCTGCCATAGTAGGTCGGACTTGTCATAAATGGCGTTCCATCGAATATGAGGATCTGGGTGCTGGAAGATCCGACACTGCCGGTATAGATATTTTTCATGTCTTTCCCGACCGGGTTGGTCAGGGTAACAGTCATAAAACCGTCGGCAGGAGTGAGCTCGGTCCGGTTTGCATACGACAGGGCCTGGTGAAGGTTCGTGTCAATGCGATACGTGATATTTGTCGTGACGGGGACGGCCTTCCCGGAAATGTCTTCGTTCCTGTCAAGGTCCCAGACCCGGATGGAGATTGCCGGTTCATGAACATTGAGGACAACGAACGTGGGCTTCTTGTCTTCGCAATACCAGTTGCCGGGATAGCCACTAAAAAGATCCGGGCTGATATTGAAGTGGTTGACCGGAAGGATTACGTCATTGACCCGTTTGATCGTGATATTCTTCGTAGCCGGGCCAGACATATCGGCTTCATCCGCCCACCAGGCAATCACCTTGCAGTCACGTATTGCCGAACTGATATCGAGATCGGTTTCTCCAATGAAGACCGGTGCGCCGCTTGCGATCTTTTTTGTACTGGCTGCTGCGGGAGAACAGACCAGGAAAATGACAATAAGGGCGCAGAAAATATATTTTATTTGCATGGAAAGTAATTTCAAAACCCTTATGATAAACGTTATGACATTCAGTACTCACAGCACGCTGTTCCAGATACCTGTACAATGATTTTCAAGGAACGCCAACAAAATAGTGATCAGTTACAAGAACAATTTTCCCGCAAAGATGATCGAATATGGATGAGTCCCACACGATCTGGATAGAGAAATACCGCCCGCAGAAACTTGCCGATATCGTAGGACAGGACGAGATTGTCGAGAGACTGTCCTCCTACGTCCGGAGCGGGAACCTCCCCCACCTCCTCTTCACGGGCAGCGCGGGCGTGGGAAAGACCACTGCTGCAGTAACGCTGGCACGGGAATTTTTCCGTGACTCGTGGCAGATGAACTTCCGCGAACTGAATGCATCGGATGAGCGGGGAATCGATGTGGTAAGGAACCAGATCAAGCAGTTCGCCCGCACCACACCACTTGGAGAGGCCACATTCAAGATCCTCTTTCTTGACGAGGCCGATGCCCTGACCACCGATGCCCAGGCTGCCCTCCGCCGCACGATGGAGAGTTATGCCCAGACCTGCAGGTTCATCCTTTCCTGCAATTACTCCTCAAAGATCATCGATCCCATCCAGAGCCGGTGTGCAATCTATCGTTTCAAACCGCTCGGGCCGGAAGCGGTGCGGGAAGAGGTGCGCCGTATCGCGAGCCGCGAGGGGCTGACAATCACCGACGGGGCGATGGATGCGATCGTCTATATCGCACAGGGGGATATGAGAAAGGCCATTAACGCATTGCAGGGAGCAGCGATCATCAACCCGGCTATTGACGAGAAACGGGTCTATTCCATCACGTCAACGGCCCGTCCCGAAGAGATCGACGAACTGCTCAGTCTCTCATTAACGGGAGATTTCGACGGCGCAGAATCGCTCCTTGCCCAGCTCCTCCATGAGCGCGGTATTGCACCAAACGAACTGATCAACCAGATGTACCGTGCCCTCCTGAAACGCGAGATGCCCCGGGAACTGAAAGTGAGACTCATTGACCATCTCGGGGAATCAGACTTCCGGCTTTCGGAAGGCGCAAACAGCGATATCCAGATGGAAGCACTGGTTGCACGGTTCGTGCTCTCCTCCCAGGCAGGGCACTGAGGGGTAACAGGAGCAGGATATGGAGAAACAACCGGATCTCCACGAAGGTGACAGGACTGGCGACTGGACCCGCCTCCTGAAGACGAAGTACAAAAAACAACTCGGGGAGTTGTCGCGCGAGTACCCCCACAAGAGATCACTCTCGATAGACTACCGCGATGTAGAGCGGTTCGGTAAACCGGGTATCGCAATGGCGGACGAGCTTCTCGAGAATCCCGGGAAGGTGCTCGAAGATGTCTGGGATGCCATAAAGAACGGCCAGCTCGTCCGCACCAAGGATGGCAAGGAACCCCGGGAGATCAATATCCGGTTTACCAACCTGCCGCGAAAGACCTTAATCCGCAACATCCGCTCCGATGATATCAACCGGTACATTTCGGTCGAGGGGATCCTCAGAAAGACAACGGAAGTACGGCCCCGTGTTGTGGAGGCCGTGTTTCGCTGCCCGGCCGGCCACTTCACGGTAAAACAGCAGAAGTACGGGAAGTTCATTGAACCGGACGGCTGTGCAACCGACGGGTGCACCTTCAAGAAACTCGAACTGCTGCCCAAGCGTTCGAAATTCGTGGATTCCCAGAAACTCCGGATCCAGGAATCGCCGGAAGGCCTCCGCGGGGGGGAGCAGCCGCAGACACTGGACATCGATGTCACCGATGACCTCTCCGGCATAGTCTCCCCCGGTGACCGGATCATCATCAATGGCATCCTGCGCTCCATGCAGCGGGTAGTCAAGGGCGAGAAGAGCACGGTCTTTGATATCTTTCTTGAATGCAACTCCATCGAGGTTGCCGAAAAGGAGTTCGAGGAAGTCGAGATTGATGAGAAAGCCGAGGACGAGATCAACCGGCTCAGTAAAGACCCGATGATTTACCGGATGATCACGCACTCTGTCGCTCCAACGATCTATGGGAGCGAGGATGTGAAGCAGGCAATCGCGCTCCAGCTGTTCGGCGGGATCGCAAAAGAGATGCCGGACGGGAGCAGGCTCCGGGGCGACATCCACGTCCTCCTCATCGGGGACCCGGGTATCGCAAAGAGCCAGCTGCTCCGGTACGTGGTCAAGCTCTCTCCCCGGGCTATCTACACGAGCGGGCAGTCTTCAACGGCCGCAGGACTGACTGCAACTGCCGTGAAAGACGAGTTCGGCGAAGGTCGCTGGACTCTTGAAGCCGGTGCCCTCGTGCTCGCTGATATGGGTGTCGCCGCTGTTGATGAGATGGACAAGATGGAGAAGGGCGACCGCTCCGCCCTCCACGAAGCCATGGAACAACAGTCCATCAGCGTTGCAAAGGCCGGCATAACGGCAACGCTCAAGTCACGGTGTGCCCTCCTGGGGGCAGCCAATCCCAAATACGGCCGGTTCGACATGTTCGGCGACCTTTCAGACCAGATCAACATGCCCCCCTCGCTCCTCTCCCGCTTCGACCTGATCTTCATCATGACCGACCAGCCTGAGCAGAAGCGTGACATGGCGATCGCCGAGCATATCCTCAAGGCACACAGTACCGGGGAACTGATTGCCCAGCACAAGAAGACCCCCATTCCCGGAGTTACGGACGAGTACATCCTGCAGCAGCTCAAGCCGGTCATGCCGGATATCGAACCGGGGCTGTTCCGGAAATACGTAGCCTACTCAAAACGTTCGTGTTTCCCGCTGCTCTCGCCTGAGGCCCGTGATGCACTGGTTGCCTATTACATGAAACTCAGGGGGATAGCGGAACCCAATAAACCCGTCCCTGTTACCGCCCGGCAGCTCGAAGCCCTGGTCCGGCTTGCCGAGGCGAGTGCGCGTATCCGTCTTTCGAGCACGATCGAGACGAGCGATGCGGAGCGGGTGATTCACATTGTTGACGCGTGCCTGAGGCAGATCGCATATGATGCAAAGACCGGTACGTTCGATATCGACAAGGTTGTCACCGGCATCTCCAAGGAGAAGCGCGACATCGTCCGGGTCATCAAGGATGCCATCCGCGATATCGGGGGAGAAGGGCGGCGCGCCGGTATCGATCAGGTCATCGATGCCGTCAGCGCAAAAGGGTTCCCGCGGAACAAGGTGCGCGAGGGTATCGAGATGCTCCTGCGGACCGGGGAAGCGATGGAGCCCAAGAATGGTATCATTCAGCTGATATGAGGTGTTTTTTGACAAACGACAGGGAACAGGCAGTATTTGAAGCGGGGATCAAACTCGGGGCGCTGTATCACCAGTGGGTAGGAACTCCTATCTCCCGCATCTCGGCGGCAAGTGTTGAGAAGGCGATCGAGCAGGCAGTGATCCTCCAGCCTTTTGTCGAAGAGATCACGGTCCGGCTCGACCGTTCGCTCATGAACGAGAACCGGTTCGGGTACAGCGAACTCTCCGGCATGATGTTCGATGTCGAGATCATCACCCGTGTCGGCTTCACGTACTGCCGGGCCCGGCTTTCACCCGAGAACGGGTACCCGCTGATGAAAATCGTGGACTGCCATGAAATCTCCTGAGTTCCCGATCACGGACGACCACATCCACATCGATCCGGTCAACGGAAGAGGAGTCGAGGCGGCAAAGGACTTTTTCCGGGCCGGTGGCACCCACCTGTTTCTCGTATCCCTCCCCTCCTGGACACTGGGCATCCATCCCTCAACCGGAGCCGATTATGCCCGGGTCTTTGACGAGACCCTCCGTGTTGCAGAACTTGTCGCCACAACGGGCGTTGTCGTCTTCCCTGTCCTGGGCGTCCATCCTGCCGAGATCACCCGGCTTATGGAACGGATGCCCATTGCTGACGCGGTTGCGACCATGCAGGGTGGGATCGATTGCGCTGCCCGGTATGTCCAGGAAGGACGGGCGGTGGCCCTGAAGAGCGGGAGACCGCACTATGACGTGAGCCCGGAGATTCTCGCTGCATCAAACGCTGTGCTTGCACACGCTCTTGCCTGTGCAGCGGACTGCGGGTGCGCCCTGCAGGTCCATGCCGAGACGGGTCCCTGCAGCGACATCGCTGATCTGGCCAGGAGGGCCGGCGTACCGGTGAAGCGGGTCGTGAAACACTATGCCTCACCCGATACCCCGCTCCATCCGTCACTCATCGCAAAACATGAAGGGATTCCTGATCTCATTAAATCCGGCCGTCCTTTCACCATGGAGAGCGATTACATGGACTCCCATGAGCGGCCGGGCGCTGTGATCGGGCCAAAGTCCGTCCCGAGGTATACCAGACAGCTTCTTGCAGCGGGAACGATGACGGAAGAGGACTGCTTCCGGATCCACACCGAGACCATCCAGGATGTCTATGGCGTGACCATCTCGCTATCGTGATACCAACCCATCTTTTTTATCCCTGCCCGCCAATGAGTGATCAATGTTTCTGAAGATCCACCATTCCCCGGAGATGGGGGATGTTGTAGCGGTCTGCGACCGCGAGCTCCTCAATACAACCATAAGCCACGATACGATGACAGTCACCATCAGCGAAGCCTTCTATGGAAATACGCCTGCAACAGAAGCGGAAGTCCGGGCTGTGCTGAAGAACGCAGGGAATGCAAACCTCATGGGGGAGCGTGTTGTCAGCATGGCTATAGAAATGGGACTCTGTACCCGCGCCGGCTGCGTTATGATCGGGAAGGTCCCGCACGCCCAGATCTACCAGCTATGAGCATCCGTGACAATTTCTGTCCCAAGTGCGGGAAACCCTCCGATACCGCAGGACTCTGCCGGGAATGCCGGATAGGAAACACACCATGGTTTACCTGCGATAACCGGGTCAAGAACGTCCAGTGTCCCAGTTGCGGAGCCAGGAAACAGGTGAACACGTGGATCGATAACAACCGGGAGAGAGATGAACTTGCACCAGATCTTGCCCGTTCAGCGGTGCACTTCCATGCAGACGTAAAAAAACCATCCATCGATGTTGTGGCAGTGGACAACCTGACCGTGAACCGTTCCCGTGCCTCGCTGGTTGTACGCGGGACACTCTACAAATCACCGGTTGAGGGTACCTGCACGGTCGAAATTCTCTGGGAGAAGGAACAGTGCGACCGGTGCAACCGGATCAGCGGCAGTTACTATGAAGGGGTTGTCCAGGTCCGGGCCGAGGGGCGGTCTCCCAGCACATTCGAAGTCCAGATGTCGGCCTCCATCGCACAGCAGGTCGAGGACAACCTCCAGGCTGGCGGGGAGCGCCTCTCTTTTGTCTCGGACATGAACGAGATCCCGGATGGTCTCGATATCATCATCGGCTCCCAGCATATCGGTCTCCTGATCGCCCAGGCTATCGTTGCCCAGCTTGGCGGGCGCTATACAACGCACCCGAAACTCGTGGGTGAGAAGAATGGCAGGCAGCTGTACCGGATCACCTACTCCGTCCGCCTTCCCCGGTTCCAGAAGCACGACATCGTCTTTACCGGGAAACGGTATTATGAAGTCGAGCGTGTCGAAGCGCATCATGTGCGGGCAAGAGACCTTTCCGATGGCACAGCGAAGTCGATCCGCGATGAGGACATTGAGCGGATTGTCGGGAACTCGCGGAACACCATGGAGGCGCTCGTCGCATTTGTCGACAGATCCATGGTCGGCATCATCGATCCGGTCTCCAGCCGGTCCGTCGAAGTTGCCCGGCCGAAGCAGGCCGAAGTCCGGGCCGGCGACCACGTCAGTATTATCCGCGATGGCGACAGTCTCATCATAGTCAGGTAGACGATGCAGGCCCGGAGAATCAAACGGGAGGATCTTCCCCTCGTCAGGGATGCAGGATGGGCCGATCCGTCACGCAGCCCGTTCGTGGATGGCGATAATGCCTGGGTACCCGTGCGGCAGGGAGAGGAATTTGATGCAGATATCCCGGAACGTTCGCGTTATGCCGGCCGGGGATATTACATGGCTGGAGATGTGGCTGTAGTTCACGGAGACCGCCCTTCGGCTGTTGAGGTTGAAGAGATCATCGCGTTCCGTCGCCCGCGGGGCATTGTCTGGATCGAAGCGCTTGAAGATGTTACCCGCACCCCGAAGACTGAACTTCTCTGGGGAACTGCGGGAGAAGTCCGCCATAAAGAGAACGGCTACCTGTTCATCATGGACCCGCAGGAGGTCATGTTCTCCATGGGCAACCGGAACGAGAAGATGCGCATTGCCCGGCTGATCCGCAGTGGCAGCGGACATGAGAGAGTCGCGGACATGTTTGCCGGGATCGGGTATTTCACCATCCCCATGGCCGGTGCCGGGGCAGAGGTGCATGCAATGGAGATCAACCCTGTGGCATTCAGGTATCTTGAACGGAATGTTGCCGTTAACCGGCTTGCAGACCGGGTTACCACCGGGCTCGGCGACTCCCGTACCCTTCTTTCCGGCACCTATAACCGGATCGTCATGGGGCATTTTGATGCCGTGACCATGCTGCCGGAGGCTCTCGCCCATGCTGAGGCAGGATCGGTCCTGCACATCCACAGCATCGGGCAGGTTGAAGGACAGATCCGGTCGGCCGCTGAAGGCGCAGGTTTTTCATCTACCATCCGGGTACATAAAGTGAAGAAGTACCGCCCGCATGCCTGGCATGTGGTGCAGGATGTGACCCTCTCATGACACCCGTTCAGATCCTTTCCGGAAAACAGGTTGTCCTTGGTGTGACCGGCAGCATCGCTGCCGTCGAGTGCGTCAGGCTTGTACATGCACTGCGGAGAAAAGGGGCAGAAGTCCAGGTCGTGATGAGCAATGCCGCTGCCGGCATCGTAACGCCTGATGCCCTTGCCTACGCAAGCGGAAGGCCGGTCATCACCCGGATCACCGGCCTTGTCGAGCACGTAACGTACTGTGGTGACGGGGGGAGTGCCGCGCTCCTGCTCATCGCGCCGTGTACCGCCAATACCATCAGCAAGATCGCCTGCGGAATCGATGACACCCCCGTCACGACATTTGCCACAACCGCTATCGGCAGCGGCATGCCGGTGCTGGTTGTCCCGGCCATGCACCACAGCATGTTCCGCCACCCGGGCCTCACGGACAATATCGAACGGCTGGAAAACTGGGGGATCTGCGTTCTTCCTCCCCGCATCGAGGAGGGGAAAGCGAAGATTGCGGATATTGATGAGATTGTCCTCGCATCTGAGCGGGCGGTATCGGAAAAACCGCTTGCCGGAAAGCGCGTTCTCATTACCAGCGGCCCCTGCCGCGAACCGGTCGATGACGTGAGAATCCTGACCACCCGGTCGAGCGGGATGATGGGGAAATCCCTTGCCCTCCAGGCATTCCGGCTGGGGGCGGAGGTCACCATTGTCCATGGGGATACCGTGCCCTGCATAACGAACATCCATGCCTCCACAGCGGATGAGATGCGGGATGCGGTCATGAGCGAACTGACTGCATGGGGAGGCACCGATATTTACATCAGTGCTGCGGCAATCTCCGACTTTGCCCCGGTGCCGGCAGAGGGAAAAATCCGGAGCGGGAAACCTGCGAAAATTGCTCTTAACCCCCTGCCGAAGCTCCTGGACACGGTCCTTGAGGGTTACGCACCGTTCACGGTAGCCTTCAAGATCGAAAGGAATCCTCTCGCCCCGGCGAAAGCATTACTGAAAAAAGGCGTCTCACTTGTCCTGATGAACCAGCCGGAAACAATGGGGAGCGCAACCGGGGATTACCAGCTGCTTTCGCATAAAGGATCGCGCAGGATTTCCGGAACGAAAGATGAAATAGCCGCGGAAGTATGGGAGCAGATCCTTTCGGAAATCCGGTAACTACCCCGTGATTCGTCCATCTTCCCGGTCATTCTCTGACAGATTTCTCACAACTGCCATTGCACCGGCTTTGGTCGTATTCATAATTTTCCAGGAACAGGTCCGTTCCCGCACGTTGCATGCGTATCATTCCCGGCAACGTCTCCCGCATCCCCGCAATCCCTTTTAGCCCCGCAACGCAAACACGTAGTACAAAAGGCCCAGCCATGAATCCATCCGCGGTTACTGCATTCTGCCCGGGTCATATCTCCGGCTATTTCAGGCGTATCAATGGCGCGACTCCTGCTGCCACGGGCAGCACCGGGGCGGGGATCGTTATCGACAGCGGAGTCACGGCAAGGGTGACACGATCCCCACGTACGGAGATCCGCATCATCCGCCGGGATGCACAGGGAAAGACCCGTGAGCAGATCGCAGGCTCGCCCATACTCCAGTTTATCATGGACCGGCTGGGTGTCACTGCATCGGTTGTCACGGAATGCAGCCTCCCTATCGGGGCCGGTTTCGGCCTCTCGGCCGCAGCCCTGCTCTCAACCCTGACAGCGCTGAACCGGCTCTTTTGTCTTAACCTTTCGGAACACGATATTGCCCTGAACGCCCATGAGGCAGAGGTCCGGTTCCGCACCGGGCTTGGCGATGTTGCTGCATGCCAGGGCGGGGGCTGGGTTGTCCGTGACGGCCCGGGGATCGATGCGCGAATCCACCGGAGGTACGATCTTACCGGCCCGCTTTTTGCGATCAGCTTCGGACCGATCCATACGCCATCGGTCCTTGGTTCACCCCGGCAGATGGAGCGTGTGGCCGCTGCATTCCCGAAGAGAACGCCCCGGTTTGGCAGAGACCTTTTTTCTCTCTCGCAGCAGTTTGCCGTACAAAGCGGCCTTGCAACACCGGAAGTCCGGCAGGTGATCCATCTCTGCAGTACCCGGAACATCCCGGCAAGCATGACCATGCTCGGGAATGGTGTGTTTGCGTACGGCCCGGGTGCACGCTGCATTCTCGAACAGTTCGGAGAAGTCTTCGAATGCCGCGTTGCCCATTCAGGGGCACGCATTATCGGAGAATCAGCATGATCCCACCCGACCACCCCCGCTACCGGTCGCTTGTTACCCGGGAGCGCCTTGCCCGGTGTGCAAAGGAGGGCGTTGTTGCCATGGAAGGACTCACTGCCCATGGACGCGGGGAGGCCTTTGACTACCTGATTGGCGAGCGGACAACCGAGAGCGCCCTGCTTGCAGAACAAACCGCAGCGGCAATGCTGCTTGCAGCCACGCGCCCGGTCATCTCGGTGAACGGGAACACAGCGGCTCTGGCAGCACAGGAAATCGCAGAACTGCAGAAGGCCTGCGGTGCAATTGTCGAGGTCAACCTCTTCCACCGTACCGAGGCGCGGGTGGCACAGATCGAGAAGATCCTCCGCGATGCAGGTGCAGAGGTCTTCTTTGGACCTGCCGAACAACTCCTCCCCCTCTCCCATGACCGTGCGTGGTGCCGGAGGGAGGGCATGTATACAGCAGATGTCGTCCTTATCCCGCTCGAGGACGGGGACCGCTGCGAAGCACTGGTGGGTATGGGAAAGAAGGTGATCGCAATCGACCTCAACCCGCTCTCCCGGACAGCACGGAAGGCAACGCTGACGGTTGTTGATGAGGTGACCCGGGCCCTTCCTGCCATCGCCCGGGCCTGCCGGGATCTTTCCGCTGAAGAGAAAAGCCGTCTTCTTTCAACGCTTGACAACCATTATCTTTTGTCGGAAGCAATACGTGAGATAACTGCGAGGTTATCCCATGCTCTGGATTGAGAAATACCGGCCGTCAGCATTTGCGGAGATCGTGGGACAGGATGCCGTTATCCACCACCTTGTCTCGTTTGCCACCACGAAGACCTCCCCACACTTAATTCTCACCGGGCCGCACGGCACCGGGAAGAGTGCTGCGGTCGAATGTTTTGCCAGGGCACTGTATGGCGAGAACTGGGAGCAGAATACCACCATCTTCCAGACTTCCGATATCTTCCACCAGGGAAAAGCACTGCTCGAACAGGATGAGCGGTATGCCCATATTTACCAGAAGAACCTCTCGCTGATTGCCAATTTCAAGTACATCATCAAGTGGTATGCATCTCTCAGGCCTCTCGATGCAGAGTTTAAGATCCTTGTCTTTGAGGATGCCCATACCCTGACCCGCGATGCCCAGCAGGCGCTCCGCCGGATCATGGAGCAGACCAGCAGTACCTGCCGGTTTATCTTTACCACAACCAATGCGAGCGCAATCATCCCTGCTATTGCCTCCCGCTGCCTTCCGCTCTTTTTTTCCCCGATCGATCAGGATAGCATGCTCCCGTACCTGAAACGGATTATGGGAACGGAGTCTTCGCAGATCTCACCCTGCTCTGAGGATGATCTGGACCTCATCGTCCAGGCTTCCGGAGGCGATTTGCGCAAGGCTGTCCTGCTGCTCCAGGTCGCACTGGCAACCGGGAAATGCCAGAAGATCCTTGAAGTTGCGCAATCGGAGACTGCGACAATAGCGGGTTCTGCGGTAACGACACTCAAAGAAGGTGATACCAGGGGTGCAATGAGACGGCTCGAATCCCTGTTGATTGATTACGGCCTCTCGGGAAGCGAAGTCCTTTCCGAGATCCGTACGGTCATAAAACGCGAGTACAATGACCCGCGATTAGCTGTCACCCTTGCCGATGCTGAGTTCCGGATGCGGAACTCCAACAATGAATTCATCCAGGTCGGTGCGCTCACCACCCGGATGCGGGAGATCCTCCTATGACCCGGGTAAAGCAGCAGAAGATCCAGGAGCACTATGATTCCGTTGCAGGCACGTATGACGACCATTACGATCACCTTACCCGGGGCCGGCCGTATCATAACCACTTAAGCGATCACCTTATCAAAGCCCTGCCACAAAATGGAGACCTGCTCGATATCGGCTGCGGCACTGCACTCTTTGTGGAAAAATACCTGCGGAACGGGGGAACAGCGACAGGTCTCGACATCAGCGGGAAGATGCTCAGTAAAGCGCGCGAGCGGTGTCCCGGTTGTACATTCGTTGCCGGAAACGGCGAGGCCCTCCCGTTCCAGGACCAGTCATTTGATGCCATCTCAAGCCTTCTCGTCTTCAGTTATGTGAAATCACCCGAGACCATGCTTGCTGAGGCCTATCGTGTACTCCGGCCCGGGGGAAGTATCGCAGTCTGCACGCTGGGTAAAAAACTCATCACCAGGGGGATACCGGCGCTCTATCATTTCAGCGAGAAAGTAAAATTCCAGCACGTGGTGATGAAAAATTTTGGCGAACGATACTACAACGAAGAAGAGATGACACGTCTTTTTTCCGAAGCGGGTTTCGATGACATTTCCGTGAAATGGTGCTCCTTTGCCCATATCGACATGATCGATCCGCTCTTCTCCCTGGCTTCGAAACTCGAACCATTCGTCGAGAAACGCGTACCCCAGCTGGCCTTCAACATATTCGTCTCTGCAAAAAAACGCAGATGAGGCTCTGGAGAAATCCGTCCCACAACCATTGAAAGTCCTTTTTTAAATTAGGCTTATTTTTGTGATCAGGGGCCATTTTGAACCCCTTTGTTTTGACCGTTTTTTTATGGGTGTCGCGAAGTTGACTTATTCGACCGGATAACCTGACATAAACTTGCGGAAACGCTCATTTTCGCCTCCGATTTTGGTGGTTTTACGATAGCAGGCCCAAATTGCGCTAATAGAACCCTAACAGATCGCGAAAGTCACCTGCGATCGGGCTCTAGAAGGGGGTTCTGGTGGCCGGATCGCCGGATCCGGGGGCCGGGGGATTTCTGCCACTAATACCTGGAACCCGGGAATCTGTCTCGGGCGTCTCTGGTTTTTTCTGATGGAATGTTTTGAAAATTACGTTCTGTTGAGGATCTTCAGACCAAGACACGAGAAGAATCTGAAACGTTCTTCAAGTCATCGAATCCCGAAGGGTTGAGATGCGTGAAGACCCTGAAACGTTCTTCGACTCAGGGATTCGAACTTGGAGAAGTTCATCAGAACCTCGACCATGAGAAAAGAGACAGAAGCCGACGTTCGAAAAACGCATCCGCGTTCATCTCATCCTCCTGGTTTTTAAACCAGTCAGAGGCGCAAGGATGGCAATTATCTGGAAGGATCTTTTCTACTGAACGATAGATGAGTGAGAATCGTTTCAGAGAAAATTCCTGTCGCAGTTTCGCTGTTTGGATTTATCTTGTTCCTTTGGCTCTGGAGATCTCCTTCTCACAACGCACTCAGTGGAATTACGAGTGTGACCCCCTCTCTCCCCCAGAGGGGGAGTCCGAATGGTCCATCAGGACCATGAGGAAGGAGAAGAACCCAAAAGGTTCTTCGAGGCAGCCCAAGGGGGCAAGCCCCCTTGACCCCCAGGCTTCAATTTTATTGAAAGCCGTGTACTGCTTTGTTCCACGGGGCGGAGGGTCGGAAGACCCCGAGCGCCCGTGGCTCCATCCCTATCTAACGCTATCCCATACAAATTTTCTACAGAGCCGTTCCTTTCAGTTTTGCAAGCACGCGTTCCTTCTTCCGGATCGCCGCTTCCGATGCCCGGACAACCTCATTTTTCATCTCTTCGAAATCACGAACTTCCGTGTCCGCGACCTTTTTTACCGGTGTGTATGCGGACTCGCGGAACCGTGGCGAGAAATCATGGTCCCTGCCATCTCTGCGGAGCACAGCTTCAGATTTCCCGGCCTCGACATGACCTATCTGTTTCATGGTTACTCCCGCGGATCCGACTGCCCGGATAATTTCCGCTGCCGCATCCTCCGGGGCAACCACCAGCAGGGAGTCCAGCGAAACGCCGAGATAATCTATCTGGAGTGCTTCGAGCATCTCTTTTACCTGGGGCTGGACAAGGCTTCCAATCCCGGTCTCGTCAATGATAATCCGGCAGCCGGCAGTCTCGGCCATCTCGAATGCATCCCCGCGAAGTCCTCCATTGGTAACATCGGTCATCGCGTGAATGCGGGAGAAGACAGGATTCTTCATCAGCGTCTCGCACGCAAAGAGGAAATTCAGGTTTATGGTCTGCTCGACAACCTCGGGGAACCCGGAGTAGATCGCAGCAGTCGCGATTGTGCCACCGCCAGCGCCCTCTGTCATAAGGAGAACATCCCCTGGCCGGGTGGACTTCCTCGCTGTGAGGTGCTCTGCAACTCCCACCGCGCCGACACAGCCGGTGAGCCGGGTGCCGAGCACCATATCGCCACCGATCCGCAGGGTGGATCCGGAAACAAGCGGAACATCCATCGCTTCCCCGACCGTTGTAATCCCTGCCGTATAGTCAAAGATCTTGGCCACGTCGCCATCATCGGCAACATGGATATCGGAAAAGAGCATGACGGGCTTTGCACCCATCACATAGGCATCCCGGAGCGTTGCCCGGGTAACATGAAATCCTGCAAGGAAGGGGAAATCGGAGAGCCGTGAGTGCATTCCATCAACGGTACAGACAATGTACTGGCCGCCGGCCTTCACAACACCGGCATCATCCATCTCGTCAACTCCTACCGAGGCTGATGTCTTGCCGATGATGCGGGCGATCTGGCGGTGCGCAAAAAAGTCCCCTTTGCCCCGGGAACCCACGCCAAACTCACCCATGCAGACACCTGCCGGTTCGAACTCGAAGAAATCGCCCTTGAGCCCCCCGGAATTTTTTGCTTCCTCTATGACTGCATGCGCAAAGGCAGATGCATACGAGGGGCTGCACCCTTTTATCCGGACAATATGATCGGCAAGGCTTTCTTTGAGGGCGCTCTCGTTCCTGCCTTCGGCAAGACCCCTGCGGGCATACTCCTCAACATCCATGTATTCCGGTTCGTGGAGCGGGCATAAAAATGCGGAGTATCCTATCGCAGGAGAATGCCCAGAACTTCAGAGAAAGCGTGAAGAGCATCGTCGACCTTCCCGTTTTTCAGGAGCGACATTCCTTTAACCAGACCCGTACGGACATCCTTTACATCAATGTAATACGCCATATCAAAGGCGCGGGCCGATTCTTCGAGCCGGCCGGTGAGAAAACAGGAGTTGCTCAAGACAACCCAGGCATCGGCAATGGCAGGATCGATCTCGAGCGCTTTTTCCAGAACCGGTATCGCTTCAGAATGCCGACCCATGAGCGAGAGTGTGAGCCCTTTCCGGTACAGTGCTTTTGCGTGTGCCGGATCAATCGAAAGAGCACGGTCAAGGGTCTCAATCGCATCCCGGTATTCTTTCAGGTGGATGTGCGCCACCCCCTTGTTGACGAGAGCTGAGAGAAAGAACGGATAGATCTTCAGGGCGCGATCATAACATGCAATCTCCTCTTCGTAGCGCTTCAGCTTTCCGAGCGCAAATCCCTTGTTCACCCATGCGGACAGGTACCGGGGCCGCACGGCAAGTGCGCGATCACAACAACTAACCTCTCCCTCATGCCGGCCAAGCATGCCCAATGCAACACCCTTGTTGTTCCATGCCGTTGCATTTTCCGGATCGAGTGCAAGCGTTTGTTCGCAGCAGTGTATTTTCTCCTCAAACCGTGCCAGCATCCCGCAGGCGAATCCACGGTTGTTCCATGCATCGACATTATGGGGATCCAGCGCGATCGCCTTCTCGCAGCATTCGATCTCTTCTTCGTAGCGTCCCTGTTTGCCCAGGGCAAAACCACGACCCACCCATGCGGGAGCAAACGATGGATCGGCTTCAAGAGCACGAGTGAACGCCTCCAGCGCCTCTTTATGCTGCCCGCTGCGCCCAAGCGCAAGGCCTTTGGAGTAATACTTCCGGCAGTCTTCTTTCGAATTGGAATGAGGATTTTGGGGTGACATGAGCGGCACGGGAATTCCGGGAAACAACACGGGGGCTTTTACCAGAAATTGGTTCACGGGATATTTATTATCAGCAGGTCATGGGCCGGGATCCCGATCACCAAAGTCTTTTCCCGAATTTTTTTGGGGGAGACCCTGCTGATATTTTTTCCATCGCGATCGTGAGGTGTCAGTTGATGAAGCGATTATCGGATAATTATCCGACAAAATTGTTCATTTACCGGCGTGAAGCGGTGTAGCGATCAACCGGATCCTGCCTGAAAAATGGTGAGCAGGCGGGAAGGGGGTGGTTGATTTTTTTCCGGAGATCGATTCTGATACCGGGTAATCGTGTACGTATTCACTCAGGTTTGTGGTTGATTTCGTAAAATACCAGGACTCATGATAATTGACTTGTGGAGCACGGATATCTCTAAGGTAGGAAGAGAACCTGTTGCTGCACCGA
The DNA here is from genome assembly GCF_000327485.1 of Methanoregula formicica SMSP. Lineage (NCBI taxonomy): Archaea > Methanobacteriati > Methanobacteriota > Methanomicrobia > Methanomicrobiales > Methanoregulaceae > Methanoregula > Methanoregula formicica. Next base: position 1,294,198 of record NC_019943.1, on the reverse strand, counting down.
TCCCCAGAATGGTGAAGAGAGTGTGAGAGTCTATTGTAAAAATTTTATTGGAATTAATTCATAAAAAATATTAATAATTATTTTAATAATACAATGTGATGCCCGAGCGAGAACATGCATCATCTGCAATCCACGGGTGCATTTTCCTCATTGCACTAACGGTTATCCTTGCCGCACTTGTTTTGCTCATGATACCGAAACTTCCGGCGTATTCTGCCGAGGAGATACCGGTAATTTTTGAGATCGTGACGATGAAATATACTAACACCGGGAGCTGGAAATATGAGAACAAACTGATTGTGAAAAACTCCGGAACCATAGCATATGACAACCGGAAACTCTCTGCCATTACCTACCGGAACGGCGAGCGTCTTCCCTGTAAAATACCCTATATCAATTTCCAGTATTACATCGATAACAAACCGTTGGGAATCCAGAGAATCGGGGGGATGGGGACCGATGATTCTTCCTGGGTCCCGGAAGCAACGATTTTTATCGATTACTCCCAGGGGACATTCCGTCCCGGGGACACGATTCGGTTCGAGGTCTATGACAAAGAGACCAACAAGATTATTTCAAGCGATACATACCCGGACAAAGAAAAAACACGAGAGGAAAAAATGATGGAAAAGTATCTCAGTCGTCTAGGCGCCTGAAGACACCCTTCTTTGCTTTCAGTATTTTGCATTCAGGACATCGCCATGTATCAGGGACCTTTTCCCAGGGAGTTCCTGCCGGGATTCCATTCTTCGGGTCGCCTTTTACCGGATCATAGATATAGTGACACTCAAGACAGACCCAGCGTGCAAGCTTTTCTTCCACAACCATGGGGAACAACTCCATTCGAGAATCGTATATTTATACCAATCATTTTTCTTTCGTTTATTTGAAGTCACCTCTCGGGGCAAATTTTTCCTCGCGTCATGGTTTTTACGGGACGCAAAACGAGCACGAACGGGCGCAGAGGCGGGCCACCCGCAGGGGTTCCGGGATCCCCCCCTCGTGCGTATAATCATTACAGAGACGTCCTGCATTATCCGGTGTGATCCCCCAGCTACGGAGATAGATAGTCTGGCCCGTGTGCAATCGAACAGGAATACGGGCCCCCAGATTTTGATATGCCAAAAGCCGTATTTCATCATGAGGAAAATGGTGTCGTATATCTTCTGCAAGTCCCTCTGATTCTTCATAGGTAACGCAAATAACCGGGACACCGGAAACTTCTGCAATCCGACCGGGATCGATGACATTGAACCAGGCAATGACACAGCCGGACAGGAGAATGACATTCAGGTCTTTTCTCCGGAGATCATTGACCATCCCAATGATCGTTTCGGTTGCATCCATCCCCCCGACCGTTGCATTCCCAAAACAGAACCCGTCAATGCGGAGGTCCTTTCTCATCACAACCCCGGCAAGTGTCGAACAGGTCCTTCCGGTATAACTTTCTGCAATTCCCAGCGCTCTCAGCCCTTTCTTGGGCAGATGCATAGAAGCACTTATGACACCGGATTAAAAATACTATACCAATGAAATTCAACAAAGAGGAGGTCTGCATTTTAATTCCTACCCTGAATGAGGGGCCGACCATTGGCGGGGTGGTCAGGGAATTCAAGGCACTTGGCTATAACCACATCCTTGTCATGGATGGCAGGAGCACGGACAACACGGTGAAGGTTGCCCGTGAGGCTGGTGCAAATGTCCGGACGCAATCCGGGAAAGGAAAAGGAAATGCAATCATCGAGGCATTTGAGGTCATCGAACAGCCCTATATTCTCATGCTTGATGGCGACGGCACCTACTCTGCCAGAGATGCGGAAAAGATGCTTACACCCCTGTTCCTCGGGTTCGACCAGGTTATCGGCGACCGCCTCATCAATGCCGAAGAAGGTGCTTTTTCCCGGATGAACCTCTTTGGCAACCATATGCTCAATATGCTCTTCAAGATCGCCCACAGCCGCGACCTGCACGATATCTTATCGGGATACCGGGCGTTCACGAAACTTGCCATCCACCAGATGCACTTAAAGGAGAAGGGCTTTGAGATCGAGACCGAGATCTCGGTGGAAGCCGTGAGAAACGGCCACCGGATCATGGTTGTCCCGGTAAAATATTCCCGTCGCCCCGGCACTGCAACCAAACTCTCCCCGTTCCATGATGGCATGAAGATCGTCAGCACCATATACCGGCTTGCACGGGTCAACAACCCGATGTTCTACTTCGGAATGATGGGGCTGTTTACAACCCTGCTCGGGTTGCTTACGGGACTCTACGTTCTGCTGGAATGGTTACAACCCGGCCATATCGAGCATATCCCGCTCACAATCCTTACGGTGCTCCTTATCGTTGTAGGGATTGAGATCTTCATGTTTGGTGTCATCAGCGACATGCTGCTGGTCTTCCACCGGGAAATTATCCGGGAGATCCAGCTCCTCCAGCCCCCAAAACCACCAAAGTGATTTTTTCATTTCCTAATTCTGCATTTTCTCCTATCAACAGAGATTTACTACGAAAAAAGAACGGGATCGGGGCGCTATCTCTTACTGAAAAAAGTGTTTTAACGCGATTACCCGGCACGAGTGGTCGGCAAGCGATGTCAACTGAAACGCTTCATCAAGATTCTTTCCCGCCGCAAATGTCCCATGCCCCCGAACAATGACCAGTTTTGTTGTTTTGAGAGCTGAGACTACGTTATTGGCAAGTTCCTGCGTGCCCGGTGCTCCCTCAACAACGGGAATTTTCGGGCAGAACATCTTTCCTTCACTGTCTTCCGCCAGGACCGCATCCCTCACCAGTGATGCGGCTATTGCTGCCTGGGGATGAGCATGAACGATGGCCTGGTGGGAAGAGTTCCGGTATACATCACTGTGGACACGGTACTCGCTGGATGCATTTTTTGGGACAACCCCGACAAACGGGACGAAGACCAGTTCATGGACTTCATCCAGATAATCACCGGTCCGCTTGATATAAAAGCCCTCATCTCCTTTACGGACACTGATGTTACCGAAGTTGCCGCCAACGAGGTGCTCGGCAAAGAGTCGTTTTCCGATCCGCTCGAATTCGCGTACAGGCACAGGGTACCGCTCCTCATCTCGTACTATCATCAAGGGTAAGCGCAATGAGAAATGGAGAGATTATCGGAACTGAATCCCGACATCCCGCATCTTGTTATACCGGGCAATGTTAAGCAGCAGGGGGGTCAGGGACTCAACCATAGATGAGACTGCAAGAGGGCCGGCGTCAAATGCCTTCAATCGTGATACCTTGTTCACGATATCCATGACAATTTTCTTTGCTTCTGCATCATCTCCACAAACCGGTACGGAGTATTCGAGTTCCTCGTCCAGCGCCTTCCACTTGTTTGCTGCAATCGTGTTGAATGCTGTGCATAACCGGGCATCTTTTGGCAGGATCCTGCGGATCATGAGTGCTGCTGATCCTTCCGCGGGAGGGACAAAAATGAAATGATCGGTCTTTTCCATCGGATTGACCGGACTGACGACGATCTTGTTCTCGAATCCATGGAGGGTTGCAAGTGTCGATGCGGCATGCTTGAACGGGATTGCGAGAATTATCACATCCGCAGCATCCACTGCCTCCTGGTTTGTCACACCTTTCATTGAGCAGGGTTTTCCCCGCTTTGTCATCTGTTCCCTGCCCATGGTGCAGGTCGCTTCCGCCTTATCCTGCTCCCGGGATCCGACAATCACATCATAGTAAGGGGAGAGGCGCATGGCCATACCTTCGCCAATATCCCCGGTTCCGCCAACAATTCCGATCTTCATGTTATCCCACCAGTGGTTTCAAGAGGTTTTCCAGGGTGGGAAGATCCGTTACTCCCTCCATCGACTGGACGACCTTGCCGTCTTTTTCGATGATAAGGGTGGGAACGACCCGGATCCCGTATTTTTCCGCAAGGTCCATGTGCTGATCCACATCAATCTTCCGGATCTCGACTGCATCTCCCATCTTTTTTGCCAGATCCTCGATGATGGGTGTCTGCATCTTGCAGGGCCCGCACCACGTGGCAAAGAAATCAAACAACACCGGTTTGCTCATTCAGATATACCCGGTAGAGTTGTCGATGAAAAAAAAGATAAACCTATGGTATTGTTACTTGGAGAGGATCTGCATGATGATCCTGCCATAAGCAGGCCGGGTGATGATGACACCGACCAGCACACCAAGGATGGTGATGATGGCAAAACCTTTCAGGGTTGAGAGATCCATCAGGGCCAGCGGGATCATTGCGATAACCACAGTCGCCGCTGCGGCAACAATGATACCAAGTGCCCGGGCAAGCCGTTTGAGATAAAGGTTCGGTGAAGGCACCTTCCCCTCATGAAGGATCTCATCCGTGATGATAACCAGCTGGTCAATACCCGTTCCCAGGACCGCGATCAGACCAGCTATTGTGGGAAGGTCCATCTGGAACTTGATGGCTGCAATGAAACCAAGCAGGATGACGACTTCTGAGGCATTGATGAGCACCATCGGGAGGACTATGCTGGGCTCGCGGTACCGGTAATACACTGCACAACCTACAGCAATAAGTGCACAGAGACCGGCAAGGATACACATCATTTTATAGCGTTCGCCAAGGGGCGCGGATGTGCTTCCCGAACCTGCAACGGCAACATCAACCGGGAGGGCCCCGGCACGCAGGTGGATCTCCAGGCTCGTTGCCTGGTCGGATCCGGCATTGCCGGTACCGGTAGATGCAACCATCCGCCGTGTCGAAGTTGTCTTCAGCGATAATGCAAGATCCGAACTCAGTGGCGCCGAGTACACGGTCTTGTTATCAAGGATCATTGCAAGGTAGTGGTTATCCGGATCCTCGGTTGCACCGTACCTGATTGCAGCGTCCTGGAACGCCTGGGCACCTGCTTCACTTAAGGTGAATTCAACACCCCAGGAATTTGTCTGGAGATCTTTCTGGGGTCTCTGGACGCTCGTGATCACATCACCGAAGAGCACATGTTCCGTCTGGTTACCGGTGGTCTGGATCCGGATCTCGAACTTCCCCTGCTTGCCGACAATCTCCTGTGCTTCCGCCATGTCGACACCGGCAAGTTCAACGCGGATATACCGGACGACATTATTTAAACCAGCCAGGGTGTTGACCTTTGCGTCTTTGGTTCCCAGACTATTGATCTTGGTTTCAAGAATCGTCTTTACATGGCTGCCGGTATCCTTGGAAACCCCCTGCTGGTAGCTGGTAAGCTTCCCACCTGCTTCGGCAAACTTCTGCTCCAGTTCTGCCTGGGTGTAATATTTCCGTATCTCGATATGGTTTGCGTCGATCAGTTCGACATCCGCATCAAGGCTGTTTGAGAGTTTGGTGACGAATTCCTGAACCGGTTCATCGGTTGTAAACCCGACTACCTCCGCACGAAGCTCAAGCTGGATCCATGCTCCCTGCTGGAGGTCAAGGCCGTACTGGAGGTTTGTTGCAAGGTTGCCCTTCTCGTCAATGTGCGGTCCGATTGCAACGAGCGAGAGAATGACAAGGATAATCAGCGTTGCAACGCGCCAGTCCGTCAGGATCGCTTTGATTTCAGCGGAATTCATCGTACACCTCCCTTCTGGACGTACCATTTCAGGATGGCCGCATTGGTCAGCCAGGTATTGATGACATCAAAGAGAAGCCCGATGAGAAGCACTGCAGAGATCTCCATGAGAATCTGGATTGAGCCAATCCAGGATACAATAAAGAGGGCGGTGATAGCGGCAAAGGTGGTTGAGGTCATGACGATTCCTGTGTGGAAAGCCCCCGCCAGTTTCTCCTGCAGTTTTCCCTGGCGTTTCAGTACACGGTTCGTCAGGAGGATATCGCTGTCCACAGAGTAACCAATCAGCATAAGCAGGGCTGCGGTTGTACCCAGTGTCAGAGTAATCCCGACAAGGTTCATCGCTGCTGCGGTCATGACGATATCGGCAAAGGCGGATAACACAACGGCAACACTGGGAACAAAGGTCCGGAACGAGAGAAAGACCACGATTGCCATGCCGATAAAGGAAAAGATCAGGGCAATGAACGCCTGGTATTGCAGTGATTTACCGAATGTTTCGCTGATCTGGCTGATGCTGGCATCCGGGTATTTCTGACCGACCAGGGTGACAAGCGATTTGGACTGGGCATCATCCATGGTTCCAAACTTGAGGAACTTCGCATCGTTCATGTCGCTGATCTCGGTGAGGGGATACCCTGCAAAGACAGCACGCAGATCATCCTGCGTATCAGTAGTCCTGATAGTAACCGCAGTGCCTCCTGAAAAATCAAGACCGGGTGTGACCGGCATTCCCGTCGACATCATGTTGAAGCCGATGAAGAGAAGGGAAAGGACCAGGAGTACAAGCGGGATAACTACCAACTGTTTGGGAGAATATTTCTCGATGTTATAGTTGATCAATCCCATGTCTTACTCATCTGTTGATGCACGATTAAATAGTTATCAGGTCGTTCCGGTGAAAGCGATCTATTCCACCGACGTAACCGGGTTCGCGCGTAGGGGCAATTTCATGATTGCGCAGAAAATTTTTGTTTCTTTTTTAATTGGCGGAATTTGCTAAAGGGGTTTTAAAATCGCGCAAAATCAAAAATTATATATAGAACGACCATTGACACTAGATGTATGAGATCTCCTTCCGAGATCAAGAGAGTCGTTGAGGGCCGGCTCCGGTCATACCTGTCCCGCGACAGGACCGGGATCCGGCGCGAAGTCCTCCGGCTCTTTGTAAAGTCAAAAGCGATCACCATCGCTGAACTGGTGGCCATTCTCCAGAAACAGTTCACCGTCACCTTTCATGCGATTGCATCGATGGTTGGGATCATCGCTTCCCGCATCGGGATCCTGCGTGCAACGCGGAATTCCGATGGAGTGAACAGCTACGAGCTCAAGGAAAAGTATGTCGACATCGTAACAAGGATTGTCAGCACTGCCTGAAACAGGCCTTTTCCGATCCATAACCGTTTTTACCCGGCCATTCCTATGCTAAGAGCATAATGTATTCTCATGGCCGGGCTGATTTGCATGATATCACCATCGATCCAGAAGTCATCGAATTCATGGATAAACGCGACTCTGACTTCCGGATCTGCACTTCCTGCGGTGGCCCCGTGTTGTTACCAGTACGGATCAAGCCCCCAAAGAAAACGGATCTTCTCGTAAAAGCCGGAGGCCACACCATTTATGTCTCCATCCACCAGGCGCGATTCCTCAATTCGATCCAGATGGAGATGATTCCGTTCTTTGACGATGATTCTTACGGGTACGACCGCTGATGGGTTTTACGGAACTGTCACACACAGCTGATGTGAAAATACAGGTATCGGCACCCACTCTCAATGCCCTTTTCTCTGATGCATTCGAGGCACTGATGCAGGTGATGTACGGGAAAGACCGGAGAGGGGGGACCCGGCGCGAATTCACCCTGCATGCCGACAACAATGAATCCCTCCTTGTGGATTTCCTGTCGGAGGTCCTGTTCATCTCCGAGGTTGACGGCCTGGTTTTTTCCCGTGCCGATATCACCATCTGCAGGGAAGAGCTGCATGCTGTGCTTGATGGCGAACCATTCGACCCGTCACGACATGCGGGGGGCACCGAGGTCAAGGGCATCTCCTATTCAGGCCTCTCGATTTCGCACGATACGAACGGATATATGCTGGACATCCTACTTGATGTATAACGGGACCTGGAGGGGGATGAGATGATCGACGGTGTTGTGCGGATCACGGAAAATGAATGGGAAGTTCCTTGCGGATACATTCCCGGCATGCGGGTACCCGGCAGGTTTTTCCTCTCTGAATCGCTCGGGCGCATCCTTGAGCCGGGGGCGCTTGCTCAGCTTGCCAATGTCGCGACCCTGCCCGGAATCGTAAAACACGCTCTTGCCATGCCCGATATCCATTGGGGATATGGCTTTCCCATTGGCGGAGTTGCCGCATTCTCCCTGGATGATGGGATCATCTCTCCCGGAGGAGTGGGGTTCGATATCAATTGTGGCGTGCGGCTCCTTACCACACCGGTCTCGCTGCAGGATATCAACAACCGCAAGAAGGACCTGATCGATCAACTCTTCCATGTCGTCCCCACGGGTGTCGGGGCGAAAAGTTCCCAAAAAATCCCCTCGCATGCTCTCGACGAGATGATGATAAAAGGTGCACGCTGGGCGGTGGAGAATGGTTATGGTAATGAACGCGATCTTGTCCGCTGCGAAGAAGCCGGGGGCATGATGGGTGCCTCGATAAAAACAGTATCTGCAAAGGCACGCCAGCGGGGAATTCCGCAGGGCGGAACCCTGGGATCCGGCAACCATTTTCTGGAGCTCCAGGTTGTCCGCGAGATCTTCGATCCGGTCGCCGCCAAAGCATTCGGTATCCGTGACGGGCAGGTCTGCTGCATGATCCACTGCGGCTCACGCGGGCTGGGACACCAGGTCTGTACGGATCACTTAAAACTCCTTGAAACTGCGACAAAAAAGTACCAGATTAAACTCCCTGACCGCCAGCTCGCCTGCGCTCCCATCAGTTCGCCGGAAGGGAGGGACTACTTCAGCGCCATGGCTTCTTCAGCGAATTATGCCTGGGCCAACCGCCAGTTAATCACGCATGCAGTCCGGGAAGTCCTGGCAAAGATGTTCGGTATCGAATACGATGAAATGCCCCTTGTCTACGATGTTGCCCATAATGTAGCAAAGATCGAGGAGCATCGCGTTGATGACAAACGGATGCAGGTCTGTGTCCACCGGAAGGGAGCTACGCGGGCATTCGGTCCCAGGTCGCCGGATCTTCCGTCAGACCTCTCAACAATCGGCCAACCGGTCATTATTCCCGGCAGCATGGGTACGTCCTCCTACGTACTCTGCGGGACGGCAACGGCCATGGACAAGACTTTCGGTAGTACCTGCCATGGTGCGGGGCGGGTCATGAGCCGTTCACAGGCAAAGAAACGGCTGAGCGGCAAAGAAGTGGCCGCGAACCTTGCAAAAGAGGGGATTATCGTCAGGGCTCCCCACGAGAACGCCATTGCCGATGAAGCCCCGGATGTGTACAAGCCCAGCGACGAAGTAGTAAGGGTCGTGCACGATGCCGGCATCTCCCGCCTTGTCGCCCGCCTCGTCCCGGTCGGGGTGATCAAGGGATGAATTGCCGGGCCGGCTTTCTCTGGGACTCCCCGCAGCATTTCAGCCGGCTTATCGAGGACTGTGGTATTTCCTGCGAGATCGTGACCCCCCATATGCTCGCAGCCCCATTTTTCCGGGGCTCGTTCAACTGCCTGATCGTCCCGACAGGTTTTGGCAATGCAAAATATTCAAACCTCCTGCCGGCATTGCGGGCATCATCTTCCCGCATCCACAGGTTTGTTGAAAATGGCGGAAACCTGTTGGTCTTCGGTGCTGCGGACAACAAGGCAGATGCCTATGACTGGCTCCCGTTCCGGCTGAAATATTCCCATGAGTTCCACCCGCGGACGATCTCGTGTTCCGGAAATTCACTGGCGGCAACTCTTGCTGAAGAATACGATCCGCAGAACATCGAATGCGATGGATCATTTCCGGAACATGAGGGAACCTGTGTTGGATCTGCAGGATCTTCCGATGTCATCATCGAACACTGGTATGGAAAAGGGAGAATTATTGTAACCAGCGTTCACGAGTTTCCGTCACGGGAATTTCTCAAGAAATTCTGCTGCGAAGGTATCACGAGTCCGCTGTAGCGGTGGCACCGTGACAGGAATTCCCGGTTACCGGCTTCTTAGCCCACACTCATACATTCCACAACCTTCATCAACCTGAACGATTGACCAGAGTAGTGAGGCATTCGTTATGCACCGCTACGTGTTGTCCTGCAATGCGGCATCGGAAGATTTGGAACCCGTTGTCCTTGCTGTTCATGAACTTATCCACCGGCTTCCTGTTACGGCAAAATCCGCAGATCGCGATGGCATCCGGGTCGAAGATGGCAGGGTCATCGACCGGGCATACAACGGCCCGGTTCTTCTCGACGCCATTGCCCGGAACCAGACAATCAAGACAACCCCCGCAAGCGGTGCATACAAGGGAGTCCCGGTAACGGTGACACCCATCCGGGACAGAGAGGGAAATGCGATCGGGGCTATAGGCATAGTCGATATTACGGGTATTTTCGATCTCGCCACGCTCATGGAGCACCAGTCCGCAATTCTCAAGCAGGTCTGCGGAAAGGATCCCTGCCCGCTTGACTCGGAAAAGATCAGTTCACGAAGGTGATATGTTGCCGGAATCCGCATTCAAAGTACTGGAAATCCTTGAACGGGCAGAAGGGGCCCTCTCCGGGGAGACGATCAGCAACGAACTGGGAATTACCCGTTCAGCAGTCTGGAAACACATCAACGAGCTCCGGATGATGGGATACGATATTTCTTCGTCACAAAAGGAGGGGTACCGGTTATCCCAGCCCAGCGCAAAACTGCTCCCGTACGAGATCCACAAGAAACTCCGTACGCAGTTCATCGGGAAGAAGATGCGGTACTTTGAGAACACACCTTCCACCATCTGGGTAGGAAAACAACTCTGCTCGGAAGGCGATGTTGATAAGATGAACGGTCTCGTCATTATCGCAGAAGAACAGACGGGCGGTGTTGGCAGGATGGGCCGGGCATGGGTCTCGCCCAGCGGCGGCATCTGGATCACCATTGTCCTAAAACCCTGCATACCCATCGATCATATCTTTATGGTCACCATGGCAGGATCCATTGCCGTTGCCCGGGCAATCCGAAAAGAGTTCAACCTCGGGGCGCTCATCAAATGGCCTAACGATATCTTCATCGGGAACAAGAAAGTTGCCGGGCTGCTCCTGGAACTCTCGGCAGAGTCCGATGTTGTGCACCACTGCCTTCTCTCTATCGGCATTGATGTGAATGTCCCGGTCACCAATTTCGCTCCGGACCTGCGCGACCAGATCACTTCTATCTGCGCGGAAGTCGGGCATAAAGTTGACCGCGCGGCGTTTCTCGCCCGGCTGTTAAAAGAGTTTGAGAGCCACCTCCTCCTGATAGAAAGCGGGGAGTACGATACAATCATCCAGGAATGGAAGAGTATCTCATGCACTCTCGAAAACCGTGTCCAGATCCGTACCCTCAAGAACAGTTTCGAAGGCGAAGCCGTGGATATCGATGAGTTCGGTGCCCTGATTATCAAGAAGGACAACGGCAAACTCGAACGGGTCATAGCCGGCGACTGTTATCACCAGTAATCCCAATACTTTTTTATCGTCAACCATCATTTTCATAAGAGGTTGACGATGTTTGGCGATCTCGAACGTTCACGGGTATTAGCACATTCCGCGGTTTTTATCGGGCTCATTGCACTGGGGAGCTGGATATCGATCCCCTGCATCCCGGTCCCATTTACGCTCCAGACACTCTTTGTCCTGCTTGCCGGGGCCGTCATGAAACGGAGGGCCATACTTCCGGTAGCAGCGTACATTGTTCTCGGCACACTCGGCCTTCCGGTATTCCACAACGGGATGTCCGGCCCGGGGGTACTCCTCGGACCTACCGGGGGCTATCTCGTCGGGTTCCTCGTTTCTGCGCTCATCGTCGGACTTGCGTACGAGAGCTCGTCGCGCCCTGTACGCATTGCCGGCCTTGCAATGGGAACCGCAGTCACACTCCTCTTTGGCATGGCATGGCTGATGATCTCTGCCGGAATGGAATTCATTCCCGCGTTCATCGCAGGGGTTCTCCCCTTTATTCCGGGCGGCATCCTGAAAGCAGGTGCTGTCTACATCATCGCTGAGCGGTTGCCATGATTGAACTTTCCGGTATCCGCCATACCATACTTGACATCAGCGCCCTCCGGATCCCTTTCGGTACCACATCAGTGATCGGACCCAATGGCAGCGGGAAAACGATGCTGCTCAAACTCTTGGCCGGGATCTTCCTGCCACACTCCGGGACTGTGCGTATCGATGGAGTGCCTCCCCGAAAGACTGAAACCGGCTGGGTCAATGAGTTCCCGGATCGCAACATCCTTTTTGGCACCGTCATTGATGAAGTCGCATCATCGCTGCGTTTCCGCCACCTGCCAGACAGGGACGTGAAAATTACGGTTGAGAAGCTTCTGGACTCTATGGGGATATCCCCCCTTAGAGGCCGGCCGGTATGCGATCTATCTGGAGGGGAAAAGGTCCTTGTCGCACTTGCTGCAGCACTTGTACACACACCCCGGGTCCTTGTGCTCGACGAATGTGACTCGCACCTTGACAACTATAGGGCCCGCCAGGTCGAGCGCATTGTCCAGGAACGCGCGATCCCGTACGTTATCCGGTGTACCCAGCAGGTTGAATCCGCAATCCGCAGCGATCATGTTATCTATCTGGAGAATGGCCGGGTCGCCTATGAGGGGGTACCGGGGGAAGTATTCGCCCGGCTCCATGGCACACCATTTTATCCCCTGACCATGGAGTGCGGGATATGAGGATCGATCTCGATGCGGTACGAGTTGTACGGGATTCGTGGTCTGTCTCTGCAACCGGGACATTCACCGAGGGTATCCACCTGATCAGTGGTGATGTTGGCAGTGGTAAAACCACACTTGCGCGGGTAATTGCAGGACTCTCTCCGCCCACCTCGGGAGCGATCAGAAGGGAGGACATCACCCACCCGATGATCTCGTTCCAGTTCCCGGAGCACCATGTCACCGGCTCAACCGTCAGCGAGGAATGTTCCTCCTGGGGGCTCGATCCCACAGTCATACTCAAACAGGCCTCACTTCAGGAAAAGGCCGGCCTCTCTCCTCTGCGACTCAGCCGGGGGGAACTGAAACGCCTGCACCTGGCCTGTGTCCTGTCACAGGAGTACGACCTTCTTGTCCTGGATGAACCCTTCAGCTCCCTGGACTGTAAGGAGAAGGCGCGGGCCTGCACCACAATCTCCGGCCGCGCACGGGGGATCACGATCATCTTCACGCACGAACAGTCGCAATTCCCGCGGGTGGATATGCTCTGGGAGATTGTTGACGGTTCGCTCCACTGCAGGGGAAATCTTCCTGATGCTCTTCGCACATGGGAGCACGCTCCGGAGATCGTCAGGGCACTCATCAGAAGAGGGAAAGAACCGGCAAACCTCACAAGACAGGATATCCGGGAGGCAGCATGCAGGACATAAGGCTCCGGATTGCCGCGGCGCTGGTACTCACCCTTTCCGCGTTCTTCAGCTTGGCGGGAGCTGCCCTGGCATTTCTCTGGTGGATCGCATGGTCCGGCAAGGTTTCTGAAATCATGCGGATGCGTATGATCCTTCCTGTCGCGGGGATGCTGGCGTTCTTCAGCGCCGTTCTCTCCCTGACCGGAGGTGATGGCGTTTCGTATTTTTTGAGGATGATGGTCATTGTCCTTGTCGGTTCATGGGTCTATGCTGAACAGAAAAGCGGAGAGTTCCTTCATCTCGGAGTCTGGCTGCTCGGGAACCGGATCGGGTTCGAACTGGGAATGCTGGCCGACATGGCAATGCAAACCCTGCACCTCATGGTCCGGGACTTCGAAACGATCCGCGTTGCCCAGGCACTGAAAGGAACCGGCACTGCCGGGAAAATGCTTGTACCGGCCGGGCTTGTCCTTGTCACCGGTGCCCTTTCACGAGCCGAACATACTGCAGAGCTTATGGCGGTGCGGGGATACCGGTGCGGTGGTTCACTCTGTCCGCGGTTTCTCACCACGAGGGGAGATATTTTCCGATGCATGACTGCACTATGCATACTCATCATAACGGTAATTCCCGTTAGTGAATTTTTTATACTATACCGATGAATTTTTGAGAGGCTGAATATCATCCTGATGCCCGACTGAGGACTCTTCCATGCACCCTGCCTCTCCCAAAAAAGTCCTGATCACTGATACGACTCTCCGTGATGCACACCAGTCGCTCATTGCCACGCGGCTCAGGACCGAAGATATGCTCCCGCTTGCCCGGGAAATCGACAGTTGCGGATTCTTCTCCGTTGAAGCCTGGGGCGGTGCCACGTTCGATACCTGTATCCGGTTTCTTAACGACGATCCCTGGGACCGGTTGAGGGCACTGAAATCTGAACTCAAGCACACTCCGATTCAGATGCTCCTCCGTGGCCAGAACCTGGTCGGGTACCGCCACTATCCTGACGATGTCGTCGATAAGTTTGTTGATGCGGCGCACAAGAACGGCGTTGATATCTTCCGGATATTCGATGCGCTCAACGATATCCGGAACATGACGCGCTCCATGAAACGCGTCAAGGATAATGGGGCCCACCTGCAGAGCACCATATCCTACACGACAAGCCCGGTCCATAGTACCCGGTCATTCATCGATATGGCAAAAGAGCTCTATGCCCTTGAATGCGACTCCATCTGCATCAAGGACATGGCAGGCCTCATTATGCCGGAACAGGCACGGGAGCTCATCACGGGGATCAAGAAAGCAGTGGATGTCAAGGTCTGCCTCCACAGCCACTGCACCAGCGGCATTGCTCCCATGAGTTACCAGGCAGCAATTTCGGCAGGAGTTGACATTCTCGACACCGCGATGTCCCCCATCGCCATGGGGACTTCACAGCCCCCCACGGAAAGTGTTGTCGCATCGCTGACGGGAACATCGCGGGACACCGGTATCGACTTAATCAAACTCAGGGCAGTCAGGAACCAGGTCCTCAGGATCCGGGATAAATACCAGGGACTCCTTGACCCGATTTCCGAGAGGGTAGACAGCGATGTCCTCATCTACCAGTTACCGGGAGGAATGATCTCGAACATTGTCTCCCAGTTGAAGGAGCAGGACGCTCTTGACCGGTGGGATGATGTGCTGGCAGAAGTACCCCGCGTACGCGAAGACCTGGGCTACCCGCCGCTTGTTACCCCAACGAGCCAGATTGTCGGAACGCAGGCAGTCCTCAATGTCCTGGTCAACGGCCAGCGTTACCGGAATGTCACAAAAGAAGTCAAGGATTATGTCCGCGGCCTGTACGGCAAATCTCCCGGATCAATCAGCGACGAGATCCGTACGTTGATCATCGGCGACGAGAAGGTTATCACCCAGAGGCCGGCCGACCTGCTTGAGCCATCCTACGACAGCATGAAAGCAGAGGCAACCAGGGCAGGACTTATCAAAAAGGAAGAGGATGTCCTGACCTATATCCTGTATCCCGCCATAGCACCGTCGTTTCTCAAGGGAGAAAGGACCATCGAGGAGATTCCCCGGAAACAATCTGCTCCCACATCCCCCTCCGACGATATCCCTAGCCAGATGGAGGTCGAGGTTGACGGCGAAGTCTTTACTGTCAGGATCGTTTCTATCGGAGGGAACAAGGTTGAAGTCGCGAGCGCCGTCCCCCAGAAAATCCCCCGTGGCGACATTGCCGGAGGAATTAAGAGCAACATGCAGGGCATGGTCCTCAAGGTCCCCGTCAGCAGGGGCTCGGCTGTAAAGAAAGGTGACACCCTGGTAATTCTCGAAGCAATGAAGATGGAGAACCCGATCCACAGCCCGGTTGACGGCAAGGTCACCGAGATCTTTGTTGATGCCGGCGATGTCGTCCAGAACGGCGATGTCCTGCTGGTGGTCCAATGAAATTTTTCGAGAAACTCCTGATCGCCAACCGTGGCGAGATCGCCATCCGCGTGATGCGTGCATGCCGCGAGCTGGACATTGACACGGTGGCGATCTACTCGGATGCCGATAAGAACGCGCTCCACGTAAGATATGCTGACGAAGCGTTCTATGTCGGCGAAGCCCACCCCTCCAAGAGTTATCTCAACATGGAACGGATCATCGACATCGCGAAGAAGTGCGGTGCCGAGGCCGTCCACCCGGGGTACGGTTTTCTTGCCGAAAACTACCGGTTTGCCAAACTCTGTCAGGATGAGGGGGTCACATTTGTCGGCCCGCGGTGGAAGAGCATCAAAGCGATGGGCTCAAAAATCGGCAGCAAGCAGATGATGAAAGATGCCGGTGTTCCCGTCCTTCCCGGGACGGATGGGGGTATCACCGATATTGAGGAGGCAAAGAAGATTGCCGCTGATATCGGGTATCCCGTCATCGTCAAGGCCAGCGCCGGAGGCGGCGGTATTGGCATGCAGATCGTCCATGACGAGAAGTCACTGGAAGAAGCAATCTCCGGCAGCCAGCGGATCGCAAAGTCGGCTTTTGGAGATGCAACGGTCTTCGTCGAGAAGTACCTTATCAAGCCCCGGCATATCGAGTTCCAGGTGCTCGTAGATGAGCATAAAAACGCTGTCCATCTCTATGACCGTGAATGTTCAATCCAGCGTAGACACCAGAAGCTCATCGAAGAAGCACCGTCTCCCATCATGACGGACGAACTCAGGGAGCGGATGTCCGCCTCAGCCCTCAAGGTAGCCGAAGCCTCCGATTACACCAATGCCGGCTCTGTGGAGTTCCTCTACAGCCAGGGTAACTATTATTTCATGGAGATGAACACCCGGCTCCAGGTCGAACACACCATCACGGAGTTCATCACGGGCATCGATCTCGTTAAGCAGCAGATCGCCATTGCCGCGGGTGAATCCCTTCAATTTGAGCAGAAGGACCTCTCTATCCGCGGACATGCGATAGAATGCCGGATCAATGCCGAAGATCCGCTCAATAATTTTGCGGCTGATCCGGGAAAGATCCTGCGGTACCGCTCCCCGGGCGGCCCAGGCATCCGGGTTGATTCCGGCATCCACATGGGATACACCATCCCGCCAAACTACGACTCCATGATCGCAAAACTCTGTGCATGGGACAGTACCCGTCACGATGCAATCCAGAGGATGCGCCGGGCGATTTCAGAGTATATCGTGCTTGGGATCAAGACAACCCTCCCGCTCCATTACGCGATCATGAACAACCAGCAGTTCATCGATGGAAACACGCACACGCACTTCCTGCAGGAAGAGCACATTTTAAAAACCCTTGAACGGTACAAGCGGGATGAAGAGACGCGCATGCAGACACTGGCGGGATCCTTTGATCAGGGCAAAAAAGTGGCCGCAATCACTGCAGCGGTCAACACGTACATCCAGCAGAAAAAATCGTGACGGAAAAACCGTCATGTTATGAGAACCTTTAACTATTTTTACGGCGTTTTTATTATGCACTTTTGTGCTGCGGTGGCCTAGCTGGTTAGGGCGCCAGACTCATAGGGTTTATTGAACTCTTCACACTGTTCAGGCTTTGAGAGATCTGGAGATCGGGGGATCGTAACCCTCTCGCAGCATTTTTCTGTATTCTTTGCTTTAAAATATCAGGGATCGACAGATCCGGATTGTTTTTCAGGAGACATTTCTCCCCATAAGAACATCTTGTTCAGATGCCATATTGGTTGATCAACCAGATCAACTCCGTAAATCCGTTCATCTCCATCTCCAGCACCTGCTCACGGGTCATGCCCATACTGGTCTCGGCATCGGCCGTCAGCATTTCGGGGCCGCGGAGCACGGTACGCACGATCCCGTCCCGCGAGAGGATCTCTTCTGCCTCCGCATCATGGACAAATGCCCGCCCGGGGATGATAACAACCGGTTCGAGAGTCCGGAGATCGATCTGCTTCAGATCATCCGCTGTGATGAGGCAGGCGATCTCTTTTGCCACCGGGACAACCGGAACGGTTGAGCCGCATGCGGAAAGGATGGTATCGATGAACGGAGTGGCAATGCTTCCGCTGACAACGCTCGCCTGTTTCATAACCCGAGGGAGTTTTGCCAACAGCGCTGGTTCGTACCGGATCGCAAATGGCGATCCAATCTCCGGGTCCCAGAGAGGCGTACCGGAGATTTTCATGGTGAATTTTTTTCGGAGGTCCGTTATCATATCCCTGAACGACTCTACGCTCTGGGTTTTCTGATGTTTCAGCACCGGCCCGTTACCGAGAATGAGACCCTGGCCGGTTTCATTGGCAAACCGCATCAGTATGTGCCCCTTTGCCCCCCGGTCCTGAAGCCAGCGGCAGGTATCTTCGAGCACAGTCCCATCATTCACACCCGGAAGGACAACCGTTGCTGCATAGACATCGACAGCCTTGCAGAGCCGTTCGAGAATCGCAAGGGAAACCTCCGGTGTCGGGTCGTGCATGTACTGTTTCCGAAGTTTTGGATCAACGGAGAAGACCGTGAATGAAATTTCTGACAGGCCATTATCGATCAGCAGATCGGCAATAGAGGGATCGTCCCAGCCTTTACCGCTTGTGTACCCGATATGAAGCGGGGCTTCGGTACTCCCCAGCAGCCCGATGAGGTCCGTGAATTGCGGGTAACAGCTTGGATCCCCGCCACCGCTGATGGTGATCCGGTCAATCTCTCCCTGCTTTGCCTGGAGGTTCGCAAGAGTTTCATCTGCAACAGTGCGCAGGTCCTTGAATCCGCTGTACTCCTCCTTTACTCCTCGTGTGCAATAGTCACAGCCTTTCATGAACGGCAAGCAATACCGGCACCCGAGAGGGGTTGTGCCCTTCACTTTCTTGAAATAACAGTATTCGCAGTACCCACGGCAGTTTATGCCGGGGCTCCCGCCAATATCCACGGTCAGCTGTGCCATTTCTACAGATAGGTTATTGCCGGGGCGTATAAGGGATTGGTTTTTTTACCATGCGCCCTTCTCGTGGATCACGAAACTGTGCACCGGGATCAGGAATTAGCATTATTGCGCTGACTGCCCCCCGGCACCATCTTTTTTATCATCGAATGTCAAACTACTATGGCGCCTCAGTGGCTTAGTTGGCAGAGCGGCTGACTTGTAATCAGCAGGTCCCGTGTTCAAATCACGGCTGAGGCTTTTTTATTGTCCGGTTTTTTTTAAAGTGGAGAGATGTGTTTAACAGTGAAAAACTCCACCGGATCTATGCAGAATCACTTATATCAAAATGGATACGAATCCTAATAACGAGATTCGGGGGAATTATATGGCTGATGAAAAATCTATCGGAGTTATCTGGTTTTTCTTAAAGGATTACCAATTTTCTTTTTTATTCCTATCAGCTCTTGGCGTCCTTATGGCCGTTGTCAACATGATCAATCTGGCTCTTCTCTATCCGATTTTATCAATCAGCACAAACCAGACGTATCAGCCGAATAATCTCCTGTTTTCACTCATTTCATTGATTGAAAACCTTTTCGCAGGCTTATTTGCAATCCAGGATCCGTTAATTGCATCCAGCCTCTTGTTCATGCTCGCTGCCTGTTTCTCTTTTTTTTTAAATGCTGTTTTTGTCTGGGTTTCCTTGAAGATTACAACAGAAATCACCATCTATAACAAAGAAAAATTATTCGATAAATATGAATCATCGGATTACCAGCGGTTTATTGACAGCAAACAGGGCGATATTATTTACCGGCTTACCCGTGCACCGCAATATATTGCCGAAGTTTTAAGTAATCTGACAAAACTGTCAGTTGATATCCTGATCTCAGTATCCACAGTCCTGTTACTTTTTTCCATAACGGTTTATGGAACCATTCTTTTCCTTGCAGCAGGAACAGCTTACTATATCTTTACGAGATACTTGAGCTGCAAAATCTCGTATCTGACCGGCACCGGTCGCTATCAGGCCAATGAAAATGAGATTGTTACCCTCAACGAATACATCAACGGGGTAAAACAGATCAAAGCATCTGAATCTTCCCCGTTCTGGAAAAAACACTTCACAAAATCAGTCTGGGACTACTGGGTATTGTGGGAAAAAGATGCATTCTGGCTGCAGATCCCGCCGCTTGTCCTCTACCTGCTCATTTTCATAACGATCGGATCCGTCATCATTGCGATAAAAATATTCTACCCGGCAAGTTTCATTGCATACTTACCAGTTCTGGGAACATTTTCTCTTTCCGTTCTGACCTTATTGCCAAAACTCGCCAATTTTGGAAATTATCAGATGGCAATTATGGGTGCACTTCCCAATTTATCACTTGTCAGGCAGGTGTTCGAGGATACGAAGTATTCCACCATAAAAAATGGTTCAAAAATTTTTTCCGGTAAAAAACCGGAGATTTCTTTTGACCAGGTGAAATTCTATTATCACGAAAATACACCTCTCCTCAGGGATGTACACCTCACAATAGAGGCGGGAAAGACAACAGCAATCGTCGGTGAATCCGGTTCAGGCAAGTCGACTATGATTGATCTGCTCTTGCGATTATATGATGTGGGGGAAGGCCGGATTCTCATCAACAACATCGATATCAGGGACTATGATCTCGCTACGCTCAGGAACAAAATCGGATTTGTCAGTCAGGATACATTCATTTTCAATGCAAGTATCAGGGAGAATATCACGTTCGGGCAGGAATATTCTGACGAAGAGATCATGAGAGCCGCGTCTCTTGCAAATGTACACAACTTCGTGGATAGGATGCCTCAGAAATACGATACGGTCGTCGGTGACAGGGGCATGAGACTGTCCGGAGGAGAACGCCAGAGGATAGCTATCGCCCGCGCAATAATCCGTAACCCGGAGATCCTCATTCTCGATGAAGCGACGAGCTCTCTTGATACGGTATCAGAAAAAATCGTTCAGGACGCGATCTCGAATGTTGCACAGACATGTACTACTGTTATTGTTGCACACCGGCTTTCAACTATCATCAATGCAGATATGATTTATGTCATTAACAAAGGAAGAATCATCGAAAGCGGAACGCATCAGACGCTGATTGAAAGGAAAGGGGAATACTGGAAAATGTATAATGTCCAGATGAACCCGGATTCATAAAAAAATTTGGGAAATCTTCAAATTTTCTTCAGGGGATATACTATCATCATGCATCACGCACGTGCTTCCCGCCAGGATCCGCCTGAAATCCTTGCAATAATTCCTGCCCGAGGGGGGAGTAAAGGCATTCCTAAAAAAAATATCCGACCCCTGCATGATAAAACCCTTATTGAATATTCCATAGATGCGGCAAAAGGATCGAAATTTCTCACACGGATCGTTGTCTCAACGGATAACGATGAAATCGCTGCTATTTCGAGAGAAAATACTGTTGACGTAATAATCCGTCCTGAGGAGATAGCCCGGGATGCATCATCCGTTGTTGATGCAATCATCCATGCAACCTCGGTGTTGAAAGAGCGGGATAATTTTTTGCCCGGTGTAATTGTCTTATTACAGCCAACATCGCCTATGAGAAACGCTGGTGATATCGACAACGCAATCCGGTTATTTCTGGAACACAGATGTGATTCGGTTATCAGCGTTTGTGAAACGGATCATTCACCCTACTGGTGCTTTACCCTGAATCAGCAGAAGGTTATTCCTTTATTTTCCAAAGAGATCTCACGTAAAAGAAGACAGGATCTTCCCAAAACGTATCAACCCAATGGGGCCATTTATGTTGGAACACTGGATTTTATCATAAAGAATGCCGGGTTTGTCTCAGACAATACCCTTGCGTATATTATGCCTAAAACCCGAAGTATCGATATTGATACTCCCCTGGATTTGGCCCTGGCTGAATTCTTAATGGCTGAACCTAATAATCTACAATAAACCTGCGCATAGGGTAAGGGCGTTTTGGAATTAAGAAACATATTTTCATTCCATTCCTGGTAATTTTTCTGGAGCAGGCAGGTCGAAAACCATGACATGGAAAGCCGACATTTCTCATGGAAGAACGAGACCAGCGCAAACGCCGGAGGTCTATCCAACCTGAAAACAGTACAACACTTTTTTCTCCACTTGTTTTTGGAAAAATCATCCGTCTTTTTTTATGCACGATAACCAAATTCCGGATTGTCCCGGATATAATCGTTGTAAGGTCCCGTATTTCTCCGGCCTGCCTTGGATTCCCCATCAATTTGCGGGGCTGTGAACGAGGGATTTTTTTTGTTACTTTTTTTAGACTCCGGAAATTTTTCCATTTTTTCCGGTTTTTTTATGAATAATTCCGGGTTTTCTCATCTTCGCGATCCTGATCGCGTGAACTGCCCACATCCCCCCAGGGCATCCTTCTCATTACACCGGGATACCCTGTATTCCTAAGATTCCCTTATCCGGGCTCAAAATTGGCTCCGATTACCCTCTTTTCCCGGACATGGAGGCAATAATCCGTAAAAGTGAGGTAATATTGGGCAGAAAAACCGGTTTTTCCTCCGGAGACTGGAAGTAATATGGCAACATTCCGGGGCCTGAAACGGGAGTGGCCTGTTCATTTTTATGTAAACGGCCCGGATTTGGTCCGTAGGACAGCAATAACTAAAAACAGGCCTCACGGGAATTCATCTCTATACTCGATGGAGAAACGGAAAGATGGTGTGGGGGAGACCCTGCAGGCATTCGGGAACAGAGTGTTTCGGAAAGGGGGATCGTATAGAGAATGGTGGGTGTATTCTGAATTTTTTCCGGATGACACCGGTTTCCACGTGAGATCTGGAGAAAAAAATTTAAATTTTTTGGGAGACTTTTCCACGATAAAAAAAAAACTTTTCCGTATTTGGTTTTTTAAAAGAAAATGAAAAAACCCATTAAAAAAATGAATGGATCTTTCGCTATAATTCAGTTTCCCATATTTTTTGACGTAACTCCCATTTCCCGTTGGTCTTTTTCCATAAATGCGGAGGTCTCGCGTTGTCGATTGTTTCATGGAACTGGTGTTCAGTAATTCCCATATAATCAAGACACTCCTTGAGGTACATGTGGGGAAATTCTCCATCAAATCTTCTGATGAGCCGGATACCCTCATCGCGGGTGATATCCCCATTTCTTATTTCCTGGGCGGAATCATAGGTAGCGCGGCCCACACCAAATTTTACATACGTGGTATAATAATGGAGCCAGTCAATTTTGTCGTCAATGGAACTGTATTTGCTGTAACTTCCTTCCGTTCTGAAATCATTTGGCAGGAAATCAGAATGTTCAACTGCATAATAATAGGTTTCCTGAGGGTGCCAAGGAATATAGTATCCCAAGTAATGAACTTCCGTTCCTACCGTATCCAGCCGGGCTGGTTCAGATGGAAGGTATGCCTCGAGATCTGATAAGGATAGGTGATATTCCTTCATGAGATCCTTTGCATTTGCCCCACCAAGGTAAATCTGATCCAGCTCATGGTCCATGGAATAATAGGAAGAATCACGTTTTGCGCTCTGGTTGTCTGCAACAGGATTGCCATATTCTGCCTCGTTCTCTCCAAATACCACAAGGGGAATATTTAACTGAATTGAAAATTTCGGGGCAAGATTCTTCTGTCCGATAATGAACGGCTGGAAGGGGTGAACGAGGTTGAGAAATGCAAGACGGGTAAGGAGACGGTGGACTTTCTGGTTCGGCCAGTACGTATAATTTGCAAAACCTGAATTCAGCCATGATTCAAAATTCCGTCTTCCGACACGTGTGTAGATTTGAGGAGGCCAGGTAATCAGGAGCGGATGCATATTATATTCATGCTTCAGAATATGAGCCGCCATCACGCTGTCTTTTCCGCCACTGCCGGGAACAATAACATCATATCTTCCGTCCATCCGACGGAACCTGTCACAGAGATCGGAAAGCTCCCCGCGCCGTTTCTCCCAGTCAATAGTTCGTTTTTTGTCGGCAAATCTGCAGGCCTCACAGACACCATCTTTATCAAACGCAATTGCCCGCTTTTTATCACCGGGCTTGTTCTTGAATTCCACGGTCGATGATGGCCGCTGGTTATTCATGGTGCATTTCTTGCAGAACCTGACCTTCGTGGGCATACCGTACATGCCGAATTCTTCTGTCATGGGAGTAACTCACGGGAGACTGATGAAGTTGTTTAGGATTACAATACCGGCTTCCCGACTTTTTTCAGGATGGAACTGGACACCGTAGAGATCATTTTTCTGGATAACAGAAACGAAGTTATGGTCGCAATAATTTGTCAGCGCAATAACATCAGTATAATTAACAACCTCGTAAGAATGCATGAAGTAAAAATTATCTTCATTTGTGATCCCGGTAAGGAGTGGGGACTCCTTTACGAGGGATAATTTTCCCCAGCCCAGATGGGGGACTTTGCATTTTACCTCAATTTTTTTCACTTCCGCATCGATAAGATCCAATCCCCATGTTTCACCAAATTCATACCCGACTTTCGAGAGAATCTGCATCCCAAGGCAAATCCCCAAGGTTGGGCGTTCGTGGATCTGGTCGACAAGTTCGGATTTTAAATCCCCGAGATTGTCCATTGCGTCCCTGAAACTGCCCACACCGGGAAGAACGATTTTGTCAAAAGATTTGAAGTCTTTTTTAGTTTTCACGGTTTTTACGGTCGCACCAGCGCGTTCAAGAGCTTTCTGAACACTGAAAATATTTCCCGATACACCATAATTCAAAAGACCAATTACCGTACTCATAGCGCAACCTCGATTCCGCTGTCCGCAAGGAATGTCTTAATCTCCCCGATCGTTGTTTTATTATAGTGTAGGAGGCTTCCGATAGCAACCGCATCCGGTTTTGCATGTGTTATCATGTCCCGGATTTCTTCAAGCGATCCTGCCCCGCTTCCTGCAATAACCGGAATTTTGACTTTTGAGACAATAGCAGCAATCAGATCTTTATCAAATCCGCGGTTCCTTCCATCGCGATCAACCGAGCTGACAAGAAGTTCACCGGCTCCAAGAGATTCCACTTCTTTTGCCCATGATACAGCATTCTTTCCGCTCCGGATTCTACCGCAGTCACTGTAACACTCCCACCAGTCAGTCCAGTGTTTTGCAACAATATGCACAACGACAGCCTGGGAGCCGAAGATTTCAGCAGCCCTTCGGATAATTGAAGGATCTTCCTGGAGGGCATAGGTATTGATCAGGACTTTGTCTACACCGTTGTGAAGTAATTGTTCAAAATGCTCAGTTGCCTGAACACCCCCACCGGCAGCAAAGGGAATATAAAGATCGCGTGATGTCTGATGGATCAGGTCAAGCATGATCGGCCTGCGATACAGGCTGGCAACAATATCCTCGAAAAGGATCTCATCCGCACCCTGATTGTAATATTTCGAGGCAAGGTCCTTGGGGGAACCCATTCTTCTCAAACCTTCAAAATGAACCGGTTTTACCACATCTGGAGGTTTAACATCAAGGCGGGCAATAATTCGCAACGGCATATTATTCGTAAACAGTTCTTGAGTTGTAGTAATAAGAATTTTCCTTCCACCACAATCATATAAACATTTCTCATTATCATCTTCGCATTTCAGTATTCTGAGGATACGCGAACATTATCCTTTTAAAAAATCAATTGAAATATTATTCAGAAGAATCCGAGAAAAAACATATCCAAAATCTGTTACACTACGGAGAAAATGATATGAAACATTGTAAAAACTGCATGATGCCGGACACAAAACCGGGACTTGTTCTGAATGATCAGGGAATCTGTCAAGCATGTTGTCATTATGAAATGCGGAAAACCGTGAATTATCAGTCTCGTTTTGAAGAACTGAAAAAACTTGCGGACAAGTACCGAAAGAATGATGGTACCCACGATTGCATTATTGCGATTAGTGGAGGCAAAGATAGCCATTACCAAGTGTACGTAATGAAAGAACTGCTTGGTATGAACCCTCTGCTTGTTTCTGTTGTAGATCCGTTCTCTAAAACCAAAGCCGGGGAATATAATTTCCAGAATATCGCTGATGCATTTAACTGTGATGTCATTGCCCTTCACCAGAACCCATCGCTGGTCAGGAAGATGGTGAGGATTGCATTTGAAGAGATGGGAAGTCCCACTTGGCCTATTGATCGGGCAATCTATACATTCCCGATAAAAATGGCAACCCGCTGGAAAATTCCGCTCATCGTATATGGTGAGAATGTAAGCTGGGAGTATGGAGGAGTCCTCCAGAAGGAAACATACAGTGCCCGCGATCAGCTGAAAAACGATGTTGTCAAAGCCATTGACTGGAACTTTTGGTTCGAGAAAGGAATATCAAAGAAAGATATTGAAATGCTCCAAAATCCATCAGATGAAGAGATCGAATCTGCTGGACTTGAGCCCATATATCTGAGTTATTTCATTCCATGGGACGGGTTCCGTAATTATCAGATTGCAAAAAGATATGGTTTTCGGGATCTCTCCCATGAATGGAGAAGAGAAGGGTTCGTTGAAGATTATGATCAGGTTGATTCAGTTGCATACCTGGTCCACCCATGGTTGAAATATCCAAAATTTGGATTTGCACGTGCCACCGATGTAGTTGGTTACTGGATTCGCAGCGGGAAAATCACCAAGAAAGAGGGTGCCCAGCTGATAAAGGAACAGGATCATAAACTCGACCAGCGGGCACTCGATGACTTCCTTGCATTTACCGGATATACTGACAAAGAATTCTGGGAGATTGTCGATAAATTCTATAATCGAGATATTTTCGAAAAAATTGACGGGATCTGGAAACTAAAGGACCCGGTATGGAAGAACCTTTGATCAAAACTGATCATGATTACCCTTGGAAACAAGAAAATCGGAGATGGCGAACCCTGTTTCATAATTGCTGAAGCGGGCATTAATCATAACGGGGATATTGCATTAGCCAAATCCTTGATCGATGCAGCATTTAGTGCAAAAGCGGATGCAGTAAAATTTCAAACATTCAACACGGATAGCCTTGTAACAGCAGATGCGCAAAAAGCAGAGTACCAGAAAGAATCCGGATCCTCCACTGAAACGCAGTATGCAATGCTGAAAAAACTTGAATTAACAAAAAATGACTTTAAAATACTTTCAGAGTATGCAAAAAAGAAGGGAATTATTTTTTTATCAACCGGATTTGATGACGAGAGTATCGAGATCCTGATCCATTTAAAAATCCCGGCATTCAAAATTCCATCGGGTGAGATCACCAATCTTCCACTGCTCAAAAAAATTGCACAAACCCATAAACCCGTTATCCTTTCAACGGGTATGGCGACCCTGGAAGAAATCCGGGATGCTGTTGATTTCCTTAAAAAAAATGGCTGCAGGGATATAATTCTCCTGCATTGCACGAGCAGTTATCCTGCACCGTTCAATTCAGTGAACCTGCGCGTGATAGGATCACTCCGCAAGGAGTTTAATGTTCCTGTAGGGTATTCGGATCATACCAAGGGAACTAAAATACCTGTTGCTGCAGTCGCCCTCGGCGCCTGTGTTGTTGAAAAACACATGACCGTGGATCGATCCCTTCCCGGGCCAGACCATAAGGCATCAATCGAACCTCACGAATTCAGACGGATGGTTGAATCAATCAGAAACGTTGAGATGGCCCTTGGGAGCGAGAATAAAGCCGTTCAGGAATGTGAACAAAGTAACCGGAACCTTGTCCGTAAAAGTATCGTTGCGAAAAAAATTATCCGGAAAGGTTCCGTCTTTTCCGAGGAGATGTTCACCCTAAAAAGACCGGGTACCGGAATAGAACCTCGATACATCACCCAACTTATCGGAAAATCAGCAAAATGTGATATCAGGAAAGACTCCGTTATCACGTGGGATATGGTGGAATGAAACAAAAAATTCTCTATATCTCCGGTACCCGCGCAGATTATGGCCTGATGCGTTCGGTTCTTTTCCAGATAAAACATCATCCGGAAATGGAACTCCATATCATTGTAACGGGCATGCATCTTATGCCCGAATTTGGATCAACCATCACTGAAATTAAACAGGATGGCTTTCGTTATCATATCGTTGACACGATTCAGGAAGAGGATTCCAAGGGATCCATGGCTGAATTTATCGGTCATTTCATTCAGAATCTTGTTACCAGAGTACGGGAGATCCAACCCGATAAAATCCTTATCCTCGGAGACCGGGGAGAAATGTTGGGAGGGGCAATTGTCGGAGCGTATATGGGTATCCCGGTTTTCCATGTGCACGGGGGCGAGGTAACCTCAACGGTTGACGAATTCGCACGTCATGCCATCACAAAACTATCCCACATTCACCTG
The DNA here is from genome assembly GCF_000327485.1 of Methanoregula formicica SMSP. NCBI lineage: Archaea > Methanobacteriati > Methanobacteriota > Methanomicrobia > Methanomicrobiales > Methanoregulaceae > Methanoregula > Methanoregula formicica. Next base: position 1,266,296 of record NC_019943.1, on the reverse strand, counting down.
GCTGCAACAGCGGAGAGCGCAGAGCGGATAAGGAAAATGGGGGAAAATCCAGAGCATATTTTTGTTGTAGGCGCACCGGGACTGGATCAGATATATCCGGTTATCACAGAGCCGGACATGGATGTAATCACCCGGTATGGGATCGATCCGCAGATTCCGCTCATTCTTGTAATCCAGCATCCCGTCCCCCTGGAACCGGGAGATCCGGCTGCCCAGATGGAAAAAACGTTACAAGCAGTTTCAAAGATCCGGGGGCAGGTATTTGTAATATATCCAAATGCTGATGCAGGAGGCAGGGCAATGATCGAAACAATAAAACAGTATGAATCCCTGCCAAATATCCGCACATTCCAGAATGTGAACCATGCTGACTATCTACACCTCCTGAAAATCTCTTCAGTGATTGTCGGGAATTCCAGCAGCGGTATTATCGAAGCTCCGACATTTGGTGTTCCGGCAATCAACATTGGAAGCAGGCAGAACGGACGCCAGAAGGGAGAGAATGTTGTTGATACCGGATATGACTCAGATCAAATTGCCCAAGCCATAGAATATGGACTCCATGACGTCGTTTTCCGACAGAAAGTTAAGGCTGCAAAAAATCCGTATGGGGATGGCAGGAGCAGCGGGAAAATTGTCAAGATTCTTGAAAGCGTTGTGAACACACCGGATTTAGTTCAGAAGAGGATGATGTACTGATGAGATTTTCCAATTGGACGTATCCTGTGATTGAAGACGGGATTCCAACCAGATACAACTGGGTTGTGCAGCATAAAGAAAATTTTAAACTCGGTTTTAAAACCGATATCGGGGCATTCACGTACATTAATGCAATCAATGGGGTTACCATTGAGGATTTGGTCCAGATAGGATCCCACTGCTCGTTATATTCAGTGTCAACTATTGATAACAAAACAGGACCCATACTACTAAAGAGAAACTGCAGGATCGGGACTCATTCTGTGATCATGCCGGGTGTTACAATCGGCGAAAACTCAAGAATTGGTGCATTCAGTTTCGTGACCGGAGATATTCCTGCAGATGTTGTGGCCTTTGGTATACCCGCCCGGGTTATCCGGCCCCTGGTAGACAAGGAGAAGGACGAAGACAAAGACAGAGGTTTAAACGATGACATGGAAAATTCCGCTCTTTAAAATGTACTGGGATGATGACGATGTTTCAGGAGTCAGTAAGGTTATAAAGTCCGGCATGAGCTGGGCATCAGGCCCGCAGATTGCAGAATTTGAGAGGATAATTGCTGATTATATCGGAAGTAAGTACTGTCTCACCTTCAACTCCGGCACATCTGCACTCCATGCTGTTCTTCTTGCATATGGCATCGGCCCCGGGGATGAGGTAATCGTTCCATCCTTCACCTTCATTGCAACAGCCAATGCTCCGAAATTTGTCGGCGCAACGCCGGTTTTTGCGGATATTGAGACATCTTCATTTGGTCTCGATCCTGCCGATGTTGAAACAAAGATAACAAAAAGAACCAAAGCGATCATTCCGGTGCATTACGGGGGATTCCCGTGTAAAATCAAAGAACTCAAAAAGATTGCCGATGATCATGGTATCCCCCTTATCGAAGATGCAGCTGAAGCCTTTGGTGCCAGTATTGGCAAGAGAAAAGTCGGCACATTCGGCGATTCTGCGATTTTAAGTTTCTGCCAGAACAAGATCATCACTACCGGGGAAGGGGGAGCTATCGTGACCGGCAACAGGGATCTTTATGAGAAACTGAAACTCCTGCGTTCCCATGGCAGGCCAGATACGGTAGATTATTTTTCGACAACACAAATTCTTGATTATATTACCCTCGGCTTCAACATGCGTATCTCATCCATGACGGCTGCACTTGGGATCGCTCAATTACAAAAGATAGACCACATTCTCTCCCAGAGACGAGCCGATGCTGAATATTATCAATCAAGACTGACCGGAATATCAGGCATATCAGTTCCCAAGGAAACACGGGGTACTTATGCAGTGTACCAGTTATTCTCCATCCAGACAAAAAAACGGGACAAGATGATCAAGGCTCTTGAAAAGGAGGGGATCATGACCAAAGTGTATTTCTCTCCAGCCCATAAAACACACTATTATCAGAAAGTTCTGGGATATACCGATTCTCTGCCAGTGACAGAAGCAATCTCTGAAGAAATTCTTAGTCTGCCATTCTATACTGGTATTCTGCGATCGGATCTTGATACGGTAATTAATGCCATCGAAAACTTTTCACGGATGAGATAAATGGATAACAAATCGTTTTACAAAGATAAGCGTATCCTCGTTACCGGGGGCGTCGGGTCCATTGGTCGTGAACTTGTCAAGAAGCTCCTGAATTATGATCCCTTCATCATCAGGGTTTTTGATAACAATGAAACAGGATTGTTTGACCTCGAGAACGAACTGAACTCGAATAAAATTCGGCCCCTTGTCGGGGATATCCGTGACAAGGAACGCCTGCTGATGGCGTTCGATGGCGTTGATATCGTATTTCACGCTTCCGCCCTGAAACACGTCCCCCTCTGTGAATCCAATCCTTTTGACGCAGTAAAAACCAATGTTATCGGCACCCAGAATGTCCTTGATGCCGCACTTTCGCGAGAAGTTGAAAAAGTTATCAACATCAGTACAGACAAAGCAGTAAGCCCTACTAATGTGATGGGAGCCACCAAACTTCTTGCCGAACGCCTGACAATTTCTGCAAATTATTATCGCGGCCTGAAAAGAACCGTTTTTTCCAGTGTTCGCTTTGGAAATGTCATGAATTCACGGGGTTCGGTAATCCCGCTTTTTAAATCACAGATTCGGAATGGCGGTCCCGTTACTGTTACAGATAATAACATGACCCGCTTTTTTATGGATATCCCCTCTGCAGTGGAGCTGATCATCAATGCAGGAAGACTCAGTCAGGGCAGGGAAATCTTCATTTTAAAAATGTCTGCAATGAAAATTTCAGATCTTGCCAGGGTTATGGTCGAGGAATATGCTCCCCAGCACGGATATCAGCCGGGAGATATCCGGATCAAAATCATTGGAAAACGGGGGGGCGAGAAGCTCTTCGAAGAACTGATGACAAAAGAAGAAGCAGAATATGCTTACGAGAACAACGACATGTTCATTATCCTTCCTCAAAGGATTACCCATGAGATTCCCTTTGAACCAAAAAAGCCGCGGACATTCAAAAAATCGGTTATTGAGGAATTCTCATCCCGCAATGCAGAATTATTAAGCACTGAAGAAATTCGCACACTAATCCGGAAAATCGGATAACTTTTTTTTCATGAAGCTAACTGCTCGCGTAACCGGGAGATAGCTTTTGCATCAAAATCCTCATGAAGTTCGCCCTTGAAGTATGAATTCAGGTACACTTCAAACTCTGCTGGCGGACAGAATATGAGCCAGTAATTGACAAAATCTTTCAATTCCGCATAATTATGTGCAACGAAACGAGGGATGCGATCATAATAACAGCCGGGGAACCGATTTGAGGCATCATAATAGAGAGCCGGAATTTTTGCTCCGATCGCTTCGATACTCGATGATGTAAAAGGAGCAGAAATTACCAAATCTGCTGCTGCCAGACATTCGGTAGGATCTGTATTATCAGCATCGGTAAAATAAACGCGGGGATGATCCTGCAGCTTCTGATAGTGAGGAAGGATCTGGGGAACGTATTCGGAGAGAAGTTTCAGGGAATTTTTATTCTTGAAAATAATACCGATATCCGGAAAATCCTCGAGCAATTGCAGCAATCCACTGACAAACCGGATCATATCCTCAAAACCGAGCGGACATGTTTCTGTAAATGACGTATCAAAGACACCAATGATTTTTTTCGGGTGACATTTCATCAGTAGCTTCTGACGCGGGGTATTTGTATCCGGCCGTTCACGGGCTTCACGGACCTGTTCTGAAAAGAGACATCCGAACCGGTCAAAACACTGGATGAAGTGGGGGTGTTTCCGGTAATAATTTTCCATCTTACGACCCCAGACAACCAGATGATGGGTGGCATAAAAAGCATAGAGTGTGTCAAGCACATCATCCATACCGGGAGGCGTCAGAAAATCATTGGTACTACACGAATGGATATAAAACCATGTTCGTGTATGTGACCTGTCCGCATGGATATACCGGATAATGTCCGCCGGGAGATCATCATTGAAAACCACATAATGACCAACATGATAATCCTCAAAAAATTTCGACCAGAGCAGGGATTTATACAGAATCTCAAGAGTCAGGCTAAGCATGTACGGGGGCTTCAGAGGTGAGCGGATTAATAACTTCAGCCACGCGGGGAACTGTTTTTTTAAAAATTCCCGATAGAGAAAGGAGATATCGGCATTCTTCAGGATTTCACGTATCTGGACTGAATCATATCCTCTCTCATCGATTGCAGCACGGTATTCCGACGAGATCGGCTCTTCGATACAGAAGATCACGTTTTCTTTGGACAGGAGATTCTTATCGATAAGAAAATCAAAAGACCGGCACTTATTCCTGAATGACCAGTCACAACAACTGACCCTGAAACCACATTGATAGGTTTGTTTTGGCTTCTTATGGAGGGACGGTATTCCAATTTTATATACAATCCAGAGTGGATACACCGCAAATTGCGCAACCGCCCGGACATATTTCCATGCAGATTTTAATTTTGATTCCCGGTGAACCGGGACATTGAAGTGCCTGTTCCGGTAATTAATGAACATTATGTGGCACATCGCCTTTTTATACGCCCCCCGGATAAGGCTGGAACCGGTGAGTGACTCCACAGTGGAGAGAAAAGCGTCCCCCTCGAATTTTTCCCTAAAAACCATATCAATATCGGCCAGAACACAGTTATGCTGGGCGTATTGCTCGATGAAATTATATTTAAAAGTGGAGAACTCAGGACATTCAAAGACCTCATAGATGTCATCATCCTGAAATTTTGTGCACGGGTTATTGGTCATATCCTGATGTTCCGGAATTTCTGGAAAGGGCCAGCATGTCACTGGTTATTCATGGTACCACATAGCACGGGATAAATTATATATTGGCTGGAAAGACTCTGGACTCCTGATCCTAGAACCCTCACCATTTCACAGAACATCCAATAAATGACAAAACGGACTGATGCCGGTTTCTGCATGTCATTAGATTACAGATGTCTTTCCAGAAAATCCTGAATTTGTAAAAAAAATCCCTGATTTTCTGTAACGAATCATTCAGATTGGGTGGTCCGACTGTACCTGACTTGGCTGGGACAACAACTCCCTGAACCGGGTAATGGCTTTTCCATCAAGATATTCATCCAATTCTCCTAATACATACCTATCCAGGTAGATTTTAAACTCCACTTCGGGAAGATTCAGCCAGTGCTTTACGGAGGAATTCAATTCATCGTAATCATGGGAAACAAAACGGGGGAACTTATCAAAATAACAATTCCTGCATTTTCCCGTAGCGTCAAAATAAACCGCTTTTTTCCTTGCTCCAAGCGATTCAATGGTTGGGGATGTGAACGGTGCAGAGATTACAAGATCAACGGCTGCAACGGTTTCTGCCGGATCGGAATCCCTTTCATCGGGCAGATAGCACCGGGGATGGTCCCGTAACTGGTAATAATATTTCATGACACGAGGTATTCTCAGGGAGAGAACTTTGAAGGATTCTTTCTTTTTAAGGATTATGCCGATATCTGGATTATCCTCAAGAAGATTGAATATTCCTGTTAAAAATTCCGAGAGATCTTTTTCCCCGAGAGGCGAGTCAAGACCAGTATTTACATCAAAAACCCCAAGGAGGTATTTTGGAGGAGCAGGGGACGTTTTCAAAAATTTTTCACGCGCATGCACCAGAGTATCATTGACAAGGTTTTTTTCCTGAATCTGGCATGCAAGTTCTGACCAGAGACATCCCAGAACAGGGTAATTACGAATGCGGATTGGGTGTTTCTGATAATACCGCATCATCTTTCTGCCCCACACAACAAAATTGGAATAATAAAAATAGGCATACCATTTTTCAATAAAATCTGGTGTCCCTGCAGGAGTGAAGAAATCATTCGTTGCATTGGAGTGTGCATAATTCCAGGTGCTAACACCCTGTTGTTCAAGGACGATATTCCGGACCGAATCGGTCGGCAGGTGTTCACAATAGGATACGTAGTGCTGGATCGAATATTTTTGCAGGAAGCAGGCCCATTCAAGAAATTTGAACATGACTTCCGGGCACAACTGGATGAGAAACAGATGATCAGAGAACGAATTACGCAGGCAGGTCAAATAACAGGGTAAAAATTTTTTGACACCAATCGTGCGGAGAAAAGATAATTTGGCATTGCGCAAAATTTTTCGGACTTCAACGTAGTGATAGTTTTTTTCAAGAATATACTGTTTGTATGTATCCGTGACACGTTCTTCAAGACAAAGCAGGGTATTCTGCCGTGTGATAAGTTCATTATCAACAAGAAAATCAAACCTGCGGTATTTATTGCTCAGTGGCCAATCATTGAAACAAATCCTTATACCAACCTGGTAATTTTCACGAACTTCCTTACCGGATGACGGAATTCCGATTTGCAGGAAAAGCCAGAAAGGAAATGCCAGCATGATGAATATGGAGTGAATCCGCGTCAAAAGGCTGAGGATAATACCGTACAGCTTTCCGGCAAAGGGGATTCTTACATTTTTCGACGATGATTGTTTTCGCTGAACGTGTTCAAGCCTTTTTATTCTCTGGTATGTTGAACCCGGGACAAAGAGAAAGTCTCTTTTTCCATCAGCCTGCCGGTAACCCTTCTCAAAAAACAGGTACATCCGATAATATTCAAAGAGATGCAAAGAAAGATTCTTCTTGAACGAAAAATAACCGTCTTCCGAGCCGATCATCGCGTTGATCGCTGTAAGAGAACGGTTTTTTGAGAATTCATGCGTGAAAAAATCCTCAATTTCCGGAAGGATGATATTGTTCAGGTAATACTGCCCGAAAAGATCAGAGTCATTATACTCAAGCTTAACAAGTTTTTCCTTTGTTATCCATATCCTGAATAGCCGGTTATTTTCAAAAAAGGGACTGATCGAAAAAAAATGAATTGAAAAACCCCTGCAAAGGTACCATAATACAAAAGGAAAGGATATCAAATCGATCTCTTCGAATACAATAAAATCATCCGTGGAACGATGAGAAAAACCCGTCAATAGATTCACCAGTTTGTGTGGATTATTTTTATTCTGAGGTGATTTAAAGCCTGTGCACTACCCTGAAACACCTGTAAAGGAATAATCTGGATATCTCCTGCCCGGCATTACGACTGGAGATTACATCCGGAAAAAAAATCCTCATAAAACGAGGTTTTACCCCTCACGAATTTCTCAATACTTTCCTGAAGTGTCGGAAGCCGGGTATGAAGAAGTGATTCGCACCGTTTTACAGACAACGACATATCCTTAGGCCGCTTAGCACGTAAAGTCGAAGAATCCATCTCATAGGCTACAATCGAGGAAGGATCAAATCCGGTTTCTTTGGCCAGTTGTACTCCAAAATCAAATTTTGAACACCGTTCCGATCCACAGACATGCAGAATTCCGGCAAAATCGGTTGAAATAAGAGAGTCGATAGTACCTGCAAGGCTGGTGACTTCAATGGGACTGAAGTAAAAATTCGTAAATAACTGCATAACCTTTCGCTCATAAAGACACTGGTACACCCATTCGCCGAACGTTGGTGCGTGACCACAAGGGCTCCACCCAAAAAAATTTGTCCGTATGATCATGGCATCCTGCAGGTATCGGAGAATCTGATGCTCGGCTTCCAGTTTTGTTTTCCCATACTGGTTGATGGGATTGGGCATATCCTCTTCAGTATAGAATGACTTTTCCCCATCGAATACCTGATCCGTGGAAATGTGAACCATCCGGGATCCGGTCTTTTTTGCAGCTTTTGCCAGTATCCTGGCAGAGTCTACAGTAATCTGGCGGGCAAGGTCCGGATTTTCTTCACAGAGATCAACATTGACAAGGCTCACTGTATTGATGACGATATCGGGGTTTTCTTTTACCAGAAGTTTTTCAACAAACCGTTCGTCAAGAAGATTTCCCGGAAAAAACGGCATCGTGTCCTTAACAAGCCATAAGGGGGTATTCCGCGACGTGAGGATGACTGATGTTTCCGGCCTATTGAAAAATTGCCGAGTGAGATTTGCACCAAGGAATCCATTTGCCCCGGTTATCAGGATTTTCAACGACATTTTTTCTACCGAGTTATAAGAATTCTATCGTTAATTACTCTTGTCTTCCAGGGTAACAAAGTGAGGAGATGAAGTATCCATTACGTCTTTTGCCGCTGCTTCCCGTTCTGCAGGCTGTGCGTGGTTATTTTCTGAAATTTTTATCAAACTGGACAAGGTCTCCCCGGACGATATGGGAAATTCCGATAAGATTTCCCCGGGCAGTCTGAATTCCGCCCATATTTAAATAATAAGCACTCTGTAACACGTTGACCAGGATTTCTCCAAGGGATGCCCAGTAAAATAATGGAACCGAGAGATCTTTGTTCTTTGAAACAAAGTAATACCTGTTGATAATCGCCATCATACCCAGGTGTTTGAGGTTTTTTGGATTGAACGGGGGGGGATTATGTGTCACTTTTGCTGAACTTATGAGAACAAGCTTGTATTTTTTGGAAACAGGATAACTGAAGTCCGCATCCTCATGATACGCCCATCCGGCAAAATATTCATCAAAATGGTAAGAATCAAACAGGCTGCGACGCCAGACTGTTGCGCCTCCACACAACCATTCACAGTCAATATCAACTTCCGAAGGAAAAAGTGGAGTGCAGAACCCCGAACCAAGTACTTTACCCGGTAACTTTCCATCAATGGTAAAAAACCTCCGAATAAGGGTAACAAGGGTCTTTTTGGATGGGACATTGATGATATTAAACGAGCTTCCCCCCAGATTCCGGGAGTGGTTTTCCCAATAGGATAACAAATTCATTATCGCATCCGGTTCGAGTTCGATATCATCATCGAGATATCCAACAAGAGAAATTTCCGGAGTGAGATGCTTAAGACCCGCATTCTTCTGTTTTGTCAGCGATGGGGGATAACAATATACATACCTTGTCGTAGTATTGAGATACTCCTGAATTTCCGGTTCGATACTTTGATCACTACCATCGACGATAAGAACGAGGTCCGGTTGAACCGATTGAATTCTGATACTAGTAAGTAATTTTTTCAGGATCTCCGGCCGGTTTCGGGTCGGAATAATAATCGCAATTTTTTCTGAAAACTGGTTTGAAGAACTCATAGCAATCCGGTTGAAAATCAGAGTACCCGGGCTTTCTGGAACTCGAATGTTTTGCGAATCCCATTCTCAAGAGTCGTTTTTGGTTCCCATCCAAGCAGACGTTTTGCCTTGGACCGGTCACATACAAGCCGGGAGATTTCACTTTGCGGGTGTATATGTTCGACATGCCGAATCCGTGATTTATCCTTACAGATCATCGCAGCCAGATCGTTGACGGAAATATCCGTTCCAAGTCCCGCATTAACGATCTCACCGTTACATTTCTCGCTTGCCGCTGCCATTACGACAAAATCAGCACAGTCCTCAACATACATCAAATCCCGGGTCTGAGTGCCGTCACCATAGATACTGAGATATTCCCTGTTCAGCTCTTTCTGGATAAAGATCGAGACAACTCCCCCCTCTCCAGTGCTTTTCTGGAATGGACCGTACGTGTTGAATGGACGGAGGATAACCGTTGGTAAATCATATGCATGATAGTATGACTGGACCATATTCTCCCCGGCCAGTTTTGCTCCCGCATAGGGAGAGGCTGCTTTTGTGGGATAAGTTTCTGAAATCGCTCCGCTTGATGACGCGGTATCATATACCATACAGGTGCTCATGAAAACAAACTTGGTCTCAGCCTTTCGGGCTTCTTCAAGCAGGTTGAACGTACCAAGGACATCATTCTCAAAAACTTTCCTTGGATTATCGATACTGTCCTGAACAATGATATCCGCTGCAAGATGGAGAATTGTGTTAAGATTTTTCTTCCGGAACAAACCCGACAACGTTTTTTGATCTTTGATATCGCCAGTGATAATTTCGAGATGGGGATTTGCGGACAGGCCTTTGAGATTATCAAGACTACCGTTGGAAAGGTTATCGAGCACAACGACCTGTTCACCATCTGCCAGAAGCCGGTTGACAACCCAGCGTCCGATAAAACCCGCTCCCCCGGTAACAAGGAAGGTCATACCCGGGCCTCTTCTAGCAGTAACCTGATCTGATCTGCGTTGAGGGGATCCATCTGAGCCGAAGTTTTCATTGTTTTCACCGGGGGATAATCGGTGTATTTTGAGTAATTACCTATCCGCATCTGGGGTAGGATAACGTACATCTCGGTTCCTTCAACCGCCCGGCTCATCTCTTCTTCAGTCATTATTTCCTCGTACATTTTTTCACCGGGTTTTTTGCCAATGATCACTTTCTTTGCATTTCCGAATTTTGAGATCATGACATCTGCAAGATCCCCAATCCTGACAACCGGCATTTTGAAAATGAAGATCTCGCCGCCTTCTGAAAGAACCCCTGCCATAAGGACAAGATCGATTGCCGTTTCCTGAGTGATCATGAACCGGGTCATGGATGGCTCCGTTATTGTTACCAGACCATCATCAAGAATCTGTTTGCGGAACAGAGGGATTACCGATCCACTGGTTCCGACAACATTGCCAAAACGACAACAGGAGAAAACCGTTGTCCGTGCACCATAATCATTTGCCGCTATGATCAGTTTTTCTGCAAGCAGCTTAGTGGTTCCCATGGTGTTTGATGGATTAGCTGCTTTATCAGAGCTGGTAAAAATGACTTTTTTGACATTCTGGTTGATCGCAGCCTGAATAACATTGGTTGTTCCGGTAATGTTAGTTTCAACAGCATCCAGCGGGTTGTATTCACATTCAAGGACATGTTTATAGGATGCACAATGGATTACAATATCAACTCCCTTGAATGCATACTGAAGACGATCAAGGTTTTTGATGTCCCCAAGGAGGAACCTGATTTTATCACTCTTCTGCGAACTGTATTTCTGACGGAGGTGGAAAAGGGCATTCTCGTTGATATCAAAGAGAGCGACAGATTTCGGTCCGTATCCCAGCAGTTTCTCGCAGAGTGCCTGACCTACACTCCCGGCACCGCCTGTGATTAAAATGTTCTTGCCCTGATAAAAGCTCTTCATCGTAAACCCGCGAAGTAATTTTCTATATATTTCTGCCGAGGCGATAAAATGCTTTCCTACAACGTTTTTCAGGAGAGGAGCCCCATATCACGAGGGAAACTACCGGGTGATGAGATCCTGGTGGATTGTCATAAGTTTTTTTATAAGAATTGTATGGTCATATCTCTCACATACTGTTTTCCGGGCTTCGATACCCATCCGGGGCCGTTCTGATGGATTATCAGTCATCCATTGTATGGCAGACGTTAGTGCCACTGCATTCCGTGCCGGAACCATGAGACCATTCTTCCCCTCTTCAACGATCTCAGGGCACCCTCCGGCATCAGAAGTGATCGCAGGGATTCCGCAAGCAAATGCCTCCATTACCGCTGCAGGAACTGCTTCGGTATATGTCGGAAGGAGGAAACAATCAGCTGCTGTTAACCATCTTCTGACAACGGAAGGGGGTAATTGGCCAGTGAAACGGCAGTTTTGCGGATGATCAGGGACCACTCCAGGCCCGACAAAAACAAAGTCAAGATTCGGACAACGTCGTGCAGCCTCAAGAATCTCATAGATCCCTTTCCATGGATGAAGCCTCCCGACAAAGAGGAAGGTGGTTTTCTCCATGGAGAGACCAAGTAGCCTGCGCGCCTCTTCCCGGGAGCCGGTAGTGAAGAAACGGGTATCCACACCGGTATGAACTGTCGCACACCGGTCAGGATCGAGCCCATGGGCCAGGAGGGGTTTCTGCATCTCCTCGCTGGCGGTTATCACATAAGCGGCCCTTTTGAGCATCGCCCGCGTGATATGGCGGTTCAGGGGGTTGGAGAAGGGATAAATCCGGGCATCGTCGCCATGGAACTTGAGCACCAGCGGGATATCCCGACGGCCGAACAGGTAAGGGATGAGACTGCTGTGGGGAATATATTCTGCCTGTATCAGGTCAAGGCCACGATCGCGGGAAAGGCAGAGAGAGTCAAAATAAAAGGGGATGTAACCCGCCGTAGAATGGCTGGTCTTCACTGCTTTTTTCACAACAACTCCCAGCGATTCAAAATCCGTGACCATCTGCCGGATGAAAATTCCTTTGTAGTCACCATCGAATGCCGGGTACATATTGGCAAAGAGGCCAAGAGTGTATTCAGGCATCACGCTCACCAGACTCTCCTCATTTTGCAGACACGGGGGAAATTCTTCACGATTTCACCAGGACCGGAAGGGGATATCCACTGAAGACCCGGACAGTAAAATCCGGGGCCACGGGGCAGAGCAGGGCACGGGGGATTTTCAGGAGCTTGTCCTTGAGCCCATATTCGCGAGGGAGGGCATATCCTGCGGTGTACGAAGAGTCAAGCACGTCATAGCCAAGATCGCGGAGTACCTGCAGGGCCATATCCCGAGAAAAGAAATGAAGATGCCCGACTTTTTTCCGCTGCCCACGATGGAATTGAGGATGCAGGACTGCAAGCACAAACATTTCCAGGGGGATGTGCAGGATCTTGTAGTGGCTCCGCGGTTTGACATGCCGTAAAAATTTATAATAGTCCTCGAGATGCTCAATCAGGTCGATGAGCAGGATCATGTCGCAGGAGGTCCCGTGTTCATCACAGAAATTTACCAGACTGAAAGATAGCCGTTCGTTCTCCCGTTCTTTACAGAGCTCAACTGCCCGGGGCGAGATCTCATACTCGGTGAGCCGGGTTGAGGCGGGGAGTTTTTTCTTGAGTTGGAAAAGGATCTCCCCACAACCACAGCCTACATCGCACACCGTTGCAGGGCGGAGGTTGTGCTTCTCCATTAGGGAGAAGATGAGATCTGCTTTCCAGGGTGCATCCTCAACATCCCATGTCGGGTTATTCTTCCGGTAATCCCCGCCCGTGTACATGTCACTCGTGCTCATAACCAGATCATCTCTTCAGTATCCCCATCTCAGCTAACCGCGCCGGCAAATACGTCTTCGTCACAAAGTCCAGCCCCCTCGCTGCAAACGCCTGCTGTTCTGACTTAAGGTTCATCTCCAGCTGCAGATTTATCTCCTTCTTCCAGTAATCGGTAGCAAACCGGGGATCGGTAAGTTCAGACCGTAAAGCCTCGACATCCTTGTCGGTCAGCTTGTCCGAGGGAAGGTTGTAGTCCCGGATATCACTCGGCCTCAGCCCGAGGAACTGTGCCTTCGGCGTGGCAAGCAGCTCCGACATATGTGCGCTCTTGATAGCACCATAAGCCACCGAGCCATAAATACGATAGGACCACGGGTCGCCATCCGTGAAAACAAGGATGGGCAGGTCCCAGGTCATGCTCATCCGGTTGAGCATCCGACGGGTCGACCGGGCCGGCTGACCCTTGAGGTGGACGAGAATTGCGTTGTGCTCTTCGTCGAATCCGTTCTCGATAAGACGGTCGTACATACCACCCGTTTCAATAGCAATAACGAACTTTGCGTCATGGTCCACGAACTCGATGTTCTCGACACTGTTCGGGATGGTGTATCCCGCCTGCCCCACATCATCCTGGCAGTGGATCGTCTTCATCCCGCGCCGGGTCTCCTCCCGGATCCGCATCGGACCGTAGATCGATGCACCGTTCTCCTCGGGATGGAGGTGGAAGCCTTCGCGCGGGACATCGGAGAGGATCTCCAGGTCTTCGATCAGGTAGTTGCTCTCGTCCTGTGCGGCGAACTTTGCGCGCTTCCAGCCTTCCGAGATATAATACATTTCTCTCAGCGTTGACGAGCGGTTCTCACGGAGCTGCTGTTTGATGAACCCGATGACATACGCCATCTTTAAGAGGTGGGTCGCGCTCTTGGCCGAAGCGGCATTGCGGAGGCTCTCCTTGTCGCCGTACTTCCAGACCTCGCTCGCATCGTCGTACTCGATGTTGTATTTGGTCCTGCTCGGCAGGGAGATGGACGGGATCTCGCCGGCCTTCATCTGGTCATACCACGCGCTCGCGATACTGAGCAGTGAGGTAATCGCTTTCTTCTCAAGTTCCTCTCTAGACATCGAGGTCCACCACCATCTTCTTGTTGTCGTCTATACCCCGGATCTCGATAATCCCCCCGCCTTTCCCCGAATAGGTGACCTGCCAGGTTGACTTTGAGGGGATCGTCATCTTCCAGACCTTGGTGAACTGCCCGTCCATCTCGCTCACGAAGTCCGCCTTCGGCACCGCATCAGCTGCATCGTCCGCGGAGATATCGTATGCGGAGATCTCCCCCTCGAACCCGCTGTAATTCGCAAGTTCGATGACGACCTTTCCGTCGCGGGTCGACTTCTTGGCAATCAGCTTCCGCATCAGCTTTCCCTCAATAGGGGTGGTATCCACGAGAGGTTTCTCCACGATCTCGCTGACCTTTGCCGATATCTCGGGGATGATGGCGCAGACCGCCCTTGCCCGGTCCTCGGCCAGTTTGCTCCTGTCACGCCGTGACAGGAAGGTCTTGAGTTCCCGGCCCAGATCCTGGAGGGCGAGCACGATCTCCTTCTCGATCTCCGGAATACTCGCGATAGCGTCCTTGCTTTCGCTCGTGAAGGGGACATTGGTCGAGGCGACGTGGACGAGGATCAGGACGGGGCCCATAGGCAATCCCTGCTGCGAGAGGTTGTAGGACTTCCAGTTGACATTTGTAATGCATTCCGTGATGGCGCAGGCACCCTGCTGGTACATGAGCGGGACGCGGTTTGCAAACCGGAGGATTATCGCGTTCCCTTCTGCCGGGAGCTTTCCTCCGTACCCGATCGCGGCCTCGACCACGAACGGGTGACCGGAGAAGACAGAACTCGGCCGCGTCCGGGCGGAGACAAAATCCATCTGGAACTCCTTGTCGAGCCCGCGTCGGATCAGTTCTTCGCCAATGGGGGAAAGGCACTGTGTCGTGGGAGGTGCCGGAACAGAAACCTCCTGCATGGCGGCAAGCAGGGCTTTCTGCTGGTCTACCGACAGCCCCTGCACTTTCAGCGTGCCCTTGAGCCCCGCCCGGTCGCACATCTCCTGCGCGGTCTTCTTTCCCACGCGGCTGAAACCTTCGACAAGGAAATCAATCAATTTCTGATCGCTTGCTGCAACCATCCGCTTGAGCTGTCCGAGCTCGATCCCATGGGGGTGGGGCTGGATTGCCACCGGGCACTGGATCACTTCCTGGCTGACGCGCTCGAAGGTAAACGCCTCATCATCAAGCTCTACACGGAAACGGGCGTGGGGATTGACGACCGAGGTATACTTCAGGTACTCAAGCAGCTTCTTTTTTGCCGCCATCGTGCTCTTGAATTCGATCTGGACGCGGGTCCCATGGATCCGGTCCCAGTCAATCGCCTCTTCCTTCAGGACATCGGGCTCGTTCGTCTCGATCTTGATCTGGATCTCGAACCGGTGGGCCTGCTCCTTTGCCCCCGTCCGCGAGATGACGATGGTGGGAAGACCGCTTGTCAGCTGGGCATAGAGGACGGCCGCCGAGATGCCGATCCCCTGCTGCCCGCGGGTCTGCCGGATCTGGTGGAACCGGGAACCATAGAGGAGTTTCCCGAAGACGAACGGGACCTGTTTTGGGACGATGCCCGGGCCGTTGTCTTCAACAATGATCCGGAAGAGGTCGCTTCCGGTCTTCTTAATGCTGATGAAGATGTCAGGCAGCACCTGCGCTTCCTCGCAGGCGTCCAGGGAGTTGTCCACCGCTTCCTTGATGGTTGTGATTACGCCACGCGTGGGCGAGTCGAACCCGAGGAGGTGCTTGTTCTTCTCGAAGAACTCGGCAACGCTGATGCTCCGCTGCTGCTTTGCGAGATCATCCGCGAGAACCAGACGCAACCACCCCGGCAACCGCGGCATCCAGCGTTACGGTCTTCTGCTCTCCCGTGCGCAGGTCCTTGAGCATCACTTCACCCGAGGCCGCCTCGCGCTGGCCGATGATCACTGCAAAGTCGGCCGACTTTGCGGCATGCGAGAGCTGCTGGCTGAAACCCCGGTCCATGAGGTCCATCTCGGTGCGGATGCCCGCGGAGCGGAACGCACGCGCCACTTCGAGCGCACGCATTCGCGTTTCGGGTGTACAGACAATCGCAGCAACGGTGTCCTTCGTGCGTGCGGTTTCCCCAAGGGATACCATCACACGGTCGAACCCGATGGCAAACCCGCACGAGGCCACATCGTCCCCGCCGAACAGGTGGGCAAGGCGATACACTCCTCCGCCCAGGATCTGGTTCTCGGCCCCAAGGTTATCGGCAAACCCTTCGAAGACGATGCCGGTGTAATAGTCAAGCCCGCGGGCAATACCGAGGTTTAAGGAGTAGCGTATGCCTGCGGCATCGAGATACCCGATCGTCTGCTCGATCCGCTCGCGTTCCGGGATTGCCCCGGCAATATCGAACGCCTCGGCAAGATCCTGCGTGGCGACAAGGGTCTTGAGTGACTCTGCAAGTTCCGGCCGGTTCATCCCCTCGAGCGTTACGTTCAGCCCTTCGAAGTCTTTCTTGTCAAGCTGCTGCCGGATCTTCCGCTGTGTCTCAGGCTCCACATCCTTTAAGAGAGTCTTCACAAAGGAGAGGTGGCCGACCTTGAGCTCGTAGCGCACGCCCGTTGTGTCCAGCATGTCCGACGCGAGCATAATGACTTCGGCGTCCGCTATCGCGGAGTCGGCGCCGATCAGTTCCACGCCGAACTGCCAGAACTGGCGGTACCTGCCCTTCTGTGGCCGCTCGTACCGGAAGCAGTCGGCATAGTAGCACCACCGCAGGGGCTTTGGCGCGACCTTTGCCTCATTGATGTACATGCGGATGACCGCTGCCGTAATCTCGGGGCGCAGGGCAAGTTTTCTCCCGCCCTTGTCCTCGAAGACGTACATCTCGTTGATGATCCCCTCGCCCGAGCGCATCGTGAAGAGCTCGAGGTCCTCGAACTCCGGGGTGCAGACCTCGCGGTAGCCCCAGCGCCGCGCAACTTCCCTAAGGCGCCATTCGACTGCACGCCGCGCCTCCATCTCATCCGGTAAAAAATCCCTGGTCCCACGTGGTTTCTGGAGCATGGTGAAAAATCCTTATCCTGATCTGTTCTTATTCCATTATTTCTTGTTCGTCTTTGCCAGCGGTGCGCCGCCCAGAAACCGGGTCAGGGTATCCTCGTTCTTCCAGATCTTCTCTTTCTCGCGGTTTGTCTGGAGGTAGATGGCGGCAAGGATCAGGCCGAGACCGAGGATCTCAAAGTCAGTCACATACCGCGCAATCTGGAGCCCGAGCAGGGCAAGCGCGCCGTAGAGGACGCCCCAGTACGCAGCCTTCCGGTATCCCGGGAGGCCGGTCCGCCAGAATATCCGTGCATCGCGCAGCCAGAGGAAAACCACGGCTGCAGTCCCGAAGATGGCTATGTAAACGAGATACGACATCGCAATGAACGTATTATTATACGCCGGTCCATATCTGTATTATTGCAATCATGCCAAGAAACCCGCCATTACAGGACCTGCTCGACCAGTACAAAGAGGGAAGGATCACGCTTGCCGCTGCTGCCGAAGCCATTGAGGGGCTTCGCCTCGACCGTATCGGCGACTTTGCCTGTATCGATACCGGGCGGGGTGTCCGCTGCGGCATGCCGGAGGTCGTCCTTGCCGAGGGGAAAGACCCTGACCACCTTGCAGAGATCGTCCTCCGCCTTGCCGTATCAGCGGGGCGCGGTATCGCCACACGCGTGACCACGGAACAGGCTGCCTGTATCCGGGAAAAGGCCGGCAGGGACGGCATTGCTGCCGAATATCACGAAAAAGGGCAGGTCCTTATTGCCGGCAACGGCCCTGTACCGAAGCGTACCGGAGGCATTGTCGGTATCATTACTGCAGGGACATCCGACATCCGTGTAGCCGAAGAAGCACGGATCATTGCCGAAGAGATGGGCTGCGAGGTGCTGACAGCGTACGATGTCGGCGCAGCAGGCATCCACCGCCTCTTTCCCGCGCTCAAGCCGCTGCTGGGTGCCCATGCCTTCGTGGTATGCGCGGGACGCGAAGGCACCCTTCCGGCCGTTGTTGCGGGACTTGTCGACAAGCCCGTGATCGGCATTCCGGTCAGCGTGGGATACGGGTACATGGGCGGGGGCCGGGCCGCTCTCGCAAGCATGCTCCAGTCCTGCTCGGTCATTGCTGTCGTCAACATCGATGCCGGTTTCACGGGAGGGGCATTTGCAGCGCGGATTGCAAATTTGGGAGCAGGAGGAAAACCATGAAACGCGGGTTCTATATCGGGAGGTTCCAGCCGTACCACAACGGGCACCAGTCCGTGCTTGAACACATTGCCGGGAAAGTCGACGAGATCATCATCGGGATCGGGAGTGCGCAGCTCTCGCACCACGTGGACAACCCATTCACCGCGGGCGAGCGGGTGCTGATGATCACGCGTGCCCTCACCTCGCTCGGGTGCCCGTATTACGTCATCCCGATCGAAGACCTCCAGCGCAATGCCCTCTGGGTCGCCCATGTCCGCTCCATGGCCCCGCCGTTCGATATCTGCTACTCTTCAAACCCGCTCGTTGTCCGGCTCTTCCGCGAGGCCGGATGCAGGGTCCAGTCCCCGGCCATGTATGAACGCGAGATACTCAGTGGCACGGAGATCCGCAGGAGGATCCTTGCGGGAGAGCCATGGAAGAAACTTGTCCCGCCGGCAATCGTCCAGGTCATAAAAGAGATTGATGGTGAGAAGCGACTGCGCCAGATCGCCATGGATGACTGAATCCGGATATTTACACCAATGAGTATGGAACAATGGCCCTGCATACCTTCATCCAGAAAATCTTCGGCACCGGAAAATCCGCACCGCAGGTAACCCTTGCGTTCAGCGAAGTCCCTGCATGGATCACCGGACGAGAGAGCACCGCAAAGGAGACCCTTGTCACTGCTACCCGCGAGCCGATGCGCGAGATCCGGAATGGGATCGCAACGCTTCAGCTTATTGTCACCAACATTGCCGCAGCAGAGCACGATGAATCCCTCCATCCCAAACTCAGGACGATTGCGAAGAATTCCCTTCCGCAGTTTGTCAGGGCCATGAAAGTCAACCTGAACAAGGATCTTCCCGAGGATCCCGGGGAGTTCTACCCGATTGCTGCTGAGTGCATCAAAAACTGCCTGCATACGGTTCAGGGACAGGGACGATACCTGCAGGCAATATTCCCGGACGACATGAAAGCCGTGAGAAGC
This sequence comes from Methanoregula formicica SMSP, assembly GCF_000327485.1. Taxonomy (NCBI): domain Archaea; kingdom Methanobacteriati; phylum Methanobacteriota; class Methanomicrobia; order Methanomicrobiales; family Methanoregulaceae; genus Methanoregula; species Methanoregula formicica. The sequence goes on along the minus strand of NC_019943.1, from coordinate 1,246,882 downwards.
GGCATCGACACGCTCGGCCGCGGCATCAACAGCATGAATCCCGTCCTTGCTGCATACCGTAAGGAGATGACAGGCCTCGCAGTCTCAAGAGAGAAATACGAGACCATTACTGGCCTGATGGCAGACCTGGAAGCATCCGAAGAAAAGGTGAAACGGTCCCATGCCCGGATCGCCGAGATCCGGGAGCGGGTTGCTTCTATCGACCAGGAACTGCTCTCGCTGTCACAGGATGCCCGTATGAAGGACATTGACGAGCAGCGGAAAGTACATGCCGGCCTTTGCGGGAGGCGTGACGATGCTGCACGCACCTATTCCGCCCTCTCGATGACCGCGTCCCATGTCTTCAGGAAGGCCGAGAAAATTGCCACAAAGCAGCGTCACGCATCAGAGGTCAGTCTCCTGAATGCGGCAATGGAAGTGCTCTCTGACCACGAGATCCCGGATACCGGACGGCTGGATGCAGCCCTTGCGGCAGCCTGTCCTCTTGCCGAACGGATGATTGCTGACGGCGACGTTGTTGTCAAGAACAAGGAAGAACGGGCGATCTTCTCCGATACGCCCCGGTTCCGGGAGGAGATAGTACGTGCGGGAAGGTCTCTCCGGGAGCTTGAAGAGCAGTGCCAGCGGGCAGAGTGCGCCATCGCTTCCCACCCGCTGCTTGTAAAGATGCAATCCCTTGAACGCGAGAAGGCCCAGCTTGCCGCAATGACGGTAAAGGAAGAACAGGGGCTTTCCGAGCTCGGGCAGTGGCGGGAGAAGACACAAAAACAGATCCCGGAACTGCTGCAGCAACTCAGAGAAAAAATTACGGAGATGAGTGGGGATAACGTGCAACTTCAGGACCCTGAACTGCCAGCTCCGTGAGGGTTCTTAAGAGCGGCGGTCCAAGTGGCCTTGGTATCACCCTTTACCCGGTCTCTTTTCACCGGGACGGTATCTCGATGAAATCCTCCAGATCCTTCTGGCTGTGGGGGAACTCGTCTGCCCACCCACAGGCATCGTGGAGGAGACCTGCTATGACATCCGAGAATGTCATGTTCCCATGCTTGAGCGTGAGAAGCGCCACATACACCTCAGGATCGATGCGTATCGAACGTCCTTCGCCTGCACGAGGCATAGTAACCGCACTGTGGTAACATTATTTAAACGTTTCGCACATTTTGGAGAAATACGCGTCTGACTTTATATGCAACAGGAAAAAGCAGGCAATTTTGGGAAGATCCAGTCTGCACCCGTGACATCCCGGATAAGGATGGACAGCGCGATCAGATCGTTTCCAGCAGCCGGATAAAGGAGAATGTGGAATAATCAGAGTACGCGAACTCCGGCTCATCGCCATGGCACCCGCCTACCCGGAAGAGCGTGGGACAGTCTAACGGAACCCGTGCAACTTCCAGGGATATCTGCCGGTGCCCGTTCTCAAGCTTGAGCGGAACAAAGTCCAGCTCCTGTTCGATGATCCCTTCTGGGGTTTTCCGGCAGCAGATGTGCTCGTGCTGGTGGCCGCAGGCCATATGGGAAAGCCCGCGTTTTTCCAGGGCATCGAACGCCATCTGTGCTGTATAATGATATCCGGTGAAGAAGTCCCCGCTCTGGTGGGAGAGCCGCTGCCAGCACTTGAGACGGAGCGTCTGGTCTCCCAGTTCGAGCGGCCCCCCGTGCACAAACAGCATCGTATGGTCGGTATATTCCATGGGCATCGCATCGAAGATGGAGAGGAGCGGGGAGTCCCGGAGCTGCTCGTGCCGGTACGTGCTTGCGACATCGCTGCCGCTGACCATGATCCCGTTGAGGTAGGCATGGTCGTGGTTGCCGAGCACGGAGACGAGGCGGCACTCCCGCGAGAGGGTGTGGATCTTTTCCAGTGTCTCCTGCGGCCGGCTCCCCCGGTGCAGGAGATCCCCGAGATTGACGAGGAGATCGATTGGCCCGAAGGTCTTTCGGAATGCCGGTGTCCGGATGCAGGAGGAAAGCGCCCCAATCGCAGAAACATCTGCGTGCACGTCGGAAAAGATTACTGAACCCATACGGTCAGGACAAGTATTGGAGTCTCTTTGCTGATAAAAACCATTGATACCCGGGGTTCAATATATGCCGTTTGGGATCGATGGATATGTTGATGTAACACGGGTTCACACTATTATCCGGAGACCACCGGCCGCACCGGCCCAGTCACCCGTGCGGCTGCATCCACCCGGGATCGCAGGCAGGGACGGATCGGGTTATCCGGACCCCGCATGAGCCCGTTTTTGGGAGGACCCACCTGATGGAGAAATATCTTGACGACTATATTGCCCGCATGCGGACGCACTACCCCCGGTTCCCGTCCGGGACCGCCCATGAGATCGCATCGGCATTCCTTGCCTTCAAGTTCGGCCTGTACGAGAATGCAGTCAGGGAATGTGCGCATGCCCTCTCCCTGGTCCCGGACAGCCCGACAAATGCTGCCCTGAAAAAAGCCCTCGCGATCGTCCAGGCAAATGCAGAGGACCGGAACAACTCCAAGGTCACACCGGACCTGTCCGTTGCCTTCACCCCGGAAGAGCGCATGTTTGTGGCAATCAACCTTCCCGCGGACAAGATCGAAGACCCGGGAACCCTTGAACTGGACAACGCCCTTATCCTGATATACGTGGTAGCCCTCATCACCTCCTCCGATGACGAGGAGATGCTGGAGGAGCACCGCAGGATGATTGTACGGATGCTCACCGATTACAAGAAAGCCATGGGCATGGAATAAATTCAATTTTTACCTGCCCGGGTAGTGGAGGTACCGGGCGAACCACTTCTATTTTTGACGGTTGGATTGATGGCTGCGCAAGCACTGGCACTGTACTTTTTTTGAAGGGGAAGGGGTCGCATGGGTACAAAATGCCGGGCCGGATCCCGTATGATCATGAGATTTCACGTCATAATTTTCTGGCTTTGTTTTAAGCGATGAGGCGGGAAAAAACATTTGTACCCATGCGACCCCCCATTACCTCTTCCGGATTTTTTGGGAAAACCGGTTGTTTTCACTTCGTCGAGTTATTGTTAATAAGACTTTGAGGGGTGTGGGGGTCGCGTGGGTACAAATTGATGGAGGAGCCGGAATCAAAGAGAACTTTGGGGCTCTGGAGAAAACCTGTGTGGGATAGTGTTAGAAAGGGGTGGGGCCACGGGCGCCCGGGGTCTGCCGACCCTCGCCCCGCGAAGAATCCTTCAGATTCTTCTCATCCTCACAGTCTGACGACCATTCGGACCGCGGAACCTGGCCGTATGCAAGCTAAAAAATAGTAGCGATATTGTATGCCACATCGAACATACTTCCCCTGCTATGCGGTCAAGCTCAAAGGGTGGCTTGTACTGAGTAATTACCAAAAAATAGTATTGGTGCCTGCTTACAGGCTGTCCATGCTGATGCCGGTGAAGTCCTGTGCCACCGCCTTGATGTCCTTGACACCGAACGCGGTCTGGACCTTGTCGAGTTCGAGCTGGTTTGCCGCATCGCACATGTAATCCAGGATATCGACCGAGAGCTCCTTTTGGATCTTGCTCTTTTTAAGCTGGTCGACCAGGGAGGCCATCTTCTCGGGAGACTCCATCCGGAGTTTTGCAAGGCTCATGACACACATGTAGATCCGGGTCAGGTTCCGGTCGGTGCCGGTGATGCAGTCAAAGAAATTCCTGATCACCTGGGCCTGGTATATCTCTCCTCCTATCTTCTCCACCTCCTTCCTTCTCGCGGTAAATGGACTGTTCTCATCTTCCCTATTTAAACATTGTGGGAAAAAAGCTGTTTTTGCGCAAAAAAACCAGCAAAACACGGGGATTTTTGGAAAGTGCGGCCAGATTGTCTGACAATTGTATGACAATCGTCATACTGTCCCCGGAACCCGCCGCACCCGGTGCACACGTGTTACTTTGCGGCACTCACAATCTTGATGACATCCCCGTTCTTCAGCTCGTGGTTCTCCTTGATGCGCATCTTGGTCTTCGCATCCACCGCGTACAGGAATCCCTTGCCGATATCCGTGTGCACCTGGAATGCGAGATCGTGAGGAGTGGAGCCCTTCCGCATTAAAAATGCGTCAGGCAGCACGTCGCCCTGCTTGTTGCAGTAGTGATTCTCGTCTTCCACCGGGTACACGACAATCATGTCCAGCAGCTCGAACACCGCCCGGTTGATCGCCTGCTGGACGCCCGTGCCCTTGCACTGCTTCATCACATCTGCAATCTTCGCAAGGCCGGCCTTCTGTGCCGCGGAGAGGGATCCCTCGTTTGCGACCGTGAACATCTCATCACCCGGAAGGTACCTGACCACGTTTGCCGCGGCCGCATTCCGCAGCGCAAGCTCTGAGGCCGCGCTTGCGAACGCGACCTTCTGCTCCGCAAGCTTTGCCCGGAGCGCTTCCGGTGCCTCGTCGAACTTGTTGCCCACGACAAGCATCGGTTTTGAGATCTTCACGATCTCCGCGCAGAAGGGAACGAGATCTTCCATCTTCGCGTGCACCAGTTCCAGTTTCAGCGCAAGTTCCGCGTCCCGCACATCCTCGGGCGTGATCCCGAGGCCGGTGAACGTGTCTGCAATTGCCTGGTGGATGGAGAATCCCTTGACCTGCGCCTGCCGGTTCAGCCTCGTCCAGTGCTTGTCGAGGATCCCGTACACCCACATCGTCATCTCGAACCCGAGGAACTTCACGTCATCGGCCGGGTCATGGTTGCCCACCCCGACCGGGTTGCCTTCGCTGTCGGTGCCGCCGCTTGCGTCGATAATATGGAGGATCGCGTTGGCCTGGCGGAGGTGGTCGAGGAACTGGTTGCCAAGCCCCTTGCCCTTGTGCGCATCGGGGACGAGCCCGGCCACATCGATCAGGTTGACCGCGACAAACCGGTTCCCGTCAACGCAGTGGCTGCACTTCACCTTGAGTTCCGTGCAGGCGCACTTCGTCCGCACGTAGGCGACACCGAAATTCGGGTTGATGGTGGTGAACGGGTAATTCGCAATCTCGGCATGGGCCATCGTGGCAGCCTTAAAGAACGTGGACTTCCCGCAGTTGGGTTTTCCGGCAAGCGCAAGCGTGAGCATGGTTTCTTCCTCTCCATAGGCAGGTAACGATAAAACCGGAGAACACTCCGAAAGAATCTGACAAAGTTTTTCCCCTGTGGCTTATTAAAAGGTACTTATGTCGTTTGTCCAGAAGAGAAGTTACTATTTCGATACGCCGGGACCGGCCAATACGGAAGACGCTGCCCGGTTTTCCCTTGAACGGGCCAAGGAGACGGGGATAAAGACGGTCGTTGTTGCCAGTACATCAGGTAAGACCGCGCAGGTCTTTTCGACGGTACTGAAAGGATCCGGGATCCAGCTCGTGGTGGTCACCCATGTTGTGGGATTCACGAAACCCGGCGAATGGGAGTTCTCGAAAGGCATCGCCGCGCAGTTGCAGAAAGAGGGAGTGAAGATCGTGACCGGCACCCATGCCCTTTCCGGTCTTGAACGGGCGCTCTCGCGGTCGCCGAAAGTCGGCGGGGGTTCCCGGACCGAGGCGATTGCCGAGGCGCTCCGCCGGACAGTCGCCATCGGCCTCAAAGTCGCTGTTGAGTGCGTGCTCATCGCTGCCGACCAGGGTGCAATCGGCATCGCCGATGAGGTCATTGCCGTTGGCGGGACCATGAGCGGCGCCGACACCGTCTGCGTCATCCGCCCGGCCCACACCGCAAACTTCTTCGACCTCCAGGTACGGGAGATCGTTGCCATGCCGAGGGCCCGGTAACCATGTCGGTGGCGGAGTTCAGGGAGGCCTGCGGGCTTCTTCTCCGGATGCCGGTCCTCTGGATACCGGGGGTTGTGGGGGGCCTGTGCGCTGCCTTCATCTGGCTGCTCTTCATCCTGTCCGGGGCGTTCTTTGCCGGCAGGTTCGTGGTGATCGCCGGCCTTATCGTGCTCTTCTTCATTGCCGGGATGCTGGCAGTGATCCGGCAGAACGAAGGGAGCATGGGGACGCTCGCAGGAGGGGGGCGCCAGTACTTCTTCCGCGTACTGCTCCCGCTGCTTGTTGTGCTCTTCATGATCCTGCTGGTCTTCGTCCTTGTCATGCTCACGCTCACCCTCATCGGGATCCCCTCCGACCCTGCCCTGCTGGTCTTCCTCTCGTTTGGTGTTGCAATACCGAGCATCCTCATGACGCTCTTTTCCGACACTGCCGCGGTCTTTGAGGACCGGAAGGTGTTTGAATCGATCCAGAGAAGTATCGACATCGTGAGCCAGAACACCGGTAAGGTCATCTCCTTTGTCCTCATCTCGGCACTGGCCGGCGCAGCCATCCTCTTCTCGCTGATGATCGTCTGGGAAGCACTTCTTTTCGATAAGCTCGAACCCCTCACCCATTATACCGAAGAACAGCTGAAGACATTCACACCCGACCAGCTCCTCACCATGATCGGGAGCGACGGGACCTGGGTAACGGCCGTGGTCATCTTCCTTGCCGGGCTCCTCCTCATCCCGCTGCTCATGAGTTACAAGGCTTGCACCTTCCGCAAGCTTGCCGGCAGCACCGTCCTGATCCAGCAGGTGACCGGCGAGTACGACAGCAAGGGACGCTGGTATAAGTATTAGCCTGGACACTGCCGGTTCGGTTCCGGAAAAGCAGGTCCCAAACAGATCCTAAAAGATCCAAAATACTCTTTTTTATACCGGGATTACGAGATACAGCGCGATAGCAACGATCCCACCGCTGATGGTAGCAGCAAAGTTTGTTCCCGCATTGCCTAAAAATCCCTTGTTTTCGAGCGTTGCCCCGACCAGGCTGTCCACGTTTGTTCCGATGAAGGCAGCCAGTGAACAGGCAACCAGCATCGGGAGCGTGATGACACCGAGCAGGAACGCGGCAGCTGCAACAACGATACCCCCGGCCAGTGCAACCAGCTCGCCCACGAGCGTGACACCGCCATTTGTCCCGACCGGGACGGGTCTCAATGTTGTGATCATGCGGGGTTCTCCCCCGGTCATGCCGATCTCACTTGCCAGCGTGTCCGCCGCAGCGGTGGCAACACATCCCACATAGAGGACAATAAAGAGGGGATCCTGGAAGAGGCCGTACAGGACTGCCGCAGCGGTTGCCGCCATCCCGTTTGCGAAGACATTCTTATAGCCCCGTGCACCGCTGTGGCCCTGCTCAACGCCGATCCGCTTCTTGTACTCGTACTTGTACTTCGTTGCAATCGAACCAAGGACGAAGAATACGATCATGATGATGAGCCAGCGGGGGGTTGTGAAGACAAGGAGGATGATGCCGACAAGCGCAATGGAGAAAAGCCCCGAGAGGTCGGCGGTCTTTGACCGGTAGGCAAAATAGGCAAACGTGAACGCGGCAATGACCGCCATCACCACGATCTGGAGGTCGGCCTGGTAGTTGAGCTCCTGGATCAGGAGCATGGTCATTGCCGTCCCCACGCCCTCGATAACCAGCGAGTCCTCATACTTCAGGAGGATGACCTTGAGGAGAACGGCCGCGATGATCCCGAAAATAATGGTCAGGATTGCGGACTCGTTGAGGTACACCATCACGAGAACACCCGCCCATGCGGTCGAGATGATGTAATACAGGTAGGTGTTCAGGTCGTCGGCGCCGCGCTGGAAGACCAGCTCCCCCAGCACGATCATGGCAAGCGTTGTGGCAAAGACAAAGAAGGGGAGGAGCCCGACACCATAGAGTGCGGCAAGGGCGCACATCGTGTAGGTCAGGTATTTTGTGGCAAAGAACCGCCAGAGGATAAGCGAGAAGAGGATGACGACAAGCGCCATCAGCCACGCCGGTTCCAGATACGGCCCAAGGAGCGTGACCCCCCCGACCAGTGCCGCTGCATAGCCGAGGCCCGGTTGTCGCTGCATTAACCAGTCATTTGTCTTCAAGCACAAAGAGTTTTATTGTGCTGCAAGGGTCCATCACTTCACAAAAATCCGATCAGTATATTTCTATCAACGATCAACCTTCACCTCAAATGGTGTCATCTGATCAACTGCCGAAAAACTATGACTTTGCACAAGTGGAGGAGCGCTGGAGGAACACCTGGCGGGACGAGGACAACTTTTTTGACAAAACCTCGAAGAAACCGCAGTTCGTCATCGATACCCCGCCACCCTACCCGACCGGGAACTTCCATATCGGCAATGCGCTGAACTGGTGTTATATCGACTTCTTTGCCCGCTACAAGCGCATGAAGGGCTTCAACGTGATGTTCCCGCAGGGCTGGGACTGTCACGGACTGCCCACGGAAGTGAAGGTCGAAGAGCTTAACAATATCACCAAGAACGACGTCTCCCGCGAGGAGTTCCGGAAGATGTGCCGCGAGCTGACCGAGAAGAACATCGCGGCAATGCGCCTCACCCTGCGTAAGATGGCCTTCTCCACGGACTGGTCCAACGAATACATCACGATGACACCGAAGTATTACAGCAAGACGCAGCTCTCCTTTTTGCGGATGCTGGCTTCGGGATATATCTACCAGAGCGAGCACCCGGTCAACTACTGCACCCGGTGCGAGACCGCGATTGCGTTTGCCGAAGTCACCTATGATGACCGGGAAACCCAGCTCAACTACTTCGATTTTGATGGCGTGGAGATCGCGACCACCCGGCCCGAGCTCCTTGCCGCCTGCGTTGCCGTTGCCGTTCACCCGGGTGACGACCGGTACCACAAACTGAAAGGCCGGACCATGAAGGTCCCGCTCTTCGGCCACGATGTCCCGGTCGTGCAGGACGAGGCCGTTGACCCGGCATTCGGTTCCGGCGCAGTCATGATTTGTACCTTTGGCGACAAGCAGGATGTCCACTGGTGGAAGCAGCACAACCTCAATCTGAGGAAAGCCATCGACCGACAGGGAAAGATGACCGCAATTGCCGGCAAGTACCAGGGCCTCGACACCACGGCCTGCAGGAAGGCAATCCTCGATGACATGAAGGCACAGGGCATCCTGCACCGGCAGGAGAAACTCGCCCAGCGCGTGGGCACCTGCTGGCGCTGCAAGACCCCGATCGAGATCCTCTCCGAGCGCCAGTGGTTCGTGAAGATCAAGCCGGACGAGATCCAGAAGGCCGCCCACCAGATAACCTGGTACCCCGAGCACATGCTTCGCCGGATGGAGAACTGGGTGGACCAGATGGAATGGGACTGGTGCATCTCCCGGCAGCGGATCTTCGCCACCCCGATCCCGGTCTGGTTCTGCAAGAAGTGCGGCGAGATGACCGTGCCGGACGAGAAGGACCTCCCATGCGACCCGACGCTGACAAAACCGAAACACCCGTGCAAAAAGTGCGGCAGCACGGAATTTGAAGGAGAGGTCGACGTCCTTGACACCTGGATGGACTCATCCATCTCGGTCTTAAACGTCACCGGCTGGGACGGGAACGGGAATCCCCCCTACTTCCCGGCCCAGATCCGCCCGCAGGGGCACGACATCATCCGCACGTGGGCGTTCTACACCATCCTGCGCTCCGTTGCCCTGACCGGCAGCAAACCGTGGGACCAGATCCTGGTCAACGGCATGGTGCTGGGCGAGGACGGGTTCAAGATGAGCAAAAGCCGGGGCAACATCATTGTCCCGGAGGACATCCTCTCCAAGTATGGCGCCGATGCCCTCCGCCAGTGGGGTGCGATGGGAGCAGCAACCGGCTCCGACATCATGTTCAACTGGAACGATGTGGTCGCCGCGTCCCGGTTCCAGACCAAGATGTGGAACATCACGAAGTTCGCGCTCATCCAGCTCGAAAAGGGCGGCTTTGACAAGAACACCGAGGTTACGGCACTCGCCGACCGCTGGCTTCTCGTCCGGCTCTCGGACACCATCGAGGCGGTCAGCAAGGCGATGGAGGAGTACCAGTTCGATGTTGCGCTCAAAGCGATCCGCGAGTTCGCGTGGGACGTGCTGGCCGACAATTACATCGAGCTCGTCAAGGGCCGGCTCTACCAGCAGGACGGCTCCCGGGCCGGCGCCTGCCTCGCGCTCCACACTGCGTTCGACTCCCTCTGCCGGATGCTCGCCCCGTTCATCCCCTACTTTGCCGAGGAGTGCTACTCGTACCTGAACCCCGGCCAGAGCGTGCACAAGCAGCCCTGGGTCAACTTCACGTACGATGACGATGCAGCGCGGAAGGAGGGAGACACGCTCGTACAGGTCGTAGCTGAAGTGCGGAAGTACAAGCACGACAACAACATGGCCCTCAATGCCCCGCTTGGCAAGGTCACGATCTATGCCCCGCACTCGGTCAATGACGAGGGCGACACCGGCCGCACCATCAATGCCGATGTCCACTGGCGCACCGATGTGGCAAAGCTCGACCGGGCCATCACCGACATCGAGTTCAACCGCTCGGTCGTGGGCAAGACATTCCGGAAGGATGCGCAGGCATTCATGGACGCGGTGAAGGCACTGTCTCCAGCTGAACTGGAGAAGCCACCGAAGACACTGAAGATCAATGGCGTCGAGACCGAGATCCCTGCCGATGCATTTACGCCCAAGTTCTCCTATATGGAGGAGGGCGCGAAGGTGGATGTGCTGACGGTTGGGGATGTCATTGTGACGATTGCGAAGAAGGAATAGAATCGCATCCGTTTTTACGAATAATTATTCTAAATTTGTTTCTTGAATTGTGAATACAGTCTGTTTACCGTGACCTCATAGATAATAGTTTTTCCAATTCAATTGGACGGTAATCTAACAATTCCGCGCTGACATTTATCATGTGGGATTCATTATTTATCAAAGGGTGTTTTTGCAGATTGTTATTGTGATGGTGACCGTGAATTATCCACCGGGGTTTCCACTCTGTTATGATTTTACAAACCTCAGTATGAGCCAATGTTTCCTTGTTATGCCTTCCATCAGGGTCTTCACTATGTACGAGAAGAAGAGGCTCCCCATTGAATTTTATCACAAGGTATGGAAGTTTACATTTTAGGTAAGTGTCATGGTTTCCCCAAATAAAAATCTTTATTCCATTTAATTTGTGCAACCATCCTCTGATATTTCTCCCTTTATTCCTGGAAAAAACCAAATCGCCAAGAAAATAAACAGTATCAAATTTTCCAACTGTTTGGTTCCATCGCGAAACCATTTCATAATTCATCTGTTGAACATCCTCAAATTGGTCCCTATGACAATATTTCATTATATTCGCATGTTCGAGATGCAAATCAGAAATAATAAAAATTCGCGGAGTTTCCATATTATTGCCCTCCCAAAAATCGTTTACCAATAAATGGGATTTTACTAAGCCACGATTCTTGTTTGATTATTTTCTTTAGCGCAGTTTTTTCATTAGGATTATAATTTCCTTTAAAAAATTCTTCAAGAAGTTGAAATGTTTTTGTCAGTTCTTTCTTTGAAAGGGCTTCATTCCGATTTAACAATCGTCTCTGAAGAAAATCATATTCACATAATATTTTACTATTTTTGAGGATAGTGACCCGAATCAGAATTTGTTTATATTTTGGTTCTGTTTGAGTGTCTATATATTTCCGTATTTTGGCAAAATCTCGATCGTTTAGATTCATTGCCAATGTGGCATGGAATTTAAAATCCTGATTATAATCAAATTCTTTTAATTTGCAATAAGGAGTGAATTTTTGAGCAAGTGCCCAACGAAAATTTTTAAGATTTTCGTTTGGGTGTATATTAATAAAAACAACTCCTGTCGCATTTTCAAAATAACCAAATCCATCAACAGTATATTTACAGAGAGGTGTTTCCGAACATATTGACACAAAATCTTTGATGAGCCGACTTTCGTTATCAGTAGTTAAGCCACCAACAAGAGAGATATGAGGTACTGTCTTCCGAAACGATGATAAACGAAATTTCTTTTTAAGGTGATCAATCATACTTCGAATTTCATATTTCGAAGATCCCTGAAAACGATATTCAATTAAATAGTGTGCGTCATTCATTTTACCAAAATTCTGGTGTTTGATATTTTTTTCCAGGATTCCCCTTACCCAATTATAAACTCGTAATACTATACAATTGCTTGATAAATGAATCCTCTTTTATTAATCTTACATTTTTTCAATCTATTGGAAAACTATTGGAATAAAATTTTTCCCGTGCCCTAACAAAAACTATGAGTTTCATTTATCAAATTACGATGCCTGCCGCCGCCCCGAAGGGCGCCCCGCGGCGGCGTTAGTACGGTTTCATGTACACATGCAGGCCGTTGCCCCGCCGTGCCCCGTGAGGGGCCCTGAGGCGGGAAGCCTTCGTAATTCCATATGTTCATTTGAATTTGATTGTCAGTGGAAGAGTCAAATTACTACCCAAACCCCCCTGTGGAAATTCTGGTACATCAGAGCCCGCCACGGTCCCGGTTGTACCTCTTTTCCCTCATACCCCCAATTTTAGAGGTCATAATTCAGAAAAACACGGAATTGGGCCGGAATAATCGGGCGATTTTCGGCGGGAATAAATCAGGTCATATTTAGCAACGTTACAAGGACCGAAAACAAGGGAGGATGGGGTTTACGATGTGGCAGGGACCGGCAACGGGGGGATTTTCGGAACAATGATTGTGAAATGATACTATTTTTACACGGCATGACACATAAACAGTCCTTAGACATTTGCGTAACGCACTTATCTGTACAAAATCTTGATTAAAATTTACCCAGCGAAGCTCCGATAAAGCGGCGGAGCGACCCTCATCTGGGGGTGGGAATCCTCCATAATCCCGATACTTATTTTGGACTGTGAAAAAAATCCAAAAATAATTAATTAGATTCTAAAACGATCCATCCATTCTTCTTCTGGAGTTTTTTTCTTACTACTCTTTTTTGCATTTCCATTTATTTTCTCAATAACCTTTTTTATACAATTTTCTTCTTTTGGACTTCTCATTTTAATGTAACTGCGCAATTGGGCTGGAGTGATCATGTTTCGTTCAGCTTCTCTATGATGAGATTCACAGACTCCTATCATGTTAAGATATGTGTGCTTGCCTTGTGCTGCCCTTGGAGTAATGTGATGAACCGTTTGTGATTTACCATATGGACATTTTGGAATTTCACATCGATGGTTAGTAAGGCAGCTTTGAATATCTCTGCTTTGCGCTCCAGTAAGTTGTGGGGTGGTTAAGCTTTTTTTCTCTTTTTTCAGAAACATCGATGGAGCATCAAAACCGGATCCCATTTTTTTCGGCGGCATAATGTTACTAATCAAAATTATCTATGATTAATCTATTGGGGAAAAATTATTTTTTCATTTATCTTTTTTTTAAACGGAACAGCTCACTTCTTCCGGCCCTTCCGCTTCTTTCCAGTCTCCAGCTCCACCCGGATCGCATCCGCCACGAACCGGGCAACAATCTCCGGAGAAAGCATTGCATCCACGATCACGAACCGCGAGGGCTCGGCCTTCGCGTAGGAAAGATAATTGTTCTGTACCTTCTCGAGCGTCTCCCGCTTCTCAAAATGCTCCCGTTCAGTATCAGGCTTCAGCCGGGTGAGGGCCTCATCGATCGGCAACACACAGAGAAATGTCTTGTCCGGCACAATCGTCCACCCGTTATGCATCGAGCGCAGCCACTTCTCCGGCTCCGGCACAATGCCCTGCAGGGTCACGGACTGGTACGCATACCGGCTGTCGCTGTACCGGTCGGAGATGACAAGCCTGCCTTCCGCAAGCGCCGGGCGGACAACCTTTGCGAGATGGGCAGCATGGTCGGCGACAAAGAGCGTCGCCTCCGTGATCGGATCGATCTGCTCCTTGATCGCCCGCCGGACCTGGTCGCCCACCCACGTTGCCCCCGGCTCCCTGGTCATCAGCGGGTCGAGATCCGCGAGAAGATCTTTGAGCGATGCATGAAGCGTGCTCTTCCCGCTCCCGTCGATACCTTCCAGCGTGATCAGCATACCCTGCCCCTCCGGATCCAGTCAACCGGGATTTTTCCGTGATGCAGGGCTGTGGCAATGATTGCGCCATCGAACCCGGCATCACAGAGCATCGCGAGGTCGTCCTGCGATGCTACACCACCGCCCCAGAATAATTTCCGGTGATACGCAGCCCGCATCGAATCGAGCATTGCCGGATCGAGCCCGGTTTCGGTCCCCACAGCGCTGATATTCAGGATAATGCACCCGTCGAACTTCCAGCCGTTTGCCTGCCGCAGGAAGTCGACCGGGTTGCGCCCTGAGGGGATGACACGGCCGCCTTTCACATCAATACTGATAAACCCGCCCTGATACTGCGAGAGATCATTTCCTCCCGTCTCTGTGCCGACAATGTTCGTGATGTGGTACCCGTCGAGCAGGTCATCCGGCCCCCGGCACCCGCGGTCAACGTAACAGTGCCTGACAAGGGATGCGCACTGCCGGACAGTGGCGTCATGCGAACCGGTCCCCGTGATGCGGTCGAGGTCCGCAATATAGATGGACCGAGGCCGGATGGCCCGGACAAACCCGGGCGGATCCGCCGTCGGAGAAATGCCCCAGTCAAGCGGTTTGTAACGCTCCCGGTGCCCGGATTTGCCATGCACGACCAGATTCTCTTTCAAATCCATTGCAAGGACCAGTTCCATAGACGAACCCAAAACCACTATTATGTCAAAAGATCATTAAATCTTATGCAATTGTTGGTCAGCCCCAGCTCTATCGACGAAGCCAGGCACTCCGTCGCCGCTGACATCATCGACGTCAAGAAACCATCCGAAGGCTCGCTCGGTGCCAATTTCCCCTGGGTGATCCGTGAGATCAAGGAATTCGCCCAAAAACCGGTGAGCGCTGCCATCGGGGATTTCGACTTCAGACCCGGCGGGGCTGCCCTTGCTGCGTACGGCGCTGCCTGTGCCGGGGCTGACTATGTCAAGATAGGGCTCGCGTTCGAGGGAAAAGAACAGGCCCGCGATCTCATTGCCGCCGTTGTCAGGGCAGTCAAGGAACCGTTCCCCCGGAAGTTTGTCGTCATCGCCGCGTACTCCGACTACGAACGGATGCATACCATCTCCCCGTTCGATATGGCCCCCATCGCCGCTGAGTGCGGGGCTGACTTTGCCATGATCGATACCGGCATCAAGGACCGCCAGAGCACCTTTGCCTTCATGGACGAGAAAGCACTCCTCTCGTTCACAGAAGGAAACCGGAAACTCGGCCTTGGCACTGCCCTTGCCGGTGCCCTGAAGTTCGAGGACCTGGATGCACTCAAACGGATCAACCCCGAGATCATCGGTGTCCGGGGGATGGTCTGTGGCGGCGACCGGAATGCAACGGTTCGTGAAGACCTGATCAACAAGGCGCTTGCGCTGATCCGGTGATGATCATGTTTGTGGAAAAACTGGAAGTCCCCCTCTCCTTAACCTTCGACGATGTCCTGCTGGAGCCGCAGGCCTCATGGGTCGAACCGTCCGAGACCGACACATGCTCGCGGTTCTCGAAGAATATCGGCGTCAATATCCCGCTCGTCTCTGCTGCAATGGATACCGTGACCGAAGCACAGATGGCCATCACGCTCGCCCGCCTTGGTGGCATCGGTGTCATCCACCGGAACATGACGCCCGAGCACGAAATGCAGGAAGTCGTTGCTGTCAAGCAGGCAGAGGAGCTCATCGAACGCGACGTGCTCTATGTCGAGGACACGGCAACGGTCTCTGACGCCGAGAACCTCATGCACCAGTACAATATTGGCGGGGTTCCGGTTGTTGCGAAGGAGAAGATCATCGGTATCGTGAGCCGGCGGGACGTCAGGGCCATCGTGCAGAAGAGCGGTAATGAGAAGATCACCACCATCATGACAAGGAAGCCCATCGTGGGCGGCGAGGACATCACTGCTGAGAAGGCCCTTGAGATCATGTACACGAGCAAGGTGGAGCGGCTCCCGATTGTCAATGACAAAGGCAAACTGATCGGTATCGTCACCATGCAGGACATCCTGGAGAAACGCCAGTACCCGCTTGCCTGCCGGGACAAGCGAGGCAACCTCCGCGTGGCTGCTGCCGTCGGCCCGTTCGACTTTGCCCGCGCCGAACTCCTGGACCAGAACGGGGCAGACGCCCTTGTCGTGGACTGCGCCCACGGCCATAACATGAAAGTGGTTGCAGCCGTGAAGGAGATCGCGGGCAGCGTGAACGCAGAGGTGGTTGCCGGGAACATCGCGACAAAGGAGGCGGCAGCGGCACTGCTCGATGCCGGCGTTGACGGCATCAAGGTGGGAATCGGCCCGGGCTCCATCTGCACGACCCGCATCGTTGCCGGGACCGGCGTCCCGCAGATCACGGCCGTTGCGCAGGTTGCAGAGGTTGCCCACGAGGCAGGCGTCCCGGTCATCTCGGACGGCGGTGTCCGGTTCAGCGGGGATGTGGCAAAAGCCATTGCGGCCGGGGCAGACACCGTCATGATGGGCAGCATGTTTGCCGGGACCGACGAATCGCCCGGCAAGGTCATCACGATGAAAGGCCGCCGGTACAAGCAGTACCGCGGCATGGGTTCCCTTGGCGTGATGAGCAGCGGGCAGTCAAGCGACCGGTACTTCCAGAAGAAGGAGATCGGCAGCACGAAATTCGTTCCCGAGGGCGTTGAGGGAGTCACCCCCTATGTCGGCCACGTGGGTGAAGTGATCTACCAGCTCGTTGGCGGGCTCAAGTCCGCGATGGGATATTCCGGTGCAAAGACCATTGCCGACATGCACACGAAGGCCCGGTTCGTCCGGATCACCAACGCCGGCATGACCGAGAGCCACCCGCACAACATCATGATCACCGATGAAGCGCCGAATTACCGGCTCTTCGAGTAATTTTTCACCCGCGTTCTCCGGCAGGATAATAAGATCCGGCGGTTTACCGTATCCTAACGTGATCCTATGCATACTTCTTGCCTGAAATGGGGCGCATTTCTTGTCCTGCTCCTCCTCGTCCCCTGCGTGACGGCGTTCTCTGTCTCCTCAACGACCGTGGATCCCACCATCCTCAATCCCGGTGATTCCGTGAACGTGACCACGAAGGTGTATGTTGCCTCGGGCACCCCGTTCTCCGCCTTTGACGACCTCCAGTTCGTGACAACGCTCGACGACCCGGTCTGGGTCTATACGGTAATCATAGGCGGCGTAGAGAACACCCGGCCTGCCGATCGTGGGAAGATCCTGACCATCGGGGGATACGAGCTCTCTTATCCTGCAAACGAGGAAGTCGTTGTCGATATCGCGCTGAAAGGCCAGGTCCCTGCGGCTACTCCTGAGGGGACAGAGCTCCCCCTTATCACGGTGCAGGAACTGGATGCGCGGAGCAGGGTGATCACATCGTCAGTTACGGAGATCAGGCACCTCATCGGCAAACCCACCCCCACGCCAACCCCGGAGTACGGCCAGATTGTCATCACTTCGGAACCGGAGGGGGCAAACGTCTTCCTGGACAACACCCTGCGGGGGATTACTCCCGTCACCCTCAAAGCCGTGTCCAATGGCCGGCATACCGTGACACTGAGGCTTGAGGGATACGAGGACGTGGTCCGGGAAGTGACCGTTACCGCGGATTCCCCGCAGGTCATCGCATCCCTTGCCCGGCAATCGTCCATTCCGGCAACAGATTCCCCGTCAGTTCCCGCTACAGCAGTACAGGAGACCCCGGGCACCCCCGCACCACAGCCGGCAGCGGCAACAACCGGTTCCCTCTCGATCACGACAACCCCGCCCGGTGCGCTCGTGTTCATTGACGGGCAGATGAAAGGCATCAGCCCGGCAACCATCCCCGGGCTCTCTCCCGGGCCGCACAAGATCCGGCTTGTCCTGGACGGGTACCAGGACTTCGAGACCTCAACAGAGATTGCTGCCGGCTCGACCTCGGAATTTGTCACCGGGCTCTCCACCCGGAAAACAGTCCCCGGGTTTGAAACCGTTACTGCCCTTGCTGCAGTCAGCCTGGTTCTCATCGTTCTCTGCTGCCGGAAGAGGGATTCGTAACTTTCGGAAACGGGCATCTTTTTTTCATAATGCTTATCCCCTGACAGCACACCAGACAGGATGTGGATATCTATATTCTGCGGCACGGGAAAGCGGAGGAGAACACACCAGAAGGTGGCGATGCTGCGCGCCGGCTGACAAAGAAGGGCTCCGAAGAGATCCTCGGCGTCGGGCTCTTTTTGGCCGCGCAGGATCTGGAGTTCGATCTCATCGCTGCAAGCCCGCTTGCCCGGGCGCAGGAAACTGCCGCGATCATTGCCGGCGTCCTGAAATACAAGAAGAAGCCGGCATCATGGAATGTGCTTGTGCCGGGCGGCGAACCGGATGCCGTCTGCCACGAGATCAGCCGTCATGGGAAACCCTCTGCCATTCTTCTCGTAGGCCACGAGCCGCTCCTCTCCTCGCTCATCAGCAGGATCATCTCGGGAACCGAAGATGCGGGGATCGCGATGACCAAGGGAGGGCTCGCAAAGATCCGCGACGTCTCCTTCACCCAGCGCCCGTCCGGGGAGCTCCACTGGCTCCTCACGGCAAAGCAGATGACCCTGCGGAAGTGAGAGGGACGCTTTTTCGCATCCTATCGCAACACCCAAAAATCCCTGACACCAACGATTGATCCATGACAGGTGACCCGGTGTACCGGAAAGCCACGTTTGCCGCCGGCTGCTTCTGGGATGTCGAGGCCGCATTCCGGAACCTCGACGGGGTACTGGAAACGGTCGTGGGCTATACCGGGGGCACTGTCCCGGAACCCACCTACGAGCAGGTTGCCGCGGGCACCACCGGCCACGCGGAGGCAGTGGGCGTTGTCTTTGATCCGGCGGTTATCTCCTACGAGGCGCTCCTCGATGCGTTCTGGGAGATGCACAACCCGACGCAGGAAGGCGGGCAGGGGGATTATTCCGGCCCGCAGTACCGGTCCGTGATCTTTTACCATGACGAAGAACAGAGAGCGGCAGCAACAGCCTCCCGCGACCGGCTGGCGGCAGAAAGGCGGTACGGAGACCGGCCCATCAGGACGGAGATCCTCCCCGCCACGACATTCTGGCCTGCCGAGGAGTGCCACCAGCAGTTCTACGCCAAGTGCAGGCAGTCGTTTGTCACCAGCCGGCAGATATGGGAGTGAAGACCTCCCTGGCCCTGCACCCCGGTGGGCCGGGCAGGATCCGTGGTATAAGCGGCCCGATCTCCGCGTTCTTTGGTATAACCGCGCGGTTTGATCAGCGCACCTTCGCTATTTTACCAATATATGTGCAGCAGCACCCGATGTTCTGATCAGAGTGTTTCGTTTGCCCCATGCAGGCAAAGAAGCACTCGTATCCGGCAAGACCTGTCGTGGAGGTCTGCGGGAGAACGGCTGCCGGCACACTTTCCCCGGCACCCTCTCCCCGGTGGCCTTCCGTACATGTCCCGGATAGCACAGACCACCAGCGGGCTTACTGCCTTCAGGACACCAGCAAGCGTCCTGTGGCAAAAAGCCAGGAGACCATGCCATGACCTCACAAGACAACCCGGCCCCGGGCACACACCTTCCTCCCGCACACCAGAATGCCCGGGAAGGATCCCCGGCCGGCACCCGTGCACGACCGCACCGGATGCCGGCAATGGGATGGATCCGGGAGATCGCACCGAGCGAGAACTGGCGCACGACCACGATTGTTTCGCGCCACCGTGACTCCTCACTTTCACCAGCACCCTGATGTAACTGTCCTTTGCACACGGGACGGTTCAGTCATTGTTCCATACCGCTGTGCCGGGAGACCAGCCCGGCACAGTCCACTCCTCTTCTTAAAAAAAGGAAAAAGAAAAACAGTTACCGGATCTTCGTGCCCGGCTCGACCGGCTTCAGCGGCACGAGCAGCGAGGCCGCGTCCCCGGCAGCGAGCACCATGCCGTTGCTCTCGACCCCGAAGATCTTCGCGGGGGCAAGGTTCGTGACCACGACAACGTCCATCCCGACAATCTCCTCGGGCTTGTAGAACTGCTGCATGCCCGCAACGATCTGGCGCTTCTCGCTCCCGATATCCACCATCAGTTTTAAGAGCTTGTTCGACTTCGGCACGGGCTCAGCGGACAGGACTTTTCCGGTCCGCAGGTCGAGTTTCTGGAATTCTTCGAAAGTTACCACGGGGATCTTCTCCGCTTTCTTGTTCGCATCGGCAACGCGTTTCTGGAGGAGCGCGTCAAGCTCCTTCACCTGCGCCTCTTCCATCTTCACAAAGAGGGGGGTCGGGGGCTTGAGGCAGGCCTCGGGTACCGCGTGCAGCGCATCGCTGACCGGGTGTTTTGCCACCTCGTCATAGAACCCGAGCTCCTTCCAGCACCGCTCCGCCGCCTCCGGCATCACCGGCTGGATGAGGAGCGCGAGGGCTTTGACGATCTGGCAGGCGTTCTTGATCACCTGCGCTGCCGCAGCCCGGTCGGTCTTGACCAGTTTCCACGGGGCGTTCGTCTGGATGTAGGTGTTCCCGAACGCGGCAAGGCCCATCACCGCATCGACCGCTCCCTTGAACTCGTAGTCCCGCATCAGCTGGTCAACATTCGCGAGTGTCTTTTCAATCTCGGCCATGATCGCCGGGTCGACATCTCCCGCGGGAATACCTTCGAACTCTTTCTGGGCAAAGTAGAGCGTCCGGTACACGAAGTTGCCGAAGATATTGACAACCTCGTTATTGATCCGCTCCGCAAAGAGCGGCCAGGCAAAGTTCAGCTCCTTGGTGTGGCTCGTGTACGAGAGGAGGTAGTACCGGAGGTAATCGACCGGCAGGCCCTTGTCGAGATAGTCGTCGTTGGTCCAGACCACGTAGCCCCGGGACTTCGAGAACTTGTGGTCGTCGACTTTGACCATCCCGCTTGCAACAACCGCGTGCGGCACCCCGTACCCCGCACCCTTCAGGAGGGCGGGCCAGAAGATCGCGTGGTGGTAGATGATGTCGCCGCCAATGAAGTGTGTGACGCGGTTGTCCCCGCACCAGTACCGCTTCCAGTCTTTATTGTTCGCCTTCGCCCATTCCTCGGTGAACGCGATGTAGCCGATCGGGGCATCGACCCAGACATAGACCACGAGGTCGTCGCGGCCCGGGAACTTCACGCCCCAGTCAAGCGTCCGCGTGATGCACCAGTCATGGAGTTCGTCCTTGATCCAGCCGATGGCATAGTTCTTCGCATTGGTCGTGCCCCGGAGCTGGTCGAGATGCGGGAGGAGGAAGTCCCGGAACTCCGAGAGTTTGAAAAAGAAATGTTCCTGGTCCCGGAACTCCGCCTTCGTGCCGCAGACCTTGCAGACCGGGTCCTTGATCTCGCCGGGCTCCAGGTGCTTGCCGCATCCCTGGTCGCACTCGTCGCCCCGGGCCGGCTTGCCGCAGTGGGGGCAGACCCCCTCCACGTACCGGTCGGGCAGGAACCGCTTGCACTTCGTGCAGTAGGCCTGGTGGACGACCTGCTTGTAGATGTAGCCGTTCTCCTGGAGCCGCGTGACAATGTCCTGCGTCCGGTGGTGGTTGGCCGGGTCGTCGGTCATGCCGAACCGGTCGAAGACGACACCCATCCGCTTGAACGTCTCGTCGAAGTGCTTGTGGTATTTTTCCGAGAGCGCACGGGGCGTTGTACCGGCCTCCTCGGCAGAAACGACGATCGGGGTCCCGTGATTGTCCGAACCGCAGACGAAGACGACCTCCTCGCCTGCCCGCCGCATGTAGCGGACATACGCATCGGCAGGTACGTATGTTCGCAGGTGGCCAAGATGGCAGGGGCCGTTGGTATACGGCAGCCCGCAGGTGACGAGCAGCGGCGTTTGATTCATCACTATGTTTTAGATGGTTCTGCGTAATAAGATCTGTAGATGGCAAAACAGCTGGACCTCCCTACGCGGGCATTCGGTGCAGAACCCCCGGTCCCGGACCGTGCGGTGCTCGCCGACTGGATCGCAGAGCACCGGGGCAGGCTTGCTGACCTCATCACGTACCGCCTCGACCAGTCCCTTGCACCCCAGCTCCCGGCAGGGATCGGGACGCCCTGCGCCGGGGGAAGATTCTACGCGGACCGTATCCGCGAGTGCATCGAGGGGATCGCGGAAAACCGGGCAACCGGGGAACTGCATGCCGATACGCCCGACATCATCGAGGACGCGGCAGCAATCGTGGTACAGAAGAAGGACGCGTGGTGCGCCATGCCCGCGCCGCATGCACTCGGCATACAGGACGCGTATTACGGCGATGCCGATGAGTGGAACGATGCGATCTGCGGGATCTACCGCACGCTGATGCGGGCCATGCGGGACACGGGAGTTTTTGGTCACGTCCTGATCTGTGAGCAGGCGAACGACCCGGAACTTATCGCGCTTGCCGGCCAGAAGGTCTTCTTTTTCTCTCCCGGACCGGACCGCGAAACCCTTGCGGATATCCTCGAACACCAGCAGCAGGCTGCAATCACGCAAGGCCGGCTGGAGACACTCTTCGATCTCATGAACGAGTATACGGTCAGGAAGATCTTCCTGCTCGACCCGGACGACAGCGCAATCAGACTCGCCCGGACCCACTTCGACCCGGACCAGATTGTCGGCGCAGGATATTGCACGGATGAGTGCGACGCGTACTGGAAGGGTGTTGTTGAGCGGTCGGTGTACGTGCGATAGTTCCAGAATTATCGAATATCAACCAGGTTTTTTACCCATTTAAGAAATTATTCTGCGGGCATGAAAATCCCCGGGATTTTCATCAGCTTTCTATGCTGCTTCGCATCATAGCGCGTTACGAAATCGAGAAGAGCCATCAGGTTCTTCGAGTCGGCGGCGGCAGGCATCGCAATCAGGGGTATGGGAGCATCAGCCCCCATCTTTACAAATAGGGTTTCTTCAGAACAAGAAAGAAAAATTTTACCCGCTCATCACATGCTTCACGGACGGGATGCTGACCTGGTTGTAGAAATATTCCCGCTGCCCGTCAGGGAATGTGACCGTAGTCACCGAGGGAGAGAAATCCGCGGCAACGAGCGGCGCAAACCAGTAGTTCTTCAAAACCTTCTCGGCACGCTCGAATGAGACGGCCGGTGTTGTCATGACTGTTACGCCGTCTTTTGTCGAGACCGAAGCAAACGCGGGCACGAGGACACGGGCGGACGAAGAGGTTGCCGAGATCACGGTTACCCTGCCCGCAGATCCGGTGTCAAAGGCTTTCTGGAGTTCGCTTGCTGGGTCGGCGATCTTGAAGAAGACCGCCCCCTGTTCGAGGAACGTGAGCTCGTAGTTCAGGTCAACCTGTGCAGTGCCGGCCGGATCAAGGTCGATGGAAAGCGAATGCATGGTGAATGCCTGCGCCGGCACGACTACGAGAGTCATGAGGCAGATGAGGGTGATGGGAAGGATGAATTTCTTCATAAGATTCCCTTGGACAAGGGGGATGATAAAAACAGCGGATGGCCGGAGTGATATTAATCACCGCGTCGTCTCAGGTTCTGCACCCATGAAGCGGAAGACGGGAAGATCAGAACTTCTCGGCAACTTTTACCAGTTCATCGAAGTGCCGGCTCTTCTTGAAGAGCCACCAGGTGAAGCGCTCCACGACCGTGAAATGGAACGAACCGCCGGCAGCGCTCGGGTGCCCGCCGCCCCCGAACTCGCGGGCAATGAGGTGGCTGATCGGCGGGACCGACCGGATCGAAAACTTACCGTCCTTTCCGATGATCACCTCGATCTCGGTCTTCTTCTCGTCGCGGATGAAATGGGCGGTCTCGCTCGGATACCCGTACAGCGGCGCAAAGGCGATCCGGTATTTCGTCCCGGTGAACGTTGCCTGCCGCAGGCTGTGCTTCATCATCGACTCCATCTCGTTTCTGATATCCGCGTACTCGCGCTCGATCTGCTCGTCCGTGAAGATCCCGTTGATCAGGCAGTTGCGGACATGGTCACGGTTCTCCTTTCGCTGGAGCACCTGCCCGAGCACGGCCGAACGGGGATCGGCATGCTTCCAGAGATCGTAATCGCAGACAACCCGGGCAACTTCGGCTGCAACCGGATCGCCGGGCATGAGATCGCGGGCAACGATCCCCGTGCCACAGGTCGACGTGTCGACCCGGAGGAGGGAGACCGCACGCCCGATCTTCTCGATCTCCTCCTCCCGCCAGCGGTGGTGGTCGCGCCACTCCACGACCCATCCGTTCTTCTTCGCCTTAACCGCAATGGACTCCGCGTCCGGGTGGAACCCGAGATCGGAGATGGAGAGCAGGTCGCCCTTCCCGTCGCAGGAGGCGACCAGCGAGAAGAGCGCGGCGAACTTTCCCACCGAACACCAGATAGTAAAGACTCCCTCATTCCCGAACTTCATCCGGTGCACCGCGTCTGCACCCACCGCATCGAGATCATTGTGCGTTACGTGGACAACATGTCCTGCGCGGCTCTTTATCGCGTTTGTAAGGCCGGAGTCTTCGCTGCGGTTCGGCGATGCCATGGGTTATTACTCTCCTTTGGGCCTATAAAAATAAACGCCCGGGGCGCGGGTCATGGAGCAACGGGGAACAGATCATTTATTAGTCAACAGGAACAACATTTGTATCCCTGCCCTAGTAGCTCAGCCCGGGAGAGCGCCAGACTGAAGATCTGGTTGTCGCCTGTTCAAATCAGGCCTGGGGCACTATTCTTTTCCCGATTCGCGCACAAGGAGCATACGCCCTGTGCAGAGGAGCATCCCTACGATCACCATGAGCTCATACATCCTACCATTTCACATACTATTCCCGACAAACGATTCTTCGGACATACCGGAAACGGGGAGGACTGCGTAATGGAGTTCATGCTCGGCCTTGTCAGCATCGGGATCATCGCCATCCTCCTGCTTTATATCGGCCAGATGTTCCGGCTCCCGAGCATCGTGGGGTTCCTCATCATCGGCATGCTCGCCGGCCCGTACGGTTTCCGGATCATCTCCGACCAGGCAGCAGTCGAGACTGTCGGCGAGATCGGCATCATCCTTCTGCTCTTCACGATCGGCCTTGAGTTCTCGTTCGAGAAACTCCTGAAATCCTGGCGGACGGTTGTCATCGGCGGGCTGTTGCAGATCGTAACAACCATTGTCGCCGTCACCCTTGTCACGCATGCCCTCCACGTCCCGTTCACTTCGGCGCTCGTCTTCGGGTTCATCATCTCGCTCTCCAGCACGGCCATCGTCATGAAGATCCTCCAGGAGCGCCGCGAGGTGGATACCCTGCAGGGGCGCACGCTCTTTGGGATCCTGCTCTTCCAGGACCTTGCCATCATCCCGATGATGCTCATCCTGCCGGTCTTCATGGGAAGCGAAGGCATGGACTTAAACGACCTGCCGCTTGAGATTGTCAAGGTCATCGTCATCCTGGTCATGATCGTCATCCTCGCCCGCTGGGTCATCCCCGGCCTCCTGTTCCGGGTCGCCTCCCAGCGGAGCCGCGAGCTCTTCTTCATCACGATTGCCGCCATCTGCATCATCGTTGCCTGGCTCACGAACCAGGCCGGCCTCTCCTACACGCTCGGGGCATTCGTTGCCGGCCTCATCATCGGCGAGTCCGATTACAATATCGACGCGCTCAGCCACATCATCCCCTTCCGCGATGTCTTTGCCAGCATCTTCTTCCTCTCGATCGGCATGCTCCTCAACACGGGCGCGATCCTCTCGGACACGTCCTTTGTCCTCCTCATCCTTGTCATCGTCACGCTCATCATCGGCATCAAGATCCTGACCGGGGCGTTTGCCGCCGCAGCGCTCGGCATGCCGGCCCGGATCTGCATCTTCACCGGCTTTGCCCTCTGCCAGGTCGGGGAGTTCTCGTTCGTCCTGGCCCAGACCGGCCTCTCGTCCGGGTTCATCCCGGATAAGGTCTACCAGCTCTTCCTCGCCTCAGCCATCCTTTCCATGGCGCTGACGCCGTTCATGATGAGCGCTGCGCCCCGGTTCACTGACTTCTGGTACCGGGTCGCCCCCTACCGGGCGAAGATTGAGGCACCGTTTGCCCAGGAGAACGAACCCGCCCTGTCTATCCCGAAAGACCATATGGTCATTGCCGGCTATGGCATCACGGGAAAGAGCGTTGCCCGTGCAGCGGAGATCACCGGTATCCCCTACATGGTCATCGAGATGAAGCCGGAGATCATCAGGCGCGAGAGAGCGGCGCGGAAGCCGTACTTCATCTTCGGCGATGCCGCCCAGGAGGAGGTGCTGGAGCATGCCGGCATCCGCGATGCACGGACGCTCGTTGTCGCGGTCTCGGACCAGGAGGCGGTTCCCCGGATCGTCCACCGTGCCCGCCGCATGTCACCGGATATTTACATCATCGCCCGCACCGAGCATGTCCGCCACGCCCAGTACCTGCTGGACCTTGGCGCCGACGAGGTCATCTCGGAAGAGTTCGAGGCCGCCCGCGAGATCTTCACCCGTGCACTGAAAAAATACCGGCTGCCGGACACCGAGATTGCAAAGATTGTCAGCAAGATCCAGAACTGGGGCTATGCCAAGTTCATCAAGAACGGGGACGCGGCGCCACCTTCCACGGGGATGGACACCGTCCTCCTCTCGCTGCGCATCCACGTCCTCACGGTTGAGCCCGGTTCCTCTGCGGAGGGCAGGGCAATCCGCGACCTGGGCTTAAAGGAGCGGCATGGTGTCGCAGACTATGGCCTGCGGCGGAACAACACCATGATGACGGTCGCCAATGACACAGAAGTCCTCGCTGCCGGCGATGCCCTCCTGGTCTTCTGCACGGACCAGGTGGCAGCGGAGATCCGCCCCCTCTTCCGGCGGGGCGAGCCTCAGGTTTTGTAATACCCGGGGGAGTATGGGCGACAGTCTGCGCCACTATTTTTTTTGGTTCGGGGACGGGCGGGAAAAAGAATCATTTTTATGCCCCGGACGAGAGATTTGAGAACAGAACTGGCGATCCCCAGGGAGCTGTCCGAAGAACTTGGCAACGAGATGAAGAAAATCAAGAGGGAACACCACAAACTGGGCCTGGAAACCCAGATCCATGATCTTTCAGCGGAGATCAACCGGGCAGGCCATACGGTCTCGGAAGAGATCAAAAAAGCAATGGACGCTGGAACAGGATCAGCACCCGAAAACACACCAGAGTAACAGATTTCAGAGTAACAGATTTTTTCCCGGAAATGCACATCCCGACGGAGCCGGCGGGAGGGATCATTCCGGTTTCCCGAGGAACTTTTCGAGGCCGGCCTTCAGTTCCGGGATGGAGACCGGTTTCTGGAGCACCCCGAGGTAGGGGTCCTTCATCAGGGCGAGCCGCTCTTCCACCGAAGGGGATGCGGTGAAGAGGATCACGGGCAGTTCGCGGATATTGTACTCGGTCCGGAGTTTCTCTAAAAACTCCCAGCCGTTCATCGGCGTCATCATGATGTCGAGCAGGATGAGGGCCGGCGGATCGCTTTTCACGCGTTCCAGCGCATCCAGTACATCCGGCACGAGCACCGGCTCGTAGCCGATCCTGCGCAGCAGGATGTCCATCATATCGAGAATGGGCTGGTCATCCTCAACAAGCATAATCTTACGCATCATGGTGTATTTCCTCCTTGGGCAGGTGAATGGTGAAGGTGCTGCCGGCATTCACCACGCTCTCGACAGAGATGCTCCCGCCATGCATCTGCACAATCCTCCGGGCAATCGAGAGGGACAGGCCGAGGCGCTCGTACTTCCGCGAGAGGACGGTGCCATCTGCCAGCTGGAACGGTTCGAAGATCGAACTGAACTGGTCCTGCGGGATGCCGACGCCATTGTCCCGGATCGAGATATGATGCTGCCGGTCTCCGACCGGCGAGCGATAGAAGATCCCGATCTTCCGCGGGGGCTTGGAAAAATTGACCGCATTGGAGAGGAGCGCGTCAAGCACCGAGAAGAGCCGGTCCTTGTCACCAATGACCTGGATCGAGTCCTCGATGTCGACCGTGAGCTCGGCCTTGGTCGCATATCCCCCGGCATCCAGCACCTTCCTCACCAGCGGGGCAAGGGGGAACGTGGAGGGGGTCAGGTGGAATTTCCCGCTCTCGAGAACGGAAAGGTCAAGCATCTGGTTGATGATCTGCCGCTCCCGGTCAACACTGACAAGGCAGCGCTCGAGGATTTTCTTTGTGTCTTCCTTGATCCCGAACCCCTCGGCATCGGAAAGCAGAAGGTTGAGGTACCCGAGGATCGGCTGGAGCGGTGTCCGCAGCTCGTGGGCAACGGTCACGATGACTCCCCTCCGCCGCTCGTTGTCCTTGTGGATCTGGTCTTCAAGGCGCTGTTTTTCCGTTATGTCGACGATGTTGATGAGGGTGGCAGGGTTGCCCATGTGCACGACCTGGTTCGTGAACAGTGAGCCAACCCGCGTCTCCCCGGTCTTTGTCAGGAAGCGGAACTCCTTTGCATACTTTGTCGGGAATTTCTGTACCCACTTTGCGGAAAATTCATTGAATGCGTCGAGATCGCCGGGCTCGATAAACGCCGTAAGGCTCTTTCCGGTGATCTCCGCGGGAGAATAACCCACGAATGCGACAAACGAGGGATTGGCAAACCGGATGTACCCGTTCTGGATGATGAGGATGCTTGTCGGGGAGCCTTCCGTGAGCTGCCGGTATTTCATCATGTTGTCGTTGTTGAGTTTCTCGGCAAGCTTCCGTGCATTGATGTTGACGACCGAGCAGCTGACAGTTCCATCGCCGATCTGCCCCCACGAGAGGTTGACCCAGCAGGATGAACCGTCCTTTGCGGCGAAACGTGTCTCGAAATCGGCAGTCGTCATCTCCTTTCCAATCCGCTCAAGGAACCGGCTCTTCTCCCGGGGCGAGAGGAAAATGTCGAGCAGGGACTTTGCAACTACTTCATCCACCGTGTAATTGAGCATGGTGGCAAACTTTTCGTTGCTCTGCTTTATCGAGAAGTCCGCGGCATCAAAGAGGATGATCCCAAGCTGGGAGTTCTCGAAGACCGTGCGATACTTGAGTTCCCCGGCATGGATCCGTTCGATGAAATACGCGATGATGGCGGCGATGACAATGAAGAGGATCGCCTCTGCTGTGATGCTGACAAGGGCTACGGAATCGGGGTAGCTATAGAAATAGCCGATGGTCTGGTACGCGAAGGCGCATGCTGTTGCAACATAGACCCCTTTTTTAGGGGAGACAGACGCGGCATAGATGATGGGGATGAAAAAGAGCTGGGAGGTGATGATGCCAAGAATGCCGGATGAGAAGGAGACTACGGACGTGGCAATGCACAGGATCGTGAGGGAGAGGATGATGACCAGCCGGATGAGATCGGTTTTCTGTGTGCCGTGCGGTCCGATCCAGACCTCTGTCTCCTTCATACCTGATGCCATTTTGGTTCTCTTGTTATTTGAAGATTGCAGGCAGGGCTAACACTCCAAATAGTTGGGAAGAGGCGGCTCCTCTGCAACGGCTCACCGGTCTCAGGGAGAATCCTCCACATCAGCACGAAAGCCGGGCAGTGCCCGGCATCCGTAACGGGATCAGTGGTTTGATATAACTGGCCGGGTAACCTTCGATAGACTATGCGCCCCTACGTGATCGTCAACACAGCAATGAGTGCCGACGGCAAACTCTCCACCCGCGAGCGCCGGCAGGTGAAGATCTCCGGGGCGCAGGACTTCAACCGGGTGGACCGGCTCAAGGCCGGCAGTGACGCGGTGATGGTCGGTATCGGCACCGTACTTGCCGACAACCCGTCCCTGACCGTGAAGTCCGAGGAATGCCGGAACAACCGGCTCGCCCGGGGGACGAGCCTTCACCCGGTCCGGATCGTTGTGGACAGCCACGCCCGCACCCCTCCGGATGCAAAGATCCTGCACAAGGAAGAGGGGAAGCGGGTCATCGCGATCTCGAAACGGGCGGACCCGGCAAAAGTCCGCGAGCTGGAGAAGTTCGCAACCGTCATTGTCACCGGGAATGACCGCGTTGACCTTGCAGAGATGCTGGAGGAACTCGGCCGGATGAAGATCCGGCGGGTGATGGTCGAAGGCGGGGGAACGCTCATTGCCGGCCTGGTCACGGCCGGGCTCGTGGATGAGATCTACACGTTTGTCGGCAACATCATCATCGGGGGGAAGGATGCGCCCACGCTCGCCGACGGGCCGGGGTTTGTGAAGGAGTCCGAGTTCTGCCGGCTTGTGCTCCTTGAGGCACGGAGGATCGAGGACGGGATATTGCTGCACTGGAAGGTGGAACACCGGCAGTAAGCGAGTATGACAACATACCTCCCCATCCTCGTCCTTGCCGCAGTCTTCCTGCTCATCGCAATCAGGCAGGTCGGCCGGTTCAATCTCAAGATCTGGCAGATCATGCTCGGTGGCGCCGTTGCGGTTCTCGTCACCGGCCAGATCTCCCCGGCCGATGCACTCTTCGCCATCGACCCCAGCGTGATGCTCTTCCTGTTCGGCATGTTCGTAGTCGGCGAGGCGATGGTGGCAAGCGGGTACCTCTCCTGCATTGCCCACCGCTTTTTTGCCCGGGCGAAAAACCCGGACCAAGTCGTGCTCTTCATCCTCTTTGGCATGGGCATCCTCTCGGCGCTCCTGATGAACGACACGCTCGCTGTGATCGGCACGCCGCTCGTGCTCGGGCTTGCCGCGTCCCGGAAGATCTCGCCAAAACTCCTGCTCCTCGCGCTTGCCATCGCCATCACGACCGGCAGCGTCATGAGCCCGATCGGCAACCCGCAGAACCTGCTCGTTGCGCTGAACGCCGGCATAACCTCGCCGTTTGTCACGTTCGCGGTCTGGCTTGTCATCCCGACGCTCATCTGTCTCTCACTCTCGTGGGGCGTGCTGCGGTGGATATATCGCGGTGAATTCGCCCAATGCACGTTCGCTGAACTTCCGGTCCCGGCCTGCGATGACAAGCTGATGCTCCTCTCGAAAGTCTCGCTTGCGATTATCCTGCTGCTTGCGGCCATCAACATCACCGCATCGCTCGTCACCGGCTCCATGCTCGTGACTCTCCCGCTGATCGCGATCGGCGCAGCACTTCCCATCATACTCTTCTCGCACCGCCGCGTTGAGATCGTGAAATCGATCGACTGGTGCACGCTCGTCTTCTTTGCCGCGATGTTCGTCCTCATGGAGAGTGTCTGGCAGACCGGGTTCTTCCAGTCGCTTGTCAGCGGCGGGATGCTCGCGTCCATCCCGGCGCTGCTCGGGACAAGCATTGTCTTCAGCCAGTTCATCTCCAATGTCCCGTTCGTTGCGCTCTTCCAGCCGCTCGTGACGGAAGCCGGTGCCGGCACGGCCCAGCTCATGGCGCTTGCAGCGGGGAGTACGATTGCCGGCAACCTCACGATCCTCGGGGCGGCAAGCAATGTCATCATCATCCAGAACGCGGAGAAGCAGGGAGTGCCCCTGACATTTTTTGAATTTATGAAGGTCGGGGTACCGCTCACGGTGCTGCAGGTGCTGGTGTACTGGGGATGGCTGGCACTGGCGGGGTAAGCACGCTGCTAGCCCTGCCGCAAATTCCATTACTTCGCGCGACAAATTCCCGGGAATGCTTGTCTGGATCTGCTGGCTGCTCAGCCTCACCCTCGTGACCTACGCCTCGGTCCGGATTGTCCGGCGCTACCCGCAGTACGGCTTTGCGGCCCTGACCGGGTTTTACGTTGTGTACCTTGCCGCGTCCCAGGTCATTGCGGCACGGGTCGTGGACTTCGATCTCGGCATCTATGTTTTCACCGCCCCTGCCTCCGTCCTGCTCTACCCGTTCATCGCGCAGGTCATCGACATGATCAATGAAGTGTACGGCAAGGCGATGACCCATGCCGCGATCGCCATCGTTTTCGTCAGCCAGGTGCTGCTCGTGATCTTTTTCCTGATGGTGAACTCGCTTACGCCCGCAGCGGTCTTCACACACGAAGCGGCCTGGCAGGACATTTTCTCCATGAGCATCCGGATCACGCTCGCCAGCTGGATCGCGTTCCTTGTCTGCTCCACCATCGATGCCCATATTTTCTCTGCGCTGAAGCAGAGATTTTTACATCGCGAGCTTGCGTTCCGGCACCACACGATGCTCAACCCGTACGTCTGGCTCCGGTCCAGCGTGAGCGATGCCGTCAGCCTCACGCTCGACTCGATCATCTTTGTGACCATCGCGTTCCTGGGCGTGCTCCCAATCCTCCCGCTGATGCTCGGCCAGATCGTGATCAAGAACATCATCGGGTTCATCGACAACCCGTGGTTCGTGTGGTACAAGCACATGCTGAAGAAGGGGGAGATAGAGGGAGCAGGGCAGCAGAGGGCGGCCTAGCCCGTCAATGGATTAATAATAAGAACAGACCAACAACTCACCAACAGAGATCATGGATGCGCTCTCACTCCTCCGCGAGCATGAACCGGAACTTAAGAAGCGGTTTAGTGTAGCGAAGATTGGGATCTTCGGGTCATTCTCACGTAGAGAGGAGCGACTTGATAGCGATGTTGACATCCTTGTTACTTTCCAGGAAGGGAAAAAGACGTTTGACAATTTCATGGGAACAAAATTCTATCTTGAAGATCTATTTCAAAGAAAAGTTGATCTGGTGACGGATGCAGCGCTCAAACCGCTGATCCGCGAACCAATCCTGCAGGAAGTCGTGTATGCCTAGGTCGCAACTGCGGTACCTCAATGACATTACTGAGGCGGCAGGAAATACCGGTCCTATGTTGGCACCATGACATTCGAGGAGTTCAAAAATGACCGGATGCGGATCGATGCAGTTGTCCGTAACTTTGAGATTGTTGGTGAGGCAACAAACCACCTAAGCCCTGATCTGAAAGCACGGTACCCAAATACTGACTGGAAATCGATTGCCGGGTTCCGGGACACGCTCATTCATGGGTATTTCGGTGTTGATCTGGAGATCCTCTGGGATATTATTGTCAATAAGATTCCACTGTTGCAGGTGGAGATCGCAGCCATTGTCGCGCACGAGAAAGGAACCGGGAAATAATTTTCATTTCTCTCTTTTTCGAACAGGCTGAAACGTCACTTACCGCACGGCAGAGGGATTTGTAATCTCAGAATCGCATCTGGAGAACGTGACCACAAAGCACTTGGACCGCAAACAATCACCTGTCAATACAAACGTTCAGGTTTTTTTATGAACCCATCCATTCCCGGATGCGGAGAGCCGCATCCTTATACCCTGGAACAGCTTGGCTGGACAGAAGAACACAAGGAAGCATTCAGAAAATTTTCGGGACCGTACATCCCGGGGCGCGTTGCGTGCCGGCAGAAGACCGTCTGGGAAGTTTTTACCGGAAGCGGGCCGGTCATGGCCGGGATCTCCGGAGCCTTAAAAAAACTCGGACGGTTTCCGGCCGTGGGGGATTTTGTCGTGCTGCTCCACCAGCCGGAGGCCGGATCCATAACGATCGTTGCAATCCTCCCGCAAACGACGGTGTTCACCCGGGGAGCCTCCGGGCGGGAGGGAACGGACCAGGTCATTGCGGCAAACATCGACACGGTCTTTATCGTGACCGCAGCCGGCCCTGAGCTGAACGCCCGCCGGATCGAACGGTATCTCGCGATTGTCCACGCATCCGGGGCCCGGCCGGTGATCGTCATCAACAAATCCGATCTTGCAGATGATCCTGCTTCGCTGACCGGAACAATTATTCCGGTCTCGTCCGGTATTCCGGTCATTCCCGTGAGTGCCATGAGCGGTGAGGGGATCGGTTTGCTCGACCCGTATCTCAGGCCCGGCCAGACGATCGTGCTTATCGGTTCATCGGGTGTCGGCAAGTCCACCCTGATCAACCGGCTCCTCGGATGCGAAACGCAGAAAACATCGGGTATCCGCGAGGATGACGGGAAAGGCCGGCACACAACAACCGTTCGCCAGCTCTTTGTCCTGAACAGCGGTGCGCTCATGATCGATAATCCCGGGATCCGCGAAGTGGGCATCGGGACCGCTTCGACCGGTTTGAGTGACGCGTTCCCTGACATCCGGGAGCTGGCGGAGCGCTGCCGGTTTTCAGACTGCCGGCACGAGCGGGAACCGGGCTGTGCCGTGCAGGAAGCCGTGAAGGCCGGGAAACTCTCCGCGGCCCGGCTCGAGAATTTCCACCGGCTCAGCCGCGAGCTTGCATTCGAGCAGGACAAAGCGGAGATCGGCCTTGTCCGTTCTGAGAGAAAACGCTGGAAAGGGATTGCGAAACTCGGAAAGGAGATCCAGAAGGCGAGGAGGGAGTAGGGAAGCATCAGGTTTCTTCGACGTCCGACAGGTCTTCAGATCTGGAGGTGGAGAATGATGAAGGTCGTATGACCTGGATCAGGAGAAGACCATAGGTCTTCGACCGAAACCGCAGGTTTCTTCGACGGTGGGATATCCCACTCCGTCGTAAGAGGGGGCCGGAAAAGGGGGGTTCTTTTCATTTCATGGGCTCATGTCCAGAAAAAACAGCGATCCTTTGTACCAGAGCGACTATATTGACATTTTTTCGAGCCCATTATGACTTCTGTTGGGGGAATGAACGACATTTCGGAGGCATTTCGAAAACTGTGTATCGTAATTCGCAAAAAAATGCGATCTTCCAAAAAGCGGTTTTCCAAAATGGGCTCCGATTCGAAAACAAAACGATTTGCGGGGAGATTGCATTTCAGGGATTTCAGGTTCCAAAGAGCCCCTCAAGACTATGAGGTCTCCGTCGGTGAAACGGGCTTCCGACGGAGAGATCGCCCGGACCTCCTGTTTTGGAAATACCTCCAGGTGGATCGCATCAAACAGGGGGTCGGCGGATCCCGATCCGGGGCCTTATAGGGCTCCGTTCAGGAAAAGTAGTACATCGGAGCCCGTACAGGAGCCGGATTGGGTATGTACCAGATCCTGAAAAAGGGGGTTCCTGGAGGCGGTGCTCGCAGGCGGAATAACGAGTAACTGAACGGGCGGGGCGGAGATTTTTTGTGATTGTTACGAGACGGAAATTTTTAAAATTTTTTCTTAAATGGAAAAACTTTTGAGAAATTTTTTCCGGAAATTTTTTTGGAAATGAAATATTTGAAATGCGAGAGAGATTTTTCGATTTACTAATTTTTTATTCCGGTGGTATTGCAATAGTTTTGAGAGAACGAGCGTGACAAAGGGGAACTGGGAAATCCGCAGGTGGGATTATAATTTTTTAATCCTGTCCAATTCGACGGGTTTGAGATGACGCCCAAATCTCACAGGGGATATGGATTTTTTGTAGCAGAACCATTTAATTTTTTCAGGGTTGTTATCGTGAGATCGATAAATATTCCGGAAAAATGTTTGAAAAATATGTGGAAAAATTTTTCCGGACAGAGAAAATTTTCCAGAAAAATTTTAGCATGCAAATGAAGGAGAGCGAACGCATTTGTGATACTTTCCCGGTGCACACCACATAATATAACAGGAGGTTAATGAAATCATAAAATAAAAATTTGTCATGATATCCGGTATTTGCCCGCGTCATCAATTGGATCTCCGTAATCGATCGTAGGGAAAAAGTTGCCGGAAATCCCATACCGGAGAAATTGACATGAGTACCTCATTAAACCAAAAATCTCTTGATCTTCTCAGAACGGCATTACAGGATCCCCATGCAGAATTCCGGGCCGGGCAGTGGGAGATAATTGACCAGCTGGTGAATGAGAATGCTCACCTTCTTGTGGTCCAGCGCACCGGTTGGGGAAAAAGCATTGTATATTTTATCGCAACGAAACTGCTGCGCGACCGGGGCACCGGCCCCACGCTGCTTATTTCTCCGTTACTTGCGTTGATGCGGAACCAGATCTTAGCAGCGGAGCGAATAGGTCTGGCGGCAAGAACAATCAATTCGAGCAATCATGAAGAATGGGATCATATATATCACGATCTCGAAGCAGGGAAGATCGATATTCTTATTATTTCTCCGGAACGGTTATCCAACGAGGAATTCCGTGAAAAGCTAATACCTCTCGCCCGGACCTTGGGTCTTTTTGTTATTGACGAAGCCCATTGCATCAGCGACTGGGGTCATGACTTTCGTCCGGATTATCAACGGATTCTCCGGATTCTTCGGGTGCTCCCGGAAAATATTCCTCTTCTTGCCACGACAGCCACGGCAAATGACAGGGTTATCAAAGATATCCGTGCCCAAATCGGGGAACGTTTAGGGGTGTTCCGGGGGCCGCTCGGCCGGGCATCTCTTAGTCTTCAGAATATCGTCATACCCTCGCGCGCCATACGCCTCGCATGGCTGGCAGAAAATGTCCCAAAGATGCCAGGGAGCGGGATCATTTACACCATGACGGTGAAGGATTCGGACCGCGTTGCCCGGTGGTTGCAGTCGCAGGGAATTGATTCCCGTGCGTATTCCGGCGAATCCGATCCATCGTTGCGAGAGGAGATGGAGCAGGATCTTCTCGATAATAAGATCAAAGTGCTTGTCGCTACCAGTGCACTTGGCATGGGTTTCGATAAACCGGATCTCGGGTTTGTTATCCATTACCAAAGGCCGATGTCGGTGGTTACCTATTACCAGCAGGTGGGTCGGGCCGGCCGGTCGCTTCCTTGTGCATACGGAATTTTACTCGCGGGCGAAGAGGATCAGGATATCGTTGAATATTTTATCAAAACCGCGTTTCCCCGGGAAGATCACGTTACCACGATCCTTGAGGAGCTGGAAAAAACTCCCGAGGGGTTATCCGTCCCCATGATAGAAGCACGTACCAATCTTTCGCAGTCGCAGATCGAAAATGTTTTCAAAATTATTTCCATCGAGAGCCCGTCTCCGATCGTGAAAGACGGTCCCCGCTATCGTGCAACCGCTGCCGCTTACACCATAAATAAGGAAAAAATACAACGACTGACATCTCTCCGTCGCGCAGAGTGGGGCAGGATTAACGATTATGTGCGGAGCCGTTCCTGCCTGATGGAATTCCTCCAGCGGGATCTGGAAGATCCCAAAGCAATACCCTGCGGCAAATGTTCGGTTTGTATCGGCCATGCATTGCTTCCTGAGGAACCATCGGAGGAAGTGGTAGCAAGAGCGCGACGGTTCCTTTATTCGAACCAGCATGTCATCTCCCCGCGTCGTCAATGGCCGCCAGGGCTTTCATTCTCAACGGAAAAATGGCATGGGCATATTCCTGAGGAACTCCGGGCAAACCCCGGGCGGGCACTCTCTTCATGGGGTGACGGGGGCTGGGGAGAAGTTGTCAAAGCCGGAAAACACGCAAATCATTTCGATAATAAACTTGTAGATGCAATGCGTGATCTGATCGTTAACCAGTGGAAACCCAATCCCATGCCGACATGGATAACCTGTGTCCCGTCACTCAGGAAAAAGACTCTCGTAAAAAATTTCTCGATGGCACTCGCCGTGACGCTCAAAATCCCATTCGTGGACTGTATCCGGAAAATCAAGGAAACCCAACCGCAGAAGATGATGAAAAACAGCTTTATGCAGGTATCCAATCTTGACGGCGCCTTTGAGATCGATCAGGACTCTGTCATGGAAGGCCCGGTCCTCTTAATTGACGATATGGTCGATTCCCGGTGGACATTTACGATTCTTTCGGCCATGCTGCAATCTGCCGGAAGCGGCCCGGTCTATCCCTGTGCTCTGACAGATACGCAAGGCAAGGATGTCCTATGATACCGGATTCGATAACACCGGATACGCAGGTAACGTTCCTGCTGTGCGGGAGATTCGGACAGAACGAATCGTCAAAAACCCCACTGAATGCTGCGGAATATTTTTCATTATGCCAGTGGCTGAGAAACGAATCAAAGACTCTGCCGGACCTTTTTGATTCTGAAGTTGTCGATCGCTACAGTAAAATTTCCCGGTTCGATGCAAAGCGATTACCGGAATTACTAAACCGGGGCGGGGCACTTGCCCTTGCGGTCGAAGACTGGAACAATAAGGGGATCTGGATCCTTTCTCCAACCGATAAACATTATCCCCGACGATTGACTGAACGTCTTCCGAACAAAGCCCCGCCGTTATTATTTGGTGCCGGGAATCCCCAACTGTTATCGAAAGGCGGCCTTGCGGTCGTCGGGTCGCGGGATATCAGTGAACGGGCAAAACTTGCCACGCACAAGATCGGTCGTCTCTGCGTCCAGAACCGGATTCCGTTGATTTCCGGGGGAGCCCGGGGTGTCGACTCCGAAGCGATGCAGACGGTGCTTGAGGAGGGGGGACAGGTCATCGGGTTTATCGCGGACAGCCTCCTGAAAATGTCGTTAAACGGCAAATACCGTCAGGCTCTCCGGGACCAGCGGCTGGTGCTCGTGACATCGAACGATCCAAAGACCCCGTTCAGTGTCGGTAACGCGATGGCCCGGAACAAATTCGTGTACTGCCTGAGCGACTGGACCCTTGTGATTGCCTCCTCCTATAATGAAGGCGGGACCTGGGCAGGTGCCACGGAGAACCTGAAGAATAAGTGGGTGCCGCTGTTCGTGAGAGAGGATGTGGATGTTCCCGAGGGAAACTACCGGTTAATCGAGCGAGGAGCGACCGCCATCCGGTCGGATTCCTTTACGGATCCCGATGTATTTCTGACCATTCTTAAAAACTCACAGGCCATGGTGGGCAAGCCCTGCATCGTATGCGACCTCACGAGCACGTATTCGACATCGGAAGAAACTCCGGTCCCGCATGAAATTGCAGCAGGGCCCGTTGAGATCCCAAGCAGCACTCAGAAAATTTCCCAAGAGATAAACATTGGGCAGAAACCCAACGATCTCTTCCCCATTGTCTGGCCCTGCATTGAGAAGCAACTCGCGACACCCAAGACCGAGAAGGAACTTGCCGAATGCTTCAATGTTGAAGTAAAACAGATGCGGGCATGGCTTTCATCGGCTGTTGAGAAAGGTGACGTTCAGAAACTGGTGAAGCCGGTACGATATGTTCTCCCGAAGAAGCCGAAGGTTTCGCTGGATACGTGGATTGAAAATTAATGAAATTTTTTTTGAATTCGATTTGATCCCGTCTTAATTAGATCTGATGCGATGCCCCCCCTCCAATCGAAGGCTTCGCCTTCTCCAATCGACCCTCACTGATGTGACGGTCGATTCTCTCGTCCCCTCGCTGGGCAAGAGACTGTACGCAGATTCTCGTACAGGTAAGTGCGTAGCGCAATGTCGAGACTCATCAGAGTCGAGACACGAGAAGAACGCATAAGCGTTCTTCGAAAACCCGCGAGGCGTTTTGCGCGTGGGACTCGTAAAATATCAGAGGATTAGATCTGACAATTTTTTATTGTTTTCAGCATCCATTTGGTTTAGTATAACGATATTCGTGGGTTCGGCAGCAAACCAAACAAAAGATCCCCAAGATATTTCAGCAATATTCTTTTTATTGTAAGCCTCATCGGTTCTGCTCAGAAATGCTGTCCCGAATGCAACTTTAGCATTATATTCTCTGGTTCGTAAAAAGGCCATTATATTCTCTTTTCTTTCTTGAATCATCGATCCTGTTGACGCAACAACTTCGATGAATATTAATAAATTCTCAGAACGACCGTGATCTAGGTATTTATCCCACAGGATAATATCTGGTAAAATTTTTTTCTGCACAACGCTTGAAAAATCTAAATTGAGAATTTGGATAACTTGATCATCAATAGGCTGAAATGGTGCTTCAGAAGTACTAATAGCGATTACATGAGGTTCATGAAGAAAATTCTCTGAAAATTTTTCAATTACTTCTTTGATAATGAGAGAACTCTTGCCCGGAGGTAATTTCATCTCACTAATTATTTGGTGGTTTGGGATCTTGACCTTAAGGCGAGTACCAGAATCCGATCCCCTTAAAGCGGTCGCTCCCAATGCAGCTCTTGTAAGATGTGACCGTTGCCATTCAGAAATTTTTCTTGTTAACTCTTCTCCAGAAAGGTCCTGATCAAATAATATAGAAAAATCATGTGCTAATGCATATCGCGGCTCATTTTCTTGGCCGAGATCGATTTTGACTGCTGCTCCTAATGGGATTAGACCGAAGAGGATCACTTGTTTTCGAACTGATTCTTTTGTGGTGTCAGCATACCATTTATGAAGGCTCCGATCTGATGAAAATTCTCGCCTTTTGGCCCATGATCGACGAGATTCTTCATTTGTTCTTGATGCTCGTGCATCATCCATATTGAGCACGTGTGCCGGTTGAAACCATTCATTTCTTCCCTCTATTGCACCAATATAAAACATTACAAAAATTGTCCTAACCGCCATTTTCCCAATAATTTGGCTTCGGTGTTCAGTATCCATCGGGAAAATTAAAGGAAGCCTTTGATTGATCACATCTATCGAAGGTAATGACGGTAAAGATGGTGATTGTATATCAGACATGATGCTATCGCTCGTACATCATTTTTATAGCTAATTCAATCTCACTATTCGAAACGCCACTTTGGATTAATTGTTCGAGATGTCTAATGTCAGATTTGTTTGGTAATGGCAATGCTTTTAATTCAAAAGCCGAAACCGCAACACTTCCGTTAATCAGACGAAAAATTTTGTCTATCATTTTTGAATTCAATAAAACAGCCAATGTTTCAAGCGAGGCTAGGGAAGGACTCTTCGTCTGCTTGATAATATTCACATGATTTTCAATTACTACTCCACCATGCATATGGAGAAATTCCTTTGGGAGTGTTGTAGCAACAATCCGTTTTTTCTGCTCCTTCGCAGTGGTTCGTTGAATAAGGATACATGGTTTTTTCGTTACTAGAAACTCTTGATTCCTCTTTAGCGTTAAGTATGGCCGATGATTTCGTTTCTTCGCGCTAAACAAGAACCGTCCATCTGGATGGATGGATTCAGCCCAAATAAGAGGATAATTTCCCTCCTGTTTTTCAGTACTCATCTGATTTTTATGTCGGTTCCAAACAAGCGGGCCAGTATTGACTTCAAATCCAAAGTGGACGATTCTATTCCGCATCCG
Source organism: Methanoregula formicica SMSP (assembly GCF_000327485.1). Lineage (NCBI taxonomy): Archaea > Methanobacteriati > Methanobacteriota > Methanomicrobia > Methanomicrobiales > Methanoregulaceae > Methanoregula > Methanoregula formicica. The sequence goes on along the minus strand of NC_019943.1, from coordinate 1,206,076 downwards.
TTTGAGGTTATCAATAAGTTTAACCTGATCTGGTGCTTTCGGTATGATCCATGGCTCCTCACCACCATTTGGCAATAAAAATGTGCCAATTCTTTCACTCACCACAGGTTTTTCAGGACCATTTGATTTTAGATCATGAACGGTAACCCACTGATCGCGGGAGATTTCTTTTTCATTTTCTGTACGCTTGTACACCACAAGCATTGTTTCCTGAAGGACATCCTCAAAAACGCCTTTTCTATCAGAAATAAAATCCATTAGCACTGGTGGAGCATATTGGGAAAGGAGGGCACGAAGGGATTTGAAGTATTGCCCACCAAGGAATGAAGTTGGGGTTACATAAGCAATAAGTCCAGCTGGCTTCGTCCAACGGATTGCGATGTCAGTAAAAACACCATACAAGTTTGCGTGTCCATAAAGCGAACGGGAAAATATTCTTCTCTGATGCGGAGGAAGTGTAATCTTCCGATATGGTGGATTCCCAATTACGAGATCGACTTCTTCTCCATTATTTGGCAATGTTTCGAGCGTATCGCATACATTCACAATAATAGGAAGTCGAGTAGATGCATTGATGCAGATTTCTAACAAAACAATCTCTACAAGAACCTGCGACATCCATGCTGCAAAAGGATCAATTTCAAATCCCTGCAACCTCTTGGAGATCAACTCGAGGATGCGGGAAGGATTACCCCGATCTTTCACAGAATACGACTCTAACATCCGAAGAGCAACTGGGGAGAGAAACGCACCACCACCGCAGGACAAATCCATTACCGTACCATTTTTCCAATCAAACCCTTGGTCAGTCACCATACCGACTAAGCGATCGACAAGTGCGGGCGGAGTATAATATGCACCAAAATCCGCTTGAGTTTCTTGAGGTAATAAAGCGGTATATAATGTGCCGATAAGATAACTGCTCTCAGAAAATGGAAGTTGAGCTAGGATAGATCCAACATCACAGGCTTCCGACTCACCTGTTGATTCTGGTTTATCAAACTGAACAAATGACTCGCATATCTTCCAGTTACAACCATTCTTCGTGCAAGTGTCCGACCAGAATTCCTTTAATACTAATTGACAAATGGAGCGAGCGAATTTATTCCTGTTTTCCGGGTTTTTGATTTTTTCCGCTTCCGCTGTTAATAACACTTTCAATCGATTGAATTCAATTTTTAGCGGATTGTTTTGCATTGTTTATTCCATCGAGCATTACGAAGAATATGATAGTGAATATCGATATGTTTCGATTTAACACTGTCGAGAAAGTTGAATATATATTGACGCCATGCGCAGGGTGAAACTGATTCCCTCATCCCCTTCTTCACAGCACACACTTGCTACAATCCTGCTTCCCGCACGGAATATTATCAATCTTCCATTTCAGCGCCCACATCTTGATCCCCCGGATCACATCCACAAGTTCGAGCCCGCTCTTTGTCAGGGTGTACTCGCTCCGTACAGGAAACGTCGAAGCATCAACATGTTTCGTGATGACGCCCTCGTCTTCCAGTTCCTTCAGGCGCTCCGACAAAATCTTCTGCGTGATCTCGCTCAGGGAGTCCCGGAGCTCTGAGAACCGGCGCGTGTGGTCCGGACCCTTGTAGAGCTCAAGGATGATCAGGAGCGTCCATTTTTTTGTCAGGTATTTCACGGTCTTGTTGACCGTGCACGACTCGTCCATGGTATAGTTTCTGAAACTCTTTTCTATTTAAACTTGGTATACAAAAGAAACCTTGTAGCAAAAGAATACGAAAGGAGTTGAAGTCGAGTTATGTTCTGTTACCAGTGCGAAGAGACGGCCCGGGGTACCGGATGCACCGTGAAGGGCGTGTGTGGAAAGGAAGCGGCAACGGCCGGGCTGATGGATGTTTTGATCTATCTCTGCAAGGGGATCTCGGAGCGGAACCTTGCGGCTGCAAAGAGCGGGAAGGCGAACAAGGATGCCGGGCTCTTCATTGCCGAGGCGCTGTTTGCCACGCTGACCAACACGAACTTCGATGACGCCCGGCTCAAATCGCTCATTGCGCAGGCTGCTGCGATCCGCGATGCGCTGCCGCCCGCAGGAGCAAACGAGCCGGATGCCTGCACGTGGAAGCCGGCCAGCGATGCAACCATCGCGGCGAAAGCCGACCAGATCGCAAAGGACGCGGCAAACAACGATGACGTCCACTCGCTCCGGGCGCTCCTGCTCTTCGGGCTCAAGGGCATTGCCGCGTACTACCACCACGCGGCCGTGCTCGGGTACACGGACGAGAAGATCACGGACTTCATGCAGAAGGGGCTCGCGTCAACGCTCCACGATCTCCCGGCCGACCAGATGACGGCGCTCGTGCTCGAATGCGGGGGCGTAGGTGTCGCAACCCTCGCGCTGCTCGACACCGCGAACACGAAGATGTACGGGAACCCGGAGATCACGAGCGTGAAGACCTCGGTCGGGAAGCGGCCCGGCATTTTGATCACGGGCCATGACCTTAAGGATCTCGAACAGCTCCTGGAACAGTCAAAGGACAGCGGTGTTGACATCTACACGCACGGCGAGATGCTGCCGGCCAATGCCTATCCGGCGCTGAAAAAATATGCGCACCTGTACGGCAACTACGGCAGCTCGTGGTGGCACCAGAAGGAGGAGTTCGATGCGTTCAACGGCCCCGTGCTCGTCACCACCAACTGCATCGTCCCGCCGAAGGACACGTACAAGGACCGGATCTACACCACCGGTCCCGCAGGATACCCGGGCGTGAGGCACATCACGGCCGGAAAGGACGGGAAGAAAGATTTCTCGGCCGTCATTGCGCACGCAAAGAAGAGCCAGCCCCCGACCGCACTCCCGGCTCCCGGCCGCGACCTCATCACCGGCTGCGCCCACGAGGCCGTGCTCGCGCTGGCGGGAACGGTTGTCGAGGCCGTGAAGAAAGGCGATATCAAACGCTTCGTTGTCATGGCAGGCTGCGATGGCCGCCAAACCGAACGGGCCTACTACACGGAATTCGCAAAGGCCCTGCCGAAGAACACCGTGATCCTCACAGCAGGCTGCGCCAAGTACCGGTACAACGGCCTCGACCTCGGAACCATCGGCGGGATCCCCCGGGTCATCGATGCGGGGCAGTGCAATGACTGCTACTCGCTCGTGGTGATCGCGCAGGCGCTTGCAACGGCATTCAATGTCGGGATCAACGAGCTGCCGGTCTCGTACAATATCGCGTGGTACGAGCAGAAGGCAGCGCTCGTGCTCCTTGCGCTGCTCAACCTTGGCGTGAAGAACATCACGCTCGGCCCCAAACTCCCGGCCTTCGTCTCGCCCGGCGTTCTCGATGTGCTCGTCAGGAATTTCAATATCGGCAAGAACAGCACGGTCGAAGAGGACCTGAAGCGGATGGTACCGGCATAACCGCACGTGAGGAAGGATAGGATTTAATTTTCTTTACGCGTACAGAGCAGCGAGGAACAACAATGACCGACCCCCGGGAAGAACTCACCTCATCAGACAAAAAACGCGAGGAGCTCATCGGCAAAGTCCTTGCCACAAACGATCTCCTGCAGTACCAGGACGGGACAGTGGCAAGCCGGATGATCGTCTTCAAGAAGGCCGGCACCATCACGCTCTTTGCGTTCGACGCGGGCGAGGGGCTCTCCGAGCACTCGGCCCCGTACGATGCGATCCTTACGGTCACGGACGGGGAAGCGGACGTGACAATCGAGGGAAAACCCTTCACGGTCCGGGCCGGCGAGATGATCATCCTGCCGGCCAACAAGCCGCACGGGGTGCAGGCAAAGAAGCGGTTCAAGATGACGCTGACCATGATCCGGGAGTGAACGATGGTGGAATGGAAGCAGGAAGAGTCGGGAAAACCGGACAAGAAACGCGAGGAACTCAAAGGCAAAGTCATCCGGCTGCCGGACCTCGTGGAGTACGCGGACGGGACGGTCGCAAGCCGGATGGTGATCAACCGGAAGTGCGGGAGCATCACCATCTTCTCGTTCGACGAGGACGAGGGGCTCTCCGAGCACACGGCGCCGTTCGATGCCGTTGTCACGATCCTGGACGGCGAGTGCGAGGTCTGGGTCGCCGGGAAGATCTACCAGATGAAGACCGGGGAGACGATCATCTTCCCGGCCGGCGTCCCCCACGCGCTCTCGGCCATCACGAAGTTCAAGATGTCGCTCGTCATGATCAAGGAGGGCGACGATGGGCGGAAATGAATCGGACGGCTACTACTGCACGATCTGCGGGGGCGTTCCACCGGACAGGATCACCACGAAACAGGTCCTCATCGATGGCAAGGCAACCGGCATCGACCACCTTGACTGGATCTTTGCCGAAGTGAAGAAGCTCGGCCTTGTCAGCGACACCCGGCTCGCCGAGGAGATCCTCCTGCGGGTGCAGCAGTTCAATTACGTGCCCACGAAGAAGAAGAACGAGTATGCGGCCGGGCTCCTTGCTGCGTACAAGGAATCGCTCGCGAAAAACGAATGAAATTATTTTTTCTGTTTTGATTTTTCCACTTCGGCTTTGATATCGGCCTTTGCCTTGTCCATCTCGGCCTTGGCCTTGCTGAGGATGTCGTCGAAGGATTTCTGGACCTGGTCCGTTGTCTCCTTCACGGCCTTCTCGATGTGCTTCTTGCCCTCCTCGGTTGCAAGGAGGTCGTGGGTGGCCTTTGCCAGCTCGTCAACTGCGGAGATGACGTTCTTCGTCGCGGTTGTCAGGCGCTCTTCGATCTGCTTCTCGCCGGGCTTCTGCGCCGGGGCCACGGGCTCGTCCACCCAGATGCCCTTCTCGAAATGTCCCTTCTTTTCGGTCATGGAAATCACGGAATCTGATTGAATTACCATTCTTTTGGAATGAAACTACAAAAGGCTTCCATTCGGGAAGATGTGCCACGCATCCATCCCGCACTATTTTCCTCTTTTCTTCCACTGGCCGATGTTTCTGCAATCGTGATCGAACGGCAGCCGGTGCCGGTCACAGTAATACTTCCCGCAGTATTCGCAGTGGAACGGGAGATAGGCCCGCTCGCCGCAGGCAGCACAGGTCTCGTGCACCGGGTAGTCCTCTTTCTTCCCGATGAGATGCGAGAAGAAACGGTGAATGGAATCCCGGATGCTCATAGTGCAGATGTTGGATGGCCGGCTAAAAAAATAATCCGGAGCCTTGCAGTACCGTTTGGGATGTTTCGGATTCTGACCCATGAAACCTGCCCCGTTCACAATGATTATATCTCCATAACAAAGACACCACACAGGGAGGCAAGCATGCCGGAGCCGGAGAAGAAGAAGGCCGAACTGAAGATTACCGGAATGACCTGCGCCACGTGCGCCGTGAATATCGAAGAATCACTTTCGCAGCTGAAGGACGTGACAAAAGCCCGGGTGAACCTTGGTACGGAGAAGGCCCATGTCGAGTTCGACCCCGCCAGGGTTACGCTCTCGACGCTGGAGAAGGCGGTGAAGGACGCCGGTTACGATGTGGTTAACAGCGAGGTCACCATCAAGGTCGGCGGGATGATGTGCGCCACCTGTGTCGAGACCATCGAGGCCGCACTCCGGGCGCTGCCGGGCGTTGCAACCGTGTCGGTGAACCTCGGCACGGAAAAAGCGTACGTGACCTACAACCCATCGCTTTCGGACCTCTCCGATATGAAGAAGGCGATCGAGGATGCGGGATACCAGTACCTTGGGATCTCCGGGGAAGTGAGCGAGGAGGCGGAGAAGAAGGCCCGTGATGCCGACCTGCACGACAAGTTCGTCCGGTTCATGGTCGGGTTTGCGGTGAGCATCCCGCTGATGATCGCGATGTTTGTGCCGCTCCCCATTCCCATGCACACGCTCTCTTACATCATGCTCGTCATCGCGACACCGGTCTTCGTCTTTGTCGCAGCCCCGATCTTCCGGGCCGCGTGGGTCTCGCTGAAGAACCGGAAACTCTCGATGGATGTCATGTACGCGATGGGGACCGGCGTCTCGTTTGTCGCGAGCGTGATGGGGACATTCTCGATCATCCTCACGCACGAGTACATGTTCTACGACACGGCGATCATGCTCGCCGCGTTCCTGATGCTCGGCCGGTTCCTGGAGGCGCGGGCCAAGGGCCGGACCTCCGACGCGATCAAAAAACTGGCGGGGCTGCGGGCAAAGGTTGCGATTGTGATCCGGGACGGCACCGAACGCGAGATGGCAGTTGAGGAGGTTGTACCGGGCGATATCGTTGTGGTGAAGCCCGGTGCGAGCGTCCCTGTCGACGGCGTGGTGGTCGAAGGGGAGAGTTATGTCAACGAAGCGATGATCACGGGCGAGCCGGTCCCCCCGCTCAAGAAGAGCGGGAGCCATGTCGTGGGCGGGACCCTGAACACGAACAGCGTGCTGAAGGTCCGGGCGGAGAAGGTCGGGAAGGAGACGGTGCTCGCGCAGATCATCCGGCTGGTCGAGGACGCACAGGGGTCGAAGCCGCCGGTCCAGCGGATCGCTGATGTTGCAGTCACCTACTTTATCCCGGCCGTGCTGATCATCGCAACCGCATCGTTCCTGCTCTGGTACTTTATCTTCCACGCAACAGCGCTCTTTGCCCTTACCGCGTTCATCTCCGTACTTGTCGTTGCCTGCCCCTGTGCGCTGGGCCTTGCAACGCCGACTGCAGTAACCGTGGGTGTCGGGAGAGGCGCGGAACTTGGGATCCTGATACGGAACGGCGAAGCGCTTGAGGTAGCCGAGCGGGTGTCCACGGTTGTCTTTGACAAGACCGGGACGCTGACCCGGGGAAAACCCGAAGTCACGGATATCGTTCCGGTGGGAATCAACGAGCAGACACTTCTCTCCCTTGCCGCAAGCGTCGAGAAGAACTCGCAGCACCCGCTGGCCGAGGCGGTTGTGCGTGCAGCAGAAGGACGGGGCGTGAAGGTTGAGGCGGCAACAGGCTTTGACACGTTCGGCGGGCGGGGCGTTGCAGCAACTATCCTCTCCGAGACCGTGCTGGTCGGGAACCGGGCGTTCCTGAACGAAAAGGCCGTGGCCATTCCCGGCGAGATCGAGTCGCAGATCGTTTTGCTCGAACAGGAAGGAAAAACTGTCGTGCTTGTTGCTGCCGGGGGCACGATTGCAGGCCTGATCGCGATTGCCGACAGCATCAAGCCGACCACCCGCGAGGCGATCGCCCGGCTCCGCGCCATGGGGAAGGAGGTCGCGATGATCACGGGGGACAACCGGAGGACCGCGGACGCGATCGCCCGGCAGGCCGGAATCGATACGGTGATCGCGGAAGTAATGCCGCAGGACAAGGCCGCGGAGGTCCGGAGGCTGCAGGAGAAAGGAGGGGTCGTTGCCTTTGTCGGGGACGGGATCAACGACGCACCCGCGCTTGCGCAGGCTGACGTAGGGATCGCGATCGGCAGCGGTACGGATGTTGCCATCGAGAGCGGGGATATCGTGCTCGTCCGGGACGACCTTGTCGATGCAGTTGCAGCGATCCAGCTCTCGAAAAAGGTGATGGGACGGATCCGGGGCAACATCTTCTGGGCATTTGCCTACAACATTGCCCTGATCCCGGTTGCCGCAGGAGTCCTCTACCCATCATTCGGCATCACCTTCCGGCCGGAACTCGCCGCTCTTGCGATGGCAGCGAGCTCTGTCACCGTGGTCACGCTCTCGCTGCTGTTAAAAAAGTATATACCCGATGCAAAGAAAGGCAGGTAACTGAGGTGTTCTATGGCAATCGACCCCATCTGCAAGATGACTGTTGACGAGAAGACTGCGAAGTTCACGAGCGAGTACAAGGGGAAGAAGTATTACTTCTGCGCCCCGGGCTGCAAGAAGAAGTTCGACTCCGACCCGGCAAAATACGCAGCGTAATCCGGGCTCTCTCATCCGCGCGATTGCGGTTAACCAGTCATATTTCCCTTTTTTCTTGTTAGTCCCGGCGAATCTTGATATAGAAACACCCGGCAACACTTTTCTACGTACTGCAGATCCGTAATCCGCGATACAAAGGCGAAGCTATGGCAATTCCCCTTATCAGCCCCGAACTCTATGCATGGGTGATCCTCCCCCTCCTCATCTTCCTTGCCCGCATTGCCGATGTGAGCATGGAGACAATACGGGTCATCTACATCTCGCGGGGGATCAAGTTCCTTGCCCCCATCATCGCGTTCTTCGAGATCATTATCTGGCTGCTCGCGATGGAAGTGGTGTTGAAAGACCTCTCGAATATCGTATACTTCATGGCCTATGCATTCGGGTTTGCCGCGGGGACGTATGTCGGGCTCGTGATCGAGGAGCGGCTCTCGATCGGGACGGTGATTTTGAGAATCGTCACGACTGAGGAATCGACCGATGCGATCGCAGCATTCCTTGAGGCAGAACATTTCGGGGTTACATATCTCGATGCACGGGGCTCCCGCGGGAATGTCCGGATGATCCTCACGCTTGTCAACCGCACGGACGTGCCACGGATCACGGAGCACATCGAGAAGACCAACCCCAACGCATTCTTCTCTATCGAGGATGTCCGGTACGTGAACCAGGGCGTGTTCCGGCCCCGGGCACAGAGAAGCCTCTCGGGCATCTTTGATTCCCTTGTCCATTCCCACAAGCGGAAATAAGGAAATTCATCAAACCTCTCCTGTTTTTTCTTTTTCCTCACCGAAATGTGTATACTATAAATGCACCGGTACGAACTATTGTAATACCCACAGATCCTTGGGACGGTGTTCGGATCCGCCCCGGTGATTTTCCCATGAAGACCGAGATGCCCTTATCCAAGCCGATCCGGAGGATCCTTGCACACACCGAAGAGTTGCTCGATACCGAAGTGTCGCTCCTGCGCCAGCCGGAAGCGGAGCCCGGGGGCACACTCGTCGACAAGTTCACCTACGACATCGACACCAACGTCATCATCTTCCCGGCGCAGTATGTCGGGCTCTTAAAAGACTTCATCATCGCGAAACACTGCACGCACCTCCTGATCAAGGGCGCTGCGGCAAAGAAGGGAGAGTACAAGGTTTGCTCCTATAACGCTGACTCGGTGTATAACGGGATGAGGCAGATTTACATCGATGCCCTGAAGGATGAAGCAAAGAAGGAGAACAAGCTCCCAGTGCAGAAACTCATCCAGATGCTCTTCATTCTCTTCTCGCATTTCAATGACGACATCAACGAGATCCCGTGGAACGCGATCATCAACGCTGATGTGTATCACCGTATGCCGAAGATCCGGAAGACCCAGCTCTACCATATCATGAAGGAGAGCAAGAACGACATGGACGAGATGATGGAGCAGGAGTCCATTGTCCCGCGCCGGTATTTCGTTCTCAACAAGGCAATGTTCTATGCCCGGGACATGTACCTTGCAAAGACCCTCCCGGCAGACGAGCTGATGCCGGTCCTGAATATCCCGCAGATGAAGAAGTTCAACCATCTCGAGGTCAAGGAGATGCTGACCACCCGGTGGACGCACACGGCCTGGTACCAGTCCAAGGTCTTTGGGGACAACATGCTCTCCATCATCGAGAAGCCGCTCGGGCCGGTGGACTGGAAGGAAGAGCCCACGATCGATTACTATTACGACCTGTACAAGGTCGGGAAACTGTTGACCGACAACCTGATCGGGTACATGACCATGCGGGACTGGTTTGTCTGGGAACCGCCCAAGCATCTGCTCGATGCCCACGACCACAAAGCGGAGCACGAGAAGGGTGCGCTGAAACGGATCTTCGGCGATCTTATTACCGATACACTGGAGGGGGCATGAAGATGAACGGCGGAACTGTTTTTGGAGGCGGGGTATGGCACTGAAGGAAGCCGTGGAGCTGGCAAAGAAGGGGCTCTCCTATGCAAAGAGGACGAAATACAAAGAGGCGCTCGCCTATTACAACAAGGCTCTCACGCTCGACCCGAACTATGCGGAGGGGCTTTTCCTCCGGGCCTCGGCGCTGATCGAGTCCGGCAGGTACATGGAGGGGCTCGCCGACTGCGACAAGGCCATCTCCATCAACCAGAACCTTTCCGAGGCCTGGTCCAAGAAAGCGCTTGCCCTCTTCTATCTGGAACGGATCGAGGACGCCCTTGCTGCGAGCACCCGGGCGTCCACCCTGAACGCGAACGATGTCACGGCATGGTACATCAAGGGGGTCTGCCTCGACGAGATGGGCCGGGGCGACGAGGCCCAGGAAGCATACGGGAAGTCGCTCGAACTCGAGATCATCCTCGACATGCACGCGGAAGCAAAGAAGATCCGCAACCAGCGATAACCCGCTCCTGCCGGCGGGCATATCTCTCCTTTTTTGCGGCTATCGAAACTATTATCAAACGGAAAACCAATTTCACGATCTGACGGAGGAATCCGCATGTTAACGAAGTCTATGGAAACTGCATTAAACCGGCAGGTCAACCGCGAGATGTATTCCGCGTACCTGTACCTGGCAATGTCTGCGTACTTTGAGACCGCAAACATGAAGGGCTTTGCAACATGGATGCGGATCCAGGCAAAGGAGGAGCAGGCCCACGCGATGAAGATCTATGATTACATCATCGCACGCGGTGGCACGATCGCACTCGAAGCAATCGAGGCCCCAAAGGCAAAGTGGACATCGGCCGGGAAGGTCTTCGAAGAGACTTATGCCCACGAGCAGAAGGTCACGGGCATGATCAACAATCTCGTGGACCTTGCCATCAAGGAGAAGGACCACGCAACCTTCGAGATGCTCCAGTGGTTTGTCAGGGAGCAGGTTGAGGAGGAGCAGAATGCCAGCGAGATCCTCTCCCAGATCAAGGTGCTTGGCGATGTTGTCGGCCACCTCTTCTGGCTCGACCACCAGCTTGGCAAGCGGGAATAATTTCTCTCCTTTTTTCAGGTATCCCTCATCCGTGTCTTCATCACGGGGACCGGCGATCTTTTCCTCCGGTTAACCGGCGGGATTATACGGTATGGGTGTCAACACTCCCCGCAGGGGAGTGTTCGTAGTGAAGAGTCCCGTGTATTTTGCGAGCCTCCGTGCGTTTTCCGACAAGGAAGCGACAACGGAGAAAGTGCGACGGCTGTTCGATGTGGCCGGGTTTTCCGATCTCATTGCGCCGCAGGACAAGACCGCCATCAAGCTCCATTTCGGCGAGGTGGGGAGCGACGGGTTCATCAGCCCGGTCTATGTCCGGCAGGTTGTGGAGAAGGTCAGGGAGTGTAAAGGCCTGCCGTTTCTCACCGATACTAATACCCTGTACCTGGGGGCACGATCGAACGCTGTCGAGCATATCGGTACTGCAATCCTCCACGGGTTCGATTATGCTGTTGCCGGTGCCCCGGTCATCATTGCAGACGGGCTGAACGGGAAGAACATCCACAAGGTGAATATCGGGAAGAAACATTTCAACGATGTGTCGATTGCCGGGGATATTGCCGCTGCCGACAGCATGATCGTCCTCTCCCACTTCAAGGGCCATATCGTCTCCGGGTTCGGCGGGGCGATCAAGAACATGGCCATGGGTTGTGCACCGCCGGAAGGAAAGCGGGCACAGCACAATGCACGGCCGTTCACGATCCCGGAGAAGTGCACGGGCTGCGCTTCGTGCATGAAGGTCTGCCCGAAAGATGCGATAACCGTGAAGAAGAAAAAGTCCGTTATCGACCACGAGCTCTGCATCGGCTGCTTCGAATGCATGCACGCATGCCCGGAGCATGCGATTGATATTGACTGGGAGACCGAGATCCCGCAGTTCATGGAGCGGATGGTTGAGTACGCGTGCGGGGCAATGAAGGGGAAAGAGAAGAAGGTCGGGTTCATGAATTTCCTGATCCGGATCACGCCGGACTGCGACTGCTTCCCGTTTTCCGATGCGCCAATTGTGCCGGACATCGGCATCCTTGCATCAAAGGACCCGGTAGCAATCGATGCCGCGAGTTTCGATCTCGTGAACCAGCAGCAGGGGTACAGGGACTCGCTCCTCACTACCCACCATCACCCGGGGGAGGACAAGTTCACGGGCGTCCACGTTCAGACGGACGGGTACCGGCAGGTGCGGTATGGCGAGGAGATCGGGATGGGGAGACGGAAGTACGAACTCATCAGGATCTGATTTAAAAATTCGTGTACCAATCCGCTCCCTCTTTTTTTCATTTTTTCTCGGCAATTTCCCGGAAATCCGGAAGAAAAGATCGTTTGGGTGCGAGCGCAAAACAAAATATTTAAAGGAGGGTGGAAAGCAACGGCTTATTAGTGAATAGATATTAAATGTAACCGGCTTGTGAAGAGCCCGCCTCCAGACAACACCATCGATCAGCCGGGGAAATATGCGCCTTCGATCCGAACGCTCGGTGAAAAGAGCTGGATTTTTCTGCGGCTAAAAAATATCCGGTGTTACCTGGGAAGAATACAAAACCCATTTATGGATCATTCAAGTGATGTATCATACGGCAACAAGCGAGTGTGAATTGCATGACTTCTTTAAAAAATAAGTACTTACAGCAGGTGTATGACGGGGTCGTCAAGAGAGACCCCGACCAGAAGGAATTCCACCAGGCAGTTTTCGAAGTGCTCCAGTCTTTCGAACCGGTCATCAAGAAGACGCCTGAACTTTTTGAGAACGGACTTCTCGAACGGCTCGTTGAACCCGAGCGGGGCATCCAGTTCCGCGTTGCGTGGGTGGATGACAAGGGCAAGACCCAGGTCAACCGCGGGTACCGCTTCCAGTTCAACTCGGCAATCGGCCCGTACAAGGGAGGTCTCCGGTTCCACCCTTCGGTTACCGCCTCCATCATCAAGTTCCTCGGCTTTGAACAGATCTTCAAGAACAGCCTGACCGGCCTGCCCATGGGTGGCGGCAAGGGTGGCTCCGACTTCGATCCCAAGGGTAAGTCCGATGCCGAGATCATGCGTTTCTGCCAGGCTTTCATGACCGAACTCTCCCGCCACATCGGGGCAGACCTCGATGTTCCCGCAGGTGACATCGGTGTCGGAGGCAGGGAAGTCGGGTACATGTTCGGCCAGTACAAGAGGATCCGGAACGAGTTCACCGGTGTCCTGACCGGCAAGGGACTCTCCTTTGGCGGTTCACTGGTGCGGACCCAGGCTACCGGCTATGGCCTGTGTTACTTTGCGCAGGAAGCGATGGCCGTGATGAAGAAAGAATCCTTCAAGGGGAAGGTCACGGTCATCTCCGGTTCCGGCAATGTGGCTACCTACGCCGCAGAGAAAGCCATGCAGCTTGGGGCCAAGGTTGTTGCAATGTCCGACTCCTCCGGATATATCTATGACCCCAAGGGGATCAAGCTGGATATCGTAAAGCAGATCAAGGAGGTTGAACGGGCACGGATCAGCGAGTATGCCAAGCGTGTCCCGGGCAGTGAATACCATGATGGCTGTAAGAAGATCTGGCAGGTCCCGTGCAAGGTTGCACTCCCGTGCGCAACCCAGAATGAGCTCGATGGCGAGGATGCAAAGGTCCTCTTGAAGAACGGCGTCATCGCGGTCTGCGAAGGCGCAAACATGCCCTGCACGCCCGAAGCGGCTGAGGCATTTATTGCAGCAAAGATCGTTTTCTCTCCCGGAAAAGCCTCCAACGCAGGCGGTGTCGCAACCTCCGGTCTCGAGATGTGCCAGAACTCCGAGCGTTACTCCTGGACAGCCGAGGAGGTCGACGAGAAACTCAAGGGGATCATGGTGAACATCTTCCACAACTCCTACAATGCATCCAAAGAATACGGCATGGAAGGAAACCTCGTTGCCGGTGCAAACATCGCTGGTTTCTTAAAAGTCGCCAACGCCATGAAGGCCCAGGGAGTTTTCTAATCCCTTTTTTCTTTTCTGATCCGGCAACGACTGCTTCGCACCGTCTCCGGTTATCTGTGATCCCGGCCAGAAATCCGCCAACCGGGCAGATACGTCCCTGCAAGGCAGATGGTTATTTACTATTACCACAGAGATTCATTGTCATAACCATGATCCCGTGGCTCAATGCGAATTTCCGGCATTTTAAACCGACAGCGGCCATTGCCATCAATGCCACGCGGCACATGAATAAGATTGAGAGAAGGAAACTCTTCTCCCCGGATATCGAGCCGATGCGGACTGCTGAGGGCCGGTGGTTCGAGGCCATTGTCTACGAGATGTTCCTTGACATCGCAAAGAAGACCGACACGATCCAGTATATTGCCATGAAAGGTGCCGATGCCCCCCGCCGGCGCGAGAATGTGAAGGTCGGGCAGAACGGACTGTTCTACTCAAAATACGGGGATATCACCATCCGGGGCAACGGCCAGGACCTTGCCGAGTTCGACATGCTGCTCGTGGATTCGGACAACCATGTCGCTTTTGCCGAAGTGGTAACCTCGCCGGCTGACTTAAAGGAGTTCGAGATCGAGATCGCGTACAAGAAGAAACTGCTGGGATACCTGTACAACCAGAAAATCACGCCGTTCCTCCTTGTCTCATCGTTCGATCTCTCCAACTATTCCGTTGTCAAACGGCTGGCAAAGGACAAGACCAACGCGATCATCCATACCAGTTCCTGCGAGGAGATCAAGTCGCTTGTCAAGCACTACCGCCCCCGCATCATCTATAACGTGCCAGAGGAGCACCCGAAACTGATCCGGGCAACGGATATCAGGATGAAACACCCGTTCAATTACAAGGGCTATCATGACGAGGTGAAGAACCGGATCTTTACCGGGATCGCCCATACACCCGGCCGGATCAGCCCTGAAATCCCCGGGCCTACCGGCCAGCTGGTCAAAAAGGTGCTCTATGGCGGGCTCTTCCCCCCCGCGATCAGGGCGGTCTGCGAGACGTGGGGGATGACCGTGAAAGGGAAAAAGATTGCTTTTGAGGATTTTTCCCGGCAGTATTCCAAAGCGATCATCGCAACCGATCTTCCCGGGTATGAACTGATCATCTACCTCAGGTCACGGCAGAAGAAAGAGTACCATAAACTCGTGCAGATGAAAGACGGGCATTTCAAGTTTGAGCGCCCCACACCCCCCAAGGTCGGTTTTTTCCTCTGGCTGGAGACCATCCAGCCCACGCTCGGAGCGCGGATCACGCTGCAGATCATTGACGCGTTCACCATCCATGAACGGCAGAGAACCCAATAACGGTTTTTCATCCACATTTTTAAAAAACGCAGGAGATTTTCCCCGGGAAAATTCCTCCTTCCGGTATACGCTCAAACCGTGATTCCGGAGGAACCGCCTGCCAGGGAGTCGTCGGGGATTTCCCCGTTTCCCGGAAAGATTGCTTTTTCCACCGGCAGTATGTGGATGTGAATGTCAATCCCCCGCGCCTGGCAGGTGTCCATAAGGGTGCTGATGAGCTCATCCGTCCGGGAATAATCAACAACCATCTCGAGCTGGATCCACGGCAAAAGATTTGAATCCCGGAAACTCCTGCATGCAAAAAAGGAAGAGGAGTGTCGCTTTGCCGTTCCCTCAACGGGTGTGAAGAGCATACGGAAAAAACCGTTCTCTTCCAGCGCTGCGGTGATGATCGTTATCTTGTCAGGCGGGAAGAGTGCCCTCACCAGTTTCAGGGTCTTCACACCCCATTCTTCTTGGCCGGTTGTGAATTCGCAAGATCCAGCCAGACCATCATCTCTTCGTCCTCAACACTGGTCGTGAATTCAACAGGAGGATTGGATGCCGGGACACCAAACGTCCCGCCCACGGGTTTTTCCTCTAATGTCTCTCCCGTCCGAATACGGATGGCCCGTTCAACCGGCATCACAAAGATCCGCCCGTCTCCCACCTTTCCGGTACGGCATGCTTCCGAGATCGTGGTGACAACACGTTCGACCTTGTCATAATCAACCACGATCTCGATCTGGATCTTGGGCAGGAGATCAACGGTCATGTGGCCGCCCCGGTACTCCAGGGTGATCCCTTTCTGGTCGCCCCGGCCCTGGACCTCCGTCACGGTCATGCCGGGAAAACCACTCTCTTCCAGCGCTTTCTTTACATACTCAAACCGTTCCGGTTTGATGATTGCTTTGATCATTTTCATACTGGTTCACCCCCATTCAGCAGCGCTCACCGTGCTGCGAGAGATCAAGGCCGACATACTCTTCTTCTTCCGTCACGCGCAGGCCGATCGTCTTGTCGATGGCAACTGCAAGGATGTAGGTAACAACGAATGCGTAGACAACCGCTGCAAGCGCTCCCGCTGCATTTGCCACGAACTGGTGCACGTTTCTTTCGATCAGACCTGATGCACCGTTAACGGCAGCCACTGCAAAGATACCGGTTGCAAGTGCACCCCAGAGACCGCCCATGCCGTGGATTGCCCACGCGTCAAGGCTCTCGTCAAGACCTTTCCGGATGCGCCAGAGCATGATGCAGTAACAGAACACGCCCCCGACAGCGCCGATCACGATTGCTGCCATCGGTGTCACGAACCCCGCTGCCGGTGTGATCGAGACGAGCCCTGCAACTGCACCGCTGACGAATCCAAGGGAACTCGGCCGGCCGTTGAGCCAGCTGACCAGCATCCAGGCAAGCGCACCCGCTGCTGCTGCCGTGTTTGTTGTTACAAACGCATTTGCTGCAAGGCCGTTTGCCGCAACCGCGCTGCCGGCATTGAACCCGAACCACCCGAACCAGAGGAGCGCAGCCCCGAGAATGGTCAGCGGGATATTGTTGGGTTCCATCACGTACTTGCCAAAGCCCACGCGTTTGCCGATGACGAGTGCAAGCGCTAGTGCCGCAAACCCTGAACTGATGTGGACTACCGTTCCCCCGGCAAAATCCAGCGCACCGAACTGTGCCGCCCAGCCGCCACCCCACACCCAGTGCGCGAGCGGGTCGTAGACAATCGTTGTCCAGATCAGGGCAAACACCAGATATGCGCTGAATTTGACGCGTTCGGCAATGCCCGAAGTTACGATGGCCATCGTCACCGCTGCAAACACGAGCTGGAAGACCATGAACAGGAGCCCCGGCACGACCGGACTGAATGCTCCGGGTTCCATGGTCACGTTGTTCAATCCCAGGTACTCAAGGTTCCCGATGAATCCGCTGACATCCGATCCAAACGCAAACGAGTACCCGATCACGACCCACTGGATACTTACCAGTGCAAAGGCGACAAACGACAGGGTGATCATGGAGATCAGATTTTTCCTGCGTACTAGTCCCCCGTAAAAGAATCCCACCGCGGGCGTCATCAGCATGACAAGCGCCGTTGAGGCAAGGATCCATGCAGTTGCTCCAGAATCTAGTGCCATTCGTTTCACCTGTTATCTGTTTGCATTATCCCCTTGGCAGAAAGACCACTGATTTTCCAGGGATCTTACCAGGAACATCTCCTTCCAGGGAGGCTAATGCCGGAAGATAAATCCGGTGCCTCTCCTGCCGGGAGCGAGTTCCCGTTCATTCCAGAGACCACATATACACGGTTTTTCGTTTCAGTTTGGTAGAAAGAAATTTCCTTCATAAATATTTAAAATTATTGTTTTTAGCAACCAATGGGGTTTTCTCAATGAGTGAAAGATATACTCAGACTAATCCGGGTACATGGCCTCAGATGAGTTGGATTTTTTCAATCCTTACAAAAACAAAACAAAGGAAACGAAAAGGAATTTTTTAAAAAAAACGTGCATGAAACCGAAGGGTTTCACACCAGAGCGAAAAAAATTATTTCAGCACAATATGCAGGCTGGTTAATTATTGGTGGCAAATCTTAAAATTTTCTTGACAAAATCCAGAAATTTTCTAACCGTATTTCCCCGCCCATTTTCTTTATTTACAAAGGACAGTCTGGGTTGTGATATCTGAATAAACTTCAATCCCGGAAGCTGCAACCACATGGATGACATGGGCAAGCTGATCATTCCCGCCCGACATCTCCGCGATAACGTTTTCCTGATCCAGGATACGGTGGGCGTTGAAGACAACATCTTTCTGCCCATCGAAAATTGCCACATAGAATATGCCGGACTCTACAATATCCTGGAAGAAATGGCTTCCGTAGGATAATTCCGGCATGAACCCGGCTTCCATTGAGGCCACCTCCCCGATAATCGCCATGTTGCTGATCTCGGCAAATCGCACCGGCACCCCCAGCATCGGGGTCGTTGTACCCCATCTTCCCGGGCCAAGCAGCATCACATTCTTTCCTTTCAGCCTGCTGTTCAGAACCCCGATCTGCCGTGCAACTGCATGCTTGTCCTGCTCGCTGAGCTGCAAATACTCCTGCGGGCTGATATAGATAATAAAGTCGAGCGGAATCCGTACATTCCCTCCCATGAAATTACCTTTGCCGGAGAAGATGCAGTCATTTACATCAGCAAGGTACGGCAGCTCAACGGTCCGGCCAAGACCCCTCGTCTGGAGCGGACGACACTGTAAAAGATTCACCCGGAAGTTGCTTTCCGATTTGAAATTCGCAGTGAACTCGATATCAACCGGATAGTCGTATACGGTTGAAAGCAGCGCGAGCATTTCTTTCATCAGTGCAGGAAATTCCGTCTCGTTGAGCAGGTTCCTGAAATCAAGTATGTAAGGTACTTTAATATCAGTCCGCCCGATCTCCCGCAGCCGGTTCACTGTCTGGGAATCGACACTCATGAAGAGTGCCCGGTCGACCTTCAGATCATACGAGACAAATTCTTCCAGTACCCGGTTGCGCCACGCATTCTCCGAAAGCG
Source organism: Methanoregula formicica SMSP (assembly GCF_000327485.1). Taxonomy (NCBI): domain Archaea; kingdom Methanobacteriati; phylum Methanobacteriota; class Methanomicrobia; order Methanomicrobiales; family Methanoregulaceae; genus Methanoregula; species Methanoregula formicica. Next base: position 1,187,455 of record NC_019943.1, on the reverse strand, counting down.
AGAGGACATCGACCATGTGCTGGGAAAATTTTTTTTCATCGCCATAACTCATCGGGGGCAGGCGCGACGGATCGTCCAGGCAGACAATCCGTGCATAATCGCCGACAGTCCGGTCCACGGCGCGAGTGCCGAGCCCGAAAACCAGCCGCAGCATCCCGGCATCAATATCCATGGTTTTGTCCCATATGTAAAGGTTCGAAGAGTTGCCCACACCGGCAATGTGCGGGAAATAGTCATCCTCGTACTGGTCCCCGGACACCCGCTGGACCAGGATTGCCATCTGCTCGTCCTGGTCAACGAGCCCCCGGGTCATCCGGTAATCGAGAGCGTCCTCACCCATGGTGCTGGCATATACCGTGCGGACGGCTTTTTCAAATGCCTCGTACCGTTCTTCAGGACTTCCCTGGTTTGCACAGAAAACGCTCTCGTACTTGCCGGAAAAGGAATTCCCGAAATCATCCTCGAGCAGCGAGCTGGAACGCACAATGATGGGCGACTGGCCGAAGTACTCCAGCATCTGCATGAACTGTTCACGGATTGTATTGGGGAACATACCCTGCAGGAGTTTTTCCTGGAGATCGGGTGCATACTTGTAATATCCCTCCCGCGTTTTCTGTTTCGTACGGAGACGCCACCACCCGTTCTGGACAATATAGGTGTAGAAGATATCAGATCCCAGGTAGAACGAGTCGTGCGGTTCTAAAAAGTGCAGGAACCGATTACCCCCGTCCTTCTCCAGGATCTTCCGTGCAAGCAGCATCCCCACACTCTTCCCCCCGAGGAATCCGGTCCCGACTTCCCGTGAGGCTATCGCAAGGATATCGGCAAGGGAAAAATACCGGGCACAGAGTTCAAACATCCGGGAAGGCCTGCCAATCAGGATGTTCATGAGCGACCGCTTGACCGGCTCCTGCTGCTTTGGGGGGAGGGTAAGGGCTTCGTGTGCGCGATCAAATGCCACCGTCCAGTAATCCAGCCTCTCGCCTTTGCGCTCGACACTGGAGAAGAGCTCCGCAACTTCAGAACTGGCCGTGATGCAGACGGCCTCGTTCCCACGGATCAGGTGCGGGAAGAACATTGTCGGGGAGTATCGCTGCCAGACCTTGAGCGGGTGAATATAGATCCTGCCGTTCACGAGATACAGATCGAGAAGAAGCTGGGTTGTCTCCCGGATACCGGCAATGGTCCCGTACGTATGGGCATTCCGGATAATTGCAAAGTAGGCAATCGTGTCCAGTTCGTACAGGAAGGGGCAGCTGACCCGGAAAAAGTTACCGATCATCAGGTCGGAATACCAGTACTGCAGCAGATCCGTCAGGCTGTCGAAAACATAGAATGCCTTCTTCCCTTCGCGTTCAACGAGGGTATGTACCTCCGTTGCAAAGTGCTCGAATCCCAGCGTTGGATCAACGTGGTAAACCTGGATCTCCGCTGCATCCTGCAAAAGCGGCTCGTGGCTTCCGAACCGGACGTACACCATCCTCCGTCCTTCTTTGAGGGCCTGCATAACATAGGGTTCCACCATCCGCTGGTAGTCAGGGATCGAATCAACCTGCCAGACAACATTGTCCCCGAGCCGGAGGCCATCGATGACCCGGTCGAAACCAGATATACCCGTGCTTACCCGGTCATGCATCTTCGCACCTGCCCGTGATGGAATGACAAACATCGCTTTCGCAGGAGCGGCAGGATCGGTTTGCACGTCCGGGGCCGTACCTCATTTCTGGTCGCCGAAAGAAAAATACTGGAACGTGGATTGCGCGATACATGATGATGGTGACTCCCCGCATCCCGTTTTTCCGTTCTTCAGGTATTATCCGGCGTTCCATATCCTTCAGGGGGATTCTGTCTTAATACGTTGCAAGGTAACGGTCAAGCTCCCACGGGTGAACCGTGAGCCGGAATGCATCGGTCTCCATCTCTGCAATGCGGCTGAGGTTGTCGACAACATGAACGCCCAGGGTATCGCAGAGCACGTCATCCCGGAGAAGCGCAGCATTGGACTCGGCGAGGCTTCCCGGCAGCATGTCGATACGGAGCTTCTTCCTGAGCTTCGCATCCATGTGATAGATGTTGGAATTGGTCATATCCGGCGGCATGATCTTGTTTTTAACACCATCGAGACCTGCGGCGAGCATACAGGCAAAGGTGAGGTACGGATTGCACATCGGATCCGGGCTCCGTAACTCAGCCCGCGTGCTGTTGCCCCGTGCTGCCGGCACGCGGATGAGGGCAGAACGGTTTGCTGCGCTCCAGGAGATATAGCAGGGTGCTTCATAGCCGGGAACGAGGCGCTTGTACGAGTTGATGGTCGGGTTTGCCACGCGCGTGATCGCCTTTGCATGTTTCAGGAGACCGCCGATATAATACATCGCGGTATCGGAGAGCTGGAGCTCTGCATTGGGATCATAGAACGCGTTTTTGCCATTCTTCGAAAGGGAACCGTGGGTGTGCATGCCACTTCCATTAATGCCGGCAATCGGTTTTGCCATGAACGAGGCATGCATACCATACTGCAGGGCAATGGACTTGGCTGCAAACTTGAAGGTGATGACCCGGTCTGCCGTTGTGAGAACATCCCCGTACTTGAAATCAATCTCGTGCTGGCTGTCTGCGACTTCGTGGTGGGATGCCTCTATCTCGAATCCCATATCACTGAGGGCAAGAACGACATCGCGGCGGACATCTTCAGCAGCGTCTGTGGGCGCAAGATCAAAGTAAGCCCCGCGATCCTCGAACTCTGTTGTCGGCACGCCATCGATCATCCGGAACAGGAAGAACTCCAGCTCCGGGCCGGTGTTGAAGGTGAATCCCATCTTGGCTGCTTCGGCGATGGTCCTGCGGAGCACGTTGCGGGGATCGCCCTCAAACGGCTTGTTGCCATACGTCTGGATATCACAGATGAAGCGGGCGACTTTACCTTCACCGGGCCTCCAGGGCAGCACCGCGTATGTTGCGAGGTCCGGTTTGAGGAGCATATCGGACTCCTCGATTCGCGCGAAGCCCTCGATGGATGAACCGTCAAACCAGATACCGTCGGTCAGTGCTTTCTCTGCCTGGATAGCCGGGATGGACACGTTTTTTGGCAAACCCTGGATATCCGTGAACTGCAGGCGGATGAATTTGACATTCTCCGCTTCAATTTTTTTCAAAAATTTTTGTATGTCCGTTGTCATACTGGAAGGAATGTTCCACCCACCAATATAAATAGTTATTGAACTAACCTGATTATGCAGCCTTGCAACCACTTACTGGATCAGGATTCAGTGTCCGGAAGGAGAAAACAGGGAAATTCGTGATGCTATGTGTGGAATAATTGGTGTAATTGACCGGAGCCGCCAGTGCATGGACGGCTCAAAAATCCGGGAGGCACTTGCTTCGATGGACGAGCGGGGCAGCGGCGAAGGATCCGGGTATGTTGCGTACGGGATTTATCCGGATTACAAGGAGTACTATGCCCTCCATGTCTTCTTCGATAATATCCGGGAACATAAGGTCCCGCTGGAGGAACTCCTTGAGAAATGGGGCATGATCATCCACGATGAGCAGATAAAAACGTATGAGCAGCCCGGTTTACGCAAGGTCCATACGCCATGGCGTTACTTTTTCCGGCCTAACCCGAGTATGATGCCAAAGAGCACCTCACCGGAGGAGGACATCATCACCTCGCTTGTGATGAAAGTCAACAGCGAGAGAAACGGCGCACTGATCTTTTCCTCCGGAAAAAACCTCGGCGTCTTCAAAGCTGCCGGCTGGCCGGAAGATGTGGCGAACTTTTACCGCATCCAGGATTACAAGGGGTACCTCTGGCTCGCGCATAACCGCTACCCGACCAATACAGCCGGCTGGTGGGGTGGCGCACACCCGTTCAACCTGCTGAACTGGAGCGTTGTCCACAATGGCGAGATCACGTCCTACGGCACAAACCGGAGATACATAGAAAGTTTCGGTTACAAGTGCACAATGCAGACGGATACGGAAGTCGTTGCATACCTCATCGATCTTCTGGTACGGAAGCACGGGCTCTCAGAAGAGATGGCAGTCCGGGCTTTTGCGCCCCCGTTCTGGGATGAGATCGACCGTATGCAGAAGAAAGACCAGGAACTCAACCAGGCTCTCCGCCTTGCATACGGCCCTGCCCTCATGAACGGACCATTCGCAATCTGTGTGGCAAAGGAGAACCTGCTCTGTGGTTTCACCGATCGCATCAAGCTCCGTCCCCTTGTTGCGGCAGAGAGTGGCGACCGGCTCTTCATCTCCAGCGAAGAGGCGGCTATACGGAGGATCGATGATGATGTCACCAATATCCGCATGCCCAGTGCCGGTGAAGCGGTAATCGGGAGGTTATACGCATGAGCATCGGCAGCACTCCCCTGAAATACCGGGTGCGGATCGAAACGGAGCGGTGCATGCAGTGCAAACGCTGTATCGAGAACTGCTCGTACGGGGTGTTCCGGGAAGAGAGTGACGGGATCGCGATACAATCACGCAACTGCGTTGCCTGCCACCGCTGCCTTGCCTTCTGTCCGCGCGATGCAATCGAGATTGAAGAGAAGCCCGGGGATTACCGGAGCCATCCCGTCTGGACGCGCGAGGCACGGGAAGCGATCTTCAACCAGGCAAAGACCGGAAAGATTGTCCTTGCCGGCATGGGAAATGCACTTCCCTACCCGATCATCTTTGACCGGCTCCTCCTTGACGCCTGCCAGGTGACCAATCCCAGCATCGACCCGCTCCGGGAGCCCATGGAACTGCGTACCTATATCGGGAAGAAGCCGTCATCCCTTAACCTGCGGCAACTCGAAAATGGCGACATCCAGCTCTGCACAAAACTCTCACCCAACCTCCAGATCGAGACTCCCGTCATGATCGGGCACATGAGTTACGGAGCAATCAGCCTGAACGCCCAGACTGCTCTTGCAAAAGCCGCAAGCCGCATTGGGACATTCATGGGTACCGGAGAAGGGGGGCTCCACGAATCGCTCTACCCGTACCAGGACCACATGATCGTCCAGATAGCATCCGGCCGGTTCGGCGTGGATATCAATTATCTTGAGCGGGGAGCGGCCATCGAGATCAAGATCGGTCAGGGTGCAAAACCGGGTATCGGGGGACACCTCCCGGGGGATAAGGTCTGCGCGGACATTTCCTGCACCCGCATGATCCCGGAGGGCAGCGATGCAATCAGCCCGGCACCGCACCACGACATCTACAGCATCGAGGACTTAAAACAGCTTGTCCGTGGCCTGAAAGAAGCAACCGAATGGAAAAAACCGGTCTTTGTAAAGATCGCAGCGGTTCACAACTCGGCTGCGATAGCGGCGGGCATTGCCCGGTCCGGTGCGGATGCCGTTGTCGTGGACGGGTTCCGCGGGGGCAGCGGTGCAACGCCCCGGGTGTTCCGCGATCATGTCGGCATTCCGGTTGAAGCCGCCGTGGCAAGTGTTGACGCAAAGCTCCGCCAGCAGGGGATCCGGAACGAAGTCTCCATCATCGCAAGCGGCGGGATCCGGGAGAGCGCCGATGTAGCGAAGATCATCTGCCTTGGCGCCGATGCCGTGTACATCGGGACATCCGCGCTCATTGCTATGGGCTGCCGGGTCTGCGGGACCTGCTACCGCGGCACCTGCGCATGGGGAATCGCCACCCAGAAACCAGAACTTGTTGCCCGGCTGAACCCGGAGGCGGGCGCAGTCCAGGTGGAGAACCTGATCCACGGGTGGACCCTCGAACTTGCCGAACTGATGGGAGCCGCCGGGATCAACAGTATCGAGAGCCTGCGCGGCAACCGTGACCGGCTCCGGGGATACATGCTCGATGAAGGACTGATGGATGTGCTTGACGTAAAGACGGTAGGAGCATAGGCGATGGGAGAAGTTCGTATCAATGCAAAAGATATGCCGTACCAGGCCCTCAACCAGCGGGTCCGGGCTCTTGTTGCCAGCGGCGAGAAGGATATCATTCTCGACAATGTGCTCGGCCAGCGGTTCATCGGCGACGGGATCCGGGGAGAGGATGTAACCATAACGGTCAATGGCGTACCGGGCGGGGATCTCGCCATGTTCATGAGCGGTCCGACGGTCATCGTCAACGGCAATGCCGATCATGCGCCCGGCAACACCATGGACAACGGGAAGGTCATCATCCATGGCAGTGCCGGGGATGCGGTAGCCCACAGCATGCGAGGCGGCCGGATTTATGTCCGGGACAATATCGGGTACCGTGGGGGCATCAACATGAAAGAGTACCAGGAGAAGCGCCCCATTCTTGTGGTTGGCGGGGCAGCCCGGGCGTTCCTGGGCGAGTACATGGCGGGAGGTCTCGTGATTGTCCTCGGGGTGGACGGAGTTACTCCCGTCAGCGAGCGGGGTGTCGGCAGCGGCATGCATGGCGGTGAGATCATTGTACGGGATCGCATTGACAACACCTGTCTTGGGGGTGGAGCGGAACAGAAGAAACTCACCGAAGATGAGAAATCTGCGATCCGGCCAATCCTTGAAGATTTTGTCCGGACATTTACCATCGATCCGGACCCGATCTTTTCCGCAGACTATTCGAAGATCGTACCGGCAAGCAGGCGGCCTTTTGCCAGCAAATATACGTGGGAGTGAGCGCAATGGCACAAAAAAATTATCTTGATCTGAAAAAGGAGGTCTGGGAGACCGGTATATGCTCGGGCTGTGGTGCCTGCATTGCAGTCTGCCCGGCGGATGCGCTATCGTTTCCCCACGGGGAGATGGTCACAAGCCCGGTCAGTTCGGGCTATTGCAAACAGGCAACGGATTCTGTTGCCTGCGGCGCATGTTATGCTGCATGCCCGAGGACCGGGCCGCAGCCGGAGGAGACACTGGGCACGTATCTCGAACTCCTCTCAGCCCGGTCAGCATCGGAAGTTCCCTATGCGCAGAGCGGCGGCGCAGTCACGGCAATCCTTGCCCACGCATTTGATGCAGGGCTCATCGATGCGGTTGTTACCGTGAGCGAGGACCGGTTCACCCTGAAGCCATCGTCTGCGATCATAACAAAGTCCGAAGCACTCATCAGTGTTGCCGGAAGCCGGTACAGCTGGTGGGTGCCGCTCCTTGCAGCGTTGAAAACCGCAGTTGTTGAGAAGAAATACCGGCGGATTGCAGTTGTCGGAGTTCCCTGTGCAGTCCAGGCTCTCGGAAAGATACGCACGAGCGACAACGATCTCCTCAGGCCCTATGCCAAGGCCATCCGCCTTGTGATCGGCCTGTTCTGTACCGAGTCGTTCGACTATTCCTCGCTCATCCACACCCAGCTCCAGGTGCGCAACAAGATTGAGCCCTTCCAGATCAAAAAACTCGATGTGAAAGGAAAACTCACCATCGAGAAGACCGATGGCAGCAGCACAAGCATTCCCCTCCCGGAACTGGAAGCCTGCATCCGAAAAGGCTGTCATTCCTGCACGGACTTCACCGCTCTGGATGCGGATATTTCAGCCGGTTCCGTTGGCAGCCCGGCAGGCATGACCACGTTCCTCATCCGGAATACCACGGGGAAAGCATTTGTTGACGCGGCAGTTCAGGCCCAAAAACTTCTCGTTAAAGAAGGAGCGGATATTCCTGCAATAGAGAAACTGGCAAAGGCCAAGATCAAAAAGAACCGGAAGAAATAATTTTTCAGAGCACCGGTCCCGCATCTTTTTCCGGAACGAGTGTGAGTTCCAAAAAGGAGACCTCTGGCAGAAAAAAAATCTGTAGAAAAGATATTCTCTTAAACTCTTTTGAAGTAATGATGGGGGCTGATGCCCCCATACTCCCCATGAAGATGCTTGCCGCTGAAGTCGAAGATTCTCTGATGGGATTCGGGGCAACAAGTGCGATGCGCAAATCGGATATTTTTACTGAATTTTGAAACGAAAACTGAATTAGAATTATTTCCCACGCACGATAAATAAATATTTTCCTGATTTCTGTTCAATAAAAAAATGATCAAAAATGTAAAGCGCGCACAGGATCAACTCATTTTTTCAGAGATTTTACGCTCAATTGGGCCCAGGTCACTGCCGCGTGGGCTTCCCTATGTAATTTTCAACTGTTTTTAAGACTGAAAAATTTTTTAAAATAATGTCAAACTTACTTCGCTTTAAGAGGTCTCAAGACCAGATTGATAATATGGACCATTCATATGAGGAAATTCGAAAAGCTACTGTCGATATCCTTTCCGGAAGAGAAAACTCATCATATACTCCAAATCAATTTGTTCATCTGCGAATTGGAGTTGCCGAAGTCATACAAAAACGGGATAGGAGCACCCCTGATCCATATCCGAGAGAGGCACAACTTTCTCGAAATGACCAGGATCTTTTCCAAGAAGTATTCTGGGACCTCTTCAGGCAGAACATCATAACTCTCGGAACCAGTGGAGATCCTAACGCTTCATATCCATGGTTCCGGGTTTCCAGTTTTGGTAAGCAGGTCTTGGTAAATGATGAAGTATATTTTTTCCATGATCTCACAAGCTATGAAAAAATAATTAGAGAAAACATTCCGGAAATCGATGAAATTACTTTGTTTTATCTAAAAGAGGCTATGCAGGCTTTCATAGTGGGATGTCGCCTTTCCTCTGCTGTAATGCTTGGCGTTGCATTAGAATATTCCCTTGAATCTCTTTATGATGTGATTAAGGAGAATGCAGCGCACTCAGCTCATTTCCAAAGCGTGTCGAAAGAACAGACATTACTCCGAAAATTCAATAAATTTAAACAAAAGCTTAACGAGAAAAAGTCAGATTTGCCCAAGGAATTAAAAGAAGATCTCGATACCAATCTCGATATGATTGTGTCTCTTATCAGAAATTACAGGAATGAATCCGGTCATCCGAATGGCAAGGTAATTTCACGTGAACAATGTTACGTAAATCTTCAACTGTTCATCCCCTGTTGCAAGAAAATTTATGAATTGATGTCATACTACAAACAGTGAGCCGGTCCGCGGAGCATGTGCGAGCACGGCGTAGTCGTGCGAAGCGGGGCGGCGGTCCTCTCTCGGTGTTCGCGTGATAGGAAGACGCTCGGTCATGTTCGTCTCCACGGGCTGACCGCCCGTTCCGCTCACATCACCTCGCTGTATCTCTTCGGTTGACAGGGCAGACGAAGACGCACCCCCTTGCTCGCAGGCTCGCGGCGGGGCTTGCTGTCCGGCCCGCTCCTCACACCATGCTTTGCATCGTGTTCGTCGCTGTTGATGGTACTCATATCGTACGTTCAGTGACTCACTCGCACGACGCATCAGGGGCTCGGACTCGATGCTGATGCATCTCGTTACCTTCGCACCCTGAAGCGGTGCTCGTTCGGGCCACTGCGGCCACGACCCGCCGCCCGCTTCGCTCCTCCCGCCCTTGAAAGGGACGGGCAGTCATTAGGATCACCACGGGGTAAGGTTTCCGGTTGGGGGTGGGAGGATGCGAGCCGGAACACGGCGACCATCGCCGTGTCGCGTGAGCATCGGGCGGGTCCAGGCAGACCAGGACGGCCCAATAGAACAGGCACATGGGTGCACGGCGGGGGGCGGGAGAAGGCGAGCCGGTTACGGGACCGCGACGCGGGCCCGTCGCGTGAGCCTTCGGGGGTGGGCCAACTTTGCCAAGAAAGATAATCCCGGACGCCGATATTGTACTAACCCGGTGCAGGACTCGTGATTGGCCTCATGGTGTTCCTGCCCGGGCCACTTTTTACCGACAGAAAAAGATGATTCGCATCTTCATCCTGTGCAGCCACCACCGGAGACTTTTCCACATTCCAAAAATGGTATTCCGGTATTTCCTTCGCTCCCAGAACTCGCGCCGGCTGATCATGCGATCCCCTCAGTACTCCGAGGCTGTCCCGGTCGGCAGCGGGTCGCAGATCCATGCGATACGGTCGAGCTGCCGCCGCTCTGCGATCAGGGTGTCGAGGCCCTCCCGCTCTGCCCGGATTTTCCACGAGCTGACGATCTCATCATGCCTGTGGCGGAGGTCCTGCGCATCGGCCTGCAGCATGAAGGCCCGCTGCTCCTTGTCCGTGTATTCAATCTCGATCCGTTCGAGCTATTCGAGGACCTTGAGCGGCATCGCATCAAAAACAGTGGGGGTCATGCCGGCACCCCTTCCACTGCGGTGGCCGGGGCCGGGGCATTCGCCCCGAGCATGAAATCCGCTGCCTTCTCTCCCCTGCCCGCTGCATACATCACGAGATCGGCGTCGGCCTTGATCGCCTTCGCCCAGTTCTGGAGATAGGCGGCCTGGTTCTGGATGATTGCTGATGAGTCGATACCGGTGAGGGCTGCCAGGTATGCACTCCCGATCTCTGCGACCAGTTCCTCGCGCCCGTAGGTCTCGGACCCGAAACAAACAGAATCGGTCCGCTTGAACCGGTCGAGCCGGGGCCCGGTGGAGTGGATACACTCATGGAACATCGTCGCATAGTAGTGCTCGGAGCTCCTGAACTGGCCGATCTCCGGGCAGGTGATGATATCCATTTGCGGGGAGTAGGCGGCCCGGCTGCCATCGGTGATCCGTATTGAGTGCCGGCCCGTGTATTCCTGGATAACTGTATCACATCCAAGAAGGTGGGCGTTCTCTTTCACGTCCGGCAGTTGGTAACCCTTCTCCTTGTAATCAGTCTGGGCGATATTGAAGACCGTGAAGGCTTTGAGGGAACGGATCTGTTTCCTGCTCTCTGTCTCTTCGCCATTCTCATCGGTCTTCGTGTCGGTCTTCACGGTCCGGCCCGCGTAGATAATCCCGGTCCCGTGTTCTCCGAACTGGACCTGAAGACCTGCGGCGTGATACTGGCGGTAGGTTGCCCAAAAGGGGAGAGAGTAAGAGCTGAGCCCGAGGATCAACCGGTTCAGCCCGGTGTAGGCCCTGCCGCTGAAAAGATTTCGCGGGCTGTTCTCGGTCCACGGCTTCAGCCAGGGGATCTTTCCCTCCGAGAGGGACTTAATGATCCTCTCGTTGATCTGCGCCTTAACGTCCGCTGCCTTCATGCGTGCACCCCGGCGGGCTGCATGGTTGCGACGTGCGCATATTTCCGCTCCCCCTTGATCATGCCCTTGATCTGTGCGAGCGGGGTGACATATTGCACATCGTTGATGGAGATCATCACAGCTTTACCGGACCGGGTGATCCATGCCTTCCCGACCGGGTCCGCGTCCGGGTTCTTCATCACATCAGAGATATCATAGACCGAGGCGGGCCAGTGGTCTTCAAGCCTGCGGACTTTGCCGGCAGGGATAACCGCCTGCATGGTCTTCACATCGATACGCACCAAGCCATTATAGAGGCGGGCAGCCCCCCCGTAACCGCGCCGTGTGGCCATGACCCGCCCTTTCGGTTTCCTGTTGGTACGCGATCACCACGGCTGGACCCCCCCGACAAAGCGAGCGACCGTCCGCTGATGCGTCCGGTAACCGTCGCTTTGTCTTTCCCACCCTTGCCCTGAAACCGACCCCCGTTCTATCGCAATGACTGCCCTCCCTTTCAAGGTAGGGAGGAGCGAAGCGGGCGGAAGGTCGCTCTTGGCCAAGCGGCCCGAGCGAGTACCGCGACAGGGGCGCGAAGGTAAGGAGCCGCATCAGCGGCGAGTCCGAGCCCCCTGTGCGTCGTGCGAGCGAGTCACCGAGCGTCCGCGTTTTTGCATCAACAGCGACGAGCATTCCGCGAAGTATGCCATTAACCTACGGAACCTGAGGAGCAATCCCCCCGATCTCAGATTGTCTTCAATAGCGGGGGTTATCTGGAAAACTTGATCTTTCGACAGAATCTCCATAATAATACAGCAGCAACCACACCGAAAAAAAAGATAAAACCCGGAAATATTATTGATTCATTCCGGGATTCAGGAGTATATGATAAATACTCTTCGTGAGGGGAATCAAGGGAATGGGTGACAGCTGATGGGGAAAGGACATTCCGAATAAGAGATTTTAACGGACTGATGTTTTCCCGTATGTCGGATGATCCGATCACTCCATAATAGAGTATATATAAGTTGGTTCCGGGATAACCGGTTGTTTCATATATTGTAAAAAAGCCTGAAGTATCCCGGCTTTCATACTGGGTAACATTCCAGTGATTTGATGTATTTCCATTTTCATCTGAAATGGCAATGGATATATCAGTAACATTTCCGTTTTCCTTCAGGTAATTGAGCAATTCCTGTTTCTTATCAACTAATTGAGATATATCATTAAAGAACCAGACTTCCGAAACGTACTGGTTTCCGTTTTTGAGATAAGCCATTTTTTTATATCCCCGGTATGGAGAAAGATCCGGGAAAAATGGCATAGCGGTATCCTGTGATACATTACAGCCCCAGTAGGCAGGGGGTTGAGGATTGGCATCGACAAGGTTGAAAATTTTTTTCACAATAACGTCCCGGATCCCTTCGTCTGCATCTTTCAGGCTGGCGGTTCCAGGCACGCCATAATCAGATATTTTTCCTTCCCAATAGGATATGGAACCGGTTGTACCGTAATAAGAAATCCGTAATTTCTCCCCGGGAAATGTAGGAGTATTGTGGAATATAAAATAACCTGATGTCGAATCACTTTCATACATCATTACCGTAACTTGCCTTTTTGAAATATTCTGGAGATATGGATTTTTTGTCTTAACAAGCGCAGAGGAAAGGTCTATCGTTGAATTTTCTATTGACCCGTGTTCGCTCAGGAATCTGATTAATTCTGTCTGGGTTGTTGTGAATGTCAGGTTATCGTCACAATACCAGTCCAGGGATATCAGGGTCATACTATGGGGAAAATCGATATATTTTTGCATTCTCCAGTAACCTGACAATACCGGAAAAAGAGGAAATGGGGATTCGGGATGTGGGTTTTCAACCGGATCCAGGTAATCCGTCTCCATAAAACGTTCATTTACAGAATAATCCGAGGCCGCGAGAATATCCCATGAGAATATTGTCTCGTTATATGCAGCATCTGGTGATACTGCCATATTTGCCGGATAATAACTCACTGCATCGTGAGAAACCGGTAGCATATACCCTACCCTATATTCCGGGGGCGGTGCACCGGCGTTGGCAACACTAATAATTAACGAGATGGCAATGACAAAAAGGAAAATGAGAGGGTGCTTTTTTTTGTTACATTTTACCTGGTGTTGATTCATGTGAAATCAGTTCCCTGTTGTTCTAACCAAAAAATAGATGGATTTATTTTTAATCCTTTTTTCTGGTGAAGTTCCTTTTCCATCTGACATCACGACTGGTGAATGCAGTGTTTTCAGATTGCCGTGGTCGATACGCTCTCTTTCAGCTCTGTGCTGTTCGGAACGAATGTAAATGCCTTTGCGGCTGATGACTGGGCTGCTGCAATCATAGACTGGTCATTCACTTCGATAATATATGGAGTTTGATCCGTACCAATACCTGTTGATGAACCATAACTCATCGACAGTCCCATATAATTACGAACAATCAATGTGAGCGTATTGGACCCTGCATTCATACCTGATGTCAGTTCCAGCGGCGCATGCTGATGTGCATAGTGGCCTTCGGCATCGAACTGTATCCCATTTGGAGTATCAACAGTGAAACCGTCATCGGCATACGTTCCGATAAGTTCTGAGCTGCTGCCCGAGAGATACACGCGCCCGTTCCCGTCCCAGTTACAGGAAAATGTCATAGGATCGGACTGCGGCCAGTTTTGCGGATACATAGTTGCATCAAATGCATCCCCTGCTTGACAAAGCGGTACGATTGCAGGGAGTGCCTCTTCTTTAAATGTGGCAGTGATTGTGTGGTCTGAAGTTACATCTGAGAACGTGTAAGGGTTCTGAGTAACGGGTGAATTATCGACAAGGATTTGATCAATGATATAACCTGAATCGGGAGTAATGGTGAAAACTTTCCCGGTACCTGTAGGTACCTGAACAGTTCCTGCCGGATCTATAACTCCATGAGGGCCGGCAGAGGATGTAATTGTGTAGGTATAATCCGGTCGCACGTACGTATTCAATGCAGCCAGGACCCAATTTCCGAATCGGATGTGGCGATTATTACTATAGTCCCATGTATCGTGAATCGTGATATATTTTTGAGAGCCCCAACTTTGGTAGGTATACCCCACTGCGGCAACACTATGGAATCCATATGGTGTTGTTGGGCTTTCTTCAGGCGCTCCCCCCCACATCATTGAAAGGACGAAGGGGCGTTCGGCATCAATTTCACTTTGTATTGCCGGCCAGCTGTATGCGGTCACGAGTGCGCTACTGGATGTATAGTGATAACCGGAATTGATCGCGGTAATTCTGTTTATGCCATATGCAATCATCCACGGCCATGTCGACCCTTGGGCATCTGTGCCCATTTCAGCCGCTAACTGTTGATTTAACGGATCTCCGGTTGGCCATGAGGCATCAGGCAGTCTTGTTAACCCCCGTCCACGCCAGTAACCAAGCACCATTGCTGCAGATGTGGGTGAACATCCATGTGTCCAGTTAAAATATGGAACACCAGAAATTGTTTTTTCAATAGCGGATAATGCCGATGCAGATTTGACTTCGGCCGTTTTCGTTGATGAAGATACACTCATTTTATCAATTGTATCCCACTCAGCCTGTGCTTCCAGTTTTTTCTGTTTCTGGAATTTTTGGATTGATGTTTGATTAAGAACTGTTTGTGCTTCTTTTTGTACAGCGATCAATTCAGTACTGACAGCGGCATTCCTGGAACCGGAGACCGTTTCTGGATTAATAATCCTCATATCATAAAGGTCAACAAGGATTTTGTCCTGGCTTTGTTGAGAAGTACTTTTCACAGTACTGGTCTTTTCAACCGGATATTCTATATAAAAGAAGGTTGCCCCAAGATAAAGTGGGCGTCCTGCACCAAGAGTGGCCTGCTGTGACTTCGCATCAGCTGCTGCAAGTTCCGCGCCTTTTACCTGATTGGATATCTCACGGTCGGGGGTCCTGCCTTTGGAAAATTCCAGCAGAGGATAATTATCCCGTGTTGCAGAAATCATCAGGTACCCGGCATACTGTCCATTTACAAGAACATCAAACGAGTAAGCAGATGCTTTCCCATTAAGATCATAATAGGTTGTTGCTTTTTGAACAGTTGCCCCTTTCCAGTCCGGATATTCTTTCATCGAACCAGAGACTTGCTCAACATAATAATTGGCAACTGATGTCGCTTTTTCCACACTGACAAAATTTTTATCCGGAATAGTATTATCCGGTTCAGCGCTCACTATCGGTACCATAATCATCGCTGCGAGCAACAATACGAGCAGGATGACTGCAGGTTTGAATAATCTCATATGTTTCAATACCTCCTTTTATCGGTTTTTTTCAGAGGCATGATACAAATCTTCATAAGAATAGAAGAATATTGTATAATGCCTACGGGCAGGCGAGGTTCATCTGACTTCCAAGGTAGGGTGAGCTTCGTCCTACAACTTCTTGGTTATTCTTACGATCATATATAATCGTAAGATGCGGGTTGTTCGATAACGATTTCTCTTAAACAGCGCTGATTGAAAATTTTAACGCGATTATGAGATTATAGCAGCATTAAAATTTTTAATGGTATTGTAACAATCTTCAAGAAATTCTTAACAAAAAAATCGAAGGGATAGTCCATCCAATCATCCCCCCATCCCCGTAATCAGCCCAACAATCTGCTGAGCTGTCGCGGGATCTACGACCCGGGCCAGGACCAGCCCGGCCATCGAGATAAAGAAGGTCCAGAAGACTTTCTTCACCTGCTCGTTCTTGCCGAACGCCTCGATCGTCGCATCCGTGTCCGCCTTCATCGCCCGCTGGATCAGCTTCGGCAGGAACACGAACAGCGGCAGGAACAGGATCGCAGCCCCGATGAATGCCAGGCTCGCGTCAGTCCGGCCCGCCATATAGATCCCGACCGGGGCCGCGAAGGTTCCGGCAAGGATCGCAGCCATCTCCACCTCGCCGAACCAGAAATAATGCCGCTTCTCGGCATACGTCAGCCGCTCGATGTCTGTCAGCTCAGGCAGTTCGAAGATGCCGAGCGTGTTCAGCATCCCGTACCAGACCGCATGAGTCTCTTCAGGGTCGGCGATGATACCGAGGAAGAGGATGATGACCGGCAGGATTAGCAGCAGGAGCGGGAAGTGTGCCAGCACGAGAATGCGGGTAGAATCGAGAACAGAAAGTTAGAGAGAATAGATTCTTTTTACCCTAATTTCTATGAATCCGCTGAAGAAAAACACATATGATATTCCAATCTCTTATGCCTGCCGCAGATAAAAAGATGCATCCACGGAAGAATTCGGACGGTTCTTCGCAACCACCCAGATACTATATCCACCTTCAGTGAATCCAGAAGTGTTCAGGGCAAACGACCATACATTCTCCACATCTCCGGCAGTAACATTTGTCGAATAAGTGCCCGAACCGCAGAACATATCAGGGTCGCATTTTGTTGTATGGTAGGGCTCTTTTATCCAGGCTATGTCCAGCACTTGTCCGACTGGCAATGTTGTTGTCCCACGGATTATGATCGTTTTGCCGGCCGGATATTCAGGGATGGGATTGACTGTGATAATATCAGTATCTGGCAGTTGTGTAGTAACAGATGGATGAACTGATCCCGTCTGAGGGAGATTGTCCTTCAATCCAGAAGCACCGTAAATATGACCTGCCCAGTAAAAGCCGAGGATAAGGATACCGCACAATAACAGTCCGGCAATGACAACGAGGTTTTTTTTATCAGTTTGCATTACCATTCCCCGGATTGTGCTAAATCACGGAAATGAGATCACATAAATGAACCCGATGGGATCTCGTGCTGAACAAATATCACAACCTGGCTTTTTTCATCGACCAGGAAATCCCAGGCAGTACCATTATGCAACACCCGGAGCGCCGGTGCACATGCAGCGTCGGAATAATCCTTTGGTGTCGGGTGACACTGGTACAGGACACCTTCGATCATACCCCCTCCGGCAAGAAGGGTGCGAACACGATCATCAGCAATAGCAGCTTTAGCGATAGCATTTTTCCGGGCCTCGTTCATCGGGTGAGCCGGATCATCTCTGCCAATGAACCGTATTGCCGTGTAATTCACAACAAAGACCGGGACGCCAGTCATTCCTGTTAGTGTCGGGACAACCGAATAGACAGGTGTTGGAGTTGTAATAGATGGACCCGGAGAAGATTCCGGGATTTTTCCATTAGTGTCCCGGCCAACGCAGCCTGAAAAACCACTGGTGATGATCAACAGGAGAAAAATAAGAGAGAGTATCTGGTTCTTCATCGTGGATCTTCCGGGTGTATCAGTTCGCTGTATGTAATTTCACTGATGAAGGATTTGAAATAATCTGCACGCGGAGCTGGGTCAGGGGTGCGTTCGGGTTGATATTCTGTCCCCAGACAATCGGAACTGTGCTTCCGCCAAGGCCGGACAGGAACTGCATGCTGCTGAATGTTGTGTCCCCAGGAACATCCGTATTATCATCAATTTTTGTTCCTTCGAGAGCAACAAATGTTGCTAAATTACGATCAGTACTGATATCCGTTGTGTATTTTGAAACAGTTTGGCCGGCCCCGTTGGTGAACATAATGAGCCATGCATTCATTGACGGTCTCCAGACCATCTGGCCACGTACGGTTTCCCCGTCATTCACCCGGACTCGGGAACTCGGATATCCGACACCATTCCTGAGGGACCATGCTGCACCGGTCCAGTATAATCCTGTGCTTGGCTGGTTCCACTCAAGGACCGGCTGAATAATTGCATTCCCGGCAGAGGGCTGGATTGCATTGAACAGGAATATTGCTTCCTGACTTTCCGATGAGGGCGGGTGAGATGGAGCTACCCAGTATGCAGAGAAATAACCGATCTGCGGGACATTGTTGTCAAAAGCATCCTCGATCCAGCCGGTAAAATCCGGGTTTACAAGGACTGCGTTAGTATCAGCAAGTGCTTTTTCATCGGACATGTCCCCCGCGCGGTCATTAATGACCGTAAAGAGGACTTCTCCGCCCGAAATGACATAGGTCACCGTTCCGACTGTTTTCAGGAATGCACCTGAGGGGACTTGGTGGATTCGGGATGCGGGTAGCATCTTGCCTGATGGTGTTGGAACGAGTGCGGCTTCGTCATCATTTGCGTACAAGACCTGTTTTCCCGATCCATCGAAAACCCGCGTAATGTTATCCTTGGAATGGCGGATTATTGAACCGGGGGAAATCGTGGAAATCCCGTCTCCCTCCTCGGATGTGAGACTTTGTTTCACGGTCACTTTTTCAACGTTATCATCGATTGTTAAATCACGAACAGGTATTTTCGAAACATCTACAGACATCATCCGGGATTCTTCGGCCAGTTGTGCGGAACTGATATGTATCGTCGCATCGTTCGCCGCACTCACCATCGGTACCATCACCATCCCTGCCAGTAGCAGTGCCAGCAAGATGACGCTTAGTTTGCGTAGTTGCATTCTTTTTCATCTCCTTTCATTCATTCGACAGCATCCGCTAGGTATATCGAATCAATTCCGTTATGAATAAACCAAAACTGACGACAACCTGCGGATGTGCTTGGGTTCAGGTCGTGTGCAATGCAGCTGAACCCAGGTGTTCTTTGTTTCCGGGACAACCTCCGGCTGTCCACACTGAGCGGTTTAACTTGGGATTATAAACGATTTGTCGGTCAAAACTTTACATGTCAAAAATGATCCTGTGGATCTCCCGTAACAGGTATTTCATTCAGGAGGGATGTGTGAAAAACGATGGATAACCTGCATTTATGCTTTCAACCCATTACCTGTTTTTTATTCCGAACAGTATCATTCCCGTGATTCCCAGTGCAACAAACAGAAGAGTGAATGGAAGTGAAGCTGTAGCTGTTGTCGGGGATGTGGCTGGGTGGAGCGTCGTGATTAATTGTGTCGGAGAATCCGCCACCGTGGTCTTTTCCGGCGGTATTGTTGCCAGAGTTGCTGATGGTGGTATCCTGGAACCGGTGTGCCTGCCTGTCATCTTGAATTCAGCTTTGCCGAATACTGGCTCCCCGCTCAAAGGTGAGACCAGAACCGAATATTCATCAATTGCAAATGTCGATGTGTTCACTTCAATTGACCAGAGATTCCTGTTTATTCCCTGAACAACCTGTGCCGTTTCGCCAATATAATGCGGGGGATATTTTGTGAATTCCTTTGGCCCTGCCTGAATCCACAATGTCGTGTTTACCGGAAGGTTTGTCGTTCCGGAAATTGTAAGAATATCTCCAACAGCATGATCCCCGATAGAATTAATGGTAATATAGCGGGATTCCTCCGTCATCCCAAGGCTAGGACACACACAGAAACAGCAGGCAATAATGAGAATTAATACCGGACATCTGCCCGTTGGGATATTTTTCCTTTGTATCATTCCTGTTCCTCGAAGAGTATTCGGATACATTCTATTCGGTTTTCGCAAAAAATGGTTAGTTTCCTGTACTCAGAACAACCGAACTGGGCCAGTTGTTTTTATTCACAGCCAGGAGGTTATTACCGCTGTACCAGGTAGTCGCGACATATCCGTTCACCGATGATGCCGGCGGAGTGATGACCGTTCCGGCGGTTGATCGTAATACATTGTTGGTAAAGGTTATCGCTCCAGGATAATATGCACGATTAACTGGTTGTTGGAACCCTTCAAGCATGAGGGCTGCCTGGCAGCTTGAAGTAGACACAAGATTTGACCACATAGGAGAAATGTCCCCGGAATTTACATCCTTGATCGTAACTTTCCAGTAACTCATGGATGAGTCCCATGCAATATCTCCGACAATCGTGTGGCCGGCCCTTGCACCATATTGCGTTGATTTGTACGTTCCGCTGGATGATACTTCCCAGACTCTGATCGTATATCTCAAATCACCATTCTCATTCCAGGCAAGAACCGGTTGGATCACTCCTGATGCTCCGGAGTTGCGGTGAAGTCCATTCCAGATTGTGGTAATCTGGCCGGATTGTGTAGAAGATGGCGCAGTGGGAACCGTCCACTGTGATGTGAACCGACCAACAGCTTGAGTAGGTGTATATTCAACACCTTCAATGTATTGTGGAGGCCAATCAGATGGAGCAGCCATAATTACACCGCTTACTGCCGAAGTCTCGGTGACTTCAGTCAGAATTACCGAATTCTCATAAATCGTATATTTTCTGTCTCCCTGAGTGTTAATAAAAGACCCTTCGGGAACTTCATGAACATACGTTGCAGCCTGGGGTCCCTGGGGCGTGAAGACCTTTGCAACTTTCATGTCATCCGCTGCAAAGAGCTGTTTTCCGGACGAATCAAATACCCGGGTTATCCCATCACGGGAATGGTAGATAATTGATCCATAGGGAATTTTGGATACTCCCTGATTTCCGGCTTTGAATTCAGAAGTGAGGAATTTAGAAGGTACGGTATTTTTATCCGGATTTAATCCTTGATTCACATCAACAAATTTTTGTGATGCCTCAAATTGCAATTCAGGTAATATGATTTTCTTAACATCAATCGTTGGTGCCTGAATTGCTGTCGCTGATGATGTTCCGGTATTATCTGCACTTACCATCGGTATGATCGCCATCGCTGCCAGCAGCAGTGCCAGCAGGATGACACCAATTTTAATTCGTTTCATTCTTTCAGTTCTCCTTTCATTTTTTTCAACAGCATCCGCTCGGCGCATCGCATCAATCCCGTTGAAGAAACCAAAACTGACGACAACCTGCGGATGTGCTTGGGTTCAGGTCGTGTGCAATGCAGCTGAACCCAGGCGTTCTTTGTTTCCGGGACAACCTCCGGCTGTCCACACTGAGCGGTTTAACTTGGGATTATAAACGATTTGTCGGTCAAAACTTTACATGTCAAAAATGATCCTGTGGATCTCCCGTAACAGGTATTTCATTCAGGAGGGATGTGTGAAAATCGATGGATAACCTGCATTTGTGCTTTCATCTCATTACCCGTTTTTTATCCGGAACAGTATCATCCCCACGATCCCCAGTGCAACAACCGGAACGAGGACGGTTACCGGTGCAGGCTGTCCCGCCGTGGCATTCGCTGGACCGGTTATTGCAGGTTGTGACCGGGTCAAATTCCCGGACCCGGGTTTACGCAGGTCAGGCTTGTCCGGGATCGATGCAGATTCGGATTGGTTGAACAGGTAGATAGTCTCATCATCGTTAACTGTAACAAATTGATAATCCCCGACATTAATATCATACGCCCATCTGTTCCCGTCGTTGTCAACTGTCCAGAACCCGGTGGTATTCAATTGATAACTCCAGGTGTTCATGCCCGGGCTCCCGTTGACCACAACCGTATAGCCCCAATGCTCTGACCGGATACAGGAACCCACCCTGCAGCCCCCCAGATGCATACCAACCATAAGTTTTCGCCCGGCAGGAAGGGACGTAACGCCACGGATCGTGAAAACATCTCCTGCGGTGTGGTTCCCCACGGGATCAAGCGTGATCACCCTGTCAGACAGGTCTTCATCGTACGGCGTATCCGGCAGGATGTGTGACGATACTGCACTGACCGGGATGAAAAGGGACAAACAGAAAAGACCCGTAACTACAATGAAACCAAACCGGTTTTTCATTGGAAAAAAAGGGGTCATAGGATTTCCCTCAATTGGCGGTGTTCAGGATAATCCGGCTTGGCCATGAGTTTCCGACACTCAGTCCTGGAAGATTTGTCCATACCGAATTGACTCCGCTCCCGACGGTACCGGGCATAACATTCTGCCCATTGGTATTCACCAGATAGAAGTTCGTGAAGGTGGAATCGCCGCACATGTTATTATTGTTCGGGATCGAGGCGCGGTTTGCCGTTTCAAGATAGATCTGGATTTTGACATTCGTGTTTGGCATAGCATTCTGGCTCGTCATATAGGTAGTCTGGATGTTCCGGGTAGTGTCTCTGAATGTAATCGTCCAGTAGTTGTAGAGTGCCATAATTACTGTCCGTTTTGTTGACAGAGTTTATGTCCGCTGGATAGACATTTTCTGTTTTTATTGAAATTGGTTTTGTTGTTGTAAACGGAAGAAGGCGTCATCCAGTTCAGGATCTCCTGTTTACGCCAGTTGTTGTAGAGCTGGTCAAACCTCCAGAGTTCTTTCCTGAAATGGCCCAGCGAACGGAATTGCTTTAAAGCGATGAGTTCCCGGTAGAGAGTCTTGTGGTACCGTTCGATCTTCCCACGGCCACGGGGGTGATAAGGTCTGCCGAAGATCAGTTTGATGTTATGTTTTTGGGCTTCCGCTTTGAACAGTTTTGAGACGAATTGTTTCCCGTTATCGAGATAGATCTCCCAGGGAATCCTGCCGGCCCGAAGTGCCCATTGAAGGGCATTAACCGCTGAGGCAGCATCCTTGTGCAGGTATACTTTGCTTTTCACACGATAGCGAGAACAATCATCAGTGAATCCGGTGACGTAGACTTTACCAACGCCACGGATCCGGAACTGGAAGGTATCCCCCTGCCACATACTGTCGACATGACGACGCTGGAACCGTTTCCCGGACGGTTGGGGTTTAGCTTTGATCCGGATGAGGAGACCATGTTTCTTGAGGATCCGGTGAACCGTTCTCCAGGAACACGAGAGTTCGAACTGGTGTTTGATCCGTCGGGCTCCCCAAGCCGGATACTTTCCCTTGAGCCGGATGATCCGTTGTTCCAACGATTTCGGAATTGCCCAACGGGTCCGTCTCCGCGGTCCGGTCTTCTTCGGTTTCAACCCGTTCTCGGGATCGTTGCGATGGTTTTGTGCCCATCGTCTCACGGTTCTTTCGGAGATGTTGTACGTCTCTCCAATCTCTTTGGCACTGTGTATCTTCTCTTCGTAAAATACTACTGCCTTTGTCCTGATCTCCATTGTCGCTTTCACCCGCAAGCACCTGCACGGTGCTCTTGAAAGCGGACATAAATTATGTCACTATTTTAGGACAGAAACTCTGGCACGCTACACCTATGTTCCGGATTTGAAGTCAGGGTAATCCGTATATTACCGACATCAACAATACTTGATGTGTGTGTTTTCCACAACAATAATCCGTGGTGAATCGACAAATACAACCTTATGTGCGTCAGGGTCTGGCAACCTGTTGGCATCTGCCTGTGCACTAACTGCGGGCATAAATGTAACCGCTACCAGCAGGAATGCCAAAGACGATAAACCAGAATATAATGGCGAGGAGAAGAGTTGCCGCAATAACAATCCATACAATATAGTTGAGGAGATTTTTCCGGGGGGCCGGATCCGGAAATGTGCTGTCAGCCATGGATATTTTCTGTGGGTTGCCGGGTCTGTTGACATTTCCTGTCCCGGTGAATGATTAGGGGGAGAGGGAGGGATAGCACTCCCACTTGCGATGAGGATGGGATGAGCCTGTTTTTTCCTTGGGCTTTTCTCCCTTATCATATACCGGTGCGATGAAGGAGGATTTGCTCCGTCTCCAAGCCCTGGATGGTGTATTCGAGTTTTTCCCGGAACGTGGCATCATTGACTTCGGTATCTGGTTTCTCCGGCATCAATTGAATACCCCCGTCAGAATACCGGCTGCTGTCGATCCACTGAAGGGTTGTTTTTGCGTTTCCCGGATACCGGTGAAGGTAGTTCAACGAAGAAACGGACATGTATGTTGGTGTGATATAGGAAAAATTGGTTGACTGATCCCCCCGCCGGTAGTAGTACCCCCCGTCACCGGCATATCCCTGCTCTATCCATGATATACATGCCTCAGGATTATCAGGAGAAGCTGAAAGTGTATCCAGTGACCCTAAAGCATAATATGTTGAGGCCAAATCCGATCCCCCGTAACCATAACCTCCGTCACTATTCTGGAACTGGTTGATTTTCCGGATTATACTATCTCTTTGAGCTGAGTCCAGGGGGTGATCCGTGGCCTTTACCATCTTCAGCAGGTAAAAGACCTGTTCGAGATCTCCCAGCTGGTCCGGGGATATAGAATACGTTGTAATCTGCTGTTCCGGTATATTCCGGAGGGTGGCTGCCTGTGGGACGGACTCCCCCAGTTCGTGATATGTCATTACAAGGTAATACTGGTCTTCGGGAGAAAGTGAGGGATCAGCCATCCTTGCATCAAGCCAGGGTTTGACTGCCGGAATCGCAGGGTTGTGCGGGTCCAACCTGGTCAGAACCTGGGTTGCATAAAATGTATCTTTCAGGGAAGGGGTAATCTTGAACGCAGGGCGGAATCCCCCGTACCGGCTCTCATGCCTCCGGATGAACTCGATTGTCGTGTCGTGAACTGGAGATCCGATATCGGACAACAGCTTCATTGCAAGATATGTTCCCTGGGACTCACCATAATCACCCAGGATCGCATTATATCCTCCGTCTGGTAACTCCAGGGAGTACACGTAATCCTGGATTTTTTGGGAAATTTCCGGTGTGAGCTTTCCGGAGAAACGTACTTCGGTTTCGAGAGCTTTGAGCGTAAACAGATCTGGTTTTTTCCCGGGCAGAGCCTCCAACTCGGATTTCCATTTCCCTGCATATCGTTCCTCAATGCTTTTTTGTAAACGGGTGCTTCCTTCCAGGTCCGGGTCGATACCGGTCAGGTGGGATACGGGGAGCAGGACCTGTGTTTCAGTAAGTAAATAGTCTTCATCCTCAGAAATCTGATCGTATTGATATTGCCGGGCTAGCCACTCGCGGGTGATATCCATATTCCCGGTATTGTTTCCGATAAAATCCAGGATTTCCAGGGCCCGTATGGTATCCAAAGATGATCCTTCAAGTCCGGGCCTGTCCGCATACGATCCATCCGGCTGGCTGTACTGTTCAACAAGGGACATGATCCCTGAACGGTTTTCCGGGAGGATATCGTAATTTTTCATGCAGCCGGTCAGGTAGTACAGGTCCTTTAGAGTGACCTGGGAAGGATTTGCGATTAATTCCCGTTCCCGGGAATACAACCACAGGTCTGTCTGTTCTTTCTGCATCAGGTCAATATGATTATTTTTCAATGCCAGAGAAAAGTAATAGGTTGAATACAAATCAGGATCGTCGGGAGCAAAATCCGCGTAGCCCCCTTCAGGGGCATGGGAGTACCCGATTTTCTCTGTGGTTTTTTTATTCCAGGATTCATGAGGTGAGGGTATACCCGTGTTAAGGACAAAAAAAGCACAAACGCCAGCAAGGCTGGCGATGAGAAGCAGGATTCCAATACGCCATTTTATTGACATGATGCACCGAAAAAAAATTGAAATTATCAGACTGACACGTATGTGTTTACCGTGTAATCTGAATAACTGAACCGGAAGGTACCCGAATCACTTTCCGCAACTGAGGGAACTGTGGCCCAGCTCTGTGCCAGGAAGTTTGAGTAGCTGTGGGACACTGCATATGCGGTGGTCCAGTAGTCTGAATAACTAAGCCGGTTACCTCCGATATCCTGGTATCCCATACTGCCACCCGGCATACTAATTGAGACGCCGACACCAGAAGCAGAAATCAGGGACGATAAGGTAATCTTATCAGCATAATATGGGCTGCTTCCCTGCCAGTTGGATACGAGATTTCCGTTTATGGTCTTGGTGTAAGGTGAGATCCATCCCCCGTCCTTTGTTCCGGATACCTGGGTTCTCTGCCAGATGGAGCTGCCAAAAAGCGGCATGGTGGCAGTGTTCGAACCAGATATCGGGGTTCCAGATTTCACAGCAGCATTCATCGTCTTCTTGTTCAGGTTTTCAATCAAGTGGTTGACGCTTGCTGTCTTGTCATCGGTTTTTCCGGTAAAGACATACGTGTAAGGGTCCGGCTGTGTGACAATTCCTTTAAGGGAAGCATCAATTACCCCATCGTTTGATACCTTCAGGGCATCGTCAGCCTGCGCCTCCGCAGCACTCACCATTGGTACCATCGCCATCGCCGCCAGCAATATTGCCAGCAGGACGACGCCAATTTTTCGTAGGTTCATGTTTTCATTACCTCCATTTTTTTCATTTTTCGATACGCTCCGCTAATAGCAAAAAGACACGACCTTAAATGTCAGGGACGGTGTGAGTTATGCCAGCGGAAAGGAGAGGGGGGATGTGAATACGGGTATGCTTCCCCCTCCATTCGGATGACTCGGGACAACCTCCGGCTGTCCACACTGAGCGGTTTATTTCCGGGTTATAAACGATTTGTCGTTCAAAACTTTACATGTCCGGAAATACAGGTCCGGCGGATCCCGCGCAAAAGGAATTGAATCGTCTGGATCAAGGGGAATATAAAATTTGGAACCAAACGAGTCCGGAGAGAGAATAAGGTTGTGATACCATGATCTCTCCGGATCGGCGGGTATCGTTCAGATAACCGCATCACAAATACCCAATCCTTCTATAAACGATCTCTCATCCAAAACTTTACACTTCAGCAACGTGTAAAGTTTTGACCGACAAAAGGTATTAATCTGTAATTGGAACGCTTTCCCGTGATACCATGAAGGTTCACTGGTTAGCACTGTTGTTAGTTATCGGTGCGGCACTGACCGTACCGGTTGTATCGGCAATGATTGTTGAAGAAAAAGACGGGTATGTCGTGACACCTGGCGACAATACCCTCAGGCTGCCGGAACTATCCCGGCTTAGTTTGGCCTCGATTTCCCAAGGGCAGACCCAATGGTACTCAACCTATGTCTCTTCCGGAAAAACGTCGTTCTTTACTGATCTGTACTGGGGCACCCCTTCGAATTCCCTCTCGCTCACGATTGCTGCTCCAGATACCACACTCGGTCCCTACTATGATTCAGCGGACGGGCGGATCGATGGCCGGATTAACCTGAGGATTTCCAAATCCAGCGGTCTTGCGTCCGGCACATGGTGGTCGAAGGTTTATGGATACCGGGTAAGTGGCGTACAAAGCTACACGTACTCAGCATCCGCGAGTTAGACCATAATCCTTTTTTTATCGTACCCTGAATATTCATGGATGAAGAAAATGATCAGGTACGGAATCATCCTGATTCTTGTTCTTTGTTCATTTTCGTTAATACCATCCGGTTCCTGCGGGTTTCATAATGGATACACGGTCGAACCGGTAACACCAGATATGGATACGGGTACGCCGCTGGAAACCGTGCCGGTCGATTTCTGGGACCTTCCCCCGGGAATGATGTTGCTCGCAC
Organism: Methanoregula formicica SMSP; assembly: GCF_000327485.1. Lineage (NCBI taxonomy): Archaea > Methanobacteriati > Methanobacteriota > Methanomicrobia > Methanomicrobiales > Methanoregulaceae > Methanoregula > Methanoregula formicica. Next base: position 1,160,330 of record NC_019943.1, on the reverse strand, counting down.
TGGCTCTTTCTGTATCCTCCTTTATCGGATTCCCCGTTGAACTCTTCTTATTCATCAAACTATACGCATATCTGGGATACCGGAATGTCACCCGGTCAATTGTTTTCCATAACAACACCCGGAATCTTGCCTATCGTTATATACAGGATTATCCCGGTATCTACTTCAATTACTTAGTGCGAATGACCGGCATTAAACCAGGAACTCTCCGGTATCATCTCATCATACTCATGACGACAGGAAAGATCTCCGCTATGAATACAAACGGCCATACACGGTATTTCGAAAATTCCAGGAAATTTTCAGAGGTAGAGAAAACGGTGTTTAAGCATATCCGGAATGAGACTGATAACCGTATTCTCATATTACTGCTTGATAATCCCGATACGAACAGGAAGAATCTGGAAGTGATGATGGGAATATCAGGACCATTGGTTACATGGTACATGAGAAGACTTAGTGATGATGGAATTGTCTCCATACAAAAAAACAGGAAAAATGTCCGGTATGAGATCTATCCTGAAGTGCGGCAATATCTTGAAAAATATCTTGTCCCAAACAGGGGGGTGATGCCGGTGTTATCCCTGGAACCTTCTCCCGAATCTTCATAATGCAGAATTCCAAGAGTTTATTTCAAGCCTGAAAAAACCGGCCCTTTATCCTGAATGGAGAAAAAAAGGTGGGCGATGGTATACGACCTTCGGTTTTCACCCACACATCCCCGTAATCAACCCGACATCTGCTGAGCTGTCACCGGGTCCAGCACCTGTGCTAGGATCTGCCCGGCCATCGAGATGAACAGGGTCCAGAAGACTTTCTTCACCTGCTCATTCTTCCCGAATGCCTCGATCGCCGAATCGGTGTCCGCCTTCATCGCCCGCTGGATCAGCTTTGGCAGGAAAACAAAGAGCGGAAGGAACAGGACCGCAGCGCCGATGAATGCAAGACTTGTGTCCGTCCGGCCTGCCATGAAGAACCCGAGCGGGACCGCAAACACGCCGGCCAGCATCGCGGCCATCCCGACTTCGCCGAACCAGAAGTAGTGCCGCTTCCCGGCATAGGTCAGCCGCTCGCTGTCCGTGAGTGCCGACAAATCGAAGATGCCGAGCGTGTTCAATATCCCGTACCAGACCGCGTACGTCTCTTCCGGGTCAGCGATCATGCCGAGGAAATTATGGGTTTATTCTCTCAATAGGAATCGCCCGAAGATCATTGCGGGATTCGCCATACGAATCCGATTTAAAAGTCCCGGTGATTATCACCGTATCGCCGTTATTGATCCCGTCAATGGACAAGTCCGGCATCAGGGTCTGATTCTGATCAACCATTAACTTATACCAGACCTGAAGATCTTTTCCCTAGCTAGTGATAGTGAAACGAGGACAGAGCAGTTCGTGGATCTGGGATTCCCCGGTGTTTTTCTCGCAATCGCGAATCCAAGAAATATTGGATTTCAATATTATTTTCTCTTTCTTCTCATCCAAAAGAGAATGCCACCCCCGATTACTATCATGAATATCACAAGAAGGGGTGTGATATCAATATCATTTTGTCCAAATTTCATAACGGACGAATCCAATTCATAATTAATCCCGGTATCCAGATTTGGGGATATAGAAACGAATAACTTTGTCAAAGGATTCAAATAATCTTGAACGTCTGTCGGTCCAATGATACCGATATAAATAATGTAACAATTGATACCAGGATACCGGGAATCTTCATGTACGATGAAATATCCTGAAGTATCTTTTCCCAAGTATTTTGTAACGTTGAATTGCCGGCTTTTCAATCCGGAATAAACGGAATTGTTAGAAATTACGAGTTCATCAGACAGGTCAAGTGATTCTTTTGATACCTGCCCATGGATCTGTAAATATTGAGATAATTCTTTTTTTCTGGTTTGAAATGTCCCCCAGTCATCAAAAAACCAGACCTGTGCGACATATAGTTCACCAGTTTTTAAATAGAGAAAATGCTTGTAAGCCCAGTATTGGGAGAGTTCTGGGAAATACGTTAAAGATGATCCAGATGTTACAATTCTGTCTCCGTACGCATATACCTTCCCGGGACCTACATAATCCAAAGTAACGAACCGATCATCAGTCGATTTATTTGATGAAACAAAAAGATCATACGATCGCATGGTCGTATTATAATCAATTTCTGAACTGGGGAGTAAAAATTGAATGCGTGATTCTGGTGGCGGGGGGGTGGCATGGGCGATTGGAATCAGAAATATGAATAGAATTAAGAGGGACATGATATTAATGAAAATTTTCGATTTTTTTTGAGGTTGATAGTACATTTATTTTCCTCTCCTCCCCCATCACGGTATTAAAAAAAAATTCTTATCCTTATAAGCAATTGTCGTATTTACCACCAATCCTTTCTTGTCCAGTACAACAACCAGATACTTTACGCATTCATTTTATATTGCCGTGGTCGATACGCTCTCTTTCAGCTCTGTGCTGTTCGGAACGAATGTAAATGCCTTTGCGGCTGATGACTGGGCTGCTGCAATCATAGACTGGTCATTCACTTCGATAATATATGGAGTTTGATCCGTACCAATACCTGTTGATGAACCATAACTCATCGACAGTCCCATATAATTACGAACAATCAACGTGAGCGTATTGGAACCTGTATTCATACCTGATGTCAGTTCCAGCGGCGCATGCTGATGTGCATAGTGGCCTTCGGCATCGAACTGTATCCCATTTGGAGTATCAACAGTGAAACCGTCATCGGCATACGTTCCGATAAGTTCTGAGCTGCTGCCCGAGAGATACACGCGCCCGTTCCCGTCCCAGTTACAGGAAAATGTCATAGGATCGGACTGCGGCCAGTTTTGCGGATACATAGTTGCATCAAATGCATTCCCTGCTTGACAAAGCGGTACGATTGCAGGGAGTGCCTCTTCTTTAAATGTGGCAGTGATTGTGTGGTCTGAAGTTACATCTGAGAACGTGTAAGGGTTCTGAGTAACGGGTGAATTATCGACAAGGATTTGATCAATGATGTAACCGGAATCGGGAGTGATGGTGTAACTCCAGCGTGTTCCTGAAGGAACGTTTATAGTACCTGCCGGATCGATCTTCCCATTTGATCCGGCACTAGATGTGATTGAATAGGTACGCGATCTCACCCAGGTATTCATCGCAGCTGCCCAATTGTTGTATCGAATCATATGGTCATAATACAACGAGGGGGTTTCCCATGTATCGTGTATTGTTACAAAATTGTCAAAACTTGTAACCATATACCCGACAGCAGCTACACTATGGTGATTGTAAGGTGTATTTGGTTGATCTTCCGGGGCTCCGCCGGATGTCATCGAAAGTTCAAAAGGCCTGCCGGCATCAATCTCATTTTGGAAATCACTCCATGAAGGGAAGTAAATATTTCCGGCATTCCACCCATATTGCGAATTGGTGATACCATATTGGTATTTATTCAATTCTGAATTAATTCCAGGTGCAATCATCACAGGAACAGTAAATCCGCATAATGGATTGCAGATTTTTTTATTAATGATCGGAATAATCCAACACTGACAGTAATTAGAGCCATACAGTGTCCCCATTGCATCGGCCAATTCTTTAGTGACTGGATCCCCTGTTATCGTATTCGTAGAAACCGGGATTCTGGTAAGTCCTTGATCTCGCCAGTAACCAACAACCATACTACCGGCAGTTGGTGAACAACCATAGGTCCAATCATAATAGGGAACGTGATCGATGTATTTTGTTTGTCCTGATTGAACCGCTGATAACTCAACTGCGGGTTGGTTCACACCATTTTTGGTTATTTTTCCATCAATCGCATTCCACTCAGCTTGCGCTTCCTGTTTTGTCTGAATCTGGAAGTTTTGGATCGCTTTTTGATCGAAAGTGATACTTGTTTGTGCCTGAGCTGCGGTAGGTTCGGTATTGGATGATTGGCTTGTGCTTAAAGTACCAGAAACCTTCCCCTGATCTACAATTTTTCTTTCGTAAAGATCAACATAGATATTTTCCTGGCTCTGTTGTGTTGTAGTTTTAACAGTACTGGTCTTTTCAACAGGATATTCCATATAGAAGAATGTCGCACCCAGGTAGAGCGGGCGTCCTGAACCAAGAGATGCCTGTTGGGATTTTGCTACTGTTGTGGCTAATTCCTTTGCTTCTGTTTGAGTTGACATCTCTCGGTCTGGAGTTTTCCCTTTGGAAAATTCAAGTACCGGATAATTATTCCGTGTTGCAGAAACTATGAGGTAACCGGCATACTGTCCATGTTGAAGGACATCGAACGAATATGCAGATTCTTTCCCATTTAAATCATAATATGTAGTGGCTTTCTGAACAACTGCACCTTTCCAGTCCGAATATTTTTGAGTCGAGCTTGAAATTTGGTTAACATAAAAGTTAGCAACAGTCGTTGCTTTTTCTACACTAACAAAATTCACATCCATTACTTTATTCGGTGCAGCACTCGCTATCGGTACCATAATCATCGCTGCGAGCAACAATACGAGCAGGATGACTGCAGGTTTGAATAATCTCATATGTTTCAATACCTCCTTTTATCGGTTTTTTTCAGAGGCATGATGCAAATCTTCATAAGAATAGAAGAATATTGTATAATGCCTACGGGCAGGCGAGGTTCATCTCTGTTTCGACTCAAGGTGAACCCCGTCGTACGATCTCCAGTTTAATCTTACGATCATATAAAATCGTATGATGTCGATCGTTCGATATCGATTTTCGATAAAGAACGTCTATTGAAAATTTTGACGTCATTATGAAATTATAACAGCTTTAAAATTTTTAATGTTATTGTAACATATTCATGGTGTAATCAAAAAAAATCGGAAAATTGTCGAATGGGGAGATCCAATCATCCCTCCATTCCCGTAATCGTCTCACAATCTGTGGGGCTGTTGCCGGGTATGGCAATTCCTGCAAAACACGAGCGGTAGGTCGTAAAGGCCAAGCGGCCCGAGCGAGCACCGCAACAGGGGCGCGAAGGTAAGGAGCCGCATCAGCGGCGAGTCCGAGCCCCCTGTGCGTCGTGCGAGCGAGTCACCGAGCGTCCGCGTTTTCCCATCAACAGTGACGAGCATTCCTCTTTCGGAACTGGAGTCCTGCATCCGTACAGGCTGTCATTCCTGCACGGACTTTACTTCACTCTATGCCGACATCTCTGCCGGATCCATTGGCAGCCCCCAGGGGATGACCACGCTCCTCATCCGGAACACCACCGGCAAGGCATTCGTCGATGCAGCAGTACAGGCCCGGAAACTCCTCGTCAAAGAAGAGGCAGATATTCCTGCAATAGAAAAACTGGCAAAAGCCAAGATCAAAAAGAACCGGCGGAAATAATTTTTCCAGCCGGCCCTGAATCTCTTTTTTTTAAGGTTGTGACTTCCAACAGAGAATCGCTGGCAGAACTTTATGCTTTGTAGGAAAATTCCTTTTGGATAATTGCCCCCCTTGCGCCAGTCCTGCCCCCAATGGGGGCGGGGGCGCTGAGGATGCCTCTGCATTACCTGATAGTGATACTTCGACAAGGAGTTGTTTTCGTAAAAAGGAATTTGAGGCCGCCGCGGGGCGCCCTTCGGGAATTGAATGGTTCATCAGAGCCATGAAATCGAGAAGAACCATCAGGTTCTTCGAGTCGGCGGCGGCAAGCATCCTGATTGGGGGTATGGGGGCATCAGCCCCCATCATTGTTTCAAAGAATTTCTACAAAACATAGCTTCGTAATCTATTCGCATTTCAAATCTGTTGACGGCTGACTTAGCCAAAAAGAGTGGGGGAAAATTCAGTAGGTTGCCAGGTACCGGTCCAGTTCCCACGGGTGGACAGCAAGGTTGAAGGATTCGGTCTCCATTTCCGCAATGCGTGTCAGGTTCGAGACAACGTGTTCCCCGAGAATTTTGCAGAGCACATCGTCTTTCACAAGGGCGGCATTGGACTCCATGAGGCTTCCGGGCAGCATTTCGATCTTGTTCTTCTTCCGCGTCTTCTCATCCATGTGGTAGATGTTGGAGTTTGTCATCTCCGGGGGCATGATCTTGTTCTTGATCCCATCAAGACCAGCTGCCAGCATTGCAGCAAAGGTCAGGTACGGGTTGCACATGGGATCCGGGCTCCGGAACTCGGCACGGGTGCTGTTGCCGCGGGCGGCCGGGACGCGGACGAGTGCCGTGCGGTTGGCAGCACTCCACGAGATATAACACGGGGCCTCGTACCCGGGGACCAGACGTTTGTACGAGTTGATGGTCGGGTTTGCAAGGCGGGTGATCGCCCTTGCATGTTTCAGGATACCACCGATGTAATACATCGCGGTGTCCGAGAGCTGGAGTTCTGCGTTCGGGTCATAGAACGCATTTTTCCCGTTCTTCGAAAGCGAACCGTGTGTGTGCATCCCGCTCCCGGCGATTCCTGCGATCGGTTTTGCCATGAAAGACGCATGGAGACCATACTGCAGGGCGATGGACTTGGTCGCAAACTTGAACGTAATGACCCGGTCAGCAGTGGTAAGGGCATCGCCATACTTGAAGTCGATCTCGTGCTGGCTGTCTGCAACCTCGTGGTGGGACGCCTCGATCTCGAATCCCATATCGCTGAGCGCGAGAACAACATCACGGCGGACATCCTCTGCCGAATCGGTAGGTGCAAGGTCAAAATAATCCCCATGGTCCTCGAACTCGGTGGTCGGGAGACCATTGAACATCCGGAACAGGAAAAACTCAAGTTCGGGGCCGGTATTGAACGTGAAACCCATCTTCGCAGCTTCGGCAATCGCCTTATGGAGGGTATACCGCGGATCGCCATCAAAGGGTTTGTTCCCGTAGGTCTGGATATCGCAGATGAACCGGGCGACCTTTGCCTCTGCCTGCCTCCAGGGCAGCACCGCGTACGTTGCCACGTCCGGCTTGAGGATCATGTCGGACTCTTCAACCCGCGCAAAACCCTCGATGGACGATCCATCGAACCAGATGCCTTCGGTCAGTGCTTTCTCAGCCTGGATGGCCGGAATCGAGACATTTTTCGGCTGGCCCTGGATATCCGTGAACTGGAGCCGGATGAATTTTACCTTGTCCGACTCGATCCTTTTCAGAATTTTCGTTACCGCTGCTGGTTTGTTAGACGCCATTTTCACCCACCATGATGATCTGTTTTCCCGTAGTGCTGCTCATCCCGGTAAATAATTCATTGCCCATAAGGAAGTGCTCGACAGTACTGAATCAGTTTCTATTCTCATAATAGATGTGGTGGGAAGCGTAAAAAGGCCGGTGCTGCCCGGTAAGGGAACGATCCATCCGGATGCTATGGGCACCCGGGGGTACCTTACGGGTCTTCGCCATCCCAGTCAGCTCCCGTCTGCGGCGCCGGAGGTACCGCACCGGCCCCGGCACCTGGTCGGGCCGCACCACGGTCCCGGCCGGCAGCGGCTCGTAAAAAAATCCGGCCCGGCTCGCTGCCACCCTCAGCGCTGCCTGCCAGCCGGAGTCCCGTAGTTCTGGAGCTTCACCTGCATCTCCGGACTGAGCTGCTTGACCAGTTCTGCATTGTACGAACCGGACGGCAGGGGATCGGTCGTGAGGTTGAATATCTGGTGAGCCGCGATTGCATAGGACCGGGACATGGCAGCAGGGGATCCGTCACTGACCGACGGATCAACATTGGTTGCAAAGATGGAGACCGTATTGTCGCTGTTGCGGACAATCTCAAAGGTGCGGAACTGCTGGGGGAACTCGCGTAACGATGCAGTCTCAACCTCCCAGAAGCCGAGTTCAGGATGGGCTGCATCCGGGGATTTAAACGCGGTGATGGTGTTCTGATGCCGGTGCCCCGCAATCCAGAGGAGAAGATTGGTATACGTGTGAAGTTTTGCCACCAGGTCCGTATCAGATACGGCAGCATATTTGTCCCAGGCCATCAACGATCCCAGGCCGGTCTCTGGCAGTTCCACACCTATCGGGGTGTGTGCTGCAATGATCATGAGCTTTCCTTCAGCCTGGCCCGTATCGAGTTCATGGACCAGCCACGCATACCGTTCCTTATCCAGCGACCCAAGTCCGTTGCTGGAGCCATCCGGCATATTCTCGTCTTTCATGGTATCATCGAGTACAATGATCTTGACCGGTACATCCGATGCCGGTTCAAACGAATAACACGCAAATCCCGTTGTTATGTCAGACTGGCTGAACCCGTGTCCTGCCGGGCCGGATGAGGTACGGAAAAATTCACTGATCCACTCGGTCCGTGAAAGGAACCGGCGATCGGGATCAGCAGGTACGGTGGGAGGCCCGTCCGGAAAGTCGCTTACATTCCCTGCGCCGGTTATGTCCCCGTAGGGTGTCCGCCCATCGACAGCCCCCATATAAAAACCACGGCTTTGTATCCGGAGTCTGCTGGTGAGGACATTGCCCATGTTGAGGATGGAATTGTTGGTAAGGGTACTTTTGATGTAATTGTCCGGCGGGAACAATCCCATCCAGAAATGATCGTGGTTGCCGATTGCCTGGTACCAGGGAATCGATGCATTCAGCCCTGCTGCCTTGAACCGGTCCTGGTAATCATTGAGCGGCCCGGAGACGGGATCGTCCATCTCCCCGGAATCGGGTTTTATCGTTTTGCCGTCAAGCACATCGATATACCATCGCAGTTCGTTGTACTGGCCGCTGTTGATCGCGTCTCCCAGAAAAATACCAAAATCAAACGGTTTTTCCTCCTGAAGGACGTTTACCGTCTGAACCGCTGCATCAAGCACCTGGGTTGAATACAGCATTACCGGAGAATATCCGGAGATCATCCCCCACTTATAGCCATAATAGATCACCTGCCCCGGAGATTCTTTGTCCGTGATGTGGATATCGGTCATGACAAAAAAATGAAGAAGCCGCGCAGCGGGAACAACGTCGCCTGCGGAATATTCTGCGGGCATCAGGTCCAGTCGTTTCTCATAACCAAGCCCCTCGCCAAACCGCCACTGGCCATACCCGTTGGCGGAGTAGTCTGAGACCTGGTGCGGGAGAAGAACCGTTGCACCGGGAGGCACAGGGACCGGAATGATGGTCCGCTCAACGGTGGTATAGACCGTGGAATTTATCGGATACTCCCCTATGGGGCTCCCGGTTTGTAAGAGAACCAGCGATCCCCCGATTACAGCAATAAAAAAACACGTCAGGATGATTCCGATCTTCAGCTCTTCTTTCATAGGGCTAACGTTTGAAAACTCTTGGATTAAAACTATCCTGCCCCGCGTGTACAGGCCAAGGTCCGCCGTGCCTTCCTTACTCTAAATTTTTCCGGCAGACCCTGCTCATATTTTTTTCAGCAGACCATGCGTGAAAATTTTTTTCAGACTTTGCTCAAAAATTTTTGGCGCGATCACGACCCTGGTTAAAAAACAAATCCGGAACAACCAGGCCTTGCCAGAAAATTTTTTCACCAGACTTTACTGCAAAAAGTTTTACCGGGTCTTTTAGCGAACGTAACCGGTCCCGCCCGATCGCGATCCGGTTTTTTCCATCAACCCGGTTGAATGCAATTTTTTTTATTTTTAAAAACGAGGAATTCCTTCAGGCCCCGGACCCGGTCTGCGACCGGGTGATCCCGATCTGACGGTACAGCGCCTCCGTCCCGGGCTCATGCCCAAGGAAATTGTATAAGAGAACGCTGCCGTCCGCCATGTTGCCCCGGGCAAGGATCTCCTGCCGGAATTTCATGCCGGTGGTCTGGTTGGTCATCCCGTCCTGGCTGAACGTGTCAGCGATATTCAGGGCGTACACTTTCGACCAGAGATAACTGTAATACCCTGCATCGTACCCGTCCATGACATGGTCGAACGATGCCGGCTGGTGCGTGCCTGCGGGCGCGGGTATCCCCCACACCTCCTCGTACGTCTGGTACCATATGCCGGTCACGTTGACGGCTCCTGTTGCCGTGTGGAAGCGCATGTCCTCCAGCGATTTCTCCATCCGGCTGCTGTACTTACTTCCCATCGTGGCTTTATGTGCGGCAATGACCCGGTCGCGGAGGTCCGGGGGGATCCTGCGGGACGTATTGGTATAGTGGCCTGACAGGGATTCCAGTACCTGCGGGTCCCAGACCCACTCCTCAAGGGCCTGCGAGGGAGTCTCGATGAAATCCCACTCAACGCTGGTCCCGGACATCGTACCATAGGGCGCGGTCGTGAGAAGGCTGTGCATGGCATGCCCGCCTTCATGGAAGAGCGTCTCCAGATCGTACGGGGTCAGGAGCGAGGGCCGGTCCCCCGACGGGGCCGGGAAATTTGCAACAATGGCCACAACCGGGACCGTGTATGAACCATTGTGCTGTCTCCCTTTGATAACCTCTGACTCGGAGAACCACCCGTCCTTGCCTTCCCGGGGATACAGGTCGAGATACAGGTACCCGACCGTGGCGTTGTCGGAGATGTTTCTTACAGCGAACAGGCGCACCTCGGGAGACCAGACCGGGGCCCCCTTCACCTCATCGAACCGGACGCCAAAGAGGTTGCCATAGATCGAGAACATGCCCGCAAGTGCGTTGTCCATCGGAAAGTATTGCCGTACCTCCTCGTCGCTGTACATATACTGCCGTTTCTTCTGGATCTCCTGCAGATATGCGATATCCCAGGGATCGAGCGCTGTTGCCCGGGGATCGATCTCGTTCTTGATCGCGAGGAGCCCGGAAAATTCTAAGGCGGTCCTCTCCATCAGGGGTTTCTGTAGCGACGTGAGGAACGTCATGGCATTCGCGGTGTTTTTTGCCATCCGCCCGTCCAGCCGGAAGTCGGCCCAGGTGGCGTACCCGAGCTCCTGTGCAGCCTGCTGGCGGAGAACGATCGCCTGTTCAAGCAGGGGGGTGTTCGCCTCTGCCTGCCGGTTATAGTAGGCAGCGTACATCTTCTTCCGGGTCTGGCCCGGTTCAGCGTTCGCCATCACGGCTGTGTAATCCGGGTATTTTGTGGTGACGAGATACGTCCCCTGCGGCGTCTGCTTGAAGCCGGCAATCGTTGCAGCCGGGACGCCGCTCAGTTCCCCTGCGGTGAACTCAAGCGTGGTGTTGTCGTTGTTCAGGTTGTACATGTACTGCGATTCAATCGCACTCAGGTCTGCCCGCAGTGCCCTGACTTTTGCGAGACGGTCATCAGGAAGCGCAAGCCCGTTGTGCTCGAACTCCCGGAGGGTCTCGTTGTAGAGCCGGGATTCATCCGGGGTCCGCGGCACCGGGCCCTTCAGCGCATCGTACAGGTCGCGCCGGGTCGTTACCCCGTTGAGGAAGATCTGGGAGGATGTTGCCACCTCGCTGCCTTCCGCGGCTATGGCAGGATCCGGGTACACAATCCGCATGAGGATGAGGGGACCGACGGCATCGTTGTAATCCGAGATCACCCGGTCATACGCAAGGAGAGTGTTGTCGACCGTACGGTCTTGTGAGGGAATTGCTGCGATTGCGTTGAGCGAGGCATTGGCGGTTTTTTCTGCCTGGTGATTCAGCCGGGTAATTTCCCCGGCCGCATACCGGGCCGGGATCGGTGCTGCCGGTCCCGTGCCATTCTGTGTTGGGGTGCCTGCCGGCGTACCGGTCGGAAGACATCCTGCGATGAGTAAGAGCGCGATAATGAGCGCAACCGCGCTCGCTGCAAGAGAATAATACAGGGTGTTCCGGAGGTCTGTCTGCATGGACGATCAGTACTACCTGCGCTATAACGGACGATAAAAGATCCGGGGGTGGGACCCGGGTATCCCTTCGGTGATCTTTTTGTGGGGAGCCCCGGATCCATCGATCCAGCCGCCGGAATACCCCCTCTATAGCCCGATCGTTACTGACTTTTGCGATCTATTAGGGTTCTATTAGCGCAATTTGGGCCTGCCGTCGTAAAACCCTCAAAATCGGAGGCTGAAATGAGCGTTTCCGTACGTTTATGTCAGGTGATCCGGGTGAATATGTCATTTTCGCGGTACCCGTGAAAACCCGTCCGGGACAAATACGGTTAAAATGGGCTCTGATCAGCGAAAATCGACTGGATTTCAATCCAGGGGATTGAGAAGGTTCCAAGAAGGAACCTTCGAAATAAGCCCGATTTGAAAAAGAGATCCTTCAGGGGGCGGGGGTACTCTCCTTAGGATCTTTCACCGTCGGAGAGGGCCCTTCTGGCGGGGAGATACCCCGCCCAGCCGGGACCAGCTTTCGGGCCTTCGCCATACCGGCCAGCTCCCTTCTCCGGCGCCGGAGGTACCGCACCGGCCCCGGGACCTGGTCGGGCCGTACTACAGCACCGGCCGGCAGGGGCTCGCCATCGCTCCCGAGCTCGATGATCCCGTTGTCCATGACCCGGAAGAACCGGATGAAATAATCCTGCGAGACGCCCCAAAGCTCACGGGAGATCTGCGGGCAGGATGGGTACATCTTCAGGCCCGCGATCTCATTCGCTGCATCGCGGTTGAGCGACTCTCTCGTGCAATCCATCCGCCGCAGCCGCTTGATCCGGACTTCGGCAAGCAGCCCCGGCCGAACGATCGCAAACGTTGCGATGCTGCCCGGCCCGCGTTCGTACATCCGGACGAGTCCCCGTTTCACCGCAATCTCCATCGCGGCTGCGAGCGCTTTTACCGGGAACCGGCCGCGGGGCATCCGGAAGCCTCCTTGTGTGGTGTTTTTCTTCTGATGTGGAGCATCTCCTGGTTTGATGTACATTTTGTTATTAAAATTAATGTATATATTTTGAGTGGATGGGGGAGGTTGGATTAAGGATTTTCCAAAAAGGTTTTTCGAAAACATTTGCGGGAAATATTTTGGAAAAATTTTCCGACTATTCCCGGAATTTTTTAAAAAATATTTTTTAGATTTTTTTCTTTTGCGGTAATCAGAATTTGGTACAAGGAGATGCCTCCCCCTCCCCGCTTATGCGGGGAGTCGCTTGGGGGGGGGGGCTCGTCGCCCCCTCGCTGGGCAACGGCCCGAACGCAACCAAGAATACCAGTAAGTGAGTTGCGCAATGTCGAGACTCATCTGAGTCGAGACACGAGAAGAATTGCAGGGCAATTCTTCGAAGAGTCGGCAGACCTTTTGCGCGTTGGGCTCACAAATTTCAGAAACTAATTTGAAAACTTTGAGAGAAATTTTTTTATTTCGTAATACACGCCATTAGTTTTGTCAGCCGTTCATTCAACTTAATTAAATCCGGATCATCTGGGGATTTGCATTTATTCCACGACCAACCTTTACCACAGTTCGCAGCGGACGGATGTGGGAGGAAAAAAACATACTTACTTTTTAGTAACGGGTGATCTGGTCTCTCTTGAAAATATCGTTCTACATCTCTGCCCAACAGAATGAGGATCTTATCGTTCAGGTCATATTTGATACATTCAAATTCAAACCATTTGTCGGCACATATCTTCCCATTTGGATATGAAAACTGAGGAAATCCCTTGCCGTGTTTGTCAGTGGGACATTTGTGAAAATGAGTCCAGTAACAATTCAAATCGAAAAATGTATGTAATTTCTTCGCTTCAACCGAGTCTGGTGTAAATCCCATGAACGACTGAATACGTTTGCACAGCCATTTTGGTGGGACTTCACCGTTACTAAATTTAAAATTTCCCTTTGTGATTATGGGTTCTTTCCAAGGTTCAATGAATGCCGAAGTGGGATCACGAGAGATAATACACCCTTTGATGTCATTCGATGGCAACGGGATGCATATAGGATGATCTCTATTTTGTTGATTATCCAGATCGCATTCTGCGCACCGTCTCATATGCTTGCATTACGGACGTTTTAATGTTAACACTTACGCTATTATCTTCCAACTTTTGACAGAGCGGTACAGATGGTGGATGTTGAAGAATAATTTTGACCAGCGTTAAAGAAACGTCACTTCCCCTTCCCCAAACTCACCAGCGGCGAGCACCGGCCAAAGAACCCGCCAATGAACGATGCAAAGCCCGGGCTCCAGCACGCCGGGCCTTCGTGCACCTTCCACCCGTTTTCAAACGCCTGCCGCACATGCTTCCCCAGGCTCACCTGCAGCATGCCTTCGGACCGGAGCAGGTCGCCGGCATGCCGGAACTCGCGGGGGACTTCCGTCTCGTACCGGCCGTTGACGATATAGGGGCCGGGCAGGTCGGACATGAGATACTTGGCCCGGAACTTTTCCGCGTTGACCCGGTTCCAGACCGGAGGACCGGCATGGCTCCGGATTGCCGGCAGCCGGGAGACCAGCAGCTCGACAAGGATCAGGGATTCCTCTTTTCCCATCCGGTAATCAGCGTGGTGCACCGCAAAACCATTCCGTTCAAGGAACTCGCTGATCGCAAGGGTGCTGCGTTTGAGCTGGGGAACCACAATCTCCTCAATGTATGGAGGAGTTGCAAACGTGATGGCAAAGAGCGATGTCCCGCGTCCGTCCAGGAGTTTTTCGAGATCTTCCCGGGCGATGGGGGGCTCCTGCGGCAGCTCGAAGAACGCTGCCGATGGCGATTCGAGATAGCCGCGTGCAAGTTCCACAAACTCTGCCATCCGGTCGACCGAGACAGCAGCGGCAACATTCCGCTTCGGGTCAACCGGATCGATCATGACGAGCGGTTCGTCGAACTCCTTGGCCACATGGTTCTCCACATCGATCAGGGTCCGGGGTTTCCATTCGGCCGCGGCATTCAGGAGCGGAGTGAAGCCACCGTAATGGAGGACGAGAAGCTCGCAGAGGTACCCGGAGAACCCCTCGGTCATCTGGTCGGAACCATAGATCCCGCCGGCCTTCGCGAACCGTTTGAGGAGGAGGACATCATCGATCAGGCCATTGATCTTCTCGGTGATATACCGGGTGTGGAACGGGGTCCGGTCGACAGCGCTCTGGATCCGCGCTGCACTCTCCACCTTGTAGCAGGGGACGAGGTCCACGTCAACGTCATCGATCGTGGCATTGATGTACGGGTGCTCGGCGTACTTCTCGTGGTAGTTGTCGGTGAAAGCCGCTGCTATGCTCCGTGCCAGTGCCAGGCCTTCGGCTTCGAGTTGTTCCCGGGACAGGGATGGATCGAACAGCATGAACACATCAAGGTCGCGGTCTCCCTTCACCCACGTGTGCCGGGCAATCGATCCCACGACCATCCCCTCGGCCTTGCCACCCTGCCGGATCTTCTCTAAGATCCGCTGGGCAATCCCGCAGACATGGTCCCTCTCTTCCTTTGCGGGGCGCAGGCCGGCAAGCACGGCCTCTTCAAGAGAACTCCGGTTCACCATTTCACCTCCAGCAGGTCCTCGTACACCGGGCCCCGGGGGGTCAGGGTGCTCTTCTTGAGTTTCATGCCGCTGACCAGGCATTCGCCATAGGTCCGGCCTTTGAGCTGGTCAAGAACGGCAAAGAGCGACGGGTCGGAATACTTCACCCGTGCCACCGTTGCGTGGGGCGTGAACTTCCGGCTCTCGCGGGGAAAGCCAAGGGAAGAGAGGGCATCCTCAACAAGGGAGAGGAGCCGTTCGCCGTTCCCGTTATCACCGATCGCACACCAGACGGTATGCGGGCGTCTCGGGTTGTTCACCGTTACGTTCCCGGCCGAAACGGGAAACGGCTGGTACTGTACCGGTTTCAGGGCGTCCCTGATCCGTGCGAGCATCTTCTCATCCACTTCGCCAAGGAACTTCACGGTGATGTGGATAAGGGACGGGTCGACGAACGTAAGCCGGGAAGAGCTGGTCTTCAGTACGTCCTGGGCCTCCTTCAGCCGCCCGCGTACCGTTTCGGAGAGCTCCAGCGCGACAAACGTCCTGACCATTACGGTAGTTATTGTTCCAATTCCCTGATAAGGGTAATCGCCACGGTAATCGGGACTGGACAGTGCTTCGCGAACCATGATTTTTTTATTTACGTACCACATAATGGATCAATAACAGAGTTGAGGGTGTTTTTGGTGACTGATTCTCCACAGCTGATTGTATACACACTTGAGCACTGCCCGAACTGCGAACTCCTCAAGACCTTCTTAAAGACCGGGGGATACACTTATGTCGAGCGCGACCTGTCCAGTGCCGAATCGCTGACCGAACTGCGCGTTAACGGCGTGTTCGTCAACGAGGCACCGGTGCTCCAGAAGAGCGAGGATTTCTTCACTTCGGCTGACCTCTTTCCTGCAGGAAAACTCAACAATGAGCACCTCATCCAGCTGATCGCGGGTGAATGATGCCCCGGCAGGAGACCCGCCAGCAGACCATTTTCGGTGAGTATACACCATCCCTCCCCCCGGTTAGGACGACCGACGGGCATATCGTTGAATGGGACCGCAGCCGCATCGTCCGCCAGATCGTTGAAGAGACAAAGCTTGTCGAGACATTCTACGGGTACAAGGGCGCAACCGAGGAGGCCGCCCAGGAAATCGCCCTCGATGTCGAACACAAGATCAAAAACATGGGGCTCAAGTCCCTCTCCGGCCCGCTCATCCGCGAGATCGTCAACATCACCCTCCTTGAGCGCGGCATGGTCCAGTACCGGAACGTCTCGACCCGTGTCGGTACGCCGGTCTTCGACGCCCACCTGATCGATGTCGGCAAGGGGTTCGAAGCCCATGACAACGCGAACCTGCAGGAGAATGCCGAGACCTCGCACAAGAAGAAGGCAGACAAGATCTCGAAGGAACAGTACCTCCTCCAGCTGCCCCCGTCCCTTGCCGACCACCACCTCTCGGGCGAGATGCATATCCACGACCTCGAATATTTCGGCACGCGCCCGTTCTGCCAGGACTGGGACCTGCGCTACTTCTTCTATTACGGCCTGATGCCGGACGGCAACGGCACCAAGGCGTCGGTTGCCGGGCCCGCAAAACGTGCCGAGGTCGCCATCCTCCATGCGGTCAAAGCCCTCGGGTCCGCCCAGACGAACTTTGCCGGCGGGCAGGGGTATTATAACTTCCTCACGTTCCTTGCCCCCTACATGGAGGGGATGGAATACGATGAGATCAAGCAGATGGTCCAGATGTTCGTGTACGAGATGACCCAGATGATGGTTGCCCGGGGCGGCCAGCTGGTCTTCTCCTCCATCCAGCTCTCTCCGGGCGTCCCCACGCTCTGGCAGGACAAGCCCTGCGTGTACAAGGGTAAGGTCTGGGACGGTTCTTCTGCACCGCACCGGACGTACGGCGAGTTCGAGCGGGAAGTGCGGCTCCTCTTCAAGGCCCTGATGGAAGTCATGCTCGAGGGCGATTACTGGGGCAAACCCTTCAACTTCCCCAAGCCCGAGATCTCCATCGAGCCCGACTTCATGCAGGAGCGGGAAGAGTTCAACAAGGCACACCCCGACCTCCCCACGTACCAGGACCTCTACCTCATGACCTTCGAGCTGGCCTCGAAGTTCGGAACACCGTATTACGACAACCAGCTCCCGGCCTACCGCGGGGCCGGCAAGGGGATCTCCTGTTACCAGTGCTGCGCCTACCAGTTCTCGGCGGTAGCGGACGAGGACTCGGACTTTGACAAGAAACTCTTCTTCGAGAACGGCCGCCATTTCTCGATGGGGTCCTGGCAGGTCGTATCGGTCAACTGCCCCCGTGCGGCGTACAAAGCGGAGGGTGATGACGCACGCCTCTTTGCCGAGCTGAAGAAACTCATGGACGTCTCGGTCGAGATCTTCAAGATCAAGCGGCGCTGGATGGACCTGATCCGGTCCAACAGCCGGATGCCGTTTGCCATGCAGCGCCCGAAAGACCCGAACACCGGGGAGCGGGGCGCCCTTGCAGTCGATCTTGAGGGGCTGGTGTACACGATCGGTGTCGTCGGTGTCAACGAGATGGTCCAGCACCATACCGGCAAGCAGCTCCACGAGTCAAAGGAGGCATTCAGGCTCGCCATCCGGGCCATGACCGAGATGGAACTCTACGGCCGCGAGCTCTCGCAGAAGAACAATATGACGATTGCCCTTGCCCGTACTCCGGCTGAAACAACCGGCCAGCGGTTTGCCGTGGCAGACCTGCTCGACCGCCGGTACCATGACGCTGCCGTGAAGGTGATTAAGGGAGACCTGGATTACAGCCTGCCGAAACTCGGCAAGGTCCGCGACCTGCCGATCTATTACACGAACGGCACCCACGTTGCCCCCGGGGCGAACGTGCCGCTGACCAAGCGCATGGAGATCGAGCATGTCTTTTTCCCGATTGTGGACGGCGGCAACATCTTCCACATCTGGCTTGGCGAAGCCCGGCCGGACCCCCGGGGCCTCATGGACATGGCAATGAAACTCTGCCGGAACACCCAGATCGGGTACTTCGCGTTCACGCGGGACATCACCGTCTCGCTCCGGCAGTTCCACGAGATGAAGTCCGGGAAGAAACCGGTCAGCCACACGGCACCATCCGATTTCCCGGTGAAAGTGTAATTTTTTGGACTCCGTTGAAATCCTCTTTCCAGATACTTGACCCCCCTTGCGCCTCCGACTGGTTTGAAAAACCAGGAGGATGAGAAGAACGCGGATGCGTTCTTCGACTTCCGCGGCCGTTCATCACAACCGGGGGTTATGGGCGCGCATCAGCCCCCATCATTACTTCATAGGATTTCAACAAAGTCCTTCTTTGCATTCTTTTCCAAAAAGAGATCCTGACAGGATCCTTCCACGAAGGACCGCATAAATACAATCTGAAGAAAAAATCAGAGATATTTGATCTTCTTTAACGAGATATCCATCACGCCGCGGTGGACGCGGTAGTAGCTGTGGACACGGTCTATGGGTCCTTCGAGCATGATGGTCGTAATCCGGTCATCGGCCACGATCCGCACACACTGCGTTTCGATATCCGCAAACGGAGCATTTTTCAGGTCTATAGGAAGCTCTGCAGTGATGAATATCTCATCATCGGTCTCGACAACCTCATACGGGATCTCACCTTCGTCATCAGGAGTATCGATCCTGAATACTTCCGGATCGCCGCCCGCAGTCTGGCGGGTGATGATCGTGTACCCGATGATGCGTGCGTTCTGGCTCTCGGGCATGTTCTTCACGATGTCTTCCACGATCCGTGCAAGGTTTTTGAAGACATCGTCATAGGGCCCGCCGGGATTATTCTGCATACACACCCTCCATGAGGTAGCGGTCTTTCTCCTTTTTTGCAATTCCCCTCCGTTCAAACTGCTTTATGATCTCGGCAAGGCGCGACCGGGGAAGTTCCGTGGCCTGTTCGAGCTCTGCAAGGGTGAGCGGCTGGTGGGACAGGGCAATCACAACACTGATCTCTCCATCGCTTTCGAATAAATCCTTATGGATCTGGGCAAGGTCGTTGATCTTGCTCTCGATGTCATGGTTTACCTGTTCGAGACTGGCAAGGATCTGGTCATGCGCCTGGATCATCCGTGCCAGCATGGCAACGGACTTTTTCAGCTGGTCGTTTTTTAGTGATTCAGGGTCCGGCACAGGAGCTGCGATCCGCAATTCCTTGAGACTGACATCGATGAGGATGTCATGGGCAAGGTAATAGTATTTTCTCCGCCGCTCATCCATCTCGCAGGAGAGGATAGCCTCGCGCTCCATCATCTGGAGATGATCGATGACCGCCTTGGGTGAGAGCATCAGGGTCTCGGAGATCTCGGTGACAAAGCAGGGCTTCTGGCGGAGCAGCTCGATAATGCGCCTCCGGTTGCGGTTTCCCAGGATGTCGAGGAGACGTGCAACCTCAAGAGCATCGTTCATGTTTACGTTATGTTAGTGTGGTTACTATTTAAAAATCGATCTCATTGGTTCTGGTGCATCCTCGTGACTTCGTGACTTGAAACGTGGCGAGGTGTGCGGCGTGACTCAACACTATTTTTAATCCATCAATATAAGGTCAATGTGAAGTAGTGATTGATTAGATTCTCTCAAAAAATAATGAAAATCACTTGACATCGGCAAAGATGGTCCGTATTAAGATTGGTTTAACAGGGAATCGATGGATATTTATGATTGAGTTGGCAACAAAATCAAAACAAATTCTTTTTCACTCGATCAATTGGTCATTGACAATTCATTGTATTGATAATGCGATAATTTGATATATTGAATTCGTCTATATCTATAATCATTATAATCGCTATCGTCCCTTTTGGAACGATAGTAATTCATTAATTGGTGGTTTTTTTGAATGGTAGAGCTGTTGTTCTAATCGATGGTGGATATCTAAACAAACTCCTTCTTGCTGTTTTACCCGGCCGTAGAATAGATTATGAAAAATTTTCAGATTTGGTGTGTGGAGATTGTGAAAGATTACGAACATATTATTACAATTGTATGCCCTACCAAAGTTCTCCCCCAACTGAAATTGAAAAACAAAAATACGCAAATATGAGCAAATTTCTCCACAGATTAGAACAACTATCAAGATTCCAAATTAAATTGGGAAGATTACAAAAATATTATAACGAGCGTGGGGAAGTTGATTTCAGACAAAAAAGGATGGATGTTTTACTGGCTGTAGATTTGGCACAATTGAGTTGGACAAGAAATATTGGAACAGCAATCCTAATTGCAGGTGATAGCGATTTTGTTCCTGCCATTCAAACTGCAAAAGATGCTGGGGTTCTTGTAAAACTCTATTATTCTGATTTTTCTGTTCATGATGAATTACTCACAGCAGCCGATGATAAAATTTTAATTACGAGACAAATATTGGAATCTGTGGCCTTTCATTAATTTTCAATCTTCACATCTCGTTTTGCACCAACGATAGTGTAAACACTAAAAGTCACTAAGATGCACCAGAACCATCTCTTTTCAGACACAGAAGATAGCGAACAGAATTCCTGCCATGCCCGATAAGGCCAGGATCGCCACCAGGACGGCACTCTGCCACTTATCGATCTCCGCTGATCCAAGGGAGGTCCTGCGGCGGTATCTCCGGATTGCATAGCCGTCTGACATGGATGTATCGTATGAGAATGGGGGCGAACGGGATATGAATTGTACAAATCCCGCAGGTTGTATCAGGGAACCTGCAGGTTCAGGGAAAAGAGAGGAGTGAGTATGACTAAAAAAAGCGAGTGCGATGGAGCCACGGTCATTTCTTCAGGGGGGTGACAAAACGGGCATTCACAGAATCCCAGTTCACGATGTTCCAGAAGCCTTCGATGAACTTTGCCCGGTCATTTTTGTAATCGACATAATACGCGTGCTCCCAGACATCGAGGGCCATGAGGATCCGGAACCCGGGGACAAGGTTCACGTTGTGCTTCTCGATTTGCATGATGATGAGCCGGTTGGTCTTCACGCAATGCGTCAGCACAGCCCACCCGGAACCCTCTGCGCTGGACGCAGCCTGGGTAAACTCCTTTTTGAACCGGTCGAAGCTCCCGAACTCCGCATCGATCGCCTTTGCAAGTTCGCCGCCCGGCAGGCCGCCCCCGCCCTTTCCTGCAGGAGCAAGGTTCTCCCAGAAGATGTTGTGGAGACGGAAGCCTGCGATATGGAACGAGAGCTCCTTCAACGTGGCTTTCATGTCAAGGTCAGCCTTGTCCTTTCTTGCCTTGTCAAGTTTCCCGAAGACCGCATTTGCACCGGTCACGTACGCCTGGTGGTGCTTTGTGTGGTGCAGGGTGAGCTGCTCTTCGGAAATGTACGGTGCCAGCGCCTTGTACTCGTACGGCAGTTTCGGCAGGGTATAGAGTTTTGATTCCATAAAAGTTCCTCTTCAAGGGAGTATGTGGATAGTATCCTGATCCACGTATATTAGTCATTGCGTTGCTGCAGTACCCCACAAATTCCGCTGTGACAGGGCAAAATCCGGATTAAATTCCTGACGAAATGGAAACGAAAGGGATTACAGGAAACGGTATTTGCCCTTGGGCACCCGGATCTCGAACCGTATCCCGGCTTCCGGAGTACCGTCCTCCTGGATTGTTATCCCGGTAAACCCGAGCAGCTCGCGGATAAGGAAGAGCCCCCGCATTGTTCCGGTATCATCGCTCCCATCGAAGATCTTCTCCTTCTGGTCCCGGGGGATCGAGTACCCGGTATCAGTATACACAATGAGAAGATCGTCTGTTTCTCTCCGCGTGAACAGGGAGATCTCCGGTTTTGCCCTGGTATTGTTGCGAAGCGAATTTTCCAGCAGGTTGTAAAAAACACGCGGAAGAAGCGGATCAGCAAAGATCTCCACATCGCCCACTTCCGATATGATGGATGCACGGTGTTTCGGCAGCAGGAGTACCGCATCGCGGAACGCCCGCTCCACCCGCTGCCATTTGGGCGAGATAAAACCCAGTTCCTGGAGTGCACGCATGTACGCAATCTGGTTGCGGATGGCCTCGATGGACCCGACAGTTTTGTCGAAGAACTGCTGCATCTCCTCGTGCGTGTTTTTGAGCTGGGCCCGTTCGAGATGGTTCATGATAACCGACAGGTTGTCGAGGATATCGTGCCGGGTGATGGAAAAGAGGAGGTCCATTTTCAGGTTGATGTTCTGCTGGCTGACGTCCTCGGAGATCCCCATGATGTACTGGGGTGTGCCATGCGAGTCAAAGACCGGGACGATGATCATGTGGTTGATCGTTCCCCCATGCTCCCGTCTTGAGATGATCTTGTTGCGGACTTCGCCCGGGCGGGTAAAGATCCCGCTGTTCTCCGCCCGGATATCATTGACAACATCAGGAGAGAAGAGGTCTGCATCGGTCTTCCCGAGAGTCTCTGATGCCGGGATCCCAAACAGGTGCTCGCTCATCTTGTTCCAGAAAATGTACTTCCCGTCAGAAGCACGGGTGATGAAGATGGCTACCGGGAGCTGATCGATCATCTCGTTCTGGAAGATCTCGTCGTCCTTCATCTTCTGGAATGCCGTTTTGAGTGAATCGACCATGGTGTTGATGCCGGTCTCAAGGATCGCAAACTCGACATTTCTTGTCTCACGGATCCGGTGGTTGAGGTTCCCCCGCGCAATGATGCCGACATCTTCGACAATTGCATGGATTGGCCGGGTCATGTGGCGGGAAAGGAAAAACGCCAGGATACAGCCGGTGATGATCGCAATCAGCGCAACAACGATATGATAGATCAGCAGGTGGTTGAGAGCATCCTCAATCAGGCTGGTGTTGTACGTGATCATCACGATCCTGCTCGGATCCGACCCATACTTTGTGTCATGAAGATCGATGAAGAGGAAATGCGTTATCCGGGAATTGGCGGTATCGACAATTTTTAGATTGCTGCGGGTACGGATCACTTCCGCAAGCTGGCTCTTTATGGGTTCAGGGGGAGCCGTATTGTTGTTGACACGTAATCCTAACGTGTTGAATGAGGTGTATCCCTCAACATACAGGTTCGATGAGATGATTTTTTTAACATTTTTGTGATCATCCAGGGCATCGTTGATAGCATCGAAGGATTCCCCGCCCAGGCCGAGTTCAAGAACATACCTGTGGTCGGCCGTGGGCATGTACGCATATTTCCGGTACTGCCCTGCCCCGAGAAGCTCGTGGACAACGCGGTCCGGATAGAACCCATCCGCATTCCGGATCTTTGTCAGGTACTGGTAAAAGTAGGGGACGGAGCGGAAGTCCTGGCCAAGTTCAGGGGGATAGGTTGTCTCTACGATCACACCGTTCTCGTCAATGACGTAGATATCATACCCGTCCCCCAGTTCCGCCTTGAGCGCGGCGAGATCCATGTGGGAAGGATCGCCATTGACCCGCTTGTACTCGGCGTTGACCCTGGTGAGCCCCACCCGCATCTTGTCGTTCAGGCTGTCATCGAGGATGTTCGTCGCAGTGTCCGTAAGCCGTAACGCTTCGACAACATTCCATTCTGTCTGGAATTCCAGGTTCTGGTATTCACGGTCGAAGTTTTCCCGGGTGAAGACATATGCATTGACCGTGAGAAGACCTACGATACAGACGATCAGGAAGATCATGAAGATGAGAAGATAGAAGGAAAAGGACCGGTTCGGTCCCCTGAAGATTTTTCCCATTACCATACCACCCATTCACTTCCAGGCCATCACTATGCAGCCATCTGATCCGCGCTGATGCTGTCAGGATAGTAGCGCGACCGAAAACCCAAATACCAGGCAGAACCCTCGGGACATTCCTGCAGGAAAGCCTGCAGTCTCGGTAGCGATCCGGTCTTTTTTTGATAGAATTTCGGATAATAAAAAAGAGATCTTTTTGATTTATGGTGGTGCGTTCAACAGGGTTTCCGGGATTTTCAATGGATTACCGGAGCGCTTCCGTTATTGCTTCCCGGATTTTCTCATCTTTCTCTTCAACCAGTGCCGCCTTCAGCGCATCGTCCGCTTTCGGTCCGCCGATAGTACCGAGTGCACGGACTGCCATCATCCTGACGTAGGGATTCTCGTCCTTGAGGAGGATGATCATGGGCTCGATCGCGTCGGAGTCCCCGAGGTGCTTAAGACCCTTCGCCGCCATGTACCGCACATGGTCGCGGTTGTCCTTCAGCGCCTGGATGAGAGGTTTTACCGCTTTCTCGTCTGCAATCCTGCCAAGGGCCTCGGCAGCGCGGTACCGTGTCTGCCACTTTGGCTCATGCATGGCCTCGGCAAGGGGCTCAATTGCGGCCTTTCCAATCCGGGAAAGCGCAAGGGTCGCCTGCTCCCGGACAGACTTGTCAAAGTCCGCAAGGGCCTCGATGAGCGGCTGGACTGCCCACGGGTTGTGCGCCTTTCCAAGGAGGTAGGCTGCGTACTGCCGCACAAGGGGATCGGTATTGTTGCGGAGTTCCCGCGCAAGGTCCTCAAGCCCCAGCGTTTCGAGATGGCCGGCGTTCTCCGGTTTCTGTGGTGCATTCTCTTCCATGGATTGATCGTTTGTCATACTGCTTCATTGAAGTATCGCCTGTTGTTGTATAAAAAGTTCCATGACTGCACTGCAGGAGGAGACGGGAAATGCCGGGAAAAATGAACCGGGATGTTGTTCAGCCAACGAAGGATGACAGCCAGCAAAAAGGTATTGCCGGGCGCAGGATATCCCTATAAGTGCCAAAAAAATCGCAGTATACGGCGGTTTTTTATATTTTCTACGGCGATGGACTAGTATGAACCAGAAAGTCATCGTGCTCCTGATCTTCTGCATTGCCGTTGCCGCTGCAGCGGGATGTACAGGACTCCCTGCCAGTACTTCCGGGTATACATCCTCATCACAGGATGTCGTCCGGAGCGAAGCGATCTATGACAACGGATGGAGTGGCACGCCACAAAAAATAAGTGGAACTGTCGCCGTTGCCCCCATGCCCGCATCGGCTTCTGAGTATTACGGTGCGGATTCCGCCACAGTCAAGACAAAGATCATCAAGACCGCTGACATAACCGTGGAGGTCAGGGACGTTACCGGAGCCGCGGAGTCGCTCAAGTCCCTTGCAACATCCCACGGGGGATACCTCTCATCGACCAACATCCGGAAGAATTACCAGAACCAGCTCTCGGGAACGGTGACCATCCGTGTCCCGCAGGCATCGTTCGATGCCGCCATTGAAGGGGTAAAAGCTCTCGGCACGCTCAAATCGATATCCACGAGCGGCGAGGATGTGACCGAGCAGTATGTGGATCTCGAGGCACGCAAGGCTTCATACACGAACCAGCTCGCGCAATACAACGCGATCATGAAACAGAGCACCCGTGTCGAGGACATCATCAAGGTGCAGGAACAGATCGACCGGGTGCAGACCGAACTCGACCGGCTCAATGGCCGGCTGAATTACCTCAACAGCAGGATCGATCTCGCAACCATCACGGTCTATCTCCAGGAGCCCGAGCCGGTTGGCGGGCAGGCAGGCCATGATTTCGTGTCAGCAATCAATGAAGGGATTGCCGGTTTCCTCGGGATGATCGATGCGCTGATCATCCTGTTGTTCACGCTCCTCCCGCTCATCATCATCGGCGCGATCGGGTACGGGATCTACACCTGGCAGAGAAACAAAAAAGGCCCGGCTGCCCGGACCCCTGAAGAGAAAAAATAAGACTATTATTTTTTTTGCTGCTCAAGCAGCTGCCGGATCTTTTTGAGTTCGTCAAGGATCAGGATGCTTGTGCCGGTTGTCGCTACCGGTGATTCGGCAACCGGGGGAACACTCGCGCCGGTACCCGTCCCGTCGCTTCGGGCACTGCATGCACGGACATATCTGCGCAGGATCTCCCGGAGTTCCTCTGCCTGTTCGATGGCCTCGATACGGATCTCGGGCACTGCCTGGCCGGAATACCCTGCCGTCTGGATGGAGATAGTTGAGATCCGCAGCCACCGCATTACCGGGCCCTGCCGGAGGTCCAGGTTCGTGATCCGGTTATAGGGAACGATGCCGGTTGTCCGGAACCATACACCCCTGCGCCAGCGCAGCTCGTCCTCATGAAGTTCGTACTCCATGGTAGTGTAATAGAGCCGGGTCCAGACGATAAAGAGGACTGCGATGAGAAGAAGGCCGGCAATCACTACGCCAGTCACGATACCATCAATCTCCGGTCCGGCTGCCATGAACATCGGGAGGACCGTGAAGATGGCAATGAGCCCGAGGAGAAGGAGGAAATCAATGATGAACCACGGGACAAATGCCGGTGAAGGTTTGAAGGGCACTTTTTGGGGAAACTGATCAGGTGCTGTCATACTATCATCACAGTAGTATGGATCTCCGCAGGATAAAAGATTGGGAAAAACAGGGAGCCGGGGAGGGCTTTGCACACCCGGGCTTTACATCTGCCCCGGCAGGGGACCATGAGGCAAGGGTTGTTGCCTCAAGCCACTGCCGGAAGAACCGCACCTAACTTCCGGTATCGGCAGAGACGCTCACTTTGCCGTACGATTCGTTCGTTGCATCACTTTTCAACAGGGTTCCGTCCTTATAGATCGCAACCGAGAGCTCGTGTTTTGTCGAACTGTCCTTCTTCTCGAAATCGGCCTGGACCGTACCCGTTGCATTCACGACCTCGAAGAGCCGGGAACCGGAACTTTCCACTTTCTGGAGATCGGACGACATCCCGTAGGTCCCTTTGTAGCTGCCAATGTAACTGATCATTACCCAGACTCCGGAAACGGGGACCGTGGGGGCTGTAGTTTCCTTAACTGTAATGGATGCAACACCCGTGTTGGACAGCGGCCCTGATGGTGTTGTGCTTCCGCTGCTGCCTGACGGCGTCTCTGTTGCCGAAGGTTCGCCGGAAGACGAAGGTTCTCCTTCAGCAGAAGCGCCGGACGATATCATCGGGTACACGACAAATGCAGCTGCAGCAAGCAGGACAACGAGAACAATAACGATGACACCCGCCATAAGGACGTTCTTTCCCGGCATCATGCTCCGCCGGGGACTCCGTGCCGGTGCTGCAGGCCGGGGCGTTGACGGCTTCTTCTTCGCGCCTCCGAAAAGCCCGGACAACAATCCCTTCTTTGCCGGCTTCTGCTGGGGTATGCCGGGGCGGGCAGCCTGGGGTGAGGTCATCCGCGGGGAATCCAGGGGAACACCTGGAGCGGCGTTTTCAGAGTCGTACGCCCGGGCCGGGGGAGATGTTTGCTGCCGGACAGGAGCAGCCTGCCGGGCAGGCGGGGCAGATGCGACAATGGGGGTGCCGCACTTGTTGCAGAACGCGGAATCTGAAAGGACCGGGTTCCCGCATTTTGTGCAATACACAACGTCATCAGAGGCCGAACCCACAGACATTCCCCCTGCCGGTGCCGGGCTCTCGTACGCCCTTGTCTGGGTACTCCGCCTCACCGGAACATTCTGCGGGGCGTTGACCGCCTGACGTACTGCAGCGCCACGGGCAGCGGAGACTTCCTGCTGGATTATCCGGACCCATTCATCACGCACGCGTGACCGGTTGCCACCTTCCCGCTGCGGGAAGGTCAGGATCATCTGGCGGTTCTCGCCGGTCGCGGTCTGGACGGTAAGGGTCAGGATCTCCTCACCGATCGCATTCTCCCCGATCTCGGCCTCCATAATCATCTCGTACGCGACCTCCTTTGTCGGGAGGATGTTCTTCGCACGGTCCACGAGAATGATACGCATATTGGTGAGGATGCCCTCAAACGGGATCGACTTGACTGAGACCCCCGGCGTCCTCAAAAGGACCTGCTCACCACGGTAAAGATCTGGATCGCCCATACAATCACGCCTGAAGTATTCTCTGGTTGCTAGTTGTTCAACCTGACACGGGAAAAAGATATTTATCGGGATGCGCGTGGGTGTCGCCTCCGCTGCAGACGGCAAACCCTGTTACCGCACGAAGACAACGGATTCCGGCAGGGCGCCGTTCCGTGCAAGAACCTCCCTGAACTGCTTTGAGACCGCCATCTGGGCCTTGATCTCCGATGAAATGGTAATACCCATCTCGCTGGAACGGGGGTCGTCCGGGGCGCAGACCATCATATCTCCGGCAAGGTTCTTGTCAAAGATGGACTTTATGATGTGGTTCTGGACAAACGTTATCTCGGTCATCATCTTTTGGTCAGGAACAACGGTTGATGCAAACGTAAACCGGATAACGTCCTCGAGTGGGTGAGGGAACGATTCAACGGAGAGCTTGAGATGGCACTCGATCTCGAACCGCTCGTTGTCAACTTTTCTCACCGAAGAGTGCTCGATACTCATCATAATCACCCGCTCCGCAGGGATCATATGGATATGGTGATCTTTGTCAAGCATGGCAATACTGGCTGAAGGCATACAACTCATCTCCTAACAAGATTCTCTGCGGCCCGGGATAATAGCGCTTTTGACTGGATGCATTGAACCCGGGGCATCCACCAATCATTTAAACCCCTTCAGCCATGGTATACGCTATGGGCTATCCTTCCCGGCTGTGGCTCCTTCCATTATGCATCGCCTGTTTCCTGGTTTCTGCCGGTTGCGTTGCCGAGGTACCGGCACCGCCGGTGGTTGAGACCCTGATAACACCGGTCCTCACCTCAGCACCCGAGAGTCCGGTCGTGACAGCGCCTCTTGCAGACCTGGCACTCCAGAAGGAAGACCTCCCTTCAGACTATCACCTGAAAGACCGGACGGTCACTTCCTATGCCGGAGCAGGCCAGGTCTTCCGCGACCTGGGCTGGCAGCAGGGATACCAGGTCACGTACTACCGCATGGACACAGACCTGAATGATATCACGATGATCACCCAGGAGATTGCGGTGTATCCCCAAAAGACCGTCCGGGATGCGTATTCCCTGAAAAAAGAGAGACTGCTTCCCGAAGAGGACAGCCGCACGGATTACCAGGTGCCGTTCCCGCAGACTGGCGACCGGAGCATTGCATGGCGCGAGGTCAGCACTTCCGGCATAACGCCCATTGTCACCTATACGGTAATCTTCACAAAAAAGAATGTGTACGAAAAGATTGCACTGACCGGCACCAGCACGGACTACGAACTCTTAAAATCACTTGCAGCCATTGCTGCTGAAAAAATCCGGTGAACCGGTATACTTCGATCCCTTTTTTACCCCGCCCCTCCCTGACTGTATGTCAGGTTACAACCATGGTCTTCTCCTGCCGGCAGTGCGGCACCTGCTGCATGTTTCTGGGCGATTATATCGCGATCGAAGAGCAGACCGGGCCGTTCTCGTTTGCCTGTGAATCGGTCTCGACCGGCACGCCGTTCATTGCCGAAGTTGACGATGACAAGCGTGAGATCTTCCGGGATCATGCATTTCCCGATGCGCACCCCCATGCCTGCCGCTTCCTCCGCCCGGACGGGGATCTCCTGCGCTGTACTATCCACCGCGACAGCCCGCCCCAGTGCAAGTTCTACCGGTGCGTGGCACTGCGGGTATCCGATAAACAGGGCAGGTCTCTTGGGTACGTAACCGGGGCGCTCGCCCTTCATTCCGAAGACCCCGAGCTCAGGTCTGCATGGAATGAGGCTGAACGGGGACGGCCACGGTCCGATGAAGATGCTGAACCCTGGATCGCTGCATTTCTCCGGCAAAAAGGATTCCGGGTGGAATGACCGGGTTAACCACAAGGCTTGAGTCAGTTCCTTTTTCCTGAGTGTATAGTAAAAACGTGTTAGATTGCGTTATAGGGCGCAACCGGCACGGCAGACATGCTGACAGTACTGATGAAGAAGTACATCGCCAGCAGCACAAGGACGATGAGCGGCACCATCACGCCAATGATCATGGCAACGAGCGCCTTTCCGCTGCCCATTTCCTGCAGCTCGCGGATGCCGATGATCTGCAGGACAACCGACCACAGGCAGAAGAGGAAACCGACAAACGGGATCCATCCCAGCAGCATTCCCGGGGTCATTCCGTAGATGACGGCCTTCGCCGTTTCAAAAAGTCCCTTCCTCCCCCCAAGGAGATATACCCACAGGTGCAGCCAGAGCGAGAAGAGGATTGTAACGATCGCCCCCCCGATCAGCACGCCAAAGAAGATCACGACCGGCATCGCGAACCGTGGCATCATGGGCGAAAGCATTCCCATGACGCTGATGCCGACAAGGGAAATAATCGCCGTCATGGCGGCATGGACGAGGAGCAGGGTAATGAGGTAGGGCACGACCGCATCCGTCCCATCGGGACGTGCAGCCTGGAAACTCTCAACAGGGCTCACGATGAACCCCTTCACCTTCGAAAGTATTGCATCGATCATCATGGGGAAAGGTGATACCCGCTGATATATTAATTACGCCGGGGAGTTCTGGTTTTAAGCCTGCATTGAATCGCCTGCTTTCGGATACAAGATTTTATGTCCGGTCCCATCCACATGCAGTGCATGAAACCATGGTACTCCCTCTGCCTGCTGGGTGTTGCCGCAGTCCTTGTCTTCTGTGCCGGATGTGCCGGTACATCATCCCCTGCCGCAACACCGGTTCCAACCACTCCGGTTGTATCAGAAACCGCTGCAACGCCCTCCCCCACAGCAACACCCTATCCCGGTGCACTGTCCCTGGGAGCAGACGCTCCCTTCGGTACAGGCGGGAAGACGGGTTCCGCCAGGGTTTACAAGGCAGACCTTATGGCAGACTATATCTGGACATCCCCATCATTCAACAGCCCCAGCGAGCAGAGACTGACGGGTGAAGCGCTTGAGACACAAAAAGGGTATAACACACAGAAACCTTCTGAAGGAAATGCTTTCCTTTTTGTCTTTGTGAAACTGACTGACACCGGATCGGACAGTATTGTTGCCCCCTCACCGGCGCAGTTCATGGTCAACTATAACGGGAACAATTTCCAGTACCGCTCACTCCCCGGCCCTGACGTCAGTATAGGGGGTGTCCGTGGTACCCAGTACGATTACCGGATCGGGAAAGGCGGTGTATCCGGATATATCCTGCCCGGGGAGAGCAACGCCGCGGACGGGTTCCTCATATACGAGGTTCCCGCATCCATCGATCTCACGAAAGCTTCCATGGTCATCACCCTTGATGCGCAGCATACCTCTGCCTGGCAACTCGGCTGACCGGGCAATCCGGCCCTGGACACCCCTTTTTTATTACCTTCCCGCGGGAACCTGCTCCCGGGCAAGGCAGCCATGGTTACATTATGTTAGAGAGCATATAGTAGAGTGGTGATTCGTTCTTTTCCACCCTGAAACGCATGTGTTTCACCATCACCAGGACCCATCATGAAAGAAACAACAATGAAAGCAATCTCATTTGCCCCACCCGAGGTTTTCAAGCCTACCGCGGCTCATCTCGCTATCCTCCGGGCTGTTGCAGACAACCAGAGTTGTCGCATCGGGCAGGTTGTTCAGGCACTGTATCCCGGTTTCAGCGAGAGCTGCATCCGGTCCAGCGTCAGGGGTCTCTTGTCCAGGGGGTGTCTTGACGGGGGTAAATCCAGCAGTGAAATCGTTCTCAGGCTCACTTCCCGGGGGCGCCTGCTGATCCAGCCGCCTGCCGCCGAATAAAATTTCACGATCCCATGGATTTCTGATCGAATCCTGCGGTATTCCGGATGCACCTGTCGCAGGGGATTCCCCCTGTTTCAGTATTTTTTTATGGTTTTGGACCAAGAGATTCCGGCCATGAACCAGTGGGCACCGATCCTCATTTTTCTCCTGATCACCGGACTCCTCCTTGCTGCCGGCTGCACCGGGGCCCTGCCGGCGCAGAAGAGCCAGAGCCAGACTCCCGTTCCCCCGGCTTCCCGACCTACCGGGGAATCCTTGGCAAAAGTCACCCTTGCCGGCCTGACAGGTCAGGTGAAGGAAGCCGTTGCCTTTGCGCAGGAGAACGGCAGGGAAACGGCGATATCCGCATTCAATGATCCGAACGGTTCGTTTGTCAGGAATGGCGTATACATCTTTGCCGAGAGTTATGACGGCACCGCACTTGCAGAACCGTTCGAGCACGAACTCGTCGGGACAAACATCCTGGACATGACGGACAGGTATGGCGTCCCGCTGGTAAAAAAGCTGGGTGAAACCGCCCGGTTCGGGATTGGGTATGTAAGCTATGATTACCCCAACCCGCAGGACACAATGGTTGCCAGGCCAAAACTCTCTGTTGTCGCTGATGTTGACGGGACATACTATGTCGGCGCCGGCACCTATGCCGGGTTCGGGATGGTTTATCCCTCGACCGGCATTGGTCAAAAGAACCGGGACTACACGACCGGCGACCTCACCGCGTTCGTGAAGAGCGCTGTTGCATATGCAAAGGCAAACGGGAAGGAGAAGGCGCTCGCTGCATTCAATGATCCGAAAGGGCAGTTCGCAGACGGGGAACTTACGCTCATTGCCGTGGACTACAACGGCACGGTGCTCGCCAACCCCCTCACGCCGGATACCGCAAACAACCGGATCAACCTGATCAACTACCATGACCCGGATGGTGTCACCACCATCCGCGAGATGCGGGACCTCTCCCTCTCGGGCGGCGGGTTCTCGTACACGGTTGTGGCCGCGACAAAGGGCGGTAAGACATGGTATGCACCCAAGATCGACTATGCCGAGCCCGTTGATGACACTTACTGGGTCTTCTCCGGTATCATCGTGCCGGAGTACGAGCAGCTCCGCGAGGGCAACCTGACCGGCATCACCGTGCGCAATCACACGCGGACGGAACTGTACGATCTTGTCGACCGGACAGTAACCTATGCGAAAGCAAACGGGAGGGAGAAGACTCTTGCAGAGATCAACAACCCGGGCGGGCAGTTCGTGAACGGGGACCTCTTTGTCTGGGCCGAGGACTTCAATGGAACGATCCTCGCCGATCCCTACTGGAAAGAGGGCATAGGGAAAAACTGGATGGACTACATGGATCCGTACGGCTCAAAGACAACCGTTCTCAACATCAATGCTATCCGGAGCGGCACCGGGTTCACGCACGCGATGTTCATGGACACGGCCGCAGGGCAGAAATCTTCCGTGCCGAAACTGCTGTACGCACAAGCTGTTGACGACACATGGTGGATCGGCAGCGGGATCTATGGCGTGCAGGGTCCCTGAAGGAAAATACGAATACCATCATTTTCCCATTTTTGATACGCTCCGCCAATCCTGACAGGGCAGGGTGTCAGATGGACCCACTCCCGTTGCCAGAGCAGAGAAAAGCGTCTTCTGTTAAGAGAAATCAAAGAAGATTACACCTGAATCGGGAAAGAAACGCGAAAAGAATTACGCCCAGGTCGGAATTCGAATCCGAGTCGATTGCGTGACAGGCAATCATGATAGGCCACTACACTACCTGGGCAATTGTTACAGTAATCCCGCCTCCCAGATTCGAACCGGGGACATCGCGGTAGCCGCGCAGTTGCCTGAATCGGCAAACCATACTACAGCCGCGCACTCTACCAGGCTGAGTTAAGGCGGGGCACTGCGCTACTAATGTAGGGCAAGTTTACTATTAAACGTATCGTAAGAACCCCGATACTTCCAGAAAACACTGCAACGGATTATCCCGGAACATGGTTCAGGGAATTATAACCTGCGCATAACCCGGACATTCCAAAGATGCTGCCAGCCACAAGACAACGGCATCATTATAGTATGACTGATCCGGCCATCCAAGTGAATGAAACAGACCCGGCGTGGTGCAGCGATTGTTTATATAACACGCGGGCCAATAATTGTGTATGACAGCTCGCAAGGATTTTGCGGGGGATCGTCTTCTTCACCGATAGCGCAGCTCGTGAAGAAGTAACTGTTTTTGACACAACATTACGTGACGGAGAACAGACCCCTGGTATTGCATTCACATTCGAACAGAAACTCGAGATTGCCCGCCAGCTCTCCGCAATCGGCATCCATGCGATAGAGGCAGGGTTCCCTGCATCATCGAAAGCCGAGAAAGAGACGGTAACGGCTATCAAGAACCTCGGCCTGGAATCGAAAATTTGCGGGCTTGCCCGTTCCGTGAAAGCCGATGTGGACACCTGCCTTGACTGTAACGTCGACATGGTGCACGTCTTCATTCCGACTTCGGATATCCAGCGCGAGAACACGATCAAGAAATCGAGGATGGAAGTCCTGGAGATCACGGCCGACATCATCGGCTATATCCGGAAGCATTCCGAGCTCTGCATGTTCTCTGCTATGGACGCAACGAGGACGGACTGGGATTACCTCATGAAGGTATTCCAGACTGCCGCAGATGCCGGTGCTACGATCATCAACGTGCCCGACACGGTGGGAGTCATCTCGCCTTCAGCGATGAAGACGCTGATTACCCGGATCAACAAAGAGGTCCGGTGCCCCATCGATGTCCACTGCCATAACGACTTCGGCCTCGCGGTGGCTAACACCATCGCGGCAGTCGAGGCCGGCGCCTCGCAGGTGCAGGTGACCGTGAACGGCCTTGGCGAGCGTGCGGGCAATGCCGACCTTGCCCAGACCGTCATGATCATGGAGTCAATGTACCGGATCAGGACAGGAATTGCAAAAGAGCGGCTCGTTGAGACCTCACGCCTCGTCTCCCGCTTCTCCGGCCTCGGCATCCCGCCCATCCAGCCGGTTGTCGGGGAGAACGTCTTCTCCCACGAGAGCGGTATCCACTCCCATGGCGTGCTCCAGAACGCAGCCACGTTCGAGCCGGGCATCATGACGCCCGAAATGGTCGGCCACCGCAGGAGGCTTACGCTCGGGAAACACGTGGGACACCACGCGGTGCGCCAGATGCTCGCGGATGCCCACATCGATCCCAGCGACACACAACTCAAAGCAATCATCGAGAAGGTCAAGACCATTGCCAACCGTGGTAAACGGGTAACGGATGCCGATCTCTATGAAATTGCCGAGAGCGTGATGGGCATCGAGATCAACCACAAGATATTCGACCTCCAGGACATTGCCATCATGACGGGCAACCACGCCATCCCGACAGCCAGCGTCCGGGCAAAGGTGAACGGTACGGAGCATGTCTTCTCGGCGGTAGGGAACGGCCCGGTTGACGCAGCGCTGAACGCGATCCTCGGGATCACTCCTGCAAAACTCCAGCTCAAGGAGTTCAACATCGAGGCTATCTCGGGCGGCTCGGACGCGATGTGCCACGTCACCATCGCGGTCGAGGATGAGCGCGGCCGGATCTTCGATGCCAGCGGCAGCGGAGACGATATCGTGCTGTCGTCCGTCGAGGCGATGGTCAACGCGGTGAACCTGATCAACCGGGCGTAACCGGAATCACTCTTTTTATTTTTCGTGTTCTGTAGAAGACCTGTGAGGGATAGTGTTAGATAGGGATGGAACCACGGGCGCTCGGGATCTTCCGACCCTCACCCCGTGGAGCTTGGCCGTATGTAAGCCTTAAAAAAATTGAAAACCGGGGGGTCAAGGGGGCTTGCCCCCTTGGGCTGTCTTCGCAGCCATCGGACCGCGAGACGAGAAGGTGCGCGGCATCTTCTCGCCCTCGAAGAACCCATTGGGTTCTTCTCCTTCCTCATGGTCCTGATGGACCATTCGGATTCCCCCTCTGGGGACCGACCGAAGGGAGGTCGAGAAAAACGCCTTTAGTGTTCTTCGAGCGAGAGAGGGAGTCACACGCGTAATTCCACTGAATGTGTTGTGAAAAGGATTTCTACGGAGCAATTTTACAGACATTTTTCTGCCATTTCCTCATCTTTCCCTGATATTTATCGCAATAGTAAAATACGGTTAAGTTCTATTTTATAAAACTGAATTTTACCATGCTGGTGCCGGATGAAAAAACTCATCTATCTTATACTGGGAATTGCAGCGGTCGTTGCGATCACAGGAGGTCTTTTATATGTGACAGGCCCCGGACCGGTTGCAGAAGCCAAACCAGTTGACCCGATGGAATCGATCCGCCTGTTCATCGGGGATTCGGAAGCAGTCGTGGTCTTTGAAGAGAGAATGGTGAATGTTGCGGGCGAACCGTATGATTCATACCGGGTGAATGACGATCGTTTTATCGTTGATCCGGATACTGGAATGGTAACCGGGGCCCAGTTTGTTCAGGTCCCGAAGAAAATTCAAGGCCCCCTCAGCCTGGAACAGGCAAAAAAATCTGCGAGAATATTTGCACAACTCCACTATAGTAACTTCAATTCCCGGAATATGGTGCTGACAGAATCGCAGGCGCTGGACCATGGTGATGCAGCAACCGAGTATTCCTATACCTGGAATGAACAAGACCAGAATATTAATACCGGCAACCTGGTCCATGTTTCTCTCAACACGGACGGGAGTGTCAGGTCTTATCATGCCCGGGACAAGACCGCACCAAGGTTGGAACCGGCCCGTATTTCGAAAGGCCAGGCGATTGATACAGCCACCAGGTACGTGATCGAGACTACAAAAGTCAGCAACATCAGCAGTACTGAAACGTCGGCACTACTGACCGTAATGCCGGGCGACAATAACCGTGTAGTCTGGATAGTACAGGTGGTGTTTCGGTATATGGATCTCCGTTTCGGGTTTGAAGATCACCGCGGAGGCGCAGTCTATATCGATGCCATGACCGGAGAGGTCATGCAATTCGACTCTTGTCTGTAATGCTGATAATTAGAGGAGAGTCTCGGGAAGTGAGAAAAAAAAGATTTACGCAGCCGTCGGGGCGCCCTTCCCCTCGATGGCTGCCTTGATCTGGGCCTGGAGCTGCTCGAACTTGCCCTGGAGCATCTTCTCCTGCTTCTCTAAGGACCTGATGCGGAGCTCGAGGGTCTCGACCTTCTCGGCAAGCTTCGTGTTCACGACATCCTTCTTCTTCTGCATCATGACCGTGCCAACGCTCATGTACATGACAGCGTCCTCGGGCGAGTCCGCGATCTCTTCCTGCGCACGCTTTGCCTCGCGGACAGCCATCTCGAACTGTGCCTTCTGCTGGAGAATCGTCTGCAGCTGCTGCTGGACCTGCTGGAGCATGGCCAGCTGGTTCTGGACCTTGGGTGAGATATTGTTCATAGAAAAATCCTGCAGAGTATATCGGCGCCGGTGATAAAAAGCATTATTCCTTTGACACAGGGGCGTTGCTGTCACGCGGCTCCTGATTTTTTACAATGCCGGTAACCTCATCGGCCACCGTGACAAGCCGCAGGTACATGTTCAGCGCTGCGCGGAGCGAGGATGTGTCCTGCGCGGTCACCGTAAGGACGAGGGTGTCGCTGCCTTCAAGCCGGCAGGAGACCGACGAACGGGGGTTCACCTCGTCTTCCAGTTCCGGCAGCAACGAACGGTAGATACTTGCAGCATGTTCTGTGGTGAACCGGAAGACTGCTTCATGGTGCGGCATGGGATACCCTCTCCGGGATATTCAGAAAAAAAGGTATGGATATGTCCCGGGCTTACGGGACGGTGCTTACCGGGCTTTCAGTTCTTTGATCGCCGCGCCCCGTTCCTTGAACAGGATCCGGTGGCCGCAGTAGGGGCACCGGACATTCACGTCGATCTCGACTTTCTGTTTGCACCGTGCACACTTGTAGGTACTTGCCATAACAGTATTACCGTTATTTCCTGATCTCTTCAACCGTGCGGTCGATCGCACGCTGGGCAACCTTCATGGTCGGGGTCACAGGCTGGTATGTGCCACCCGCGAACTTGTACCCGCACTTGCGGCATTCCCAGATGCCCGTCCCGACACGGCTGACAGACTGCATGTCACACTTGGGGCAGGTGTGGAGCGCGCGCGAGATCTTCTCGATATCGGTTACCCGCTTCCGTACGAATCTGCCATACCGGCAACCGAACCGCCCGGCGCTGCCGGTCACTTTTCCCTTTGCCTTGTGAGTTGTTGAACTTGCCATAATGGATACCCACCAATCTGTCTTTTTTTATTTGACGTCTGTGCTAATATACTTGATTGAGGATCTTGACCTGTCCCTCGCCCTTGGAGAGCTTGTTGATAAGGTCGTAGAACTCGCTCTGGATCCCTGCCGGGATGCGCACTACGCAGACCCACGAGCCGTCCTTTAACCACTCGTCCTTCTCCATAGTAGCTGCCGCAGCAATGTCGCCGTACGAACGCGCTGCATAATCCGGCGGGATCTTGATCGCAAGACGGAGTTCCTCAAACCGTATGGGAAGGAGCGGACGGAGAGCTTTCACCGTCTCCTTCACCTGTTCGTCAACATGCTTAAACGGGTCGATGTTGACCCGGGCCTCTTCCATTGCACGCTCAATCCGCGCAGGAGGATGGGGGTGACCGTCCTGGGGGTTCACTGCGTTCCGTGCAATGAAGGTGATGACCTGCCGGCGTTTCTCCTCGACCATCTGCTTGCGCTGGTCGGCAGTCAGGTGGATCTCGCCCTTGATGATGATCTTCCGCGCAACCGTATCGAAGTCCGTGGTCTGGAAGACCTTCATGAGCGATTCATCCGAAGCGCGGGTGGCCTTTGAGGAATTGCCAAAGACATTGAGCGCGGCTACGACATCCTCGATCTCCACGGGCTGCCCCTGCCTTACCAGCGCGGCCTTGTGAGGGTCCACGAGGATCTCGAAGCGCTCCCCATGGCTTTCGAGGCGCGCCACCACGGCGTGGTCGAGCGGAATCATACGATCACGGCTTGAACTGTTCCACAAACGAGGCCACTTCTTCCCGGCTCATCTTTCGGAACGCCGGGTTCTCCTTGCCGATGACTCCGATCTCGACCGTGTCGACATCGAACTTGCCCTCGGTAGCCGAGTGGAGCGCCTTGAGGCCAAGGAGGATCGCATCCTTGATCTCGGCCTCGGGGTTGTACTCTTCCTCGAAGACCTTCATCGCGGCCGGGCGGCCGATGCCGATGCCCGTTGCCTTGTACTCAAGGAGCGTGCCGGACGGG
Organism: Methanoregula formicica SMSP; assembly: GCF_000327485.1. NCBI lineage: Archaea > Methanobacteriati > Methanobacteriota > Methanomicrobia > Methanomicrobiales > Methanoregulaceae > Methanoregula > Methanoregula formicica. The sequence continues at coordinate 1,121,220 of NC_019943.1, read as the reverse complement.
TCGGTCTCGAAGAGCCGGCAGTCGCCGTCGCTGACGCCGGCAATGAGGAGCGCTGTGCCGTAGGGGCGGATGCCGCCGTACTGGGTAAGGTTCTGCATATGGTCGCAGAGCTTCTTGGACAGGGCCTCAACCTCAATCGGTTCGTCGTACGAGACGCGGTTGATCTGGCACTCCACGCGTGCCCGGTCAACGAGCGCACGCGCATCCCCGACAAGACCACTCGATGCGACCCCGATGTGCTCGTCGATCTTGAAGATCTTCTCGATGGACGAGGCCTCGAGCAGCTTGGAGCTGACGCGCTTGTCGACAATCAGGACGACCCCGTCCTTTGCCTTGATCCCTACGGCAGTAGTCCCGCGCTTCACGGCCTCGCGGGCATACTCCACCTGGTAGAGCCGGCCGTCAGGTGAAAAGACGGTGATGGCCCGGTCATATCCCATCTGGTATTGTGGTTGCATTATTCAGTCTCCGTATCTTCTGTTGTCAGAAACAATCGGCTTGTATTTTTAAATCCCTTTTCAATCACATCAACCTTCTGACCGTCACAGTGAACGGCAACGTATTCCCTGCCGCCAAACCGGTATTCCGTCGGTGAATCCGTTGAAGAGGAAGGGGAAAGCGGTTTCATCCGGTCCCGCAGGCTCTCGATGGTGCCCGATGCAGAAATGATCCGCAGGGCAATCTTCATGTCGCGGAGCCGGGTGACCGTGGAGAGGGCAATTGCAAGTTCACGTTCGGTCCCCCGCCGGCACCGGATGACCACGTAATCGCCTTCGGCACAGACGACGGCCTGGACGATTACCCCGGCAACAGCGTCGCCCCAGAGCGAGGAGACCGCATCCGATACCGCGTAATAGAGCTCCTTCTGGTCAACGGGAGTTCCCGAAGGATCAACACGGACTAGGAGATACCGCCGTTTGTCGCGGAGCGTGGGAGGGCGGACTGCCATCTAGACCACCTTCACGGCAGGTTCCGGCGGGGCAGTGACCGCACCGACCCCGGCAAGCGCTTTCTCGACATCCGGAAGGTCCATGCCAAAAAGCGTGCAGAGGCCGCTTACCTCCCTGACCGCTCGCAGGTCCAGCACCGAGCGGGCATAGGTCGAGAGCGTGAGAGGGAACTCAAAACGCTGTTCGAGCACCATTACGTCGCGGTAGCGCTGGATAGCCTTCTGGCGCGCAATCCCCCGTGCCAAGATGAGACACGAGAGATCGATATCCACGGCAACGCAGTTGTCGGCCGCCATCTTTGCGGTCACGTGGTCGAAGGCGTTTTTGTCGGCTGCATGGACGCCGCGGAGGATGTGCACCCCCCGCAACCCTACAACGCCCCGGTTAAACCCGGCATCCCCTGCTCTCACCGACACGACCGCACCGGAATCATTCACCCGTTTCACCTGGGAGATGACATCCTTCATGCCGGCATTCTGGATGAACAGGCCGCGTCGGACCTCAACGCCGCCAAAGGTCGCAGAGGGCGTATCAGCAGCAACAAAGCTGTCGAACCCCAGCGCTTCCGCTTCCAGCGCAAGCCTGCGCACCGATGAATCCCCGTCCGGGTACGGGCAGACTGCCGCATCGGTGATCTTCATGAGAATAACGTTGTGCTAAAAAAAGAAGAAGGTTACTTGCCCCGGTTCGCGTGGGACCGGATGCTCGGGCGGGTCTTCTCGGTACCCTTGCCACGGGTCCTCATGCCACGGCCCTTCCGACCGGCAAATGTCTTGCCGCGCTCGGCACGGCCGCGGTGGACGGGGTCTGCAACCCATGCAAGGCGCTTGTCCGCCAGAATAGCCGGGTGGTGGCCATCAACAAGAATGACCTCGTAATATTTCCGCTTCCCGTCCTGCCCTACCCAGTAGGAGTTGAGGACTTCCATGTTCGGGAACTTCCGGGACGCGCGTTCTTCAGCAATGCGCTGGATGCTCTTGCCGGCAGTGAGCCGGTTCTTGCCCATCCGTGCGGAGCGGCGTGCGCGGACGTACCGGGATGCCCGGCGGCCACCGCGTCGGACCTGCACGCGGGCGACTGCGATGCCCTGCTTGGCCTTGTAGCCGAGGGCGCGGGCCCGGTCGATACGGGTCGGGCGCTCGATGCGGACAACAGCACCCTCGCGGCGCCATGCCTGCATGCGGTTCCAGAGGAGTTCGGATACCTCTGACTTGTCAGGTCTCTTCCATGCGTCCCTGACGAACGCGTACATTGACTTTACCATGGTAATCACCTAAGGTTCGGCCCAAAGAGGGCTACATTCCTTGTGCAAGGGACGGATCCCGTATGCCTGTATACATAGGACGGAGGGGGTAATAAAGGAGGGGGGCGGGGGCACACTCAACCGGACTCATTCCTAAAACAGGAATTAGTTCCTCAGAGAAAGCCATGTCTGCCACAAAATGGATTTAGATTGTTGTAGTATTCCGCAGGATAAATTCTCGGGATGCGTTCAGGCAATCCGACTGGATTTTATATCTCCCCGGCACCCACTTCGTGGTTATAAGGTGGAACACCGGTGTTCTCTGGCCGGCCCCCAGGTATGATGGTCCCCGGTTGGAGACACTACAGAGCTGATAGGTGGCAGGGGGATAATAAGCTCCGACAGGTCGTGGCAGTTCTTCCCAGTTACTCTCATTCTTCCAGAAAAATATCCGGCATTCTGTAAGTTCACCGATACAGGTAATCGCATCCGGTCCTTCATTCACCAGATAAAATTCAATAATCTCTCCCTTATTGTAGACATCCGAGTCCATTCTGATTCGTTCCGGGTGACTGCTATTTTGTTGTGCAATCGTTGCTGTGTAAAATACCTTGGACTGCGGCGTCGATGTAACAACGGGTGATGGAGTAATAACAGTAGTTGCGGTGGTAATCATGGTCTGATTTTCTGAAACGGGCGCCGTAGTGCATCCCGCAATAAACAGCATAGCCACGAGAATAATCAACAAGGAAATTACTGAGTGCACGGATATCCTCTCCCAGCAAAACCGGATTGGATCTGAATGCATGAGAGAGAAAATTGGTACAGATCGCTAAATAGTTTTTGAAATTATATTGATATGCATATCATTCTCGAAAGTTACGATGCCTGCCACCGCTTCGAGGAACCCGATGGTTCGTTCGAAGACCGTAGGCCTTCTCCTGTCTCAAGTCTGATGACTATCGACATTCCCGAACCAGTCATCGCTGTGTTACGAAGGAACACAAGAAGAGTGCCGTAAGGCGCTCTTCGCTGATGCGACGACTGATTCCCCAACGGAATGCCCCCGCGGCAGCCCAATTGCCAATCAAATCATGAGAACAGGTAATGGCCAGCGCGAAACCCGACGAGGCGTTTTGCGCGTAGAGCATCGCAGAGGGGGATGCAAAGGCGGCGGGGGGCTGAAACGTCGAAGAGCTATTTGGTTCTTCTCCAGCCTGCTCTTTCCTTTGGGAACAGCAGACTCCCCGGGAGCGTTACGATTGCCGGGAAACGTGATTGCGTTGAAAAAGAGAGAGAATAACCATGCCCGTCAGGGTTACTTCCCGAACCGTTTATACCGCTTATGCGCTTCCTCAATCGTCATCACTTCAAGAATGTTGACGATACCACCGGGCATAACATCGAAAAACGCAGTATAGCTATGAGCGATATGCATCCGGCAGTGACCATTCTGCAGCAGCTCCACATCCGGGGCTGTATAGGGGTCTTCCAGTTTCAGCAGATGCTGCTTGACGATCCTGCGATCCTTCTCCGGCAGATCGTTAACGTACTGCAGCGCTCGTCTGTCGATGTTTACTTTCACGGTGCATCTCTTTTTTCAGGGCTGCGTATTCAGGATCGCTGTCGAGCGGGACGAAATCTTCTTCTTTCGCAATCCGGTCTAGGTGTGCAATGAAATCGTGACGCTTCCGTTCCTGGAGTACCCGTCCGATCACATCCCCGTAACGTTCCCCGGGCTCTCTGATGGACATCAGGGCCTGTTTGGTATCCATCGAAACGAGTACTTTCTCGGTAAGAGGAGTGCTGTTCTTTGTCATGGCCATATTCTCCCTTTTAGTCTGATTATACCATTTGTCCCATAAAAAATATACCTGTGCCTTTACATCATGATTCTTTTGTTCGTCAATTGGAAGAATCCAAATAACTGCTACTTCCCCTTCTTCTTCTCCACCACACGGATATCGGTAATAGCAGTAACTGGGTACTGTCCGGCAGCATCCTTCTCCGCTGACTTCACCATGTCCCACACGGTCAGCAGAGCGACAGATACCCCCGTCAGCGCCTCCATCTCCACGCCGGTCCGGCCCGTCATCTTCACGACAACAACCGCTTCGATATACCCCTCGCAATCCGTGAAATCAACCGAGATCGAGCTGATGGGTATGGGGTGGCACATGGGGATGATGGATGCCGTGTTCTTGACCGCGAGGGTAGCCGCGACCCGGGCAGTAGCAAGCACGTTGCCCTTCATGACCGTCCCCTCCCGTATGGCCTTCAGGGTTTCCGGCCGGAGGAAGATCTTTCCCGCTGCAGTAGCCTCACGGACAACCTCGCCCTTGCCGCTGATATCCACCATCTTTGCCCTGTCGTTCTCGATATGCGTGAATTTCGGCATCATGCACCTTTCCTGAAAAGTATTGACGGGATCTTGTCCACTAGGTCCGAGGGGAGGATACCCCCGCCCCGCTCGGCAACCACCGCTTCCCCGGCCTTCCCGCTCACGTATGCGGCGATACAGGCTGCATCGAACGCGGGGAGCCGGCAGAGGAGGGCTCCGGCGATCCCGGCCAGTACGTCGCCCGTGCCCCCGACCGTCATCGCGGGGTCACCCGTCCGGTTGAACCGGACCTGGTTCCCGTCGGAAATTATGTCGATGTGCCCCTTGAGGATAACGGTGCCCGGCAGCCCCGAACTCCTGAGTGCCCGTGCCCGGCCCCGGGTATCCTCCGGCAGGGACTTATCGGTGATTCTCGCAAACTCGCCGGCATGGGGAGTATAGATCGTCTCCCCTGCGGCAACGGGCAGGGGAAGCCGGAGGGCATCGGCGTCGAAGACAGCCTTTCTGCAGTGCGGGGCGATGGCAGTCACGACCTTATGGCTCTCCATGCCGAGGCCGTTCCCGCAGACAACCACATCCGCCTTCTCCGCAAGCGCGATGAGCCGTTCCGTATGTTCAGCGCCGATCGCCTTTCCCTCCAGCCGCTCGTAGATCAGGTCGGGGACCGGCTCGAAGACAGGGGATGCGATCCGCACGATATCCGCCCCGGCCCGGAGTGCCCCGAGCCCTGCGAGCCACGGCGCTCCCTGGTACGGGCCGCCGCCGACAATCAGCACCGTACCGCTATGGCCCTTGTGTGCCTTCCGGATCCGGGGGGGGATAAGGGTCAGGTCGCCGGGGCCGGTGAAGCACTCGGCCTCGACAGGAATGCCGATGTCGATGACTGTCGACCCTTCGACTTTGGGCCGGTGGAAGGCGCAGATCCGGTCTGCCCGCATCCCCGACGTCGGGATGTCGGCAGCAACAATCTTCGCGGGCGATGCATTCGCCAGAGCAACGCAGGTTTTCAGCGGTTCCTTAAGGCTCCCGCTCACCCCGGTCCCGAGCAGCGCATCGACAATGACTTCCGCCTTCTCAAAGAGCGGGCGGAGGGCTTCGAGGTCGTCTCGGGACGCAAACGGGTGCATGCCCACATGGGCATGCTTCAGGGCGCGGAGCTGGTGCTCGCAGGCGCTGCTCCGTGAGCCGGCTTCAAGATAACAGACCTCCGTCTCCGCGTGGCGCCGGAGGTGGCGGGCCGCAACCATCCCGTCCCCCCCGTTGTTGCCTTTCCCGCAAAGAATGAGCACCCGTGTCGGGCCAAACGTGAGCACCTGCTCGGCAAGCCCCCGTCCTGCGCTCTCCATCAGCTGGAACTCGGTGACGCCAAGCGCGATGGCATTGGCATCGACAACGCGCATCCGGGCAGGGGTGATGAGCCCCGTGTCCACGAACTCAGGAAGGCGTTTCGCAGGCATAGCTGGTACAATTCATCTGTTTGAACTCCCTAAATATATGGCAATGGGTTTTTGCGATGATGTAAAGGCGGCCGCGGAGCAGATCGCGGCAGCCCCGGAGATCACCATCATCTCCCACATCGATGCGGACGGCATCAGCTGCGAGGCGATCCTCTCGCAGGCGGTATCCCGTCTTGAAATACCGGTCAAGTCCGTCTTCGTGCGCCAGCTCGAACCGCTGACCATGCCTCAGGTGCCTGACGACCCCTCGCTCAAGGTCTTTGCCGACCTTGGTGCCGGCCAGCAGAACCTGATGCACGAACGGGGTTTTTCCGAGAAGGATGTGCTCATCATCGACCACCACGTCAGCCAGCCCTGCGAGCGAGAATACACGCAGGTCAACTGCCACCCCTACGGCCACACGCGGATGAGCGCAGCCGGCGTCTCCTATCTTGTGGCAAAGGAACTGGACGATGCAAACATCGATCTCGCCCAGCTCGCGGTTATCGGAAATGTCGGCGACATGATGGCGCGGGAGAAGTGCGGGCTCGTCGGCCCTGCACGAGACATCATTGTCGAAGACGGCGTGCGGCACGGTTCCGTTGACGTCCGGAAAAAGGACCTCAACTGTTACGGGACTGCGACCCGCCCGGTCCACCTCTCGCTCGCCTACAACGACGACCCGTTCGTCAGGGGCATCAGCAACAACCCCGAGGCGGCCCGGCAGTTTTTGAAAAAGCTCGGCATCCGCCAGCAGGCGCCCGATGGCCGCTGGTACGTGTGGGAGGAACTATCTGATGATGACCGCAGGACCATCATCTCTGCGCTCGCCCAGCAGCTGATGGCAAACGGGGAGAAGACCGACCGGCTCCTTGCCGAGACCTACCGGTTCCCGGGCGAGATCCCGAGGACCCCGTTGCGGAACGCCCAGGAATACGCGACTCTCCTGAACGCCTGCGGCCGGTGGTCGAAGCCGCAGGTGGGTGGGGCAATCCTCCGGGGAGACCGGGGCACCGCGTACCGCGATGCCGAGCATATGCTCAACAATCACCGGGCCATCCTCCGCGAGCTCCTCCAGTATATCGTGGACCGGGGCGTGAAGGAACTGGAATACCTCCAGTGGCTGCACGTGGGCGGGAAATATCCGGACACGATTGTCGGGATCGGTGCGGGTATGGCGCTCTCGAAACTGAATGCAAAGAAGCCCATCCTGATCATGTGCGAGGTGCCGGAGGACCGGAACCTCACCAAGGTCTCGATGCGGACAACGGAACGGATTGTCGAGAAGGGTATCGACCTCCAGAAAGCGCTCTCGGAAGCCTCAGCGGAGTACGGCGGCGGGGGCGGAGGGCATAAGATTGCAGCGGGCGCATATATCCCCAAACCCGCGGAAGAGGAGTTTGTTATTCGTGTCAACCGGATACTCGGAGAACAGTTTGCTGCGAAGGATCCAGGTAATCGCTGACTTCCAGTTCGGCGGGAATGTGGGCCCGTCCCTCTTTCCGGAGGGCTGCACCTTCATCCATTCCACCACGGGACGGGTCCGGCAGGTGCTTTATGAAGGGACCCGGCTTGCGACGGTCCGTGCATCGGACGGCCGGCTGACCCTCGGGATCGAAGGCGCCCGCAGGCTCATGGCTGCACTCCCTGCGCCGGGATACCGCGTCACGATCCGCGATGACGTGGCGGAGTTCGTGGCAAAAGGGAAGAACGCCTTTGCAAAACACGTTACCGGAGCCGACCCGCAGATCCGCGCGGGGGACGACGTTCTCGTTGTGGCGGGGGACGATCGGCTGGTAGCCTGCGGCGCTGCGGTCGTTTCGGGCCCCGAGATGCTTGCATTTAATTATGGAGTAGCGGTAAAAGTACGGCAGGGTAGTGAGAAGGATGCTTCCGGGAAACATCAATCCGCGCCAGATGAAGGCGATGATGAAGAAGCTCGGCATGAATGTCGAGCAGATTGAAGACGTTCAGAGTATCGTGATCAAAACGCCGAAGGGCAACTGGGTCTTCGACTCTGCCGAGGTCACCGCGATGACCATGCAGGGTGCGACAACCTACCAGATCGCCGGCACGCCCCGGTTTGAGGCTGCGGCAATCGAGATCCCGAAAGAGGATGTCACGATGGTCGCCGCGCAGGCAAACGTCTCTGAAGAGAAGGCAAAGGAAGCCCTCATTGCGTCAAAGGGCGACATTGCCGAAGCCATCATGAAGCTCGCATCGTGATGATCGAGACTGGCGATCGAATCCTGCTCTCCGGGGCGGGACGGGAATTTTTCGTGAAAGCGGCACCGGGGACGCTCGGGACCGATAAGGGCCAGCTTGACCTTGGGCAGATTGTCGGAAAGAAGGCAGGCGATATCATCACCACCCACTCCGGCGCAGAGTTCACGATCCGCATCCCCCGGCCAACCGACTTCTTCACGTACGGCAAGCGCTCAGGAGCCCCGATGCTCCCGAAGGACATCGGTCTTGTCATCGCGTACACGGGTATGAACCATAACGATGACGTGCTCGATGCCGGCACCGGCAGCGGGATCGCCGCGATCTACTTCGGCGGCGTTGCAAAGAGCGTGAAGACCTACGAGGTCCGCCCGGAGTTCTCCAAACTGGCGCTGAAGAATATCACGGACGCAAAGCTCCCCAATGTCGAAGCCATTGCCGCAGATTTCCTTGCATCGGAAGGCACGTTCGATATCGTGCATCTCGACATGCAGATCCAGCCGGAGCACGTGGCCCACGCCTACTCTCTGCTCCGGCCCGGGGGATACCTCGCGTGCTACACGCCATTTTTAGAGCAGATGGCGATCGTTGTCGATGCTGCTTCGGAGAAGTTTGCGGAAGTCCACACCCACGAGCTGATCGAGCGGGAGATGACCCGGTCCAAGCGGGGGACGCGGCCTTCGACGTCAGTGTGTCACTCGGGGTATGTGACGATTGCGAGGAAATGAGTGAAGATATAATAAGGGATCCTTCACTGCATATCTTGCACTCTTTTCATCATGCCCGTGCGATATTGCGGCTTCCGCTTTTGCCTTTTTAACGGCTTCAACCGCTTTTTCAGATTCCGTTAGTATTTTTATCGGAATCGTAATTTTTTGAATTTGATGTGACGAAACATCTTGTCCAATGTTCAAAACTTTGATATCAAGTTTACCTGATTTATCTTTCTGAATGTATGTGGACATTTCGAAGACTATTGTTCCACCTACTATCGCGTTTGTAGAAACTGCCTCGCGAATTTGAACAAGTGCCGGATCAATAAATTCCTTAATTGAATCTCCGCCTTCTGGTATTATAGTAGTCATACAAACAAATTCTCCCTGACTTACTGGATCTCAATTTTGAGATTAATTTTGAAATTAAATATGATATATTTCAGGGCATATTATAGTCCTTTATCATGCAGTGTGAAAGTATATTCTTCACATACAATTTGCGATTCTCTACGCGCAAAACGCCTGTCGGGTTTTGCGCTACGCACTTACCTGTTCGTGCGACAGAAAAACGTCCGTGAGGCCGCCGCGGGCTGTCGAATTCCGTAGGAATGAGACAAGAGAAGAATCCGAAAGATTCTTCAATTGCGCCACTGCTGATAGGCAATCGTCGCATCAGCGAGGATTGCCTGAAGATGGCTTCAGCCTTCGACTGCGACGGCAGGCATCATAACATCGTGAGAATCTCCTGTCAAAATTCTGTACCCACACGACCCCCCCTTCCCTCAATTGTGAACCCTCACCCAAATCACTGAAGTAAAATCCCCCCATTTTTCCACAAATCCCGGATGGGACTGAGGGGGGTCGCATGGGTACATATCAGCTTCCCAGCACGGAAACACACCATCCCGAGGAATTATCCCATCACAAAAAGTAACCCAATCCCAGACGCTAATTCCGAACCTCCAAAGAAAAACCCGCCAGCACCAGACTCCGCCCCGCGCCCCCATTGTGTACCCACACGACCCCCCATCTCTCCCGTACCAAAGACCACCAGGATTTTATCAATCGGGATCATTTTACTAGTAATATACATACTACAGAATGGACAGAACCACCATGACCCACTTCCGCCAGAAACCCGGTTCAAGGAGCGCATCAAAGCGCCTGAAACATCCGTTCCCCGATATCGCGGCATTCTCCGCAGTCGTCCGGGCACTCATTATGAAAAATCCGCTCGGGTGCACCTCGTACTTTACCCACTGGAGAAACTACCCGCCGGTCATGCCCGTGCGGGAGCGTTACACGGCCAAGTTCGTATATCTCAATGCAAAAGGGAAGCAGGTAGGGAGCAGCTCCGAGGTCTACAATTCCGCGGAAGGCTACGAGATCGGAAACGCCTCCATGATCACGAACATGGCCAATATCACCGCCCACCGCGGCAAGGTGACACATCTTCAGGAGTCAGATCTCTTCTCAGCCATCCTGAAATGTCACGACCCATCGGGCGAACTTTATTTCGTGAGCCTTGCGCGGGACCGGATCACGGTCTCATCCTATGAGTCCGATGTGATCTTGAAAACGGTGGAGAAATGGGCGGGCACCGTGCCGGAACTCAGGTGACGATACAAAACGGAGGGGGATGCATGAACCTTTATTTCTTCTTCGACGTGCTTTCCCACGTCCGTGTGTCCTTCCCCATGTTCAGCAGGCCCATGACAAGGTAGAACTGGTTGACGGCAAATGCGTTGAAGAGGTTCTCCCGCCACACTGTCGCAACTATCGCTGTAATACATACGAGCGCCAGCAGGACAAGAGGGTATGTGAAGAACAGGCCGATCGCAAGCAGGGCCAGCGCGATGAAGAACAGCGTCGGGGTGATGACAAACATGAAGATCCGGAGAGGATAGAAGAACCGGGTGAACGGACGATCCTTCCCAAGAAGGTCGAGATTTGCGAGTGTGGCTTCGATCAACCGCTTTGCCCGCCGGATCTTCTGGCGGTACTGGACGGCGAAACTGGTCGGGATATCCTCGTACACGACTGCCCTCCGCTCGTACACCGTCCGGTACCCGCGGCGGATCGCCTCGAATGCCGTGTTGGCATCGTCCGATCCCCGTTTATCGTCAATCCGCCGGATCAGGTCGGTCCTGAATGCAACAAGGGCACCATTGAAATTGTATGTCGAATCCACCGCACTTTCCCAGTCACACATCCTCCCGTAAAACGAGCGGTACTCTCCTTCCAGCCTTGTTGTCCCGCATCCGTTCATCCTTGGCCGCAGATCACCGGTTACCGCGGCGATCTTCGCTTCGCTCATGAGGCGGCCGATCAGGATATCCAGCGCATCCGGTTCGAAAAAGACATCTGCATCCGTTGTGACGATGACAGGATAGCGTGCCAGCTTCATGGCCTGGTTGTACGAACGGTTCGTCCCCAGACGTTCCCTGTTGGCAATGATGCTGTACGTGATGCCGGACTTCTCCAGGCTCGCGGTGGCGCGGGCAAGGGTGGCATCGGACGAGCAATCATCAATAAAGATGACCTCATATTTTTCCTTCGGATACCGGCACTGCTCCAGGTTTGCGATGCGATCCGCGACCACACGTTCCTCATTATATGCCGACAGGATGATGGTGATGCCGGGATATGTTTCCGGGCTGCCGGTGGCAACAGATTTTTTGCCGAACATAATCCCGAGAAGATAGACAATATGCGGGATGACGGAGAGGAGGAGAACTGCGAGCGCAATGACGAGGAGCAGCATTCCAGTACCCTTTATTTCGGAACGGATTTATACGTTTATATGAGGGGGGCCCGGTTTTTCCCGGAACAAACCAGGCCATAACAGGAAAAAAAGGCACTCAAAGCCAATGTTTATTGATTTTTACAGGTAATAGATGACCACCTATGAGTGATCATTTCCGGGTCCTTGGGATTCACGACAACCATAACGCCTCCGTCTCCCTGCTGGAAGACGGTGCGATCGTGTTCAGCCTTCAGGAGGAGCGCCTGAACGGGATCAAGAACTTCAACGGCTTCCCATCCCGGGCAGTGCACCGGGCGCTCGACTTTGCACAGATCACTCTCGACGACATCGACCTCTTTGCTTTCGGGACGGTGCACAATCCTGCATGGAAGGACACAGCGGCCCAAATCCGGCAGTACTCCGCACCGACATGGAAGAAATATCTCGCCGACGGGTTCAAAGCATCCCCCTTCTTCTCCCTGTACACTGCAAAACGGGCACGACAGCGGCAGAAGTTCCTTGCCACGCAGGGGATTCCGGCGGACAGGACACGGTTTTACGATCACAACCTTACCCACGCTGCCACCGCGCTCTGCTGCAGCGGGTTTTACGGCACGCCGGCCCTCATTCTTGCACTTGACGGAGGAGGGGATGGGAATTGTGCAGGAGTCTACACGAGCAGGGATGGAGATCTCGCAAAGGTTGCAGTGACGAAAGAGGGCAACTCTGTCGGCAACCTGTACGCAGTCTCGACCTTTTACATGGGCATGATGCCACTCGAACACGAATACAAGCTCATGGGAATGGCCCCCTATTCCCAGCCGAAATACTATGAGGGGATGTCACGCGCCCTTGACCATATCCTTTCTGTTGATGGACTCACCTTCCGGCGCTCAACTGTTGCCACCACTTCCAATTCCTTCCGGGCCCTTGAGGCCATCTACCGCCGCCAACGGTTTGATGCCGTCTGCGCAGCGCTGCAGGACTTCACCGAGCGGAGCGTCACCCGCTGGGTGCAGAACGCCATTGCAGCCACGGGCCTCCACCGCATCTGTCTCTCCGGAGGAGTCTTCATGAACGTGAAGCTGAACAAGCTCATCGCATCGCTTCCCGGGGTCGAGGAACTCTTTGTCATGCCGTCCTGTGGTGACGAAAGCAATGCCATGGGGGCGGCATTCCTCGCATATAAGGAGCATTGCGCAGCACTCGGCACAGACCCGGTAATCCATCCGCTTTCCCACCTGTATCTCGGGGAGGCCTTTGGCGACGAGACCATCAGGAGCGAATGCCGGAACGCCGGGTATACATTTGAAAAGGATGGGAACATCAACCGTTTTGTTGCCGAGATGCTGAACCAGAACCGTATTGTTGCCCGGTGTTCAGGCCGATCGGAATGGGGTGCCCGGGCGCTGGGCAACCGCTCAATCCTCGCGAACCCGAAATCCTTTGAGACCGTCTCGAAGATCAACGATGCCATCAAAATGCGGGATTTCTGGATGCCGTTTGCAGGTTCTGTCATGGAAGAGGCAGCGGGCCGGTACCTGGTCAACCCCAGGAAGATCCCGTCACCGTACATGATGCTCGCGTTCGACACGACCCGGGAGCGCGAATCTATCCGGGCTGCGACCCACCCGAGGGATCGCACGATCCGGCCCCAGATACTCCCTAGAGAGCAGAATCCCGATTACCATGCGATCATCAGCGAATTCTCCCGCATGACCGGGACCGGCTGTGTCCTGAACACCTCATTCAACCTCCACGGCTCTCCCATGGTCTACCATCCCCGCGAGGCACTGGAAACGCTGACAAAGAGCGATCTGGATATCCTCGTCATGGGGGACTATGTTATCAGAAAAGAAACGTGAGTGAATTGTCCCGCCCGCGTCAGAGGGTGATATACCGGAACTGCGACCTCATCCGGGCGTTCCTGTGGAAGACACCCTTGATATCCACGAACAGGATGCCGGGGCCCGCAACCGCGGCGAATTCCCGGTCTGCCATGGCAATGAACTGGTTATGCGGGGCAGCCAGAATATAACCGTCCATCTGTTGCCCGATATCATCAAGAGGGGTAACTCCGAGGCGGGTTATCTCGTCCTTCGTGAGCAGGGGATCGTACCCGAAGACCCGGATACCGCGTTCCGTGAGCACCCCGATCAGGTCGAAGACCGGGTTATCCCGGTAGTCCGGGACGTTCTCCTTGTAGGTAAGCCCAAGGACTGCAACCGCGGGCCCGGCAGTCCCTTTTTTCACGGCGGCCAGGTTGCCGGTGACGAGGTCGGCAATGAAAGGGATCATCTGGTCATTGGTGGCCCGGCCTGCGAGGATCATCCGGGGGTGAAAACCCTGGCGCCGTGCCGCATACGCAAGGAAATGGGGTACCGTGGGGATGCAGTGGCCTCCGACGATTCCCGGAGTGTAATGATGGAAATTCCACTTGGTGCCTGCCGCCTCGAGTACGTTCTTGGTATTGAGACCCAGCTTCGGAAACATCTGGGAGAACTCGTTGGTGAGGGCGATGTTGATGTCCCGCTGGATATTCTCGACAACCTTTGCCGCTTCGGCTGTCCGGATATCCGGGGCGCAGTAGACTTTTGTTATCAGACCGTAGATCCCGGCCATCCGGGATGTCGTCGCAGGATCCATCCCCGCCACGATCTTGGTGGTTCGGGAAAGGGCATGTTCGTCGTCACCCGGATTGATCCGTTCCGGGGAATAGCCGACCGCAAAATCCTTACCGGCAGCAAACCCTGAGGCGTCCTCAAGTACGGGAAGGAGGACCTCTTCGGTCACTCCGGGATAGACGGTTGATTCAAGGATTACCACGGCGCCTTTCTTCAGGTTGGCACCGACGGTTTTTGCAGCGCCCCGGATATACGATAAATCGGGGTCATTCTCCGGTGTCAGCAGTGTGGGGACGCAGATCATGATGAAATCGGCGTCGCGGATCCGCGCCGGATCAGACGTGGCATTGATCCCGGGAGCCGTTTTCTGCAGCCCTTTTACCTTCCGCTCATCGATGTCGTATCCCATCGTCCTGACATGACGGGAGAATGCCTCGGCAAGGGGAAGACCGACATACCCCAGGCCGACAATACAGACAGTTTTATTGGTTATGGATGGTTCTGCCACGTGGTATCTCCCTGCTGCTATCTGTTAAAGAATGAAGATTTTACGGTATAGCTGTTGGTTCTGCAGTTATATAAGGCCATTTTACCCTTCCCGGGACTGGGAAACTGCCACCTATCCTTTCGGACTGCTTAAGTCCTCCGGTATACTGGTCCCGGCATCAGAACTGGAAATAGATAAACTCCGGACTCAGGCTCGGTGCAAGGCAGAAGACTATCAGCAGGACGAGCGCCAGGAATACCGCCCAGTACCGGTACGGCAGCCGGCGGATATACTCCACGGCATCGAACCGTACCGCAGCCTTCACGGAAGAGATACTCAGGCGCCTGCGGTATACGATGAGCAGGATGATCACCGGTACGCCCAACAGGACCGCGTTCAGCTTGAGGATATCCGAATATTTCGAGAACCCGGCAACAAGGGTACTGAAATCAAGAAAGATCCACTTGGTGATGCAGTAACGGATGTCACCGAGGTCCGATACGCGAAAGAGGATCCACCCCATGAAGATGAAGTACTGCGTGATAAGGATCCTGAACGCCGTACCTGCCCGGGACGGTACCGGGACGGCCGAGACCAGCGCAAGGTTGTCGTCCGGAACGTACCGGTACCTGCTCGAGAATGAGCAGGAACTGTCGCCGTAAATGACAAGGGCCGGGCGTGACCCGATGATATCCGACAATTCGATGGTCCGTTGGAGCGGCGTATCAAAGCTGACACCCAGTTGTGCACGGAATAGATCCTGTTGTCCTTTTCCAGCTCCCGCAGCGATGACTACCGGCTCAATGGCAGCCAATACCAGGCTGTTGCCGATGAAATATATCCGCGGGGTCTCACCGATGCTCTCGTTCTTGTACACAGCAAAATTGTTTGAGATCAGTTTCCATGTCCCGTGCTGGAGATAGGGATCGACGAAGAGGGAGATGACACAGAAATAGGCAGCCACGGCGACGATGACAGCGATAAGAATAACCAGGCACGTCTTCACCGTGTCGCCAAACTGTATACTAGTAATGAAATACCGTTTTATTTATTTCTACTCATGAAACACCCGCATCACCACGACGTTGTTTCCACGTTTTTCCTGCCACGGGGCCCCCGCGAAGGATCTTTTCATCAGGGATGCGGAAGATACCGCAACCCGGCCAATGGGTCTGCTTCCCCGGCATGAGAGGAAATTTAGGTCATGAGTAAAATACTACTATAATCAATGGGGAGAGTGACCTGTGCGCCACATCATATCGATCGGGGACTTTGACCGTGACGGGATCAACCGCCTGCTGGACCATGCAGGGCAGATCGACAGGAAGAAGTACGATGCACAGGCCCTTGACGGTAAAATCCTTGCCGTCCTCTTCTTTGAGCCCAGCACGCGGACACGGCTCTCGTTTGAATCTGCCATCGCCCGCCTCGGCGGCACATCCCTGACGGTGGGAAGTGTCGAGGCCTGCTCCATTGCAAAAGGCGAAACCCTTGCCGACACCATCCGTGTTGTGAGCGGGTATGCAGACGCAATTGTTATCCGGCACCCGAAAGAAGGCGCAGCGCGCCTGGCCTCTGAATTCTCCACCGTCCCGGTCATCAACGCAGGAGACGGTGCCGGCCAGCACCCGTCCCAGACCCTCCTTGACTTGTACACCATCCGCCAGTCCATGCCCATCGACGGCATCAACATCGCGCTCATCGGGGACCTGCGCTACGGCAGGACCGCCCATTCGCTTGCCTCCGCCCTCTCGCTTTACAATGCACGGCTGCACACGCTCTGCCCTCGGGGACTCGAACTTCCCGAGACGCTCTCCGCGCGACTGGAGGAGCAGGGGATGGAGATCATCGCCCATGAGAATATCACTGATATCATCCCCGAAGTGGATGCCCTCTACGTGACGCGGGTCCAGCGCGAGCGGTTCCCCGATTCGGCATCCTACTTCAATGTTGCATCAAGCTACCGCATCACTCCTGAGCTCCTCGCTGATGCAAAGAAGCACCTGATCGTCCTCCACCCCCTCCCAAGGGTTGACGAGATCGATCCCCGGGTCGACGAGATGCCGCACGCAAAGTATTTCGAACAGTCACGAAACGGCGTCCCGGTACGGATGGCGATGCTGATGCAGGTGATGCAATGAGGAACAATGAATCCGTGGAGAACGAAGGGCTCCTTGTCCGCCGGATCAAGAACGGGACTGTGATCGACCATATCAGTCCCGGTGAAGCGCTCAATGTCGTCAAGATCCTCGGGATTACCGGCACGACCCAGGAAGCACTTTCCATCGCTACCAATGTCCCGAGCAGGAACATGGGAAAAAAAGACATCGTCAAGCTGAATAACCGCGAACTCTCCAAGGAAGAGGTTGACCGAATTGCCCTCATCTCGCCGAAGGCCACCATCAACATCATCCGGAACTTCAAAGTCTTTGAGAAGAAAGGTGTTGAGACGCCGATCCTGATCGAAGGAGTTGTCCGCTGTCCGAACCCCGGGTGCATCTCCAACACGCACGAGCCGATCAGGAGCAGGTTTTCAGTGAAGGGGAAGGGGCTCCACTGCGTTTATTGCGACTGGGTTATAACCGGCGACATTCCCAGCCACATCATCTGAGATTCCCTTTTTTCCTCGCGCCCCGGGCCTTCATTTTCGACAGCCCCGTTCGCCATAATCACCCGGTTCCAGTGAAAAATAACAGAAAGATATTTTCCTTCTGGCTGCGTAGTCAGATAACCATTAGTTTTTTGGACCTGTACCAACTGATGGAATTAAATATCTGTTCATTGATAAATTCAGGTTAGTGATCACGATGAGATCCAAGACGTTTTTGTTGTATGCAGGACTGGTTGTCCTGTTCCTGGCCCTGGCAATCCCCGGGGCATCCGCAGCGGATACCGCGAAAGCGGGGTACATCACTGTCGGGATAGCCCCGGTGGCACAGTTTGATGCCCACTATGCTTTCACGACAATCCCCACAAAAGTCGAGTTTGTCGATACGTCACTGGGCTCGAAACCGATGACCTGGGAATGGGACTTTGGTGACGGGGTCACGTCAACGGAACAGAACCCGAGCCACACCTACCTCAGGCGCGGCACCTACACGGTCAAGCTGACCGTGAAGAATGCCTACGGTACCAGCACTGCCATCAAGACGGACTATATCTCCGTCGGCATGCCCCCGAAGGCTGCATTTGTCGGCAGCCCGACCTCCGGTGGCGCACCGATGACCGTTGCATTCACCGACCAGTCAACCGGCCAGGTAAACAAGTGGACCTGGGACTTTGGCGATGGCCAGGGATCCAACGAGCAGAACCCGGTGCACACCTACTGGGCAGCCGGGAACTACAATGTCATCCTGACCGTCTCCAATGAATTCGGAATATCGGACGCCATGCGGAACGAGTACATCACCGTTTCCGGTGATCTTGCAGCAAAGTTCGATGCATTCCCCTCCTCCGGAAAGGCACCCCTTGCCACCCGGTTCACGGACCGCTCGACCGGCAGCCCGACTGCCTGGTCCTGGGACTTCGGCGATGGGATGACCTCGAACCAGCAACACCCGTCCCACACGTTCATGACCGCCGGTTCCTATAACGTGAAACTCACGATCACCCGTGGCACCGAGACTGCGTCTACGACACAGATCATCAATGTCGGCGGCGTTCCTGACGCTGATTTCGTCGGCTCACCCCTCCAGGTGAACCCGAACGAGAACGTCCAGTTCACGGACAAGTCCGGCCATGCCCCGACAGCCTGGTCCTGGGACTTTGGCGACACGGCAACATCAACGGTACAGAATCCCTCCCACTCCTACCAGGTGAAGGGCATTTACACGGTTGCGCTCACCGCACGGAACGAGAACGGCAAGGACACCGAGACAAAGACTGGGTATGTCAATGTCGGGATGCCCCCGAAGGCAGACTTCCGCCCGGTGACCACGCCCTACGCGCAGTACGCTGTCCCCAAGACCGTGCAGTTTGTTGACCAGTCTACGAACATGCCCACCTCCTGGGCCTGGGACTTCGGCGACGGTGCAACCTCCACGGAACAGATGCCAACCCACGTATACATGAAGGAAGGCACCTACACTGTCACGCTCACGGTCAAGAACAACTTCGGATCTGACACCGCGATCAAGCAGGACCTGATCACGGTCGGCGGCGGTGCAGCCGTTGACTTCGTTGCAGACAAGACAACGGTCGGCGTAGGACGGGTTGTCAGCTTCACGGACCTCTCGACCAGCAACCCCACCAACTGGGTATGGGACTTTGGCGACGGTACGACCGGCACCGGCCCGAACCCCGACCATGTCTACCGTGCAACCGGTGTCTATGATGTTACCCTGACGGCATCCAACCCCTACCTGACCAACACGCGCACGAAGAACCAGTACATCACCGTCCTCTCCATCCCCAGGGCAGACTTCGTTGCTGACCGGACCAAGGGCGGAGCCCCCATGGCAGTAGCATTCACGGACAAGTCCTCGAATGCACCGACTGCATGGAAGTGGGACTTTGGCGATGGCGCAAGCTCAACCGAGCAGAACCCGACCCACACCTATACGACCCTTGGCGTCTACAGTGTGACCCTGACAGCATCCAACAAGGACGGATCGGACACGATCACGAAGGTCAACTACATCTCCACCACCCTTGCCCCGGTAGCCGAGTTCAAGGCCAACCGCCAGGTAGGCAAGGCCCCGTTCATTGTCGAGTTCACTGACCTCTCATCCAACAACCCGACCTCCTGGAGCTGGGACTTCGGCGACGGGACCTCATCCACGGAGCAGAACCCCCGCCACATCTACCTCTACGAGGGTTCCTACGATGTCAGCCTCACCGTAGCCAACCAGTACGGGGCTGACTCCATCTACAAGACGGGAACTTCCGCACCGGCAAGCGCAGTTGTGACCACTGAGGCACCTGCCGCAGCAGCCACGGAGCAGCCTGCAGCAGTGGCGACAGCAGAAGCACCTGCTGCAGCCAAGCCGACCACCCAGGCACCCCTTTCAGCAGCAGTCCCGCTCCTTGCAACGGTTATCGCGCTGATCGGTGCTGTGTTTGTGTCAAGGAAATAATACCTTTTTTTGCCAGCCTGACGGCGAGCATTAAGAAAAACGAAAATCCTGTTCTCTATCCTGATTTAATGCAGGACGTGCCCGTGGATATCGATCTCGCCACGGTAGATCCGGGTGCTCGAGATCCAGCGTCCATCCTCGGCAAGGACGCAGGTAATCTGGTGGATATCGACCTTCTGCCTGCCCTTCCCGCGGCGTTCCTTGTTGATCTCGACAGCAACCGGCAGCGTCTCTTCGGAGACCACGATGGCGTCAAAATCGGAGTCAACGGCCGACCCGAACCGGTCGTTTAACGGCTCGATGTTCCAGCGGGCGGCATGCTCCTTTGATGCAATATACGCCTCAAGGTCGGATTTCCGGTCGGCAAAGGATCGGATCGGGTGGACTTTCCGGCTCGCGAAGGTGTCCGTGGTGAGACCGATCACCACATGGCCCCCTTGCCCGGCAAGATCGAACGAGCGGTCCAGAAGGCGCTTGTGGCCGTCATGAAGGGGATCGAACGTACCCCCTACCATAACCTTCATGTTCCTCCATTCTTAATTTCCTATGTTATTATGGCTATGGATGCGAAAATCTCCGGCGTTGCCCTGTTCCAGGCAGGGAATGCAACCGTGACGGGGGATGTCACGCTGGGAAAGGACGTCGGGATCTGGTTTGGCGCCGTAATCCGTGCCGACAAGGACCGGATCGTGATCGGCGACCGTTCCAATATCCAGGACAACTGCGTTGTCCACACCAGCAAGGGGTTCCCGGTCCGTATCGGCACTGATGTCTCTGTCGGCCACGGGGCCATCCTCCACGGCTGCACCATCGGCAACCGCGTGCTTGTCGGCATGGGCGCGATCGTCCTGAACGGGGCGATGATAGGGGAGGGCTCGGTCATCGGCGCCGGTGCGGTAGTAAAGGAGGGAATGGAAGTCCCTGAGCGGTCGGTTGTTGTCGGAGTTCCCGGGAAAGTCGTCAAGCAGGCCAGCGACGAGCAGCAGCAGCATATCCTGAAAAACGCCGCATCCTATGCCGAACTTGCCGGAGAGTATGCCCGCCATGGCTAACATTGTTGTCATTGGCGCCGGGGTTGCCGGCATCCAGGCATCCCTCGATATCGCCGGTCATGGCATCCATGTCGACCTTGTCGAGCGCGAGCCCTCCATTGGCGGCCACATGGCGCAGCTGGACAAGACCTTCCCGACAAACGACTGCTCCATGTGCATCCTCTCGCCCAAGATGGTAGACGTGTCACGGCACAGGAATATCAGCATCCATACCTGTGCCGAGGTCGAGCGGATCGACGGGGACACCGGTCATTTCAGGGTCACGATAAAGAAACACCCGCGGTATGTCGATGAGGTCACCTGCACCGGCTGCGGGGACTGCATCCAGATCTGCCCGGTCGAGGTGTACAACCGGTTCGATGCCGGCGTTGGCGTACGGAAAGCGATCTACAAACCGCACGCCCAGGCAGTGCCGGATATCGTGGTCAAGGACCAGGAACACTGTATCGAGTGCGGACTCTGTTACGATGTCTGCGGCCCGGGCTCGATCAAGAAAAAGGACGAGGAGACTACCATCACCGTTGATGCAGCAAGCATCATCGTCACGACCGGCTACGATGTCTTCGATGCAAGGAAGAAGACGCCCTTCAATTACCTCCGGCTCCCCGATGTCATCACCAGCCTCGAACTCGAACGGATGATCAATGCCGGCGGCCCGACCGGAGGGAAGATCCGCCGTTTGAGCGACGGAAGGGAGCCGCAGTCCATTGTCTTCATCCAGTGCGTGGGTTCCCGGGACATGACCATCGGGTGCCCTTCCTGCTCGTGTGTCTGCTGCATGCAGGCCCTGAAGAACGCGATCCTGATCAAGGAGAAGCACAGGGAGACAGACGTCACCATCTGTTACATGGATATCCGGGCGTACGGCAAGGGGTATGAGGAGTACTTCGAGCGGGCGAAATCGCTGGGCATCCGGTTCCTCCGGGGCATGCCCTCCGATGTGATCCCTGACGCAAAAGAGAGCGGCATGATCCTGCAGGTCGAGAACTCCGAGACCGGAGAAGTCCAGGTCCTCCACCCGGACCTCGTGGTCCTCTCGGTTGGCATCCGCCCTGCCGAGGTGGGACCGTCCCTTGCGGAGAAACTGGGGATCGCCTGCGAAGAGAACGGGTTTATCCGGCCGGTGAACGATGCCGTTGATACGATAACAACGCTCCGGCCGGGGATTTACGTAGCCGGAACGGCAACGGCCCCCCGCGATATCCCGGACAGCGTGGCTTCCGGGCAGGCGGCAGCAATGCAGGCATGGATCAACGCGATCAGGGTGGGACAGTAAGTGGACACCTCTCCAACACTCTGGTGGGACAGCGGGAAAGACTGCCTCTGCTATATCGAGCAGACGCTCCTGCCGGGAGAATACAGGATAATCGAGTGCCGGAGTATCGACCGGCTCGCAACCGCCATCCGGCGCCTGGAGATCCGGGGCGCACCCGCGCTCGGCGTTGCCGGGGCCTATGGCGTCGCCATTGCCACGCTTACGGCACCGGAAGGTCCTTTCTCCGGATTTACAGAACGCGTAAAGCAGGATGCTGAACGGATTCGTTCAACACGGCCAACGGCGATTAACCTCGGCTGGGGGATCGACCGGGTCCTTGCGTCGCTGGAAGAGGCCCGTTCCCGCGAGGATGCGCAGTCGATAGCGTTCCGCGAGGCAGGTGCAATCGCCCGCGAAGACACCGCGTGCTGCCACGCCATCGGCAGGAACGGCGGCGCCCTGCTCCCGGACCGGTGCACGGTCCTGACCCACTGCAATGCCGGGGCGCTCGCCTGTTCCTCATGGGGGACGGCGCTTGGCGTGATCCGTTCTGCCGCAGAGGCCGGAAAAGACGTGAAGGTGATCGCCTGCGAGACCCGGCCGCTCCTGCAGGGGGCGCGCCTCACGGCATGGGAGCTTGCCCGCGACGGGATCGACGTGACCGTGATCACGGACTCGATGGCTGCCCACTTCATGCGGTCCGGCGCGATAGACGCTGTCGTTGTCGGGGCGGACCGGATCACCCACGACGCAGTCTTCAACAAGATCGGCACGTACATGCACGCGGTCTGCGCCCGCCACCACAGGATCCCGTTCTATGTGGCCGCCCCCTTATCGACATTCGATCCGGAGAAGAGCGAACACAATGTCGAGATCGAGGAACGGGGACGCGACGAGGTCACGACCATGGGCACCAGGGTGTATATTCCGGACGGCGCGAAGGTGAAGAACCCGGCTTTCGATGCAACGCCCATGGACCTTGTCACCGCCATCATCACCGAGACCGGGGTGCTCCGCCAGCCGATCAATACCCGGTCACACTTATCTCGTACTACATCCCATTAGACCACAACCGGAAGTGCCCGATGGCATTTGTTGACCTCACCCCCTGGAACCACGTGATGCTCTTCATCGGCCAGGTCACGGTCATCGTCACCCTCTCGGCACTCATCGTCTCCTTCATCCTTGTCGTCATCTCGCTCTACTCGATACGGCAGAAGAAACTCTATTTCCCGGAACTCATCAAGGCCGGCCTCGTCTTTCTCGAAGGCATGATGAAGGCCATGTTCCGGCTCCTCGGCCTCGAGGACCGGGAGATGCTCTCGTTCTTCATCAAACTCCACAACACCATGAACGCCGCTGATTTTGCGGCCATCCCGGTTACAGAGCGGGCGATCTTCATGCCCCAGTGCCTGCGATCGTCCCAGTGCCCCGCCAATCTCACCCCGGAAGGCCTCAAATGCAGGACCTGCGGCCAGTGCACGGTGGGCGAGGCCCGGGTTCTCCTCGAACGGCTGGGTTACCGGATCTTCATCGTGCCCGGCTCGTCGTTCATCAAGCGGATGGTGAAAAAATACCACCCGAAGGCGATCATCGGGGTCGGGTGCCTCAGCGAAGTCAAGGAAGGCATCGATATGGCCGACAAGATGGGGCTTGTCGTGATGGGCGTAGTGACCTTAAAAGAAGGGTGCGTCGAGACCATCGTCAACTGGGCCGACGTGTACGAGGTCGCAACACTGGGGATCGACCCGGCGTTAATCCCCAAGGACCTTCATACTCTTTCCGATTAGGTTCCCGCTCTTTATCCTGCCGTGGACGATGATCGCGTCCTGGCTTGTCACATCCCCGACCGTGACGTTGGGACGCAGGATGACCCTTCCGCCCGCGGTGACCGAATGGACGCTGGCATGATCGAGGATGACCACGTCTCCCTGCGCAACGATCGGCCCCTTGACCCGGCACTGGCCTCCGATGACCGCACCGCCGCAGGCAATGTCCAGGGAGACACTGGAACGCGGGCCGAGTTCGAGCGTGCCGGAAACATTGAGCCTGCCCCAGAAATGGGTGCGGGGCGGCACCACGAAGTCGCCGTCAATCCGGACGTTCCCTTCGAAATACGAGCCTTTCTGCGCAAAATAGGTAGTTCCTTTCTGGATCACCGTGGGCATTGTTCTCACTTTTACCTGTGGTGCCAGTGCGGGGATAAACTTGTTGCTCGGCGCCTTCCGGCAGGGAGCCGCGAGGGAGGTATTATCCGAAGAAGAGGGCCGAGATCACGAAGACGAGGAGCGAGGCGAACATGCCGTACTTGAGCGCGGCTGATGCCTTCGACTGCCGGACACAGGCCGGTGTGTCGCAGGAAAGGGCCTTTATGGCTGCCGCGAGGAGGATAACGTCAACAAGTCCGATGAGGACAAGGTACGGGATGCCCCACCACAGGAAGGGGACTGCGCTTGCGATGGCAGAGAGCAGGACAAAGACAAAGGCGGCAAGGGCGGTCTTCTTCACGCCGATCATGATCGGGAGCGTGACTGCCCCCCCGGCCTTGTCCCCCTCGACATCCTCTGCGTCTTTTATGAGCTCGCGGGCCATCATCGCAAGGAAGGTCATCACTGCAATGGGGACGAGATGGATGAGCCCGTCCATTCCCGCGAATGCCCCGCCAAAGAGGAACATGCTCCCCGAGAGATAGGAGACCGCGATGTTCCCGACAAGCGGCATGCTCTTGAGCCGGGCCGCGTAGAGAGCGAGGAGGAGGGAGTTGAAGACGGCAAATGCGATGCAGATCCAGTTTGTGAAGAGGCAGACTGCGATCCCGGAAAGGAAGAGCGCAACCGCGTACCAGAGCGCTGCGTTCCGCGAGACCTGTCCCGAGGGAATGGGGCGGTCAGCCCGGTTGACCGCGTCAATCTCTGCATCAAAGTAATCGTTGATCACGTTACCGGCCGCCGTGATGAGCGTGACAACAACAGGCAGGAGGAGTGCTGCGGGGACGAGGGCGCCGGCAGCGATGAAATACGCGACAACCGCTGCAACGCCGGCCATCACGGCATTTGCCGGGCGGATAATGTTCAGGAAACCGGCAGCGCTCATTGGATCATTCTCTGGTCGTCCCGGACTAAAAAGTGCGCGAAAAGGATCGAATACGGGCGAGGGGGGATTTGAACCCCCGGCGTTCAGCTTAGGAGGCTGACGCTATGTCCGGGCTAAGCCACTCGCCCTGCCCATATCCATTGCGGGGGAATATGTATAAGTTTTGCGCGCTGTAACATCTCCGGCACATGGATCTGACGGAGGCGACGGAAGGAAAAACAACGATTTTGATCCCGGTCCAGGACGACACAACCCAGTTTCCACCCGGCTCCGCCCCGATCTTCTTCAACCGCCGGATGGAACTGAACCGGGATATCACTGTGCTCCTCCTCCTGCTCCTCGAACCTGACGAATACCTCGATGCCATGGGAGCCACCGGCATCCGGGGCCTCCGGGTGGCAACCGAATGCGGGATTCCCGTTGCCATCGCAGACCGGGACCCGAAGGCGATCGAACTGATCCGCCGGAACACTGAACGATCCGGGACTCCCATCGAGGTCATAGAGCGGGACATGAATGCGCTGCTCTCGGAACGGTCATTCGATGCCGTGGACCTCGACCCGTTCGGCACGCCGGCCTGGGTGATCGATGCAGCGATCCGGGGCTGCCGGAGGTTCCTCTTTGTGACCGCAACGGATACCGCACCGCTCTGCGGGGCCCACCTGAAGGCCGGGATCCGCCGGTACGGGGCCGAGCCGATGAACACGGAGTACCACAGCGAGGTGGGGCTCCGGATCCTCCTCGGGTTTGTCGTGCGGGAGACCGTGAAGTACGACCGGGGGATCGAGCCGCTCTTCTGCTATGCCCGCGAGCACTTCACCCGTCTCCACCTCCGGATCCTCCGCGGGCCGAAGGCAGCGGACGCGACTCTCTCGCATATCGGGTTCATCCACCAGTGCAAAAAATGCCCGTACCGCGAAGAGCAGCCGGGACTCCATTCCGTGTCCCGTACCTGCCCGCACTGCGGGGAGCCACTCCATCCTATCGGGCCGCTCTGGCTCGGGAAGATCGCGAAGGATGAGATCGTGTCCCGGCTAATCGATGCGGCGGGTACCGCTGACCTGGGGACAAAAAAAGATATCCAGAAACTCCTGGCTACCAGCCGTGAGGAACTGCCGACCTCGAGCTTTTACGATTACCACGAGATTGCAAAACGGCTGCGCTGCTCCCCGCCGGATATCAACGTTGTCCTCGGGCGCCTTACTGATGCAGGTTACCCGGCCAGCCGTACGCACTTCTGCGGGTACGGGATCAAGACCACGGCCCCGCTCTCCGTGATCTATGATGCGGTACGGGGAGACCACACAAACAAAACGGTGTAAAAAAAGTCAGTGCTCGACGATGATGCTGAGCAGGTCGCTGTCCAGGAGCCTGTGGGTGAGGCCGACCCGCTGCCCGGGATGCTTGACCGACTTGCCCCAGATCCGGGCATACCGGAACTTCTGGACGAACTCCCGGTGGAGCTTGTTGCAGACGTCCTCGACCGTGCTTCCCTTGCGGATGATGAGCGGCTCTTCCATGTCCGCTTCCCCGCCATGCGGCTTGAGATACAGGCGGATGAACCCGAGGCAGTCGTAGATCGCGTCCTTGAGTTCTTCCAGGTGGTAACCGCCGTACGCGGAGATCATGATGGGCGGGCTGCCGAACCGCTCCCCGATATCGTGCTCGATCTCCAGGTACCGTTCCTTGTCCACGAGGTCGACCTTGTTGACGGCGATGAATGCGGGGATGTATACGCGGTTGCCCTGCACGGCGTCGATGAGGTCGTCCTGCGTGGCATTCCCGCGGATCAGGATGTCGGCGTTCATCATCTTGGACTCGGCAAGAATGGACCGGACCTCCTCAATGTCGAGGTCGAGCGTCCCGACCGCATTGAGCCGGATACCGCCATGGGCAGATTTCTTGATCGTAATGTCAGGCTTCGGGACATTGATCCGGATGCCGGCATCGTAGAGTTCCCGGAGCAGGACATCGAAGTGCGCCTCGTTGAAGACATCCACAAGAATGATGATGATGTCCGCGTTCCTGACGACCGCGATGACCTCCTTACCCCGGCCTTTGCCCATTGCTGCGCCCGCGATAAGCCCCGGGATATCGAGGAGCTGGATCTTCGCCCCTTTGTATTCGAGAGCCCCGGGCACGACCGTGAGCGTGGTGAACGCATACGCCCCGACCGCACTCTCCGTGCCGGTCAGCTTGTTGAGGAGTGTACTTTTACCGGTTGACGGAAACCCCACAAGGACTGCCGTTGCATCGCCGGACTTCTTGACCTGGTAGCCTTCCCCGCCACCGCCGGCCTTCATGGCCCGGTTCACGGCCTCGTCCTTGAGCTTGGCTATCTTGGCCTTGACCCGCCCGATATGCTTGGAAGTAGCCTTGTTGTAGGGCGTCTTGATTAACTCGTCTTCGAGCTGTTTGATCTCATCCTCAAGACTACTCATTGCCTATAGTAATCGCTGCAGGACGGAGATATAGTTGATTGTAGTCCGGCCATATCGGGATATGAAAACCCTCGCCGAAGCGCACCGTGCGTGCAGGGGAATAAAGTATAAGTAGCCTCATCGCCCACACTAGAGGGCAACTTGCTGCTATAGTGTAGTCCGGCCAATCATGCGAGCCTCTCACGCTCGCGACTGGGGTTCGAATCCCCATAGCAGCATCTTCTATTCTGGTTAGAATCCCCCTGCCAAACCTAATATTCTCCGGGACACTATACTGAACCAGAAATGGAGCCGTACACGCCCCGAATCCTCCCGCTTGATGACATTGACTGGATGGCACACATCCCCCGCATCGGGAAAGCGAACGCGGCCCTTGCCCGATATGATGGCTTGCTCCAAGGCATTATCAATCCCGAGATCCTTCTATCCCCGCTCACAATACGTGAAGCGGTCCTCTCGTCACGGATAGAAGGTACTCAGGCATCCCTCGAAGAGGTACTACAGTTCGAAGCGGACCAAGCGCACAAGATCACACCGGAGAAGCGGCTGGACATTCAGGAGATCATCAATTACCGGACGGCGATGCGGGCCGCTGTCGAGGATTTGGGAAGGCGGCCGATCTGCACGAACATGATCCGCGACCTTCACCGTATCCTTCTAGCCAGCGTCCGCGGACGGGACCGGGAACCCGGAGAGATTCGCCGCATCCAGAATTATATCGCTCCCTACGGTACCCCCATCGAACGGGCCACGTTCATCCCCCCGCCGCCGAACCTTGTGCCGGATGCCCTCACGAACTGGGAGAACTATCTGCACAGCGAAGAGCGGGATCCGCTGGTGCAGCTTGCGGTACTGAAAGCGCAGTTCGAGCTCATCCACCCGTTCCGCGACGGGAACGGAAGAATCGGGCGGATGCTGGTACCCATCATCCTCTACAATAAAAAGATCCTGTCAACGCCGATGTTCTACATCAGCGCGTACCTTGAGGCCCACCGGGATGAATACTACGACCATCTGCTTTCAGTCTCCCGTGACAACAACTGGAACGGCTGGATAGGATTCTTTCTACAGGCGCTTATCGAGCAGGCCACCGAGAATAACCAGAAGGCAACGGCGATCATCGAACTCTACGAGAAGATGAAAAAAGAGGTTCCTGAGGCAACGCACTCCCAATATACGGTCCAGGCAATCGATACGCTCTTCTCGCGCCCGATCTTCAAGAGCGCTGATTTTATCGCGGAATCAAAAATTCCCAAACCGAGCGCCCACCGGGTCCTGAAGGGACTGACCGAAGCGGATATTCTCACGGTAAGCCGGGAAGGGAAGGGGAAGAGCCCGACGATTTACCGCTTCTCGCGGCTGATCGCGATCACCGAGAGCAGCAGCTGGTAATTTCCCGGGACCGTTGCGTATCAGAATCATACCAGCGTGAGACACAAAGAAGTCTTGTGTCTCACCAGTGATACACAAGATGCTGTTGTGTCTCATTTTTCTGTTTTTGTGAGACACAAGATTTCCCAGATAGTATATGAGCAATTTCCAGACACTCCAAAAAAGGATAAATCAAGAGAAAACTGCATTTGTTTTTGCATTGGATAGTTGTCCGTATCTCTCCGTATTTCTCACGTCGGAATGTATGATACAAAAAAACGTCAAAATTTTAGCAATTTAGTCTAGTATAGACTAATTCGTTGTCTACCCCGATCCCAAGTAAATTGTTATTGCAGAAAAAATTTAGAAATTCACAAGATATGCAAAAAACTAACTCAGAAAATTTACTTGAGATGCGACGAAATACGGTCATTTATCATCTATAACCCAACTTCAAAATTTCCAGAAATTTCCGCCCTTTCAAAAGTCTTATCAGGGTATCGCGCGTAAAGAGAGATCATCCCAATTTGGGGTTGATTTCATGAAAAAAAGCTGGAATGAAGCGGATTCTAACCAGCTAAAAGGTAGCTCCATAGCAGCACTCCTTTTGTGAATTTTTCTGGCAGGAGCACGTGCACCAGTAGATGTGATTCCTCCCCCACCCCGCAATGCGGGGAGTCGCTTGGGGGTCTGCCGATCCCACGCTGGGCAACGGCCCGTACGCATGTTCGCGTACAGGTAAGTGCGTAGCGCAATGTCGAGACTCATCAGAGTCGAGACACGAGAAGAATTGCAGAACAATTCTTCGAAGAGCCCGCGAGGCGTTTTGCGCGTCTGGCATCGTATCAGTTGCATGAGCTTCGCTTTTCGCAGCCAAAGTCTGCTCATTTTTTTTCATGCAGGGTCGGGTTGATCCGGATCAGGTTTTCCATCGCGATCACGATCGCGATTATTGTTTTTGAAGCAGGGTCCGATGGAAAATTTTCCCCAAAGACTGAGGATTTCTTCTCCACCACCAGGCCCAATGACCTGTCGCACATCATAGCACACCCCCATTTCAGACATGCGCCAATCCGGGCCTGTTACGGGCTCCGATTCCCTCCTTTTCCGGACCAGGAGGGAATAATTCGAAGACTTCGTCTTCTCATGTCTCATGCTTTCAGCATTCGACATTCCGGAAAATGAGGGAATAATCCGGGCACAGAACCCGTTTTTACGCCGGAGAGGAGAGGTAAATTTTTGCCACATTCTTTTGGCCGAAAAGAGGGCATAACGGGTTTTAGCCTGCGGACAGGCATCCGGAGAACGCCGGGAGACACCAGTCCCCCTCTGGCAGGGGATCGACGGTACCGACGGAAGCGGCGCTGAACTGGCATTTTTTAAGTCGAAGAAACCTTATACAGGGTTTTCAATCAAAGCCTGCATGAAAAATTTTCGTCAAGGTCTGATTGATCCCGATCACATCGCCCGGAACCGTTTCACCACCGTATCCATGCCCTTCTTCTTGATCTCGATCTTGAACTTCGTCTCCTTGTATTTCACTTCAAAGATCCCCAGCTTGCCGCTCTTCACCAGCCGCTCGACCGCAAGCAGGTCTGCACGGGGCATCCGCTTGAAATCGTCCCCTTCATAGATCACTTTTCCCAAAAGTTTTCCCTCCAACGCTATGCTCTACAATAGACCAGCGGACATATCAACATTGTGCGATGGCGATTCCGGCATCTCCGTACAATCCGGATTACAATTAACGCGCAGAATACCTGTAAATTCCCCGGTTTACAGAGGAACCATTAAATAGCGCGTCCCGGCATATCCCTATACGAGAAGTTATGAGCAGGGAGAAGATCCAGGTTCCCGGAAAAGCCTATGAGGAGATCATTGCACTCCAGCGCGAGATCCACTTTACATCAGACCACGAGGACACCATCAAGAAGGCGGAAGACCGCGGTTACATGGCGGCAGCAAACTGGATCCGCCAGAACGAGCGGGCATACAAGATCGGGTTCGCGTGGGGTTTTGAGCCCGTTGCCGATGAGCCGCAGGGCATGCTCCAGGATATCCCGGAACCCCGCTCGCCCCCGGTCAAGCGCACCATTGCAAAACCCATGCAGACCATGGAACCCCGGTCGCAGAAGAAGGGGTCCGGCTCCAAGAGTTCCGGTGGCTTCTTTGCCGGTATCAAAAAGTGGCTGGGCAAATATTTCTAAAACCTTTTTCGCAAGAATCATTGCACAGGAAGTCCATAGGAGAGCATATGCCAACCTGTGCCGACTGCATCAGTTATCTCCCGAAGGTAAAAGACGCGGGCGAGTGCCGCATCAACGGCCCGGTCCCCCCTGACCGCGACAGCGACCGGTGCCCTTCCCGCACGTTTATTCCAAAGCCCGTAAAACACTGATCGGGTACAACCATCATGCCACGCGAACTTGACGACAAGGACATCGCGATCTTAAAGAAACTCGCACCCGAATGCGGCGACCTGACCTGCTCGGGATCCGGCCACATGTTCCACTCCATCCTCCCCCCGATCTCCAACCATTTCGCCGAGGACACTGAGGATTTTCTCCGGCGCATCAGCCGGCTCGACAAAGAGGAGCTCACCTACCTCACGGACCTGATCCGGAACGGCGAAGAGAGCCTCGGCTGCATGCCGGTAGAGGATGTCGAGGCGCTTGTCCACTATATCCGCGACACCATCTCTCCCGATGTGGCACAGAACGTAATCTCCGTGTACGAATCCGGCGGCTCCTGCGAACACTGACCCTCCCACTTCCATGGCCGAGATCATCACGCTTCTCTCCGACCTGCAGAACGGCAGCATTGCAAAGCGGAAGGCTTCGGCAAAGGCCCTTGGAAGCTCCGGTGACGACCGGGCTCTCACAGCCCTTGCCGCCGCCCTTGACGATCCTCACCCGGAAGTCCGCACTGAGGCTGCTCTCGCGCTCGGCCGAAGGGGTGATGCGGCTGCGGTCCCCCCGCTTGCACGGGCCCTTCAGGACGATGAACCGGCAGTCCGGGCCGCTATCCTTGAGGCACTGGGAAGGATCCGCGATCCCGGGTCAGCACCGCTCGTCATCCCCCTTCTCCGGGACCCTGAACGGGAGATACGGATCGGCGCTGCCATGATCCTCGGGAAGCTGGGCAACCGGCAGGCCGTTGCAACGCTCACCGCATTGAAAGACGACCCGTTCTCCGAAGTCCGCGAAGCAGCAGAAGACGCACTCCGCCGCCTCCGCAGGTAAATCCTCCTCCCCGCACCTTTTTTATCTTCGCCATGCCACACTAGGTTAACGACTTAATCGGGGTTACTGCATGGAAAAGAACTCGCCGGTAATGGAATACCTGATCAACTTCTTCTCGCTCGTGCCCATGATCCTGTACATGATCGTGGCAATCCTCTTAACGATCATTGCCGTCTTCTCGGTCTGGGATGCAGTCCAGTTGATCCTGCAGATGGTGGTATCCCGCGACTTTGCCAACGGGCTTGTCAGCGTCATCTATGCACTCCTCCTGACCATCACCATCATCGTCCTCTTCGAGACCGTGACGGTCTATTTCAAAACCAAGCATGTCGAGGTTAGGGCCCTCCTCATCGCAGGCCTGACCGGGGTTGTCCGGCACGTACTGATCTACAATGTCGACACCGTGGATCCCTTCACCCTGATGGGGACCGTGGCCCTCCTTGCGGTGCTGATCGTTGGCATTGTCTTTGTTAAGCCGGAGCCACTCCCGTAACGCTCATCCAATCCCTTTCATCTTCTTTTTTGCTTCTGGTCTCTTTGTCCCAAACACGAGCATTTTGTAGTACGCGGAACAGAGATCCACAGCACGGAAGATCGCTGATGACGGCAATCATCGAGGCCCATGACCTGAAGAAGAACTATAACGGCACGGTTGCAGTCGACGGCATCCGGTTCACCGTAAAACAAGGGGAGATCTTCGGGTTCCTGGGCCCGAACGGGGCGGGTAAGACCACGACCATGAAGATGATCACCTGTGTCTCGCCCCGTTCTTCCGGATCCCTCACGATCCTCGGAATGGATCCCGATGACAAACCCGCGGAGATCAAGCAGAGCCTCGGCGTTGTCCCACAGGAGACCAACCTCGACCCGGACTTCACCTGCTTTGGGAATCTCTATTACTATGCACTGTACTTTGACATCACGAAAGACGAGGCAACACAACGGGCTGAGGAACTGCTGGAGTTCGTCCAGCTCACCGAGAAGCGGGACGTTTCGGTGGACAAATTGTCCGGGGGGATGAAGCGCCGGCTCATCCTTGCCCGGGCACTCGTGAACCGTCCCGACCTGCTCGTCCTGGACGAGCCGACCATCGGCCTTGACCCGCAGGCCCGTCACCTGATCTGGGAGAAACTCCGGAGCCTGCAGGCGAAAGGAAACACCATCGTGATGACCACGCATTACCTTGACGAAGCCGCACGGCTCTGCGACCGGCTGGTCATCATGGACAACGGAAAGATCCTGGTGGAAGGGGCGCCCGCGGACCTTGTCCGTGACCATGCCGGCCACGAGATCGTGGAAGTGGAGGGAAGCGACGATGTCGTCACCTGCCTCAGCGAACTCGGGGTCCCCTTCGAGAAGACCGGCGACATGGTCCAGGTGGCTGCGACATCTGAGACCGCACGCGAAGTCGCGAGGACCATTCTCGAACGCTGCCGGCCGGAGCGGATGATCACAAGGCCGGCAACGCTCGAAGACGTGTTCCTGAAACTGACCGGGAGGAACTTGCGGGAGTGATCATGCCGCACATCTTCTCGATCCCAAACGTAACCCGCCGTGCCGGAATCGTCTGGTACCGGAACCTCGTGGTCTTTATCCGGACCTTGCAGGTGAACTTCTTTCCCCCGCTTGTCGAGGCGCTCCTCTACCTCTTTGCCATCGGGATCGGCATCGGCACCTACGTCCAGCAGATCGACGGCATCCCGTACATCAACTTCATTGCCCCGGCCATCCTTGCTATCGCGGTGATGAACTCGGCGTTCTTCGAATGCACCTTCGGCTCCTTTGTCCGCATGTACTACCAGAAGACGTTCGATGCCATGATCGCGACCCCGCTCTCGATCGAGGACGTGATCGCGGGCGAACTGTTGTGGGGGGCGACCCGGAGCGTCATCTATGTGCTCATCATGCTGCCGGTGCTCGCGGTGTTCGGTGTCGTCTCCCTGCCCCTCGCCGTGCTCACCATTCCGCTTGCGTTCCTCGGAGGCCTGATGTTTGCCGGTATCGCGATGTGCTTCACGTCCGTGACACCCGGTATCGACACGCTCAATTACCCGTCGTTCCTCTTCATCACGCCCATGGCGCTCTTCTCGGGCACGTTCTTCCCGCTCACGCTGATGCCGGCGTTCCTCCAGTACTTCGCGCTTGCCGTGCTGCCGCTCACGCACCTTGTCGCCATCATGCGGATGCTGACGCTGCCATCACTCTCGTGGATGCTCTTTCTTCACCTTGCATGGATCGCAGTTATCACTGCCATCACCTGCCTCATCTCGATAAACCTGATGCGGAAGCGGCTGATCGTGTGAAGCACACCTCATCGTGTAAACCGGAGGACAAGGAGGATCTCGTCCTCCACCCGTTCCTCGCGGATAAGCTCCGCTTGTAACCCGTGCGTAGCAAAGAGTTCCTTCACTTCCCCTGGCCCGGTAAGCGACGAGATGAGGATAAGGATCCTGCCACCGGGCGCCAGCACCCGCTTGACGTCCGCGGCAAACCGCTCAAGGGTCGCCCTCCCGGTCTTCCCTCCGTCAAGGGCATACTCCAGCCAGTCATCGATCCGCTCATGGGGTTCGGTGGGAAGGTACGGGGGATTGAAAAGAACGAGATCGAATTTTCCCCGGATCGGGTCGAGGAGGTTGCAGCGGATGACATCCACGCCGGCCTTCTGCGCAGCGATTGCCGCGTGGGGATTGATGTCGGTGGCAATGGTGCGGGCACCCTTCCGCATCGCGGCTGCGATCAGTCCCGATCCGGTCCCGACCTCCAGCACCCGGTCGCCGGGCCTCACTTCGCCCCGTGCGGCATCGAGCAGGAGATACGTGTCGGCTTCGGGCTGGTACACTTGCGAGGAGTCGTAGTCCATACAGTAAGGAATGGTTGGCCGGTATCTGAAAAAAAGGGATGGGATGGAGACCGGAAGAGGGAAAAAGGATCGCAATCCGGATCGCACAACGAAATCCGGCCCCGATACATTGCCGGATTGACGCCTGACACGATATGCTGCGCGATCCGGCTTTCATAAACCTGCCGGTAGTTTATTGGTCGGTAAAATGGCTTTTCATGCCGGTGGATTACAGTGCACCAGACCGGATGCGGATGGTAACTATCCATATGGCGGGAGCGCCAAGGATACCTGCACGGAGCGCTGTAAAAGGAATGAAGACCCTGGTTGATTCTGCCCGCGAAGAGAGACTGACCCCCCCGATGAAGACCGTTGCCACAGAGGGGGGTGTCGATCCAAACGAACTCCTCCGGCGGATAGCCGCGGGGAGTGTGGTTATCATGCAGCGCAAAAATCGCTGCACGGGCATTGGAACCGGTCTGCGCACGAAGATCAATGTCAACCTGGGAACATCCTCAGGAAAGGTTTCCGTCAGCGATGAGCTCAGGAAAGCGGAGATCGCCGAAACGTTCGGTGCTGACACCATCAGCGACCTCTCGATGGGAGGCGATATCGACGCCATCCGCCAAGAGATCCTTGCGTGTACCACGCTCCCGGTAACTACCGTGCCGGTCTACCAGGCAGTTGTCGAATGCGGCCTCGAGAACATGACGGCAGAAGATATCCTTACCACCCTCAAACGACAGGCAGGACAGGGGATCAGCTCGGTTGTCGTCCACTGCGTGACACGGAAAATGCTCGGGGTTTTCAAGAAAAAGAAACGGGTTCTCGGGATGGTCTCCAAAGGCGGGTCGATCACGAGCGCCTTCATGCTCACTCACGACTGCGAAAACCCGTTTGTCGAGCACTTCGATGAAGTCCTCTCAATCTGCCGGAAGCATGACATTGTCCTGTCGCTTGGCAACACGGCACGGAGCGGCTGTATCCACGATCGCCCGGACGCATTCCAGCAGGCCGAGATCCGTCAGAATTGTGCACTTGCCCACCGGGCCCTTGCCGCAGGAGTCCAGGTGATCATCGAGGGCGCAGGCGGACATATCCGCAACGACAGGATTGCTCCCATCATCCGCTCGTATAAGAAGCGTTCCCCGTTCCCGCTCTTTGTTGCCGGGCCCCTGCCAACGGATATTGCAGCAGGATACGACCATATTGCCGGTGCCATCGGGGCCAGCACCGCGAGTGCGGCGGGGGCGGATTATCTCTGTTACATCACCCCGGCAGAACACCTCGGTCTTCCGGACCCGCAAGCGGTAAAAGAGGGGCTCATCGCATTCAGGATAGCCGCCCATGTCGGTGATACCGTCAAGCAGGGGAGGGAGAATGAGGATGCGGAAGTAGCGGTCCTCCGGGCCGCACTCGACCGGGAAGCACAGATCCGGTGTGCTATGGACCCGGAGAGGGCACGGCAGTTCTGCGGGGAGGAGACGGAGTGCACGATGTGCGGGAAGTTCTGTGCGATAAAGGTAATGCGGAATTTCTAACGGCCCGTTACATTACCCGACAATCGTATCGTGGAACATCCCGTGTTCGCGGTCTGCAAGATACCGTGAGTAATGCCGGCGAACGGCCGCGGCAGACGTATTGGCATAACAGTATCCACAGAGATGCATGCAGGTGGAGTACTGCCCGATATCCTTCGAGACAACACAACGGCAGGTGTTCCGCTGGCCGGGATCCTTCAGCCGTCGCGAGGGATCGGGTGAGGACCCCTCAAGTGTCTGCTGGTCTTCCGGCCTGAGGAACGCCGTCAGTTCCTTGTCGTGAGCAAACTCCGTTGTCATCAGGTCGCAGCTGATGCACTGCCCCCGGCCAATGCCGTACTGCGAGAGATCGCGCCCCTCGGCACAGGCGGAAAGGGAAAGCCCCCACCGCTCGTTTAGGCGCCGGAGACCCTCGCAGAACTCGGCAACTTCCGCGTCCGTGAACTCGCGGGCGCCCCGGCACCCGGCTGCATCCAGGTTCCGCCGGACTTTCGTATATTTCTCAATGTCCACGAAACTGAAGACCAGCCGTTTCGTGAACGGGGCGATCTGGTCGCCAATGCATTCCACCCGGTCCAGCAGATCGCTTACCGTGATGGTTTCCGTAAGGATGAGGGGGTCGAACCGCCACACGACCTTCCCCGGCCCGATCCGGCGGGAGAGGCGGATGAACGTTTCAATCCGCTCAACGAGCGGCGGCACGTTCGGCTCAAGGTGTTCCTTATCGTAGTCGTTTAAGCTGTAGAGAAAATAGTACCCGTACCCGAGGCGGTCGAGCGTATCCAAGTAGGGAAAGAAGGGCGCGGGGTTCTTGGACCAGAACACAAAGAGCCGTGCCCGGGCAAACGATACAAAGACCGGTTTTCCGCCAAACGGGCTCTTCCACCGAACGTATCCATCCTTCAGCCGGTTCAGGAACCAGTCGCCATAGAATGCCGGGATATCCGTGGAGCGGCTTGCCGAGACGATGACAGGGGCGATCGCTTCAACTGCCAGTTTGCCGTAAGGGACCGCCGGGTCAGCAGCTTCGAGCGATACCATCTCCCAGCCTCTCCATTTCATGGCAATCCCAAAAGAAGTATTCAGCGGGGCATGGGCAAAAACCGTTCGGCCAGCGTCACGGGATGTTTGCGATGGTGGCAAAGTCCTCGAGATACAATGCCTCAGGGCGGCTTGCCAGGATCTCTTCCGGCAGGGTCGAGAGCACACGCTTCACCCACCCGGCGCCCAGCATGGTGCCGGCCGATCCCTTCAGGCAGTTTCTCACGGTCTTTCTCCGGTGCGAGAAGAGCGCCCGGACAACATCGGCGTACAGGCGCCGGTCATTGATGAAAAAGATCGGCTCGCGGGGGAAGATCTTCACGACCGCGGAATGTACCTGGGGCCGGGGTGAGAAGCATTGCGGCGGGAGCCGGAAACACTGCTGTACTGCGGCGTAGGTCTGGACCATGATCGAGAGCCGCCCGCAGTCCTTTGTCCCCGCCTTTGCCACCATCCGGTCTGCAAACTCTGCCTGGTACATCAGGACGCCGACCTCGAAGTTCTGTTCCAGCAGCCGGAACGTGATCTTGGATGAGGCGGAGTAGGGAAGGTTTGAGACCGTGATCTCGAATGGGGGGAAGGTGCACCGGGTGGCATCGCCGTGCTGGAGCACGAGCTGGCCGGATGCGATCTCGCGAGAAAACGTATCGGTAAGCTGTTCCACGAGACGGGTGTCCAGCTCGATCGCATGCACGAAGGCTTCCCGGTCGAGCAGGGCACGGGTCAGCGCCCCGTTGCCCGGCCCGATCTCGAGCACCTTTTTGTCCTGCACCTCTGTCAGGTCCGCGATGCGGTTCACCGCATTCGGGTCGATGAGGAAGTGCTGGTCGTGCTGCGCTTTCATTTCGTGGTGAACAGGTGGTACTTGGTATCCTTGTCCTGGAGTTCCTCAAGGATCCGTGCCTGGACCATTTTTGCCGGGTGGGGGATCGCCTTGATCCGTGCGGAGATGTCGGCGAAACTCTCGAACGGCTTCCGGTTCCGGGACTCCAGAATCTCCCACATCAGCTTCTTGCCGATGCCCGGGAGGAGGTGGAGCATGTGGAGTTTGGGCGTTATCGAGATTGCCTTGTTAAAAAACGTGACAAAATCGGGCTCACGCTCCTTTACGATCTTCTCGATGATGAACGGGAGCTCGCCCTTTGCCGTCTGGGTCAGCTCCTCGTACCCGATCCGGCGCTTGACGCGTTCGACCTTGTCGCGCTCGGCATCGCCTATGTAGACTTTGTCGTGCAGTTCGATCCGGACACCCGGCTTTGGCACAAGCTCTAGCAGCTTGAACTGCTCAAGGCCCATGGCCTGGACGATCGGTTCCCGCTTGAACGGGGGACGCGGGTCATCCGGGTGGCCTTTTAGCAGGACATCCAGCACTATCGCGTTGACCTCTTTCTTCTCCGCCTTCATGATCAACACCTCAGTAATGTGTGATGACCAGTTCGATGATGGAATCGATCTCTTCGGGAGATAAGGTGAACCGCTCTTTCGCGAAGATCGCCCGGACCTCATCACGGGTCTTGGGCATGATATTGGCAATCCGGTACGCGATCTCGGGCTTCATCTTCTCCATCTTGATGAGTTCAGAGACCAGATCGCGGGATTTCTCGGGATCCGTCTTGGAGAGCTGATTGGCATGCTCGATACTGCGCCTGAACTCGTAGGACATCTCCTTCTCGGCGGCCAGCCTCTCGGACTCTACCCGTAAGAGGACGCTGCGCATCTCGGGGAGCGTGACCTTCTCTTCGCTAATAATACCCTTTACTTTCATGCCAATCACCTGACAGTGAATTTACTTCTGCGCTTTTAGATGTTGTGGTCTTGCAATGACGGTCTTTTCGGCGTCGCCATCGCGGATGGTAAGCATCCATGCACGGCCGCGCTGGCCGATGACGGTGCCGGTCTTTCCGTGGAAGCGGCGGTGGGGCATCCCCTTCTGGACGCTCGGCTCGACAACAACGTGGACACGGTCGCCGATCTCGAACCGCTGGATAACCGAGGTTACCGGCGGCAGTCCGCGCTTTCTTAACTCTTTCTTGTACTTATACCGTGTCTTCTTCCTTGGACCATTGTGATGTGCCATGGTTTATTCTCCCTCCTGTGCTCCTTCCACCTGCGTAACGTCGAGGCTGGTGACGCGAGCGCTTCGTTTCAGGATCTCGGCAAGACTCGGACGGGTTCGCCCGGAGTCCCCGGACACGAGTTCTTTTATGTAGAGGCCGGCTTCGCCCAGGACTTCGACAATAAACTTGCCGTCCTGCTCCCCTACACACTCGATTCCGAGGACTGTTCTCTCGCGGACCTTGTCGGCCCGGCGGTGAGCAACCCGTTCAGGCGTGCGCTGGTATATTGTGACGCCCTCCAGGGTTTTTACGGCTTTTGCGAACTCATCCGCCGCTATTTCGCCGTCAACCTCGACCAGGATCCTGTATTTTTTATGCGCTTTGTTTGATTTAAGGGTTTCCACCTCCGCACGGTCAGCCCAGCGCCTGATCGCAACGGAGATCCTGCCGCCCGCAGTGCTGTTGATGGTTTTTTCCAGTTCCGCAAGGTCGATGGAACGCTTCCTTGGCGATACTACTTCAAGGATGAAGGGCCGCCCTGTCCCGACCATGC
Source organism: Methanoregula formicica SMSP (assembly GCF_000327485.1). Classification (NCBI taxonomy): domain Archaea; kingdom Methanobacteriati; phylum Methanobacteriota; class Methanomicrobia; order Methanomicrobiales; family Methanoregulaceae; genus Methanoregula; species Methanoregula formicica. The sequence continues at coordinate 1,080,894 of NC_019943.1, read as the reverse complement.
GGGCATCGATGTCCTCGCGACCCGCGCCGTGGAGGATCGCATTCTCCGCGTTGAACATCTCGATCACGGGCCGCCCGATCAGTTCCTCGACCGAGTCGAGATACTGGGCACCGGTAAAGTTACACTTCTCGCAGCCTGCCCCCTTGCAGGCACGGCAGTCCCAGTGCGTCTGGGGGATGCCCCGCTCGAACTTCTGGTATCTCCCATAGAAAAAGACTGAGTTGATCTGGACCTCCACGCCACCGGTTGCAGGATCGAGAATGGTGACAACCTCGGGCTTTTTGAAGTCAACGACCTTGCCGGTCCGTGCCGATACGGCCTTCCCGACCTCCCGGTTCACCTCGGACTTGAAGGGTTCGGGCTCCGCAAGCGAGAGATCGCTCCAGACCATCTCCTCGTTCTCGGCAATCATGGGCGGGACCCGGCAACCGGCAAGGAACGTCGAGAACTCGATGTCCTTCGTTGCGTAGATAACGCGGTCCGCCCAGAGCGGCACATCATCGAAGAAGTTCCCGCAGACCCAGCAGGTACCGGCAAACTTTTTGTACGGCTGGTTCTCCTCAAGGGCAAGGGCGATCTTCAGGCCCCGTCCCCGTTCATCGTTCGAGAGCCCGTGCGAGCGTTTCCCGAAGAACCGCCCGAGGCAGTGGTCGCACGTCTCCCCGTACGCGAGGATCGCTTTCACCTGTTCGTTCATTCCCATCCGCTCATCCTCCTGTCCAGTTCGTTGTGCAATACGGTTATCGTATGATCGGCATGCAGGCACTTCGGCCCCACGGAATATCGCGGGTTGCTACCGAGGAGAGCATTCTCCGCGTCCGTGAAGTTCAGGTGATCGGAGAGGAGGAACGCTCCCGGCAGGTCCTTTGCCTTCCGGACATCCTCCCCGGTCTCATCGAGCACGGCAAACGGCATCTCCGAAAGAAGGCGTTCGAGGCCCCTTTTCCGGATAGAGACCCCGTCCGCCACCTCGCGGAATTCGCTGCCGCAAGGGACATCGATCACCTTCTTGATCAGGGCGGCAGCACTCCGCTCATCCGGCGAGAGCGACCGCACGGCGGATCCCGAGAATTTTATCGTCTTAGGTCCCGATGGCGGTCCCAGCAGGACAAGATAGCAGTCCACATCCCGCCGCAGGTCATGGGAGAGGAAAAGCGATGCGTTCACGCACCGGCAGAGCACGTCCATCCGGCCCCCGCTGCCCGGCAGGTCGTTGATTGAAAAACTCCCGTCCGTACGGGCAAGATGCCCGAGAATTGCAAACGCAGTCATCGGTTGGTATCTCACTGCATCCCGGAGAAGCGTTTCATCAGGCGCTGCATGTTGAACTTGCCGCCGCCCTGCCCGCCCCGCAGGCCCTTTAAGGTCCGCTGCATCATCTTGTAGTACTTGATCAGTTCCCGGACCTCGTCAGGCGTTGCACCGGCCCCGTGGGCGATCCGCTGCATGCGGGAACTGTTGATGAGCGAGGGTTCGTCGAGTTCAGCAGCAGTCATCGAGTCCATGATGATGCGGTACCGGACCATCTTGGTGCTCGTGACATCGTACACGCCCTCGGGCAGCTGCATGTTCCCGAGCGGGAGCATCCCCATGATCTGCTTTAAGGGGCCCATCTTGTTGAGGGCCTCAAGCTGTTTGTACATGTCGCGGAGGGTGAACTTCCCCTTCATCATCGCGTTGACGTCAACGTCCTCGGGGTTGATCGCCTCATTCGCCCGCTCCACGAGAGCCTTTAAGTCCCCCATGCCGAGCAGGCGGGAGATGAACCCGTCGGGATCGAACCGTTCGAGATCCTCGATGGTCTCCCCCGAACCGATGAACGCAATCCCGCTCTTGGTCTCGGCAACGGCCGACATGGCGCCACCGCCTTTTGCGGTGCCGTCCATCTTGGTGATGATGACGCCGTCGATCCCGATCGCCTCGTGGAACCGCTTCGCCTGTTCGCTGGCCTGCTGGCCGAGCGCCGCATCGATGACGAGCCAGCGGTGGGTTGCCTTGGTCAGCACATTGAGGTCGATGATCTCCTTGATCAATTCTGCCTCAAGGGCATGCCGGCCCTGGGTATCGACGATGATCAGTTCCTGCTCTTTCAAGGCTGCAAGGCCCTCGCGGGTGATCTTCAGGGCGTCCTTCTCCTGCGGGTTGCCGAAGCAGGGCACATTGATCTTGGTACAGAGCGTGGAGATCTGGTCGAAGGCGCCGGGCCGGAACGTGTCGGCGCAGATGACCCCGACTTTCATCCCCTTCTTCTGGAAGTAGCGGGCGAGCTTCGCCGTGGTCGTGGTCTTGCCGCTCCCCTGCAGGCCGGCCATCAGGATGGTCTGGGGTTCGAGTTTGACCTCGGTCGAAGCCCAGACAAGGCGGACCAGCTCCTGGTACACGATGCGGAGCACATGCTCGCGGACGTTCATGCCCTTGGGTGGCTCCTCTTCAAGGGACCGGGTGCGGATCGCCTTGCTGAGCTCCATGACGAGCTTGACGTTGACATCAGAGGAGATGAGCGCCCGCTGGAGGTCTTTTACCAAATCGTCGACTGCTGCCCGGTCGACAACGGTCTTGCCGGCCAGTTTCTTGAGGGCATCCTTTAACGAAGAGGAGAGGTTGTCGAGCATCACGCACCCCCTTCCAGCAGCTCTTCAACAACCGTTGCCGGCTCGAAGGGCATGATGTCGTCATAGGCCTGCCCGACCCCGAGGAACATCAGCGGCTTGCCGATGGTGTGGGCAATGGAGATCGCCGCCCCGCCCCGGGAGTCCATGTCTGCCTTGGTGAGGACAACGGCATCTGCCCCGACCGTCCGGTCGAACTCGAAGGCACGGGTCACGGCATCATTGCCGGCCACCGCTTCGTCAACGTACACGACAAGATCGGGTTTCATGACGCGTTTGATCTTCTCGAGCTGACTCATCAGGTTTGCCTTGTTGTGGAAGCGCCCGGCGGTGTCCGCAAGGACCACATCGATCTTGTGCGCTTTTGCATACTCCACGGTATCGAACAGCACCGCGGAAGGGTCGGCGCCTTCCTGGTGCTGAATGACCCGGATGCCGAGGCGCTCGGCATGGACGGCGATCTGCTCGATTGCCCCGGCACGGTAGGTGTCGCCTGCGCCGATGACCACCGTGAAGCCCTCCTTCCGGAGCCAGGACCCGATCTTTGCCACGGTCGTGGTCTTACCGGTGCCGTTCACGCCGGTGAACAGGATTTTCACGGGGCGCTCGTGCTTCGCGATATACGCCTTGAGATCGAACCCCTGCCCGAGCACGTCCAGTAAGGCGGCTTTCAGCGCATGGACAACGAGGTGGTCGACCGATTCACCGATCTTGCGGTGCCTGCCGACAAGGTTCTTCTCAACGCTGCTGATGATAGCATCGGTTGCCGGGAGGGCCACGTCGCTTTCAAGGAGGGTGAGTTCCAGCTCGGAGAGCGCATCGTCGAGATCTTTTTCCGAGACTATCAGTTCGCGGTCGATGATAAGCGTCTTCATCTTCTGGACAAAGGTCGGGACAGAAGGTTCCGACGCAGGTGCAGCGGCTGTGCCGGGCACTGCATCCGGTTTTGGTGCGGGTATGGGAGGTTTCGCTGTATCGGCGGGGGTTATCTCTCCCCCGGGTTCAGCCCGGGCTGCGGCGGCGTTGATACTGCCACCAAGCCGTTCGCGTGCCGCTTTCAGCTTCTCCCGCAGTCCGCCGAACATGGGTGGATATTCTCCGCTATCAGCCCGGGGTCTGGCCCGCAGCCATGGCCTGCTGGTAGCCGGCCTCGATCCGTTTGTTGATCTCGTTCATCTGGGCCCGGAGCCGGTCGAGCGTCTCGGCAACCTTCTTCTGCGAGGCTTCCATCTCCATGATCCGCTCTTTTAAGAACTCAACAGCATCCTTGTTGGAGCGTTCCACGACAACCTCGGACCCGATTGCGAGGAGGACCTTCTCGGGTTCCACGACTTTTGCGCGGACACTTGCCCCGCCGCCAATCTGGAGGAGGACAGTTCCGTCTTCCGAGGCGAGCATTCCTTCGAGTGCTTCGATGGCAGCATGCGCCTCCATCCTCCCGTTCTCCAGCATCTGCAGCTGCTGGACAAAAAGTTCAGCCTGCTGCCCGTACTCCTGCAGATAATTCTGGAGGGTCATCAGTTCGCGCTGGTCCATTGGTGCATTTTTGTCTGCCAAGATACGCCACCCCGTAAAAAACCACTAATGTGGTGATTGTGACTCCTGATATGTATGTTCTCCACCACAATAAATACATCATTGTGACCGGATGCCGGTTCGGGAAGGCGGACAACAGATCAGGAATCCGGCGCAGGAATCCCGTGGTGAGCAGACACTCTGCCGGCATCCCAATGATCTGTCTTCACGCACCCGTGGCAGCGGTCCGGTGTTTTCCTTCAGGGACACGGATCTCGAACCGGACTCCATTTCCAAAGACCCCGTTCTCGATGATCGCGAGATCGGTGATGGCAAGGATCTCCCGGGAGAGGAACATGCCAAGGCCGGTGTTCTTCCCAAATCCTTTCACAAAGACCCGTTCCTTGTCCTCGTTCCGGATTCCCACGCCGTCATCCACGTACACCAGAAAAAGCCCGCCATCTTTGCCCGGCCGGGTGGAGATCGTTATCTGCTTCACCCGCTCGCCGTGACGGAGCGAGTTGTCGAGAAGGTTCTCGAAGACCTTCTCCAGCAGAGGATCGGCATACACCTCGATCCCCATGGCAGGAAGGGAAAGACTCACCTCATTCTGCGGTAGGCGGGCCCGGAGGCGCTCCCCGACAGTGCGGATATCCTGCCATTGCGGGGCAACTACGCCGATCTCCTCGTAGGTCTTCATGAAATCGAGCTGCCGTTCGATTGCATGGGCCGCTGTCTGTTCCTTCTCGATCCGCGCTATTGCGGCAGGATCGGTAACCTGCATGCGGGAGAGTTCCAGGTACGAGAGGAGAGCGGAGAGCTGATTCCGGATGTCGTGCCGCGTGACACTGGAGAGGAGGTTCAGTTTCCGGTTAGCTGTCTGGAAGGCGTGCTCGGACGCAGCCAGCCGTTCGTTCACGTCCAGGAGGTTCTGGTTCTGCGCCCTGACCATGGCGTAGAAATTGTTCAGGGTATCGGCAATGTACCCGATGATGTACGCGACAATAAAGAACATCGCGGCACGGACAAGGGAATCGGGCGTGACCGATCCGGTGATCATCCAGCTGACTGCAATCTGGAGCCCGCCAAAAAAGAGGGCGAGCGGGATCGCTTTTTTCCCGTACCACAGGCCGGCAATGGCGATGATCAGGTAGAAGAAATGCGTGTATGCAATGGAGATCTTCAGCTGGTAATGGACCACCAGCTCAAGGAGGAGCCCGGTGAAAACAAGAAGGGCAAGAGCATATGGTTTGATCGTCCCCACCGTTGTCACCAGGGCCTCCCGGGACAGGAGCAGGTCCATCTCCTCTTTTGCACCCATGCCGCACTTCCTGACGGAACAGTTGGCCGGGCAGGATAAGAGGATTTCGTTCCGGGCGGGGGGGCCAAGATCGGGAGATCTGCCTGGAAAGGCCGCCGGCCCTGCCCGCACCACCAGAAAATCACAGATTTTCGTCGTGTTTAATACAACTCACGCCCTATAGACTTGTGCAGGCCTTACGGGATCTGCAGGAGGAGAGAATGGAATTCAAAAACAAGGTCTTGATCATCGGATATGGCGCTGTCTGCAAATGTATGCTCCCGATCCTGCTCCGGCATGTAACCATCCCACTTGAGCAGATCACCATCATGGATTTCAAGGACAAGTCCGCCGACCTCAAGGCATGGACGGCCGGCGGGCTGCGCTTTGTAAAGAAGAAGGTCACACAGGATAACCTTGCCGGGATCCTCGGAGAATACCTCTCCCCCGGCGGGCTCCTGATCGACGAGGCCTGGAACATCGACAGCTGCGATCTTGCCCAATGGTGCCATGACCACGAGGTCCTGTACGTCAACACCTCGGTCGAGGCGTGGGACCCGGACTCAGGTATTGAAACCGCAAGCCCCTATGAGAAGACACTGTACTTCCGGCAGATGCGGCTCATGGAACTGACCAAGGACTGGGATGACGCCCCCACCTGCGTTGTCGACCATGGCGCAAATCCCGGGCTCATCTCCCACTTCGCGAAACAGGGACTTGTCGATATTGCCCACCGGATGATTGCTGATAAGATCGCCGAGGACCCGACAAGGATCCAGCAGCTGATAACGGAGCAGAAGTTCGGGGAACTGGCGATGGAAGTCGGCGTGAAAGTGATCCACTGCTCCGAGCACGACACCCAGATCTCCCGGACCCCCAAGAAAGTGGGGGAGTTTGTCGGCACCTGGTGCATCGAGGGACTCCGCGAGGAAGGTGTTGCCCCGGCAGAGATCGGCTGGGGCACGCACGAGAAGACCCTGCCCCCGCTTGCCATCGTGCCGCCTGTCGGCCCCAAGAACGGTATCCTCATCCCGAAGATGGGGCTCAATACGTGGGTACGGTCCTGGATCCCGAACCAGGAGATCATCGGCATGGTGATCCGGCATGGGGAAGCATTCGGTATCTCTGACCGCTGGACGGTCTGGAAGGACGGCAAGGCAATCTACCGCCCAACGGTCCATTACGCGTACATGCCCTGCGACGCCACCATCGCATCCATCCACGAGCTCCGCGCCCGGAACTACGTTCTCCAGCCCAAGCTCCGGATCATGAGCGACCGCGAGATCGTCACTGGTGCCGATATCCTGGGCGCCCTTTTGATGGGCCATCCCTACAAGTCCTGGTGGACGGGGAGTATCCTCCCGATCAATGAAGCAAAGAAACTCGCTCCCGGGCAGAACGCGACAACCATCCAGGTCGCGCTCGGGGTTGTCAGCGCTGTCATGTGGATGATCAAGCACCCGCGGGAAGGGTTCTGCCTCCCGGACGATCTCCCGCACGATTTCGTACTGGAGATCGCAAAGCCGTACCTTGGCGAGTTCCGGTCCATGCCTTCCGACTGGACCCCGCTCAAGAACCGCGTGGTCTTCTTCAAGGAGAACCCGGAGAACGATTACGACCGCGAAGATATCTGGCAATTCAAAAACTTCTTATTTGTACAGTAAATCAATCATATAATGACAAAAGTCGCGGTTGATACCAAGAAGAAGCGGAAGAAAAAACCGGAAGGCGATGCTCCCCTTCCGGTTCCTCATATCGGTCATGTGAAAAAGAAATTCCTGCTGGACCTTGCGGCTCAGCACGGATCCCCCATTTTTGTGATTGACCATGAGAAACTCCGGGAAAATTACCGGGAATTCCGAAAGCACCTTCCCGATGTGCAGGTCTATTTTGCTGTCAAGGCCAACTCCAATCCCGAGATCGTGAAAACCCTGTACGATATCGGGTGCAGTTTCGACGTGGCCTCAATGCCCGAGTTCATGATCGTGTACGAAAACTTCAAACACCTGCCAAAAAAAGAGCAGCAGGAGTTTATCTGGGACAAGATCATCTACGCAAACACCATCAAGCCCATCGAGACATTAAAGGCGCTTGACAAGTACAAGCCCCTTGTCACGTTCGACAACCACCACGAGATCCTGAAGATCCGCGACCATGCTCCGCATGCCGGGCTTGTCCTGCGCATCCGTGTGCCGAATACCGGCTCCATGGTGGAACTCTCCAGCAAGTTCGGGGCCCACCCGGGCGAAGCGGTGGACCTGATCATCGAGGCATTCGATAACGGTCTTGTCGTGGAAGGACTGAGTTTCCATGTCGGGAGCCAGTGCACGAACTTCGAGAACTACATGCAGGCGCTCCAGATTGCGGCAAGCATCATAAGGGAAGTCGAGGACCGGACCGAAAGAAAGATCCGCATCCTCGATATCGGTGGCGGTTTCCCGGTAAAGTACCATCCGGGTATCCGGTCGATCCGGACGCTTGCCCGGAAACTGAATGCCGAGATAAAGCGGCTCTTCCCAAAAGACATGCAGATCCTGGCCGAGCCGGGAAGGTTTTTGGTTGCTAATGCCTGCACGGTCGTGGCAAAAGTGGTCGGGAAAGCGGTCCGGGACGGCAAGCCCTGCTATTACATCAACGACGGGGTGTACCACACCTATTCGGGGCAGGTCTTCGACCACATCAATTACCCGGTGCTGGCCTTCAGGAAAGGCGAGACGCAAATCTCCGCGGTGTTCGGGCCCACCTGCGATGCCTTTGACACCATCACGCTCTCCGCGGAACTGCCGGACCTCGACATCGGTGACTTTGTCTATTCCGAGAATATCGGGGCATACTCGCATGCTTCGTCCACGTACTTCAACGGGTTCCCGCCCGCAAAAGTCGTGCACATCAATAAGTGACGCTCCCGTTGCCGGGGGCATCCCCTCCTCCGGATAGTTCCTCCCTTTTTTCCCTGCCTGCGCGAACCTTTTTATCGAATCCCGTTACAACAAAAAAACCTATGCGAATTCGAACTTCACTCCTGTTTTCAGGGTTCATCGCAATCCTCATCCTGCTTGCCGGCTGCACAGAAGACACAACGGACACCGTATCGCCGGGCACCGGGAGTGCCGCAGGAGCCGGTCATGCCGGCATCAGTGTCGATATCGCAGCAATGGATTCCATCCTGCCCTCGACCTATCTCCAGTTCGCCAACCGTGGCGTTACCTACATCGATTTCGATCTCATCAACCCCACGGGCACTGCACGGACGGTGGTCGTGGAATCGGAGGTCCCGGGGTTCACCGACAAGGCAGTCAACACCGTGGAAGTCCCGGCGTACGGGAACATCACGGTCGGCCAGACACCGACACTCCGCACCGGCGCGATCCCTGCAGAGGTAAGAACAGCCTCGCTCCATTACAAGGTCAGCCTTGCAGACGGAACACGCATCGATGAACAGACATATCCCGTGAAGGTCTTCCCGAAAGATACGATGGTCTGGGAAGTGAAAGACGGGGATGAAGAGTACGACATGTCGGAATACATTGCCGCATGGGTGACCCCGCATGCTGCCGTGATCGATCCGCTGATGCGCAAGGCGGCTGAATACCACCCGGATAAGTCGATTGCGGGATACCAGTGCGGGGAGAGCTGCTCGGAGCAGGAATGGGCCGATTACTCGAACGCCCAGGTGAAGGCCGTGTTCAACGCGCTCAAGAACGATTACCGGATCACCTACATCAACTCGCCGATTGCCTTTGGGACCGGGGGCGACAATCCCCAGCGTGTCCGGCTGCCAAAAGACGCCATTGCCGCAAATTCGGCCAACTGTGTTGACGGTACAGTCCTGTACGCCTCCGCACTGGAATCCATCGGCATGAACCCCCACCTCATCATCCTGCCGACCCATGCATTTGTCTGCTATGACACGATGCCCGGGGAGAAGGCGATCACCTGCCTTGAGACCACGATGACCGGCTCCGCTTCATTCGAGGAGGCTGTTTCTGCCGGAGAGGAACAGTACCAGGAAGAGATGACAAACGGGAACTTCAAGTCCGGCGCCTCCCGCGATTACTCGCTTTCTGATCTGAGAGCAGCAGGCATCATGCCCATGGAGTAAGGGAATCCTCAAAATTTCCCTCACGAACTTTTTTTCCTCCCGCTGATCAACGGGATATCCATGAGTTCGATCTATTTTGCGGTTCTCGATACGCTCTCTGATTGGGAGACAGGCCATGTCCTTGCCGAACTTCACTCGGGACGGTTCCTGAAAGACCCGTCACTTTGGTATGACGTTGTCCTGTGCGGGCGGACCCGGGATACGATAACAACCATGGGCGGGCTGCACCTGAAACCGGATGTCCTGATTGGGGAGATCCAGCCGGACGAGGGCGACCTGCTCCTCCTGCCGGGAGCCGATACCTGGCTGAACCCGGAACAGGCACCGGTCATCGCAAAGGTCCGCGAGGTGCTGGAGAGCGGGGCAACCGTAGGGGCTGTCTGCGGCGCAACGTTCGGTCTTGCGAATGCAGGGCTGCTGGACAACCGGCCGCACACCAGCAACGACCTGGAAGCCCTCAAAATGTTCTGCCCGGCTTATCGGGGCGGGCAATTCTATGTGAACGAGCCTGCGGTGACGGATGGGAACCTTGTTACGGCAAGCGGGCTTGCACCGGTGGAGTTCGCATGCCATATCTTCCGGCAGCTGGGTGTGATGACACCTGCCACGCTCGACGCCTGGCATAAGCTCTGCCTTACCCGGAAGCCGGAGTATTTTTACGCCCTCATGCAGTCCCGGGCAGGCACCGGACCGGCACAGGGTACCCCGGAATAACAAGAGTGCGCAGAGGCTGAATTGATGTCAGGCCCGCAGCCCGGGGTACGGATCAGGGACGATGAGGGTCTGCCTTCCTGTTTTTCCGGCTTCAGGTTTTTGTGCCCGGGCTGTCCCGGTTAAGGGGAGACTGCCATATCTCGATCAGGGAGGCCACACTCCACTGGGCAGCAGGCACCGGAGAGATGGTTGCAAGGACGGGCCGGATCTGGTTATTTTTTGTCCTGAGACAGAACGAGAGCTCCTTTCCCGCGGGAGTCGCTCCCCGGCGGAGGTACCGGATATACTCCATCATCTGGCCGGCATCCCGGTCATGGACAACGTCGCCCTACCGCAGGACCCTCTCGATCTCGTCCTTTCCATACCCGGTCAGCTGCTCAAAACCGGCGTTGGCTGTGGTGATCAGCAGGCTGTCGTCCAGCGTCACGACTGCGGCACCGGACTGCTCGAACAGTGTCCTGTACTGCAGCGCAATCTTTTGGAGGATCGCTTTTTCCTGGTCTTTCCGGAAGGCATCGCGTATCCTGCCTGCCAGCTCGTTGAACATTTTCCGCGGTTCGCCACCCTTCCGGACATAGTACACGGATCCTCTGCTGAAGACCCCGCCGCGCATGGTATCGGGAGCCTGACCGGAGAAGATGACAACCGGCAGGGAAATGTGTTTCTCACGGAGTATGTTCAGAAAACCGGCGCCATCGATCCCGGGCATCTCGTAATCCGACAGAATGAGATCGAAGTGTTTGGACTCCATGAGCCGGAGGGCTTCCCTGACCGACGGAGCCGGGGTCACCGTGATACCATACTTCAAGAGATAGATCCGGCAGATATCAGGGAGCACAGGCTCGTCATCGACATAGAGGACAGAGAGGAACCTCAAACGTCCGGGGTCTTCCGGGGGTGCCGGGGCACTGCCATCAGGATTCATGATGGATATCAATGGGATGGATATTCGTGTGCTGATTCCACCGGCAAAAACCGGAAGGGTTCGTTCCAAACCTCAAGGTGATGTGATGCGTTACGTGAGGTTGGACGCCCCGGCATAATATCAGGCAGAGTGAGTTTATTACTATCCGTCTGGAGATTTCAACACCATTAAAATTTTTAACACCACGATAATCCGGCAGAACGGCATTTCCCGGAAATGAGGGAGGAACCGGGCAGGTGGCGACCGCCGGCCCCGGACCAAGCTGTACAGGAATCGCGCCGGAATCGCAACCGGACTCCATCCGGTTCTTCTTTCAGGGCATCCCACGAGTATCCGGAACAATTATAATATTCATACATTGGAGGTTTTTTCTCATGGGCTGTTGATCATAGTACTGGATAGTACAGGAGAACCGGGTGGTTTATGAACGAACTTCTGAACGTCGTCTCTGCATCGGACAAGCGAAGGAACCTCCTGATCCTTCTCAACAACGGGCCCTGCGAATGGGACGATATCAAGCGAATCCTGAAGGTAACCTCGACGGGAATGCTCCCCCAGATCAAGATTCTGGAGGAGGAGCACCTGATCGAGCGCAACGGAAGGCGGTTCTCCCTGACACCGATGGGAAAAGTGCTGGCAACCCACATGGAGCCCCTCATCAGGACCCTGGAGGTTTTTGAACGGGACCGCAAGTTCTGGTCCGAGCATACTATCGATGTCCTGCCCTTCGATATCCTTTCTGATATCCGGTTGCTCGGAAACTATGAGATCATCGAGAATTCCGACGAGGAGATATTCGACGTCAGTACCTTTCTGAAGAATATCTCCCCTGCAAAAAAGGTGAGGGGACTGGCACATACCGTTCACCCGACATGGCCCGCGTTCTTCATGGACATTGCCAGAAACGGGGTTGATTCATCCCTGATCTTCACGCCGGGGGTCATCAAGACCCTTAACGAGAAATATCCCGGGTGGATACAGGAGTACCTGGAACTTGACAATACCAGCATTTACGAGACAAAAAAGGACTTCAAGTTCTCTTACACCGTTACCGATACCTACTTCTCCATATCCCTGTTCTATACTACCGGTTTCTTTGATTCCAAGAACGACGTCACCAGCCGGGATCCGTCCGCGCTCGAATGGGGAGAGCGGATATACCGGTACCTCGTGAAAAACTCCGAAAAACTGAAAAACTGAATTATCCCGGGAGACAGGCCCTGACACCGACAGACAGGATCGACTCCCAGGAGATTGCCAGTTCCCTCATTTTCCGGTAAAAGACTGAAGGGCTGTTCTCGAATGCCGGCGAATAGACCACCAGGAATGCGATCGTGACCGCAAGGCTGAAGAGCAGGATCACCCATTCGTCACGAATCACACCGAAGAAAACTGCAAATCCCATGACCGTATACATGGCGGCAAGGACTGCGAGGAGGATTTTCTTTGTCGTCTTCTCCCCAAGATAGGCCGGAAGCGTCCTGACACCGGCAATGATATCTCCCTTTACATCCTTGAAGTCATTCACGCACGACGTGATGAAGACCTTCAGGCTGAAGAACAGGAGGATGATCCCGATGGTCATCAGGTTGCTGCACCACTGGCCGACGATGAGTGCGATGGTTGCAGCCCAGGTTATCCCGACAATGATATTCTTCCCGCCGAGGCTTCCTTTCAGCTTGAGCTGGACCGGCCCCAGGCGGAACCCTCTGGAGTAGAAATACCCGATGACAAACGGAACGAACGGTGCCAGATAGATACCGTCGAGAAAAAGCAGGACGGTACCGGCCAGGAACGCGAGTATGCAGGCAGCCAGCCCGATCTTCCGGTTCGCCCCGCAGAGTTCGCTCTTGTTGATGGCATCTTCTTTGCATTCAAGGGCCCGGTCAAGCGTATAAGTCGCATACATGATCAGGCCGAAGGCGATATACGGCAGGAACCGTGTGGCAATGCCGGCAAGCAGGAACGCAATATGGAGCCGGAACGCGGCCGAGATCGCTACCACTGTCGAGGAATTCAGGAGTTTCAGCGTGGGTGTATTGACAATCAGCATGAAAAAAAATTTAACCGGATTTTTTTATTACAAACCCATGAAAAATTACAACACCATTAAAAAATCCAGCCGGATTGTACGGAGAAGTGCGCCACCATTATCCGGTTCACTGGCCGGAAACCGGTAACCCGGGCCGGGTATGCAATGCCCGTTTTTGGAGAACCTTTATTTCCCGGCCCGGATAGTAGTCTCATGTCGGGAGGGAACCGACAATGGAGACCGTAATTGGGAAAGTGACCCACTACTACCCGAGAGTGGGTGTGGCCGCTATCGTCCTCTCGGATCACCTTGCGCGGGGGGACCATATCCACATCCTGGGACCGCATGACGACATCCACCAGACCGTGACGTCGATGGAGTTCGACCACAGCCCCATCGTGGAGGCTGACCCGGGGCAGGACATCGGCATCCGGGTCAGCGAGCGGGTCCACGAGGGCGATCTGGTGTACCGCGAGTACTGACTGCCCCTCACTTTTTTAATAATACAGGGTTGACTGTAGAAAACAGAAAAAAATACTCTGTTGAACTCCGTTGAAGTGATGATGGGGGCTGATGCCCCCATACCCCCGGTTGTGATGAACGGTCGCCACCCCGAAGGGCGCCCCCTCGGGGGCAGGGCTGGCGCAAGGGGGGGGGGAACAATGACTGGATGGAGGTTTTCTACAGAGCAAAAAAGAGAACAACGTTACCGCTTCTCTGCAATCATCTCGATTTCCACGAGCGCATCTTTGGGCAGGCCGGCAACCTGCACCGTGGATCGGGCCGGGAAGGTATCGGTGAAATACGTACTATAGATCCGGTTGACCGCAGTAAAATCGCTCATGCTGGTAAGATAGATCCGTGTCTGGACCACATCAGCGAAGGTGAGACCGGACGCGGTGAGGACCGCTTTCTGGTTCTCCATGGCACGGGTTGTCTGTTCTTCGATTCCTCCGGTCAGGTTCCCCGTTGCAGGATCGATACCTATCTGTCCCGAGAGCCAGACAAAGCCCCCGGACCGGACCCCCTGGCTGTAGGAGCCGATCGGCTCCGGTGCCTGCCGTGAATACACGGACTGTTTTTCCGGATGTGCTGCTCCGGGCGAAAGGGAATTCATATACAAGGCTCCGAGCAGAACCCCGCACGCAAAGATCAGGACAAGCAGCATCAGTTTCTTGTGGACGGTATTCAGGGTGACCCTCTCCGGATGTGATGATTAGCTACAGTACGGGGGTCTGGAAATATATCTGTCTGCATTGCGATGCAGGGGGGTATCCGGTATACCCCCCACCCGTTCCGGAAAAAATCCGTGCAAACCACCCCAACCACAGGGAGGGGGGGTATCCGAAAGACCCCTCCCCCCTTTGGCCGGAACAGACTCGCCACTACCATTTTCGGGTATGATAGGACACGCATTATCTGACGGAGAGGTCATGGAAAACCGTGAACGATCCTGTGTGCACTACTGCATACATCCTGGTTTTGAGTGGGGGGTGTCCGGCATACCCCCCCATCGGCATGTGGTGAAAATCGATCAGACCTCCCGCCATGAGGGGAGGGGGGTATACCGGATACCCCCCTGTAACGATGAGAAATAGCAGGAAAAACAGGTGAACGGGAGATCTGCTGTATGCACGGTCACGTCTGGCAACAGGGTAAAAAAGAGGGCCGGGGCAGGTACCCGCGGGTAGGGGGGTACGCAGGAACCCCCCTACCCCTTGTTTTTAAGAGGGGGATACCCCCTACTGTACCACTACGCTTGCTTTTGCGTCAAACGGGTTCTGCCGCATCGCGAGGCTGAAGAGGTACGGGTAATGGTTCTTTAAGTATTCCATATATTTCAGCCACTCGGGCACGAGCCGGGAATACACCCGCTCCATGTCTCCCTCAAGATGGGCAATATCGGCCGGGGGAAGGATCGAGAGGTCGTCCCGGGCCTTCAGTTCCTCGGTCAGGTGGGTTACGGCAAGGATCAGCTCCGTGAAGGTCTCGTGCTCGAAGACTGTCGGATTCTCGATGATGCGCAGGAGGAAGTCCTCGTTGCCGTCAAGGAGCGTGCGGAGCGATTCCCGGTCAATCCCTGCCGGATCAACTTTGCACTTCCACACGTCAAGGGAAGCCCGCGCCTGGCGGAACCGGTCGGCGGTCCAGTCCGCGGGGCTGACCTCCAGTTCCCTCTGTAGAGGCAGATTACAGGGATCCGCTTTCGAGAGACGGGAGAGGAGTGGGGTACCGACGCGGGAGAAGAAGATCCCGATCACCATGTTCAGCTTCTCCATGCGCTGCTGCTTCTCCCGGGATTCAAGGAGCTGGTCAATGATCAGGGTAACGCAGAGGACCTCGACCGGTATGAAGACCAGGTCGCCGACAAAGAAGATGCCAAGGTGGTGCAGGTCTTGGAATACCAGGTAGTGGACGGTCATCAGGAACAGCGTCAGGGTGACAAGCGCAAGCCCCACGAGCACCTTCCAGCGGGTGTCTTCCTTCATGCCGGAGATATCCGGCACGATACGTGATAATGAATCCGGTACCGGTGACCGTCCGGTCAGGGCCACAGGAAAAGACCGGATAAAAGGAGAGAAAATGTGATGGATGTTATGCCTTGACCGGCTTGACGCCGTCGACCTTGATGTAGCGGCGTTTCAGCTTGTGCTTGCTGCCGATCGTCGCAAAGGTGCGTTCCTCGGCCTGCTTCTCGTTGGGTGCCTCGACAACTTTCGTGTAGGGCATCCAGTCCTCGCCCATCAAAAACGAGCCTTTCACTTCAAACTTCTGATCTGCCATGTTGAATCACTCCAGAAAACCAAATACGTCTTCAATCCTGCCCAGTTCAAACCCGCTCGTGGCATTGCCCGCGATGTAGCCCTGTTCGTTGACAAGGAGGCCGGTGCAGACAAGTCCGCTGCCCATGTTAACGGACCCGGTGCCCACCGGGACCTGTGCAATCTTTTCCAGCTGCTCGATCTGCCGGTCGGTTGCCCGCGGGTGCACGATCACGCCCTTGTTGGTCGCAACCCCTGCCATTCCCACGGTCTTGACGCCGCCAAGAACGAGTGCAATGGTCTCGACGCCGAGGAACTCGCCGATGGCTTCCCTCAGGTCGGACGGCATGTCCGGGTGGACTGCGGCAAAACTGTCGTTTGCCATGATCACGTTTCCCGCCGCGTTCATCGACTCCGTCAAAAGCAGGACCTCGCGGTGCTGCGAGAGGATATCGATCTCCTCCTCGGTGGCAAGCCCCGAGACAACCAGGCCCCGGCTGTTGCCGGCAACAAGCGAGCCGATGATCGAGCTCCCCTGGACAGTTGTCTCGACAAGTGTCACGCCGAGCGCGGCCCTGAGGGCTGCCTTGAAATCCTCCGGTGCTTCGGGGGGGATGATGGCGATGTCGCCGAGCACCCGGGCAAAGACCCCGATGTTCGGATCGCCGTCGAACGTGATCGTCCTTTCCATCTTATGATTCCGGTGCAAGTTCTGCCTGAACCTGCCCGTCCTCCATCTTCATGGCACGGACACGGATCTTTGACGGCGGCTTCGAGCTGCCCCGCGACCATACCTTCTCGTTAATACCCTGGTCGAGTTTTACATCCTCGCTCTTCATGTGCTTGGCCAGGTACTTCCGGATGTCCTTGATAGCGCCGTTCGAGCGCTTCCAGCGGGGCATGCGGCGTGCATCCCGGAGGGGGATGACGTAGACGTGCTCTTCCATCTTCTCTGCCATTGTCTACACCTTCAGCGTGCTCTTGCGCCAGTTGCGCCTTCTTGGGTGGTTCACAACTCCCCGCTTTGTCCTGACCATGACCCACTGGGGCACGCGCCGGTTCTGGTCGCATGCCTTCGCGAGCCGGATTTTCCTACCCTTGCTTACCTTGCTCATCGTTGTTCACCTTTAATTGTTTTTCCTGCCGACAACGAGCGACTGCTCGTGGTGGGACGGGAAGAGGGGTGCCGGATCGAGCCCGCGGGCCCGGATCGCGTCCCTCAACTCTGCTTCATAGTCGCCGTTTGTGATCGTGCCGGTCTCCCCGTAGTTCACCACGAGGAGCTGGTCCGCCAGCCGGTCGACTTCGCGCCTGGGGATGCCGAGCAGGGGCCGCACGTACGAACACCCTGTCCTGCTCATCAGGCTCTGGACCGCATCACGCGGGAGCATCGGGACCCGGTCATCAAACCGTGTGCCGTCCCCGACCACGTCATACTCCGCTGCGAGCGATTCCACGGCGGCCCGGTGGATAGCATTGATGGCATCGTTCGGATACCCCTTTGTTATCACCAGGTTAGCCATTTCTTCAATCATTCCTTGTCTGAATACCCTCTTTTTCAGGGGGTAACCGAGTGCACCTGCCGCAGCCTCCACGGACGGGATCTGGCGGAGCGGGTCGAACACGAACGTGTTGAGTTCGACCTCGTAATACGTACCCAGCAGGATCGCTGCAAGGGAACTGTCCTTTCCGCCGCTGTACAGCACTCCAGCTTTCATTATCGTCTGGTGATGGAGTAATCCCGCTTTGCAGGCGCGAGCTGCCGGAGCAGCTCCTTAAGCTGTGCATCGGTAATCTTCTTCTGGAGCCTGCCGCTCTGGGCAAGCGCCACAAGCTGCTGCTCGACCGCCCCGGCAAACTCAGGTTTGGTCAGCTTGATGGTATTCAGCCGTTCCCGCGCATCAGGCTCGAGAACCTGCATGAGTATCATCTGGATCTGGGATTTCATGCGCTGCTGCCGCTCGAGCTCTTCCTGCATTGCCTGCTGGTCGCCAGCCTGCTGCTGGAGTTGGGCCATTCTGCGTCTGCGGAGTTCTGCCAGCTCGTCGTCTCCCATAATACACCTCACTGGGGTGCTTCTGCTTTATCTGCCTTCTTCTTGGCAGGCTTCTTCTCGGCCTTGCCACCTTCGGCACCGTCAGCAGCTGCTGCCTTCTCGCCCTTTGGCTTGCCCTTCTTGCCTTCAGCCTTCTTGGGCTCCTCGGCAACGGGCTTGACACGCTTCGGTACCGGTGCAGGCGGGTTCTTTAAGACATCTGCGGAGAGATTGTCCATGAACTTCATGCCTTCAGGGGAAACCCGGCGCCCGGTCTTGTCGTGGATGACGAGGCCGGCTGCCTCGAGCTGCTGGAGGGACTTACGGAGGATGGAGCCGCTGCCCTTGCGGAACGCGTTGGGCTTGGAACCGCGGTTCTTCTTTCCGCCGTAGAAACTCCGCATCCGTTCAACGCCCAGGGGGCCGTCGACATAGACACGTCTCAGTACTGCTGCTGCCCGGGTGAACCACCAGTCGGGGTCTTCAGGGGGCATCTCCTTGTGGACACCCGTCTTGGCAAAGGCAGCCCATGCGGGGGGAACGATCTCCTTCCGCTTCTTGAGCTCCTCGGCGACCCTCCTGATGATGTGGTCAGCGGGAACATCGTATACAGTCGTCATGTGATACCTCTACTGTTGATAATGAAATAACAGTCTTAACTTATAGGGCAGGAGGGTTCTTATATATTTCCACCGGCGGAAGTAACGACGGAGATACAGGTAAGAAAACGATGAATGAAAAAGGGCGTTATCAGGACCGTGAATTACTTCTTCCCTGCCTTCAGCGCCCCGGTCTGGCGCGGTTTTCCGGCAGGGCTTTCCGTTGCCGGGGATCTGGCTGCCGGCGCCCGACCCTTTGACTGGACCGCTACTGACCTGCCCTCTTTCCGGGCAGTCGTACGGGTGGTCCGCTTCACCGGTGGTTTTCCCAGGGTGTTTCCCGGGGCTTTTTCGGGGCGCACGGGAGATGCGGCACCCTTTCCCTTTTCGGCAAGCACCAGCGTCCTGCCCCGGACCTCCACGAGCCGGGCCTTTGCCCGGGCCGCGATCTCCTCCGGTTCGACCTCCGCACTCTGGAGCCACTTTACCTTGATCAGCTTCCGTTTCTTCAGCTGGGCGACAATCTCCTCGATCATCGTGTCTGAACAGCCCTGTTTGCCGATCCATACGGTCGGCTTTAAGTCCTGCATGGATCGGTCATTTGGTTCCGGCATCTGGTCTCACCACACGGTATCTCATCTTTTTGTTGCAGGAGCCGCAGGTGACAACAACATTGCCGTCGTGTACCCGTACCCGCATGTTGCTGCCCGGGACAAGGAAGGCGTAGCAGTGATGGCAATATTGCCGGCGGAGTTCGCGGTCGATCCGGACCCGCTGGCGCATCGCGATCTTCCGTGCGAGCTCCACATACCGGTTGCTCCGTTCCGGGTGTTCGGGAAAGGCCTGCTTTGCCTGCGCGAACAACTCGCTGATCCGTTCTTTTGCGATCTTCTTTGTCGCCGGGTTCTTGGATTTAGGCTTCATTGTCCCTGGTGCGGCTCCCGGTTGTGGTAATCTTTCGGTGTTCCGGGTAATAACCTTCCGGGTCAGAAAAGCAACAAGGGCGAGAAACTAGCCCTAATTCCGGGTCCTGACTTTTCGTCCCACAATCTCCAACCTGTCCTCGCAGAAGAGCCGGATCGCTTCTGGGAATGCGATATGCTCCTGTTCGAGAATGCGTTCGGCAAGGGAGTCCTCATCATCGGTATCGAGGACCGGCACGGTCCGCTGGAGGATGATTGGGCCGCCATCCAGGCTCTCGTCCACGAAATGGACGGTGCAGCCCGAGACCTTCACGCCATAGAGCCATGCCTGCCGCTGGGCGTGAAGGCCCTGGAAGCTGGGGAGCAGCGCCGGGTGGATGTTCACCATCTTCCCGGGAAATGCCCGTACGATCTCCGGGCCCACGATGCGCATGTAGCCGGCAAGGACGAAGAGGTCGGCGTGACACTCCTGCATCGCGGCAAGAAGGGCACGCTCGTATGCCTCCCGCGCGGGAAAGGAGGCATAGTCGACAATCTTTACCGGGATCACTGCTGCTCCTGCCCGCTCGATTGCATAAGCCTTCGGGTTGTCCGTGATGAGCGCAACGCAGGTTGCCGGTATCGTTCCTGCGGCTATGGCATCAATCACGGCCTGGAAGTTCGACCCCCGGCCAGATGCAAGGACTGCAATGCGCTTCTTCATGGTTTCTCCGGGGATGGCTCATCGCCAGCCGGTTTTTTGCCATTCCCGTGCACGGAGTGAACAAGGACTTTCACTTTCACGATCCTGCGGCCGTGCATCTGCATGACCGAGAGCGTGATATTCTGTTCCGGGAACTCGGCTTTCTCCCCGGGATGGAGCGGCAGGTGCCCGAGCCGGTCGATGAGCAGGCCCCCGATCGTCTCATAGGACTCGTCTTTGGGGAGACTGATCGCCATCCGTTCATTGGCGTCATCGATCCACATCTGGGCGTCAACGACAAAGACGCCCGGGGCAACCTCCTGGACATCGGGGTCCTCCTTGTCGTACTCGTCCATGATATCTCCGACGAGTTCCTCAAGGATGTCCTCGACCGTGACAATGCCGACGAAACTGCTGTACTCGTCGATGACGACTGCCATCTGGACGCGGTGGACCTGCAGCTCCTTTAACAGGTCATCGATCTTCTTGGTCTCGGGAACGAAGATGGGGTCGTACATCACTTCGTTTATCGTGGCGTTCTTCCTCCGCGAGACCATGGCGGCAAAGACGTCCTTGACATTCAGGATACCCTTGATGTTATCAATCTGGTCATGGTAAACCGGTATCCGGGAGAAGCCCGTCTCATTGAAGATCCGGATGGCGTCCTCGAACGAGACCGTGTCCTCCATCAGCGTGACATCAACCCGGGGCGTCATGATCTCGCGGGCGGTGGTGTCGCCGAACTCGAGCACCGAATAGAGCATCTCCTGCTCGTCCTGCTCGATGGTCCCCTCTTCCTTGCCTACGTCGATCCATTCCTTGATCTCCTCTTCCGTTACCGAAGGCTCTGCCGTATCCTTGCCAAGTCCCAGCTTCGGGGTCACCCGCTCGACAACCCAGATGATGGGAGAGAACACCCGGGAAAGGAAGAGGATGATCGGCGCCACGGTCAGGGCAAACGTATCGGGAGCCCGCGTTGCATAGATCTTCGGGCCGATCTCGCCGAAAACAAGGAGGATGATAACGACAACCCCGGTTGCAATCCCGACCCCGATATCGCCAAACCACCGGATGGCAATTGCGGTTGCCAGGGATGCTGCGGAGATATTGACGATATTATTGCCGATGAGGATCGTTGTCAGGAGGTGCTCCGGGTGCTCTTTCAAGGCCATGAGGGCATGAGACCCGACACGGTTCTCGTTGTCGAGGGTCCGTACCTTTGCCCGGGTCATCGAGATGAGCGCGACTTCCGAACTCGAAAAAAATGCAGAGAGGATGACGCAGATGATGAAAAGGAAGATCTCAAGTGCGTTTTCTATCATTGGATTTCACAACGTGCGGGTGCACGATATACGACTTCGCCTTAAAGTGTACCAGTATATTCGGGAGCGAATTTAATAAAACCAGCGATTACTCCATGCATTCCTGCATGAAGGCACGGTCGCGGGCGAGGATTGCGATCTTCTCCTCCGCTGAGAGGGGCCTCCCAAAGTTCAGGTCATCGATCTCGAGCGTCAGCGGACCCCGGTACCCGATCTCCAGGAGGGCTTTCATGACCCCGGCCATGACCGGGCTCCGGTCCAGCGGCATATGGAGTGTCTTTCCCTCTTTGCGGCTGATATGCACGTTTGCAAGCCGGTCACCGCACAGCTCGATATAGCGCAGCGGTTCCTCATCGTCTTTCGAGAGCGCGTGGGCAACATCGAGGGTGAAATACAGCCAGGGCTCGTCATCGAGCAGTTTCCGCATCCGTTCCGGTGTGCAGAGAAGCGAATTGACGATGGGTTCCATGTTCTCCATGCTCACCTTTATGGTGTCTTTCAGGGAGGTCTCGCGGACTACCGCGATGTACCGGGCGAAGCGGGCAAAATCCGCTTCACCGGGTGGACGTTTTGCCGTGCGCCGCCCGGGATGGAGGGTTATGACGCGGGACCCCATCTGCCCGGCCATCTCTATGGATCGTGCCGCATATTCCAGGGAAACCTCGGCAACATCGGGATTGATCGAGCACGGGTTCAGGTCCAGGATCGGGGCATGGACGGTGAGCGTCGCGATCTCCGGGTGGTTTGTGTGCTCGGTAACAACTTCGTGAACAGGGAGGTCCCGGAGCCAGAAATGCGGGGTCTCGATCCAGTACTCGATCGCGTCGAGCCCGGCCCGCGATACAGAGGAGAAGATCTCCGGGGTCGTGTACTCGTGGAAGACCATGCTGGATACGCCGAGCGGCACCATAACACTACTATTTGATATGCGGTTTTACCCTAATAGTTGTTGATGGACTGGTTCAACACCCCTGATGAGCCGGAAAAGAAGGCTGCACCGGCAGCCCCATTGCTCGTCTCCGAGCTCTCGGCCATCATCAGCGACCTGCTCGATGACCCCCGGCTCCAGGATGTCCGGGTCCGGGGCGAGGTGACCAACTACAAGCACCATGGCAGCGGGCACCGGTACTTCTCCCTCTCGGAGAAGGGAGGTGGAAGCACGGCAGCCGTGATCAAGTGCGTGATGTGGCGCTCGGATGCGGACCGACTTGCCTTCCGGCCGGAAGAGGGAATGGAAGTCGTTGTAACGGGATCGGTCACCCTGTATGCCCCGCATGGAGCGTACCAGCTCCGGGTGCGGTCCATGGAAAAGGCAGGGCTCGGTGAGAAGTACCTGCTTCTTGAGAAGTGGAAGAAGGAACTCGCGGCAGAGGGACTTTTCTCCCAAGAGCGCAAGCGGGATCTGCCCGCATTCCCGTTGCGGATCGGGGTGGTCACTTCCGAGACCGGGGCCGTGATCCACGATATCCGCAATGTCATCACCCGGCGTTACCCGGTCGAAATCATCATCTCCCCTACCGCTGTGCAGGGGGAGGAGGCACACGGGGAGATTGCCGCGGCAGTCCGACGGCTCTCCGGGCTCGCGGATGTCGTGATCGTTGCACGGGGAGGAGGAAGCTTTGAGGACCTCTTTCCCTTCAATCACCCGGATGTTGTCAGGGCAATCGCCTCCTGCCCGGTCCCGGTGGTCAGCGCCATCGGCCACGAGGTGGATGTCACGCTCGCCGACCTTGCCGCGGACGTCAGGGCGCCGACGCCTTCAGCAGCTGCCGAACTGGCTGTCCCGGACCGGAACACCTTACGGTTGCAGCTTTTTGAGTTGCGTGACCTGATGGGCTCTGCCCTCATCGGTAGGCTGGCATGGGCAAAGGAAGAGATATCCGGTCTCCGTGACCGGCTCCGGCCTCGTAGGTTGGCACAGAAGATCGAAGAACGGCAGCAGTTTGCCGCCGACCTTGCGGAACGGCTTGAACGGGCATGTTCCACCCGGCTCGAACGGGAACGCCTCGTCCTGGCAGGAATGCGGGTGGCACTCGACAGCCACAATCCTTCCGCCGTGCTTTCCCGCGGGTATTGTGTTGCAGAGAAAGACGGGACTATTGTAAAGAGCACCGGAAGGCTTGCAGAGAAGGACCGGCTCCGGCTCCGGTTTTATGACGGCAGCAGCCAGGTGATCGTGGAGCGTGTACACCATGACGGAAACGTATGAGAAGAAAATTGAGCAGCTGAAGAAGATCATCGAGAAGATAGAGGACGGGAACACGAGCCTTGACGAGAGCATGAAACTCTACGAGCAGGGTGCAGCCCTCGTCAAGCAGTGCGAGACGATGCTTGCCGAGGCCGAGGTGAAGATCACGACCCTTGGCCGGGACGCGTGACCCTCAGGGTGACTGTCATCTCTTTTCCCGCTGCAAGGTTTTTCACCAGGTCCCGTGGCAGCGTGAGCGCCACCCGGTCGGAGAGGATGCCAATCGTCCTCCCGCAGACAAACGTGCTCTTTCTCCAGACCATGTCCGTGGGATGGTCGAGTGTCATCTTCGCCGACCCGCGCGAGACTATCTCAGCGACCACACCACCGCACTCGAGCCGTGTGTGAAGGATCGCGTCATCGCGGGCAAGTGCCTGCCGGAACGCCGAAGAGAGGCCGGCACACCCCTTGTCCGCGGCAATGCCGATGATGCAGTTGCCGTTCTCGGTGAGGTGGTCCTCTGCCGTGACCTCGAACGTGGTCGGGTGGGTGGAGAGGACAAGGGGGTGTCCCCGGCACTGTACATGTTCCTGCGCCGCCATGCTTTATCATGTGAGGGTTGCCATTGATATTCAATGTTTATCACCGCTCAATGCCCTGAATGCAAGGACGAGACCGAGCACGAGGTCTTATCAGAGTCCCGCGACCTGCTCGTGCGGTGCACAGCCTGCGGAAACCACCACAGGATCCCTAAGGAGAAAGAACCGCAGGTCCTGCTGGTCAAGGCGATCGTGTCCCGTGAAGGCACCTCGAAGAACTGCGGGATCGAGCTTGCAGAAGATGATGAGTGCAGTGTCGAAGACCATCTCGTTGCCGAATGCGGGGACGATGCGTTTGGCGTTGAGGTGACGGCAATCGAGTGTGGCGAGAAGCGGGTGAAACGGGCAAAGGCGGGAAAAATCACCACGCTCTGGACCCGTGCCATCGAGAATGTGGTTGTCAAGGTCTCCATCCACGACGGCTGGAAAACGATCCCCCTCTACATGGAATGCGACGGCGAACAACCGTTTGTTGTCAATGAGGTCTACACGGCATCAGGAAAGCGGTTCCGGGTCTCGCACATCAAGCTCCGCGACGGCCCCCTCATGAGAAAAGAGGGATGGAAGACTGTGGCCCACCGGATCAAGAGGATGTACGGTACCCGCGTTTGATCGTTTCGCAAGGAAACGGACAGATTCCATCGCTACAAGGGGATGGTTCCACTGCCTGGGATCCCCTAGGGACTGCTTTTGTTTTTTGATTTTATAGCATTCAGGGAGGTTTCCAATCCCTTCTATCCCTTGAGGGAATTGCCGGAGAAGTATTTCCATTATCCTGATGCATCCCTCCGCCATAGAAAAACGCGCCTGCTCACTCTGCAAATGCCGCATGCACGATAGCGGGAACTAACCGCTAAAAAAGGGAGATATTTACTGGTGGGAGAACTGGACTACGGTGATATCGGCGGACGGGTAGCCGAAATCCACGACAACCCCGGCATCGGAGACCCGGACAACCTGGGCGAGCCGGACGTACGAGACTACTGAAGTGTTTCCTGCCATTGACTCAGGGTTTTCCGATACGCCAAGGAGCAGCGAGTCACCGGCTTCCAGGGACTTTATGTCGATCTGGGTTTTCTCCAAGTCTTCAGGGGAAAGGAGCGTGGTCATGGTGCCGGACGTTGGTAAAATGACCTTCTTCTTCTCATTGGCCTTCATACCGACAACCGCATTGCTGATGGCAGCATACTCGGGGTTGTACAGGGCGAACTCCTGGTAACTCCCGCCATTCATGGGGGAGTACACCAGTATCGGGAAGAGAGCCTGACGGTAGGACTGGTTGGCGGTCAGGGTGAGCCGCTGTGCAAAGAGGAGCGAGGCCCCCTTGGCTACCTGTTCCTTGTATACCTGCTGGTCTGTTGTCAGGAACGGCCTCCCGGTGGAGTCATAGATGGTGTAATCGACCTGTACCGCATCCCCTGCTTTGACCGGCGCAATACCGGAGATCCAGTTCATTCCCAGGGTGGAGACCACCATGACAACGACAAAAAGTATGGCAACCGCGACATAGAGCATCTTCTTCCAGGTCTTCACGGTTGCCTCTTTCCGTTTCTTTTCTCCCATAAAACTAATCCTCCTTACTACATCGCAACTGCACAGTATAAACTATTCCGAACCGGTTGGAATGACAGCAATATTTATTAATGATAAATAATAACTTTGAGTTATCCCCAAACCAGAAGCAGGGGAACAAAGGAGGCATGACCATGGTATGGAGAAGGTATCCAATCGACTCCATCTGGCATGAGATGGACGAGATGCGGGAGGAAATTGACAGCCTGTTCCGTCAGATGTCTGAAAGAGGCAGGCTCCTTCCCGCAGGAGGGATGAGCGACCGGATGCTTCCCGCGATCCGCGGGGAGTTCCGCGTAGACGTCCGCGAACATGACAATGACGTGATCGTTGTCGCAGACCTCCCGGGTGTTGACAAGGAAGCCGTATCGCTGCAGCTGGTTAATCCCCGGGCAATTGAGATCTCCTGCGAGAGGAGCGATGAGCGCGAGGAGAAAGGCAAGGGTTTCTACATGCGGGAGCGGATGTCCGGCTCGATGAGAAGGATTGTCGCGCTGCCGACGGACGTAACGGACAAGGACGCACGGGCGAGTTTCCGGAACGGCGTACTTGAGGTGACCTTAAAAAAGACAAAAGATGCAAAGAAATCCCGGATCGCAATCGAATGAACATACAAAGAAAGGAACATCACCCCTCTCATTCTTTGC
Source organism: Methanoregula formicica SMSP (assembly GCF_000327485.1). Classification (NCBI taxonomy): domain Archaea; kingdom Methanobacteriati; phylum Methanobacteriota; class Methanomicrobia; order Methanomicrobiales; family Methanoregulaceae; genus Methanoregula; species Methanoregula formicica. Next base: position 1,054,368 of record NC_019943.1, on the reverse strand, counting down.
CCTTTTTTACCGATGTGTTAAAATGCCGGGCGCTGTAAAGCTGTAGTGATGGACAAGAAAAAGGTCAGGGACTACATGACCTACGACGTCATCAGCGTGGACTCAAAAGGGGCCGCACAAGACGTCATCGATAAGATCCAGAAGACGAACCATGACGGTTTTCCGGTTGTTGACGGTACCCGGGTCATCGGGTATATATCAGCCCGAGACCTTTTGTTTACCCAGGCAGATACACCCGTTGAGCAGGTTATGTCCAAGAACCTCATTGTCGCCGACCCGGATATGGATATCAACGATGCTGCCCGGGTCATCTTCCGCAGTGGGATCCAGAAACTTCCTGTTGTAGATGAGAGGAATAACCTGCTTGGGATCATCTCCAACTCCGATGTGATCCGCTCCCAGATCGAGCATGTCTCCCCGGAAAAAGTCTTCAATTTTATGTCCACGCTCAAGAAGCTTTACAACGTGGATCCGACGCTTGACCGCGGGACACTCCCGGTCAAGGACCTCCTGCCTACCCAGTCCAAGGTGTATGAGGACGAACTGGAAGGTCGGATGTACGAGATCCGTAAGGGGCTTGCCGAACCTATCATCGTGGTCCGCCGTCCGGGCAGGACAATCCTCGTTGACGGTCACCACCGGGCTGTTGCCGCGAAGAAACTCGGGATAACCGCCCTCGATTCATATATCATCGATATCAAAGACGATATCGAGCTTGGTCTCGAACGCACCGCACAGGCCATGAACCTGAAGACTCTTGACGATGTACAGGTGCTCGACTATGCACGGCACCCGCTTGTCGCAATCACGCACCGCATGGTTAAACGTGACTGAAATCACGTTTCACCACTCACAGGTCTGATGACCTGTTCATTTGTGAAGAAAGACTGGTATCGAAAAATCGAATAAGAAATTTATTGATATTACGACCCATTGCACCGCAAGTCGTATTTCTCGTTGAGCACGTGCTCTTTTACAACCGTTCCTTCGGGCACAACAACCTCGGGCCAGAGGCGGGTCTTGGAGTGCACGATGACCTTATTCCGGAGGACGACCCGGGGGCCGATCACGGTATCGTTCTCGATGCTGCAGTGATCTCCGATATGCGTATCATTGTCCATGATACTGCCGGAGACCGTGCTGTTTGCACCCACGATGACCCGATTATAGAGTGATGACGAGAAGATCTTGGCGTTGTTCCGGATAATGCACTTCTCGCCGATCGTGGTATACGGCCCGATCAGGACATTATCACCAATCGTCGTCCCCGTACCGATGGCCACCGGGCCGATCACCCGGGTGTTCTTTCCAAGCGTGATGGACCCGCCGAGGTGGACGGGGCCCTGCACCTGTGCCCCGTGCATGGAGAGGTCGCCGATGATATCAGTGAAGTCGATACCCTGGAGCTTCCAGCGCTCTGCATGCCGAAGGGAGTGCGGGCTCCCGACATCGGTCCAGTTCCCCCGTGCCAGCCACCCCTTTAGGGATTTGTTCTCTTCCATCAGCCGGGGAAAGAGGTCCCGGGCAAAGTCGTACTTGACACCCGCGGGGATGTAATCAAAGATCTCGGGGCTGCAGACATACATACCGGTGCTCGCGAGGTTGCTGAAGATTTCTCCCGGCCCGGGCTTCTCCTTGAAGCGCTTTATCTCGTAGCTGGCATCGATCTCCGCAATACCGTACTCCCCCGGGTCATCGATGGAGATGAGCCCGATGCTCACCGTTGCCTTCTCTTTCTGGTGGGCCCGGTAGAACTCGAGCACGTTCAAATCCGTGACATGGTCGCCGCCAACAATGAGGAAGTCCTGACCATTAAGATATTCCTGGGCGTTTTTGACGCTGCCGGCAGTCCCAAGCTTGGTCTTCTCGTGGACGTACGTGATCTCGGCACCGAAAAGCGACCCATCACCCAGAGCCTCCTCGATCGCCTCCCCCATGTACCCGAGGGTCAGGACCACTTCACGAAAACCCAGGTTTGTCAGGTGTGCAACAAGGTGCTGGATGGAGGGGCGGTTGACGATGGGGATACAGGGCTTCGGCCGTTCGAATGTGAGAGGGCGAAGACGGGTGCCTTCCCCTCCGCACATGATACACACCTTCATGGTACAACAGGTTTCGTTCCGGAATGGTTTAAGGCTGATGCTTTCCTGTTCCGTTCTCCATTTTTATATGCCATGGCGGGGAATAGATTGTAAACACTGACGGTGTATCCATGGCTGATGAAGAGTACCGGTTGTTACCGGCAACAAAAGGGAGGGTCCAGTGCCTTCCGGAAAAGAAGCAACCGCTGGAGAACTGCGGGTTCTGCATCCACTGCCGCGAGTTCCGGGTGGGCAACACATTCGTCAAATCGCCATCGCTGGCGTACTGCATGAAGTGCCGGGTCACCGAACAGGTGGATTACACCAAAGCCGATGCCGTGAGATGCGCTGACCGCAAGGGTGAGGGATTCCACAGCATCACGAATATTATCAGCTGAAATCCCCTCTGGAGCACCCAAGGAGCGCCACAATCCGCTCCATGTCCACATGCTGCTCGAAGTGGTCCGCGAGTGCATCGTACGGGTCGCCTGCCGATTCCGGGATCGGTTCAAACGGTATCCCTCTCTTTTCGTGCAGGAATGAAAGCAGGGCGTTTGCCGCAGACGGGTTCTGGAAGAGCCCGTGCATGTAGGTGCCAAAGACCAGCCCGTCATCGCTCACCCTCCCGTCACCCCCGAATGCTTCCTGGCTGCTGCCGGATTTCGTAACCCCCATGTGGATCTCGTACCCTGTCACGGTCCCCATGGCCGAAAGGATGGGAGGAACGGAATGTGCCGTGCGGGTCACCTGCGTCGTGTTCTTGTCATACGAGGTGAAGTGCGTGATGCAGTCAAGAAGTCCGAGACCATCATAGGTCCCGGCTGCTGACTCGAACCCGGCATCGACCAGGTGCGTGCCAAGCATCTGGTATCCGCCGCAGATCCCAATGATGGGGACTCCCTGTTCACGAACCCGGTATAATTCCTTGTCCATTCCCGCGGCTTTCAGCGAACGGAGGTCCTCGATGGTATTCTTTGTCCCCGGGACGATCACACAGTCAAACCCAACCAGGGATCTCCCCGGATCCACATACTCCACAGAGGAATACTGTTCCAGCAGCTCGAAGTCCGTGAAGTTTGCGATCCTCGGCAGGCGGATGACCGCGATCCGGACACCATTCCGCATCACCTTCTTGTCGCCTATCGAGAGCGAGTCTTCGCTTGGCAGGTGAAGGGAGATGTACGGGACAACGCCCAGCACCGGCACCCTGCAGAGTTCCTCGATCTTCCGGATCCCCGGCTCGAATATCGATGAATCCCCGCGAAACTTGTTGATGATCACCCCTTTTACCAGTGGCCTGACCGTATCCGGAAGGAGCTGGATCGTCCCATAGACCTGGGCAAACACGCCTCCGCGCTCAATGTCGGCGACGAGGATGACGGGGATGCGGAGCCGCTCGGCAAGGAGCGTATTGGCAATGTCCCGGTTATAGAGGTTCACTTCGGCTGCCCCACCGGCTCCCTCGACCACCACCTCACCATACTCCTCTTTCAGGCGTTTATAGGAAGAGACCGCCTCTTCCAGCAGCTGTGGCGTCTCGCGGTAATAATCAGTTATCGGGACATCCTTGTATGGCCGGCCATGAAGAACCACCTGGGAGATACAGTCACCTTTGGGTTTTAAGAGCACCGGGTTCATGTCGGTGTGGGGGGTCACCCGTGCAGCAAACGCCTGCATGGCCTGGGCCATCCCGATCTCGCCGCCCAAAGGGGTCACATAGGAGTTCAGGCTCATGTTCTGTGACTTGAACGGGGCAACCGTTATCCCCCGCCGGACAAGGCAGCGGCAGATAGCGGCCACCGTGACGCTCTTTCCTACGTGGGACGCTGTACCCACCACAAACAGCGACATGCTCTCGTATAATGTCTGCAGGGATCTTAATAACAGGTGCTCATCGTTCCTGCGGGTCCGGAACAGGGAGGGAAGCCGCAGCCAAAAAAAGCCAGATCCTTGCTGACTCGTGATGTTGGGTAGCATATTGGACGTTTTTGCCCTGATAAATGCCAAATAATAAATAAAGAGAAACGTAAAAATACTGACTAATGATTGGTGGGATTTGCCCGACGTGTGGTCTACCTAAGGAATTATGTATTTGTGAGGAGGTAGCAAAAGAACAGCAGAGGATCAATGTCAAAGTCAACAAACGCCGGTACGGGAAAGAAGTGACCGTCATTGAAGGACTTGATCCGACGGATATCGATCTCGAAGACCTTTCAAAGTTCCTGAAAGGGAAACTTGCCTGTGGCGGGACCGTCAAGGGCAACTCCATTGAGTTGCAGGGCAACCACCGGGACAGGGTCAAGGAACTCCTCTCCCTCAAGGGTTTCAACTTGGAAAATATCTCTTGATTCTCTTTTTTCATTTTTTTCAATGCAACAAGACAAGAACCAAAAGAGCGGACAACATCTTCTGCCGGAGCAAAAAAAAGATCAGATAAAGAACCTGAACGTGACCCACGCGATCAGGAGCATGATGGCCGAGTACTTCAGGCCGCCGATGATCCGGCCCTCGCCCATCTGGCCGGCAACAAGGCCCGAGAAAAATCCCTGCATCATTGCCGCATGGGAGAAGAGGCGCTTGTATACGAAGATATCGATCTTTGCCCCAAACCCGGAAGCCCCGGATTCCGCGGCGGTTGCCCCGGCCGTTGCCATGGTCGAGAGGAACGAGGACACAAGGATCGCGATGACAAAGAGGAAGACGGCAAATGCCACGAGAACGATGATGACATAGATCATCATGTTGTTGGCACGCTCCTGCTGGAGGTTCACCACCTCGAACGTATCCTTTGCGGCAGCCCTTAACACCTCGCTGACATCCCCGCCGGCCTTGCTCGCCTTTGCGATCAGATCCACGCTCCGGTCGGCAAGCCCCGTTCCCAACCCTTTGCCGAACCGGTACAGGGCTTCAACGAACCCGACTCCCCACGACATCTCGTTGTCCAGTTTCCGGATATGTGGCGTGAGGGTGCCATACTCCGAAGCGGCCACCAGGTGGACGGCGTTTGGCAGCGTCATACCGGAATCGTTCATGCCGGCAAGGTCGCGGAAGAAGTTCGGCAGGGCGTTTTCCAGGTTCTTCACCCGCATCTGTTCCTTTAAGTCGAGGAGTGCGACGGGCACGATCGCGATCAGGACCGCAAACATCAGGAAGTCGTCAACCGAGGTGGCGGTAAAGAGTACATTCATCCCGTAGTTCTGCACCATGAAGATGAACCCGCCGAAGAAGACCAAGAGCGAAACGGGGATGCAGACAATGAGGATGTTCTCCGGCCTCTCTGTCAGTACCTGGAGGGGGTGCTTGAGGAATTTACCCAGCCCGGTGCGGCTCTGCCGCTCCTTCTCGAGCCGTACCGCGATCTGGCTGAGCTGCTCCTCTTCGATGGCGTTCAGGTCTGCACTTCCCGGTGACGGGCGATCTTTTGCCCTGCCGGGCATCTTTTCGAACATCTCCCTGATATCCATGGTCAGGTCTCCGGTGTCATTGTGCTGATCATGACGACAAATGCCAGGCTGCCAAACGGTATCATGATATAGACAATGGCATAGAGGAACATCGGCCTGTTGTCACCCGATAGTACGGACATAATGGACTGGAGGATGATCAAAAAGAGTGTCCCTGCAACCATTGCGGTGACGTACGACTCGGCGATCAATGCCAGGAAATCGAGGAACTGCTTCTGGGTCTGCCGGTTCTCAAGGGCGTACTGGTCCGCCTTGGTCCGGAAATAATCTGTCAGGTTCCCCCCGCTCGATATGCTCGCCATCGCGCCCTGCAGGAACTCCTTCATGCGCTTGCTGGGCGTGCTTGCCGATACGAGGCGCAGGGCATCGATTAAGTCTCTCCCGAAGATATCGATCTCCCGGGCAACATACCGGGCTTCGACCGAACTCTCGCCATAGATGGGGCTGTCCCCGAGCAGCCGGAAGACTTCGGCCGGGGTGATGCCTGCTGTCGACATTGACGTCACGTAGTTGATCGCGTACGGGAGGCTCGCATCGATCTTGCGCTGCCGGTTGCCCGCTTCGATGCCGGGGTACATCAGGAATGCCGCAAACGTGAGGCCGCCAAAGACCAGAAGCGAGAAGATGGTGATGACAATGGTCCCGATGACAAGGCTGTGTTGCGAGAGGACGAGGACAAAACCCGGGACTGCGCCCTTGTACTGGATCAGGTTCGGAAGCCGCAGGAGCCAGGTGATGAGGCCGATGACGGCCGCCATGCAGAACCCGACGAGAATGGCACTGATAACAGCGGTGGAGAGATAGACCTCGAACGGTGTCTTGAACCGGGCCGAGATCAGGTCGTTTTTCAGCTGGGCATAGTCGTTCCGCTTGGCCTTCATCCGGTTGCCGATGAGGTTGAAGCAGAACCGCTCGTAACTATTCATAGAGGTCCTTCCTCACTTTCTCAATAACGGTCTCCGGGTCGCGGTGGTAAGAGATGAGGGTCTTTGCCACATCCCTATAGTGGCGGATCTTCTTGATGCGCATCCATTCGAGAACTTCCTGCCTCCGCTTGAGCTCTTCCCGCATCCTCCCCTCATCCCAGCCCTTCGCCTCCATGATCTCTTCAAGCAGGTAGGACTTGCCGGAGTAGGTATGCTCGTCTGTCGCCGACCGCCACTTGAAGACCTCGTTTGTGATCAGCTCGTTTGTCCGCGGGTCGATGTCGAGAATCTCAACGATCTGCTTGTTCCGCCGGATACGTTTGCCGCCGACCCGGGCCTGGACCTGCACGCAGATAAAGTCCAGTGCCGAGAGCATGTTCCGCGGCACGTCCATGGGCGGGTTCTCGATACGGTGCACAACGCTCGCCACCGAGTCCGCGTGGGTGGTGGAGTAGGTGACATGGCCCGTGCTCATGGCCTGGAAGAGAGTCTGGCATTCCTTGCCACGGACTTCTCCCACGATGATGTACTCGGGCCGCTGCCGCATGGCCGCACGGAGGAGCTCGTACATGTTGATCTCCCCCCGTCCTGCCGTGTCGAAGGAGTCGCGGGTCACGCTCGGGATCCAGTTCGGGTGCGGGAGTTTCACTTCGCGGGTATCCTCGAGCGAGACGATCTTGGCCATGGGGGGGATGAAGAGCGAGATGGCGTTCAGGGCCGTGGTCTTCCCGGATGCTGTCCCTCCGGCAAAGATGGCCGACTTCCCGTTCTCCACGGCAAGCCAGATGTACGCAATCGAGAGCGGGGCAAAGGTGTGCCACTCGATCAGGTCTGTCGGCGTGATCGGTTCGTCCTTGAACTTACGGATGGTGAACGTGGAACCGTGGGCAGTCACTTCCGTCCCGAGGGTCATCTGGATACGGGAACCGTCCTGCATGGTGGCGTCGAGGATCGGTTCTGCTATGGAGATGTACTTCCCGGCACGCTGTGCAAGTTTTGTGACGAACGAGTCCAGGTCCTCGGCAGTGTGGTAGGCCAGCGTGGTCTTCATCGATTCGTAGCTGGAATGGAACGCGAAGATCGGGGTGTGCACACCGTCGCACGAGATATCCTCGATGTACTTGTCGTGCATGACCGGGTCGATGAGGCCGTCGCCGAGGAAATCCTTGTGCATGTTGTAGTGCAGCTTCTCTTTCTGCACGGGGGTGAGCCGTATGCCGTAGTCCTGGAGGACATCGTTTGTCGCCTCCCGAAGTTTCAAGCGGGCCTCGTCGCGGGTGATGTCCTTGGTGTTGATGTCAAGGGTCTCAAACAGGCGTTCCTTGACTTCCTTTAAGAGATCATTCTCCTGTTCTGCTAATACAGGCTCAATGACGTTATAGGTATATTCGTGGGTAGCATGGTCGTAGATGATCCGGACGTACGCATACGGTTCGTTGACCGGGTAGAGCTCGATCTCCTCGATACCGGGGCGGGGCGTGAAGAAGAGATCCACGAGCGGGCCGTGTTTTTTGGCATCGTACTCTTCCTCCTCGGTACGGATAGCGGCAAAGAGACCCGCGATGCTGAACTTCTTTGCTGCCGGCGGGGCCTTTGTCTCTCCGGCAGCAACAACATCCCCGAGATCCAGGTCCTTGAACCCGGCCTTGAAGAGTTCCTTCTTCCAGATCTCGTCAAATTCATCCGGAAGGCTGCCGATCGACTGCCCATCATAGGCGCTGACGCGGCTGTGGAGCTTGAGCTCTTCGACCTCGAATGTTGCGCTCTTCGGGAGGATCAGGCCGGAGAGGTCGGTGATCTGGTCCACGGAGATGATCTTCTCTTCGGCATCTGTTCCCGCCTCTTTTGGGGGCTGCGGGGCAGGATCTGCGGTAACCGTGGGCTTTGGCTTCTTCTTCCAAAGTGATCCCCGCGGATCCTCGTCGATAATCTCGACTGCCGTTTCTGCGGCGGAAGTGACTTCTTCAGCGGCGGTGGCGGGCGGCTCCTCTGCTTCCAGCAGGTCGTCAAGGGTTACTATCGCGGGTGCCTGCTGGTCCTCCTGCGGTTCTGCCGGGGGGGCCGGGGATGGTGAGGATGCCGGGCCGGGATCCTTCTCGCGCGTCTCCCCCATTCCCAGCTTCTTCATGAGGAGGGAGAAATCGCCACCGGAGGTGGCGGGTGGTTCGGCAGGTGTGCCGGCCGGACTTTTCGTTGCCTCGCCTTCCTTCCCTCCCGCAGGAGGGGCCTCCTTTTTCATGGTCCCGATCCTGGTGAGCAGCCCCTCGACATCATCAAGAGGTTCGCCATCTTTGTCAGCCATAGCGGATCTCCATCTCAGCGTTTCCTATACAACTCCGCTGCCCCGTCAGCGCCACCCTGGTACAAGATACTCTGCACCCGGCTCTATGTATACTCTCTGCAAAGGAGAGGCACACCACCGGAAGGTGCATATCCTCTTGACAAATGTTTTCAGGAGGATGAATGATCCCGCCCCCCGAAAACATCCAATTCCTTCTGGATACCCCGTAGCAGTACCCGGATCAGCCCGAGCTGCGCATCCGATCGGGTAAGAACGCAGAGCGAGAGGTCCCCACACGGGGCGATGATGCACTTGTTCTGGGAGGTTTCAAGGATTAGCTGGTCGACGTTGCCAATTCCCAGCTCGCAGGAGACCTTTGCCCCTGCCCTCATAAAGTCCTCGGCAAGTGCTGCAACGTGCTCGAAATCCTCATCACCGACCGACTGCACCGGAAAACCTTCGAAGAACGCTGACACGGCAATCACGCCGGGTTGGTTCCGGATCTTCAGGAGCTGTACTTGATCAGGCAGCCGGAGACCGCGTCCGGCCCCTTCATCGCGTGGACTCTTCATGATCTCCCGGTCGGTTCCTGCAGGAAATTCCATAAAAAATGTGTGAATTTTCAGAGTGCTGCAACAATGCGTTCCTTGTTCTTCTTCAGTTCGTACCGGATCCTGCCGATATTGGCCGTGGTGTCAGCGACAAGGGCGATGAGTTCATCGGGGGAGAGTGGGGAGATGAGGATCGGCCCCTTCTCACACTCGACAAGCATCTGGGAGAGTTCCCCCTTGCCGAGGGTATTCCCCATTGCCTCCGATGTGCCAAGACCCGTTGAGGCCATGGCCCCCAAAGCCTCAATATCTACCTTTCCCGAGACCGCGCTCTCGATAACAAAACCGTCCCGTCCCACTACAACTGCCGCTGATACGCCCTCAACCTTTAAAAATTCCTCCAGCAATGGCTTCAGCATGGTTCACCAGATATAAATGAATCTTTCTTGCTCTTTTTCTATTAAAATATTGGCCTTTTGCGATCGCTGAATCAAACGGCTGGATGGGTAAAATACACCAGATTTCAGGCCAGTTCGTTCATGACCGGGGACATTTTGCATCCATAACGCCTCCATTTTATTAAAACCGGAGGATACCGGGATTATTTCCGGTAATCTTGCGATACCTCATCCAGACGCCCAAAAAGAAACTATATAGCGGGATATCTCGTACCACTACTCAATGCAGCTCCCGAGAGGCACGTTCCGGGAAATCCGGAAGAAGGTCGTCCTGCAGGACCTCCTTGCCGAATTCGAAGATACCCGGTTTACCGGCACCTGTGGCATTGTTGCCGGGCCGGCAACCGGTTCTTTTGTTTTCCGGAACGGGGCGTGTATCCTTGCCAAGTTCCACGGGCAGGCCGGCGATGCTGCAATATGGGAGATGCAACAGTCTGCACGGGATGCCGTGGATGTTATTATTTCGACACTGGACGAGACGCAGGTCAGGCTCGCCCTGGAATTCAACCCGTCATGCATTGTCCTGACCGAGCCGGCTCCGGATACCGGCCGCAGCCAGTCTGCCCGCGGTACCGCTCCGGCCCGCACCATCCCTCCTGTGCGCTCTGCCGCTCCCACTGCACCTGCATCATCCCGGTCCGGCGGGCGTGTCCTGATCACGAGGGGTGTGCCGGTACCTAAGCAGGATAGCGGGCATACGCAGGATGCTCCCCGTGTCGCAGCCCACCTGCCCCCAAAAACACCCGAAACGAGAATATCTATTGCGGATACAACTGCAGAGCATGAAGACCTTGAGAGCGAGATCGATGCCCTGGACTCCATGGACCTCGACCTTGTCACTTCAAGGATCCGGAGCGAGTGCAAGACGCTCGTGAAACATCTCGACCTCGACCACCTGCTCGAACGCTGAACCAACGGAGTTGATCCCCCATTACCCCTGCCTTTCCCGCACCGGATTTCCTTCTTTATCTCGGAGCCGGTATCATCATCATTGTGATCATCGTGACCATCGTGTACCTCTGGTCCAGGTCCCGGGCAGGCAGGACACCTGCGACCGGGAAGGAGGCCGCCCGTAGCAGGAGATTCGATTACCAGCCCGCGGCTCGGCCCGTGACACCCCGCATCCGGCCACCAGTCCCAAGGCAACCCCCGTCCCCCGCAACACCTCCCATGCCGGCGGCAGTAAGCGTGGTCGATGGCAGGACCGACATTACTGACAGCACCCGGGCGCTGGCAGAGAAGTACTCCCTTGCCGGGTTCACTCTTGCAACCACCGACGGCCTTGTCTTCTCCACGAGCGGGAACCCCACGGCAACGGAGGATGCTGCCCAGTATGGTGGAATAGTCCCGCCGGACGGGATACCGGAGGAAGGTGGCGTCACGCTCTTTTCCCTCACCCACCAGGGCACAAGCCTGACCGGCGTCATCCGTCCGGATCGTCCGCTGAAAAGAGACGTGATCCGTTCCATCAGGAAGGACACCCAAGAGATTTTAAACCGGTGGATATAACACGAATATAAGCGGAATCCGGTAAGATTTCCACAGATTACCGATCGTATCCAGTCACGTCAGGTTCCTTATGGTCAAGGTCTATACAATCGCTTCCGGCAAAGGCGGGACAGGAAAGACCACTGTATCCGTCAACCTCGGTACCATGCTCGCCCAGCTCGGGAAGGAGACCTGCCTGATGGACGCCGACATCGGGATGGCCAATGTCGGGCTCATCCTTGGCATGCAGGACGTTCCCGTGACCCTCCACGAGGTCCTTGCCGGGACCGCGGTGGTGAGTGATGCCACATACAGCGGCCCCGCCGGCTTAAAGGTCATCCCAAGCGGCATCTCCCTCCAGGGATTCCAGCAGGCTGACCCGGAGAAGATACGCGACGTTATGGGAGAACTGGTAAAAAAGTTCGAGTTCCTCTTAATCGATGCACCGGCCGGCATCAGCAGGGACGGTGTCGTCCCCCTGGCCGTGGCTGACGAAGTGATTCTGGTTGTCAACCCCGAGCTCTCCTCCATTGTCGATGCCCTCAAAACCAAGATCCTCACCGAGGTTGTCGGGGGGCATGTCCTCGGGTGCATCATCAACCGCGTCGACCAGGAGAAGACCGATGTCATCACGAAGAAGATGGAGAAAGTCCTTGGCGTCCCGGTGATCGGGATCATCCCCGAGGACTCCAATACCCGCCGGGCGTCCTCGGCAAAAGTCCCGATCGTCATCAAGTACCCGTCCTCCCCGGCATCGCTTGCCATCAAACGGATTGCCGCAGATCTTGCCGGGGTGGAAATGGCCGAGGAGAAAGCGTCCCCGGCTGCAAAGGAAGGGTTCGTTGACCGGTTCACCCGGGTGCTCTTCAAAAGAAAAGAAAAACAGTAACCGGGCCTAGTAATCAGATTGTATTCTTCGAGCGGATTACCGCGATCCCATCGGCTTGATGCGGATCTGCTCTGGCGGCTTCTCTTTTGCGTAAACGAAGACGCCGAGCATCTCGTGTTTGTCGTCCTTGACGGGGCGGACGGTTGCAATAACGCTTTTGAGCTCCCCGTGCTTTGTCAGGAGCAGCGTATTCGTCTCCCGCATGATGACCACCATCTGGCTGACAACCTCCGGCACCGGGTCGGGGATCTCCTTTCGTGACGACTCGTTCAGGAGCCGCATGGTGTCGCGCCAGTGGTGCATCAGGATATCGCCCGGAAGGAGGCCGAGGACCCGCAGGGTGTATGGATTGTAAAAGACGACCCGTCCAGTCAGGTCGAGGATCATGACAAGGTCATGCGCAGCAAGGATCGTCTTCGGGTTCCCTACGGGATACATGTCCAGGAACTTTTTCCGGATCCCATGGTTGTACAGCGCAAGCCCCACGTTCGAGATGAGTTCCTTATCCGTAAACGGTTTGAGGATGTAACCGAGCGGCTGGGCGCCCTTTGCGCGTTCGATCAGCGTATCGTCGCAGTGAGCTGTCAGGAAGACAACCGGTACCTGGAAGAGCTGGAAGATAAACCGCGCAGCCGTGACACCATCCATCTTCCCGGCAAGGGTGATGTCCATCAGTACAAGATCGGGCAGGAGTTCAGCCGCCATGATGATCGCTTCTTCGCCCGATGATGTCTCTCCGGCGATGACGTACTCCTTTCTCTGGAGCATGGTACTGATGAGGTTCCGGATGATCTCATCGTCCTCGACAATGAGGATCCGGGAGGCTTGCGGCGGCATAATGTGTCTGAGGTTTAATAGGTTTTTTGGGAGATGTTATTAAACAGGCGGATTAGGATCGGTTCGTGATGGAAAAGACGCAATGGTCGTCACCTTTAGACTTGCACCTGATCTCCTTTGCCTGTACCTTAATCCCAAACGCTCCCTCGATGATACCGGCAAGAAGGCCTGCCGTGCAGAAACAGACGTTTTTGCCGGTGGCGCCAAAGGATTCCGACTCCACGGTGTGGGAGAGGGTGATCGTCTTGGTCTTGCTCGCTTCGTCCCACTCTTCGCTGACAAGCCTGAACCAGCCCATCTGCGCATAAAAAGCAAAGGCCATGTCAGAGAGTGTCTTCGGGTTCGTGATCCCCATCTTCTTGTAGTGCTCTACGTTCTCCTTCCCCATGTCCATGTAAGCCCGGTAGTTCACCCCGTTTGCCGGCGCCTCCCCCATCGTCTTTTTGAGCGACTGTGTCATCGACGTGAAGATGAACCGGGGCATCATGACAACCGGTTCATCGATGAGCTGGATCGTTCCCTGCAGGGGCTTGTGATCGATGAACTCGGTGATAGCCGACTCACCCTTCACAACAGCCTCGGCCTTGAACTTCCAGCTGGGCTCCACCTGGTCGCAGACAAATTCGCAGTACGGGTTTCCTTGTGCATGGCAGCTCTTCTCCAGACAGAACCAGGTCTTGCCGGTCACGGCTTTGAGCACCCCCTCGATCCAGCCCTGGTGGATCCCGCAGACCGGCATGTTCCAGTCCTTTAAGACCTCGGACTCAAAGGTCTGTTTTGTCCGGAGCACGATCCGTTTCTCACCTGCCTCCACGAGCTCTAACGGTGCGCCCCATCCCTGCTGGTGCTGGAGAGTAAACACCAGCATCACAAACTGTGCCGTGGTAAGTTCCATGCCCTGTTTTTTCAGGAGACTGGCAAGGCCCACGGAGCCCTGGCCTACCGAACGGAAGAGTTTCCGGACCGCCTTGACCGCGAGTTTCCGGTTCAGGCTGGCCTCGTACATCTCGTAGATGGCCCGCACAAGATAATTGGGATTGCCGGCAGTCCGGACACCGAAAACCGAATAAATCCCGGCAGCGGGATCGAGCTCGACATACGGGGCGATCGTCTTCTCGCCCTTCATCAGCGCCTCGAAATCTTCACGCCCGATCTTCATGGTGATAGTGTTCGGTCACTAAAAATTAAAGCATTTCGAAACGTCCGATAGGGAAAAAAAGCCTGATTTGGAAATATTTTGATTGCGTTATGTGCCAAAGGTTAAAGTTCGATAAGGATCTTCTGGTTATTTTCCCTGAAGTGAAGAGTAAATACCCTTATCTGCTGGCTCCTGTCCTGCACGATGCACTCGTAATCGCCATGCATGAGGCGGAACCCGGCGCTCCCGGTACCGTCCGTGAAATCACTCCCCAGGACCCTGCCGTCTTTCCGGATAGAGAGGCGGACTCCCTGCTGCGGCTCATGGTTTTTCATAAGGACCACCGTGAGCTTGCCCACGCCTTCACTCTTCACCCCGATCTCGGGGATCGCCTCGCTGAGGCCCTGCCTGAGACGGGTTGCATCGAAGACCCGGCAGCCCATGACAAGCGCTTCGGCAATATCCGGCTTCACCTCGTACAGCGTGAACTGGTCCATCCGTGTCACCAGGATCACGGCCTTGTCCCCGAAGAGGTCACCATTCTCGTCAGAGAAGATCGCACCCTCCGGTTCCCCGCGGACAAACGCGAGGCAGCCGATGGCCCCGTCACCGCGGGCAACGGCAAGCCCGAAAAACCCGCTACCTTCGGCCATAGGGAAGATTCCGGGGAGAGGGGACATCCCCCGCTCCCGCGCTTCCAAGAGAATGGTATCGATCATCTGCCGGACTTTCATGCACGTTCACCTGCCGGCAGAGGGGATGTCCCGGGTATTCTGGCATCCATCACCGGTTCTTTTGTACGGTTAGGCGACCCGGGCAGATATAGGTACCCGGCCTCATCGCTATGCATAAGTGGTCTAAAAAACGATGGTACAACGGATTATGGAGTTCTTCCTGCCGATGGTAGTCTCGGCTGTCGCCGTCCTCGCCACTTTGATCTATGCATCCCTGCTTGACATCCAAAACCGTCGCGTGCCGTTCATCACCTGGCTTCCCATGCTTGCCATCGGCGTTGCCTGCACGGCTGCGCTCCTCTGGCAGAAAACCGCTAACGCGAGCCTTCTTGCAGGCTACCTTGCCCTTGTTACAAGCTTTCTGTACGCAGACTACCTCGACAACCGGGGACGCACGGACTCCCGCGGCCTGGCAGGCTATTATGCAAATGAGAAGATCTTCTGGTATTTTGTTCCGGTCCTTGTGCTCCCGGCCCTCTCCTGGTTCGTTCTCACACCGTCCGTTTCCGTCCTGATCCTGCCCTGGTACGCGATGTTCGCCGGGATCCTCGGGTACGTCACCTGGCGGGAATACAAAGGATGGCCAGAGCCCCGCCGGAAGGGAAAGAGAGGACAGGTGCCCCGCGGGCCGGACATGAGCGAGATGCTCGGCCGCTGGTATTTCGTTCTTATCATCCTCATCTTTGCCATTGTTTCGGCAACGATGCTCGTTGGCACTGGCGGCTGGGGGTCATCAGCCATCGCCCTGCTGCTCATCACCCTATTTACCGGGGTCTTTTACATCTTTGGCCGGATGCACCTCTTTGGCGGGGCAGACGCCTGGGCACTCATCTTCATCGCGCTCTGTGTCCCGCTCTTCCCGTTCACCCCGCTCCTTGGAAACTCCCCGCTCGGCTTTCTGGCCTTCTCGGTGCTGATCAACGCCCTCATCCTGAACCTCGCTGCACCTGTGGGCATCTTCCTTGTCAACATTCTGCGGGGCAACAGGGCACCCCTCATGTACCTCTTCTTCGGGTTCCCGGTAAAAGGGGACGAGATCCAGAAGGAGTGGGGGTTTGTCATGGAGGACTTTGAAGAGAAGGACGGGAAGCTCACCCGGAAATTCATCGGATTTTTCGATGCCGTGAAGCGGATGTATAAAGGAGAAGGCCGGGTCTATACGAAGGATCTCCGCGAGCACCCGCAGGAATTTACGCACGAACTTGCCATGTATAAGAAGGCCGGGACGGTCTGGATCTCCTATGCCGTCCCGTTCATCATCCCCATCACGGCAGGGTTTGTCACCGCAGTCATCTTCGGCGACTTCCTCTATGCCCTGATGAGACTACTCACCGGAGGAATCTGATATGCTTTCCCTGAAATTTGCCGACGGGCTGATCCCGGTCATCGTGCAGGATGCACAGAGCCGCGACGTCCTGATGATGGCCTATGCAAACAACGAGGCAGTCCGCCTCACGCAGGAGACCGGCTTTGCGCACTACTACAGCCGTAGCCGGAAAAAGCTCTGGAAAAAGGGCGAAGAGAGCGGCCACTTCCAGAAGGTGCTCCGCATCCTTGCCGACTGCGATGAGGACTGCCTTATCTACGAGGTGGAGCAGACCGGCGCTGCCTGCCACACGGGATACCGCACCTGTTTCTACCGTACACTTGACGGGGATGTTGTCGGGACAAAGGTCTTCGACCCCGAGAAAGTCTACAAGAAGCCCGGGCACTGACAATCCCTGCCCGCCATCATCGCACATCATTTTTTTTGAAACCGGGCAGCCATCCGGCACAATACTCATAAGTTCCGGGCGCAGAAACGAAATCTGTGACCCGGCGTCATCACCAGGATCTATCCCGCTTCGGAAAGATTGTTACCGCAGCCACTATCCTGCTTGCCGTCCTGCTGGTGGTTGTCTTCACCGTCCCGTTTTTTGAGGACTGGATCTACCTGAAATTTTTCTTGATCTGCAGTCTCGCCTTTGTCAATCTCGGGATCCTGTACCTGATCCGTTGCTGAACAAAGCCTGATCCGGTGCCCTGGTTTATCACAACGCAGACGAAGGGGAGCGATACGTGCGATGCGTGAATACACTTCACCCGAAACACCATAGCGGAGGCACAGCGTAACGGCTGCCAGTCCTGCACCCGGCACAACCCGGGCGTGCGAAAAAAAGAGTTCAGGGATGTGATTCCCTTACATGGAATCTGCCGAGTCGTAGACCTGGCATAAGTAGCGGGACATCAGGAGCGTCAGGGGTGCCATGAGCAGGAACTCGAGGATCAGGCCCAGGTACGGGCTGATGATGAAGTTGAGGCACTCAATAACGCCGAAAAAGATCAGTTCGATAACCATGATGACAATCATTGCAATGATGTAGTTGGCCCACCCGATCTTACCGATGGTACCGAGAATGGCGCCGAAGTTGAACGCTTCGCCCATGCTTCCGGTCCGGGCGAACCGGATGATCCCGATCGTTGCAAGGAGCCCGGTGATGATGGCCACGACCAGGAGCACAACGATGCCGATGAGTACGCCGCCGATGATCTCCATCAGTGCCGCGGGGTTCATGACGAAGGCTGAAACGCCGGCCCCGATCACGAAGATGGCGATGATGATGCTGGGGAGTGCCCAGATGATACTGATGATGGCGTACTTGATACCATCGACGATCAGGGTACCCCACCCGTCTACTTCGGGTGCCGGCTTCTCACCGCGGAGGACCTTCAGGCTGTACCCCAGCAGGGGGATTGTGAGCAGGAGGGTTGCGATCAGGAACAGCAGGTACTGCTTCCACTTGCCGACAATGGCGTCCTTTGCATAGGCAAAGGAATCGCCAAGCATGTTTGCGTAATCCATTGTTGTGTTTCACCTGTTACCGTATAAACCGGCTCCATTATCTTTGGCGAACTATTATTAAAGCATGTGGGAGGGCCCGTTTTGAAAATGCATTAATTTAAATGCGTTTAGGTCGGATTCCCCGCGATATTGGCGATTGCGCGGGATTTGCTGGCAGGAACTACCGCCGGCACGGTGCGATGAAAAGCCGCTGCACGGAAAGGATCAGGCTTAACACGGTTCCGGCATTACCATTGATCCATGCGAAAGCCCGCTGTTGGCAGTACCGGACTATTGCCCCTCCTGCTCCTTATCCTGCTTCTGGTCCCGATCCTCCTGTCTGCGGGCTGTTTGTCCGGAACCGGTGAAGGCGGGGCACCTGTCACGACAGCGACAGCGTCACCTGCTGCAACCACCGAATCCGCAACGGTTCTGGTCACGCTTTCGGCACCCACGCTGCCGCCCGCAGAAACAGCAGCCGTTACAACAGCCGGCCCGGAAGGTTCCTCCACAACAGCACCAGCCGCGACATGGGTTGTCCCGACCTATGGCGCAACCGGCGATCCGCGGATTATTATCCTGCAATTCCAGAAAGAATACTTCAACGCAGACCTTCCCGACTGCGGCATGAGGAAGTTTTTCCCGGAGGCAGCCACGGATCCCAATTATGGCATTGCCGGCCGGCAGGGGACTCTTGTTGCTCATTCTGAAGAAGATATCCTCAGGTTCCTTGAGACCAATGCCGTGACAAATGTCACCACGGTCGAGGCCGGCCGGAGGATCACCGATTACATCGAGCCCGCAACGCTTGGGGGTCCTGCCTGTTCCGGAATGATATCCACCCCCACATGGAACTTCGTCCTGATCAATGCGACCATCATTGGCAGGAACGCCCTCCCGGCGGAATACGCGATCGGGTTCAATGTGCGGTCAAAAGGCGTTGTCGTTGCGCAGATCCGGGCTGACCGGAATCTCACGCTTGATACCCCGGCACTCTTTGCGCTCTATGTCCCGCTGAAGACCGCCGAGATGGAACGATTCGACAGTGTTGAGATGGTCTTTGCGCGGAAAGGCTGATCCCAGTCGCGGGTCCGCAGGGGAGACAGCGTCTGGAATGCCGGCATGGGCTAAGCATTCGAGTCACACCTGCGTTTCGTGATCGGTAATACAAGGGATAAAACTGCGGAAGTACGAGTTGCAAATCCACTCTGCCCGTCGCGATGATGAAAACCGGATAGTAAAAAACAGATTGGGGCTGTTACCCCGCGATACAGAAGATCCTGCATGCCCTTGCAAGATCACCCGAGGATTGCACCCGGCTCAATGGTCCAGGCAACGTGGTAATCCGGTTCTGCGCCGATTGTGCCATCGGGCCCGGACTTCTCGAAGAAGTACACGTCCAGCACCGCACCCTTGGAGAGGACACCAAGGTCCTGGTTTGTCAGCTGGTCGATATAATCGCGGGCGGCTTCCGTATCCCCGGGTGTGATCCATGCCGTGCGGGCGCCGCTTCCCTTGTGGGAGACATTGATCCCGCCATAGGAGTTCCCGTTTGCGTCCGTCAGTTTCGAGAACCAGACAAACATCACCGGTTCCGTCCCGGTATTCTCGGCTGCGACATAGATTGTCACGGTCCGGCCGGTCTCGTTCTCTGCTTTTGCGTCGAGTTCGATGCTGTGGAGGAAGACATTCACCGTCTTGTTCCCGGACCCGAGGGTAACGTTTCCCGACATGGGGAGGACTTTTTCGCCAGCAGGTGTGCCGGTTGCAGCGGGGAGAGCCGCCGGGGCTGAACAGCCGGCGGCAATCAGCATACCCGCGATGACAAGCATGAGTGCAAGAGTCTTCAGTGTCATAGCTTCCCAACTTCCTTTATTGCGGCTGGAATGTTTCTCTGCAAAGATGAAAAATGCACCCATCTTTTCAGGTCGTGCAGAGAACTCCCACGATATGGGCTCTCGCATTGTTGCATTCTGCTCTCTGCACGGGGATTCCATCATGAATAGTAAGAGTATGAAAGAATTTTCACTTCCTGTTAATCTTCCGACAAACAGCCGTATTATTTCTTCGGTAACTCCGTAGGCACCGGAAGCACACTGAGCAGCCCGAAGTAGACAGCGGAGATGAAAAGCACATCAAGCCAGAGCGCTGCCATCATCAGGACAATGTAGCAGGGGAAATGGACCGAATAGACCGCCTCCCCGAGCCCGGACCCCGATACGATCAGATCGAGCAGGTTCCCAGAACCAGGAAACCGCGAACCGAAGAACGGAAGCGGCCGGTCCGGCCTCACGCCGTCCAGGATGGTAAAATAGGTCAGGAAGTTTCCGATGAACGCAAGAAGAGCGAGACTCAGCCAGCTGTCCCCATTTCTCTCCGGTTTCCTGAACCAGCAGTATGGGGTGACAACTGCAAGGGTTACGAGGAGGAACATGATGGAAAAGACGGTCAGGGTCCCGACAAGGACTCCGGCACTGTACAGCATTCCGCTGACCGAAAGCCAGCAGGTGATGATCAGGACGATAACTGCAACAAGGACTGGAAGATACACCGGCACCGGGTCTGCCAGTTTTCTCATCGCCGTAAGCGCCAGCCACGGTCCCGCAATGGCAAAGGCAACGAAGAGCATGAGAAGGAGGAGCGAGATTGGATCCATAAATATAAAGAAAATATAAATTTATAGTTAATAAAAACGATTGGTTTCAGGACAACAGGCCAACACGACAGCTATTTTGGAAGAGATCATTTCTCTGCACACGTGCGAAGCTTCTCCCCGAGCCATGGGAGAAAATCCTTCTTCCGCGACATCACGCCATCGAGGTGGACCGGGAGAGGCCGTTCAAAGATCGCGGTGAGCAGACCGGCATTCCCACAACCATAACAGTCGCTGGCATTATCCATGACGCTCGTGAAGAGGGCAAGGACAAGGTCGGCCCCGGTCTTGTCCTGCAGCGTCCGCAGCTCACGGTGGATCTCCACCGCCCGCCCCGTGTTCCACGAGAACGAGGGAACCATCACCTGCGAGATAATCACCTTCCGGCCAGAGAGGTCGAACTCCTTGGTGTCCCGCGAGAGGATGGTGGCAAGAGGCACACCTGAAAGGTCCATCCCCTGCTCCAGTAGTTCGATCCCCAGTGCACCCGGGTCTTCACCGGAAACCTTCGCGAGGTATTCCACGGCATCACGGTCGATCGCTGTGGTGGTGGACATGCGCAGGGCGAGCGTGTCGGAGAGGACCCCGCAGAGAAGGACCCCGGCCACGGCTTTTGATGGGGGTCGGCCGGAGTCCCGGAACTTCATTGCGATGATCGTTGATGTCGAGCCAACGGGATCGTTGAGGAACCGGATCGGCTTTAAGGTCGTGATCGTCGCGAGCCGGTGGTGGTCGATGATCTCCACGATCTCCGCCTCCCCGATCCCTTCCACGGCCTGCGATGCCTCGTTGTGGTCAAGGAGGATGACGGGCCTGCGGACATCGTCAAGCAGGGTTGTCCGGGTCAGGACACCGGCCAGTGTCCCTTCTTTTGTGACGACACAGGCAGCACGAAACTTCGAGGATGAGACCACCTTCCGCGCCCGTGCGAGCGTATCGTCGAACGTAAGGACCGTCACCTCGGTCTCCATCACCTCGCGGGCCGGCAGCGAGAGGTTGATCATCTTGCCGACTCCGAATGCATCCAGGTCGGTAGAGAGGACGGTGACACCGCGTTTCTTTGCCTCGGAGAGAACCCGGTCTCCCGCGGGAGCGCCTTCTGCAATGATCAGGCACGCAATACCTGCCGAGATGAAAGCCAGCTGGGCGGGTTCATCATCCCCGACCACTGCGATGTCGTTCTTCGTCATCTTCGCGAGCGTGACGTGCAGGGCATCGATCGCGATGTAGACCCGGCCCTCCAGGGTATCGTGCGCTGCCACGCGGACCTCCGCGTTCAGGATCCTGGCAAGAGTCCCCGCCGGAATCGGCGTAACTGTCAGCTCGGAGATATGGATCTTCCCGAGATACGCCCCAGCAAGAGCATGCTCCCCTATCATACCGACCGGCCGCCCTGCGCTATCAGTAATAACAACGTTCCGGATTCCCTCCTTTGCCATCAGGGCCGCAACATCGACAGTCGGGACATCCTGCGGGAGCGAGAAGACCGGCTTATAGGTGATGTCTGATAGGAGGGGTTCGACTGACGGAATGTGAACCGGTTCCGGTGTGCCGAACCGTTTCAGCATCCACTTCGATTCCGGGTTCAGTTCCCCGCACCGCGCCGGGACCGCACGGCCAGGGGAGTCGCGGTTCAAAAACTCCGCGTAACCGATGACGCTTGCCGTGCTGTCCGAGTCGGGCTGCCGGTGACCAAAAAGGTAGATGGGTGTCATGGAAAATGCAACCGGCCGGGCCGGGATATCAGGCAGTAATGGGCGCTCCCGGGTCTTAAGGTACGGGGGAGCCGGAAGACACAAAAAACGCGTTGCACGGGGAAACAGGGAAAAGATTGCCGGTAATCTCCGGCAGCCCTACTCCACGTTCCTGATCAGGATCTTTGCCTCCGCTGCATAGTCCGGGTGGATCTCTTCTTTGACCGCAAGGGAGAGGATGAGGATGACAATGCCGAAGATCAGCGAGAGAATGAATGCAACATCAAAACCGGCGGAGAGCACTTCAAGTTTGATGTTGACCGGTGCGTCCTTTGTGATATCATAGTTCTTCGCGATCAGCATGACCCCGAGAATCAGGAGCGCGTTATAGGTCGCAATCCCGATGGACTGCGGGCCATTCCGCTCGAGGCTCGTCAGGCTTGAGAGCATTCCAGCCTTTGACTTGGAGACCGACATCATGATCATTGTCGTGATGGGACTGACAATCAACCCGAGTCCGAACCCGATCAGGGCCAGGGCAAGCATGACAAAGCCGGTGGAGGTGTAGGTCCGCAGCATTGTCATCAGGAAATAGCCGATAATGAGGGGGATACTTGCAAGGATGCAGAGCCGCCGCGGACCAACGCGGTTGAACGTAGCGCCGGAGATTAAACCGGCAACCATCATTGCAAAGGAAAGGGACGTCATGATCAGCCCGGCCGTTGAGGTGTCGTAGCTGTGGACGTACTCGAGGTAGAACGGCAGGAGGTAGTTGATCCCAGACAGGCTGAAGAAGACAAGGATGAGGATCAGGTTCGCAATAACAAAATTCCTCTTTTTGAAGAGCCGTATGTCGAGGACCGGGTCATCGGCGGAGAGCTCGTTTTTCACAAACCATGCAAGCGAGACGACCATGAGCACGGCCATGCCGATGATGACCGGTGAGGTCCAGCCGAATGTCGAACCTTCCGAAACCACGAAAACAAGCGACGCAAGGCCGATGAACGCGAGCACGGCGCCCGGCTTGTCAAATCCTCCCTCGCGCTGCACCGGGCAGCTTGCGGGGATTACTTTTGCGCCGAGCATGATGGCAACGATGCCGACCGGGATGTTGATGAAGAAGATCCAGTGCCATGACAGGTACTGGGTGAGGACGCCACCAATGGTGGGGCCGAGCGCCGTGCCGAGCGCTGCGAGCATCATGATGATACTCATCGCCTTGCCCTTCTGGTCGGGGGCAACGAACGTGGAGATCATGGCAGCGGCAACCGACATGAGCATCGCGGCACCAATGGCCTGGAACATCCGCGACCCGATGAGCGAGGGGAATCCCGCGATGAACTCCGGAAGGAAACCGCAGAGGAACGAGCCGATGGTGAAGATGACAAAACCGGAGAGGAAGATCCGCTTGTACCCGAGAGTATCGGCAACTTTCCCAAAGACCAGCACGCAGCCTACCATGACAAGCAGGTAGGAGGTAGCGACCCAGCTGACGGTGCTGGTCGAGACATTGAAGGACTCGGAGATGGTTGGAAGTGCGATGTTGACGATCGTGCCGTCAAGACTTGTCATGAACATGGCAAGCGAGATGGAGAAGACGAGGAGGGCGAAGCCCTGTTTTGGTGCGGTGCCGGTGGCCGGATTATCCATTTGTTGGAGTTGTCGGTGCTGCTACATGAGGGTTGCGGAACGGGGGCTGGAGTGCCGGGAGGCCGGAGGGGTATCCCGGATACATTCCGGAGCGTTTATCATATCCGCGGAACACCGTTTCCGGTATGCAGGAACCGGCATGCCATGAGAACTATCCCGCAACAACGGTAATCGTCGCAAACCTCGTGCCGCTCCTGATCTGGGTCATCGGGGCGTTCCTTCTCTCCCGGATCGGCCTCCCCTGGGCTCTCCTGTATCTTCTCTTTGTGCTTGCACTCGAGTTCCGGCTCGTAAGCGGGCATTGCAGGGACTGTTATTATTTCGGGAAGACCTGTGCCTTTGGCAAAGGACGGTTGAGTGCCCTGTTCTTCCGGCGTGGCAGCCCGGAAAAGTTTGCGCACCTGAAGATCGGCTGGAAAGACCTTGTCCCGGATTTCCTTTTATTCCTGGTTCCCGTCATTGCCGGGATCGTACTTCTGGTTTGGCAGTTCTCCTGGACAATCATTCTCCTCATCACCGTCCTCCTTCTTCTCGGGTTTGCGGGCAATGCCTTTGTCCGGGGACACCTTGCGTGCCGGTTCTGCAAGCAGCGGGAGATCGGCTGCCCGGCCGAGCGGCTCTTCGATGCAAAGAAACCGTCGTGAGAATTTCCTGTGGTCAACGGGCAGGACCCTGGACCGGCCCGCAGGACGGCACCCGTTCCGTGAGAATACCTGCCGGACCAGATCCAGCAGTTGCCCGCGGCCCTGGTGCATTTCAGAATCTTTTTCGTCCGTCACGCCGACTGGGTTTTACCAGAATCCCTCCGTGATCCGCTATGAACTGCCGCCCTGTCCTCCTGATTGTTTTTGTTGTTGTACCTGTTTTTTTCCTCTCTCCCGTTCAGGCCGCAGACCTGTCCGAGGACGAACTGCTGCGGAATGCGCAGAACCTGAGCCTCGAAGTACCGGAAAAGGGCACAGCCCTGCTCGGCTCGCAGGAGTCCATGGGGGAGATGGTCGAGTGGCTGAACGCCTGCAGCCGGGCTCTCATCGGATTCTTCAATGACACGATGAACCTGCTGGGACTCTCGAACACCAGTTACGTGAAAGACATGAACAAGGCCTTTGAGCCTGTGCTCAAGAATCCGCCTGCCATCCACAAGTAACCGGAGACTATCCCGGCATCTTTTTGTTGGAAAAACCGTCCTGGTCCTTTTCACCGGTTTTCCGATCCTTACCGTTGCTCTCCCGCACGCAAGGTTTATCGTCCCATCATCCAAGTGGAGAGTATCACGCGAGTGTGTGATGGAGGTTTGGTGATGAGTGACGTAAAATCCAGTGATGCAGTCGGGAACCTGGTAAAGTTTATGATCTTCCTTGCAGTCGTTGCCCTGCTGGCAACGCTTGTGATCTATTTCATGGCCGTGGCGCCGAACCAGCAGGCAGTTGCACCGATGAACTTTTTGTAACGGAAGAGAGACAAACCGGGGAAGCTCCCCGATAACCCCTCTTCTTGTTGGCAATGGAAACCCCGGGAGTCACCGGCCGGGCAGGGCTCCCGGTGTAAGCGGATTTGATCTTTTGTATTGCTTTAAAGCACATGGAAGGTCTTATTGTCATCGTGATGGGTTCCTCGCCTACGGTAAGCACTGCTACTGTTGAAGTTTGGCCCCCACGACGAGGTTTATTAAGACAACAGGATCTATATCGGCCTCCTGTTTCAGCTCCGGATCCTCCCATATACCATCTCTTTTTAACCAAAAACACTGCTACAGAATATCTATCCGGGACATGGGAGAAACCTCGTGAAACAGATACTCTGGTGGCTGATCGCCGGGTCGAGAGGCGGACTGAACCGTGCCCGCATCATCATGGCGCTCCAGAAGCGGCCGTACAATGCCAACCAGCTGACGCAGCTATCCGGCCTTGATTACAAGACCGTCCGCCACCATCTCGATGTCCTGAAAAAACACCACGTGATCACCGCGACAGGTGAGGATTACGGGACCATGTATTTCCTGTCGGAGACGATGAAAACCAGTTTTGATGACTTCCTTGCGATCTGGAAGCAGGTCGATATCCCCGGGGAAGCACAGGAGGAGTAAGAGAAATGGAGAAGAAGAACCTTATCTGGATCATCCTCATATCGGTGATCCTGCTGATAATCCTCAGTCTCACAATACCGGTCTTTGTGCAGGCACCGCACCCGGTCAACGACAAAACCCAGAACCCGCCCCAGCAGCAGCCGGCAAAAGAGGAGGCAAAGCAGCTCAAGACCGTGATCTCGTTCATCAACATCGGCCTCATCATCCCGCTCTTTATCATCTATGCCGGCATCTACCGGCGGATGAAGAGTTCCTTCACCCTCGGCCTGATGGCGGTCATCTTCGCCCTGGGGATGTACGCGGTCACCTCCTGCCCGCTCATCATCAGCCTCGTTGGTGGCCGGACCGGTGACATCGGCCTCTTCCAGATCATCCCCGACCTCTGCACAACGATAGCGCTGGTCATCCTCATCAGGATCAGCCTTGAATAATTTTTTGGCCGGACTACGGCGTAATTTGGGTATAATACGGGCCTGATTCCGGAATTTCCTTATCTCCTTTTCCGATAAACCCGTTTGACAACCCATGGGTAACACCAGAAAGGAGATACCAGAATGAGAACAGGAACCATTGCCGGCTTTTTTGCTGTCGCAATCTGCCTCATGGCACTTGCCGTGGGGGCAGCAAGTGCAGCAGGCCAGCAGTACACCATGGAACAGACGCTGTCCGACCGCGGGCAGCAGGCAACGATTGCATTCGACGCGCTTGCCTTTTTATCCGGCGATTCGTGCAGCGACACATTCATCCCGCCCGGCAAGGTTGCCGACTATGCCGGCTTCCAGTACCTGCGGGACAATGATGCAACGCAGATGGGACACAACACGGACTTCGTGACCCGGATCTCGGATAATGTATTGTATATCCTGAACGATGACCAGCGGGCGCAGTTTTCTGCGCTTGCAACAACCGAGGCACCGCTCACCACGCAGTACGCCCTGATGCGGTACCCGCTGATGAACGCGTTCCGTGCCCAGCTGGAGGGCAATATCCCGTCCGGCAGCAGCGGCCTTGATCAGGCAGCGGTCAAAGCCTATTCGGCGCAGCTGTACGATGTTGATGCAAGCATCAGCATTGCCCGGGCAAAGACCTATGCGAGTGTGATCCGGTCCCTGAACGAGAGCCAGCGGGCATACCTTGACACGATGGCAACCAAAGGTATGGCCGACATGCCGGGTGTCGATGCCTCCGCAGCGCTGAAGAGCAGCGGGCAGGGCAGTTCGGTTGCGATGCGCACCTATGCAAGCGAGATGTTTGCGTGGTATGCGGGATCGGTTGACAGGGATGTCTACTTCTGTCCCGAGCGCCAGGGAACCTACTTCGGCTCGTTCTACATGAAGGACCGCCCGGCCATGGGCAATGCAGGTTATTCCATCAGCACGACCCTGACCGGTGACTCCGGCGAGGCATTCCTCGCGCTGCTCACCGACACCCAGCGATCCGAAATCACCGGCCTTGTCGACCTCCAGCGTGCGGACCTGAACGAGATCGTTGCAACGAGGACCGCGATCGCAACCGAGTTCCGGAAGGCGCTGAGTGGAGAGACGATCGATGAGACTACGGTCAGAAGCCTCTCAGAACGCTATGGCGAACTCGACGGCGAGATCTCGTACTGGTACGCAACGCACTTCGCAGAAGTAGGCCAGACCCTGACAAGCGACCAGAAGCAGAAGATGACTGCCCTCCGGAATCTCGACGGCTACACCTGCAGCGGTGCGTACCTGTACTCGCAGCAGATCTCCTACCCGCAGAATGTCCCCTCGGACTTCCTCTTTGGCGTGGGATCCTATGACTGCACGCAGATGTCCGCATGGATTGCGGCCCAGCAGCTGGTGAGCCAGCAGCCAGGTACCAATAAGACCGGCCTGCAGGGCAATACAACAAAGAAGGGTCCGGGCGGAAAGCAGAACGCCGGCAACGTGACCGGACAGAAACCCGTTGAGAAAATCCAAAACGGCAACGTAACGGCGCACAAGCAGAAGTCCGGGCTGGAAAAGCCGGACCGCATGCCGGTCGAAGAGGTCAGCGCGAAACTCGGCGAGTCGGGCTATGACATCAGCGGTGTGCAGGCAGCACTCGCAGCAAATGACCGTGAAGCCATGAAGGCATGGATGAAAGTGTTCAAGCAGAACAACCCGGGCGTTGCCGAAAGTATTGAAGGAAAGACGGATACCGGGATCTCAACTGATATACCGGTGGGGTAGGTGAGAGGCTGGACACACCTCCATAACTGAGGTGATCCCATCCGGGCCCATTTCTGCCCCGGATCCCCCCTCCCCCCACCATTTTTCTGCCTTATTCGCGATTTTCCATGTCTCACATTTCCGGAAACCCCCA
The DNA here is from genome assembly GCF_000327485.1 of Methanoregula formicica SMSP. NCBI lineage: Archaea > Methanobacteriati > Methanobacteriota > Methanomicrobia > Methanomicrobiales > Methanoregulaceae > Methanoregula > Methanoregula formicica. The sequence goes on along the minus strand of NC_019943.1, from coordinate 1,026,283 downwards.
TTTCACCCCAATATCACCGAAATAAGTCAAATTCCCGCCCGGAACACGTGTCTCTTTAGGCGCTTTCCAGAAGCGAAATACTACCTTAAGGGTAGTATGAGCTGGAGAAGAACGCGAAACGCGTTCTTCGACTTGCAAAAGTCGCCCTGGCACAGGTAAGGGACAGGGGAAGAGGCAATCGGCCAAAGGAAAGCGTACATTACCGTTTTATAAATCCCTGTAAAATCGTCAGATTAGCGGGAAAACGCGTATTGTTTGAGATCTTGGGAACACTGAGTAAAACTGCCGGGGTTTGTACATGGGGTGTGGGCAAGGCCGGGCCTGAGGGTCTCGCGGACACATCCTCGTAAAATATTTATTAATAGTTCATCACCCACTGTTACATAGGTACCATCATGCGATACACCCGGCAGGATATTCTCTCCTCCTTAAAAAAACTCAAAGGAGATGTTGCAAGAGAGTATTCGGTCAAGACAATCGGGGTGTTTGGCTCAGTTGCCCGCGATGAACAAACGGGCACAAGCGATATCGATCTGCTGGTGGAGTTCTCAAAGCCGGTGGGGTTTGTCACCTTCATGCGGCTTGAAAATTTCCTCTCCGAGAAACTCGGAACGCAGGTGGATCTGGTGACTTCAGATTCCTTAAAACCGGTGATCCGGCAGGATATACTCGCCGAGGTCATCTATGTCTAAGCGTGAGGTGAAACTCTACCTTACGGACATTGACGATGCTGTCTCTGCGATCCAGTCCTACACAAAGGACATGACATACGAGCAACTGCTCGTTGACCGGAAAACCCGCGAGGCAATCATTCTCAATTTTGTCGTAATCGGGGAGGCCATAAAAAAGATCCCGCAAGAGGTTATCGATCGCCACCCGGAGGTTCCCTGGAAAGAGTTCGCGGGAATGCGGGACAAGATGGTGCACGGCTATTTCATGATCAGCCCAGCGATCATCTGGGAGACGAGCAGGCACGATCTCGCTCCGCTTGCGGATGCCGTGAAGGTGCTGCTCCGGGAAAATGCGTGAGCAGGGGTATCCTGCCAGCTCGCAGTTCCCTCCTGTTCCATCCTTCAGACAAAATCATCACCCGGTTTTCCTGACGCATGCGTAAGGGCTTTATCATCAACCGGCAGCGTGAAGGGGAGAGGCGGTGTGGGCAGCGCCAGGCCGAGGCCGCAGGGGACCCGGATTGGTGTAGAGGGGAGGGGGGGCAGGCAGAACTCGAAGACTGATGTCTTCTCGTGTCTCACCCTTTCAGGGTTCGACATTTCGGAAAATGCAGCCAATGGGAGGAGTGTTTTTAGATTTCAGATAGGGGAAGAATAGGTGGGTATGGGGGGTTGAGGATGGAGGAAAGAGGTGGAGTGGGAATAGAGGTTGATGGAGAGATTGATAATGGTCAATATACCTGTTAAAATTGATAATTCGATTAAGTAAAATGAGAATTATTCTTAAAAATATGTATATTGCTGAGTTTCAGTAGACTTATGGATTTCATACCAACATTCAAACAGTACTTTGACGAAAAAAACCTTTTTGCATTTATGATCGATTCTGACAAACGAGTGTAACGATCACTCACATCTTCTCCTGTATCCCCACGATAAATTCGAAGTACCTGCCAAGAAGCAAAATAACTATATTGTTCTGGTTTCCCGAACCAACGGTTTTGGCAAGGTGCATTATTTTTGCAGGGGCTTTCATTCAAAACATGATCTGCACCATAGACAGTTGGATCATAGAAATACCATTCATCATTGTTCAATTGAACTTCAAGGAAAACATGATTTCCAGTTTTCACCGGCACAATTCCATATTCCCAATGTCCAAGATCTAAAATAATCGGGCGAGACACTATGCCTGTTCGATTAGAGACATTTGCAAAGAGAGCAGACTCTTCGCCACATGCACCAAATTTGTAATATGTAATCCAGTAAGGATCTTCGGCATAAGGGGCTTTGACAGATGAAGAACGGGTTGCTCGAATTTTCCCTTTGGATTCATATGAATATGTGTTGGCATATGGATTCATACTCTTCAAACTAACTCCATGCCAATAGATATCTGTAAAATTTTTCGTCTCCCATTCAGCAATTTTATCGAATCTTTCAGAAAGGTTGGAAATTTGTTTAGCTTCATTGACAATGCGATTAATTTCAATTTCGCTTTGAGGCTTGATTTCACTCTGATATTTTATTGCAAAATAGTCATTCAATGAATCAGTGACTGTGTTTTGTTCAGTAATAACCCAAATAATCATGATGGAGAATAAACATCCTATACAAAACAACACAAGGAAAAAAATATTTAAATACGCGGATTTTTCCTTTTCGAACCACTTCTGTATCCAACCAATCAGAAATTGAATTTAGTATTTTTACAAAATTCATTTTTTCCAATAACAAAATTGCCGCATAAAAACAGAAAATAAAAGTGATATAAAATGGGAGATATGGGCTATTGATGGATTGATTATACCAAGTTGTGATCATGAGAAAAAATGTTGAGAGATCTATCACAAATAAAGTACGACTTTTATAAGATAAATTGTTTTAAAAGATTATTGCAGAAAAAGTGATTGGGAAATTATGAAAACTCATTAAACGTTGTTAATAATTTTATCAAAGCTTTTGTATCCAGAACTTCTCCCTCATATTCACAGCGATATAATCCTTGTAAATTAGATGGCAGTGTTATCCCATTTTGAACCAATAAAATATTATTACGTCCATACAGGGCTAAGGCGGCTCCTATTTCAATTAATACATTATCATTAATTTTTTTATGTGTCTTGCCAGTTTGATCGATTAATTCTCCCTCATTATTGATTATGATTACACCAGCAAAACAAGATCTCATATCATCGAGAACTTTATCAGGAACGGGTTTTGATGTTGATTCCCGCTCCACACTAATAATTGGTTCATATTTTCCAAATTTTATGATTTCTTTTAATTGATCAACAATTTGTTTATTTTTCCCATGTGAGATGAAAACACGATTATTTTTTACTTTTTCGACACACTCTGTTTTTACCGGACTATATTTTTCGGAAATTTTTTGAACAGCTTGAACTACACCGGAGTCCTCCATTTCTGTATCAAGAATAGTCGAATCTTTTAACGATTCGTGATCATCATGATTTTTTGTGGTCGGTTTAGTAGTTACAGAGATATAGTATCCTGTTTTTGTTTCAGTAATTATTCCACAAAACTTTCCATTTTCTACAATAACGTCAAATGCATTTTCCGTTCGTTCTTGCGGAATTCCCAATGAAAATAAGACATTTTTACCAATATCTTTAGTAGGTAATTTTGCTTTATCGTATTTTTTGAAAAAATCATTGATAATTTTAGGCTTTAGAACTGCAGTCACTAAGGCATTTTCTTTTTCCCCATCTTCAGTAGGAATAATTATTGATTTGCCTAAAGGTGTGATCGTTATTTCTGGTACCTTATAGCCCCCTTGAGTAATTCCATAAGCAATAGCTGAACCTGTCAACATCCGCCAAGTATTACTAGTAGGAGATAAATTCATAGTTTTAGCGATTAAATGAGGTTCGCCTCCTTTCGCCGCGAACTGATCACAAATTACCTTGGCAATCTCTAAGGATCGCTCAAGAGAATACATTGGGATAATTGATTGAGAAATAGGATTTCTTTTTTGAGTCAACTTTTCTTTAGGAGGGACTCTATTAATGTCCTTTGTTTCAATTGTTTTTTTATTTTCCATGTGATGTTGTTAAAATTTTTTATGGTTAATAAGCTTGTGAAATAAAATTCTTTTTTTTAACTAATTTTTCAATTGAGTTATAATAGATCTAGTATTCCTCACCACTCGAAGATTTCCTGCGGAAATCCTCTCTCGCCCCGCACTGCACCACTCTCGTAACAATCCCGCACTTATATAATCTTGTTGGTAACATACAGTACACCATCAACGATGTCCCATCGTTGAATAGCTGTGCGTCCGCCCCGATAGGTGTGGGATGCAAGGAAGAGCCGGGATGCGTGCTGCGCGTCCCAGATGCGAATATGATAGCATACCATAGAAGACCATACAAGAGGATATCATATGATTTTAGTACCAGATACGAGCGTCCTTATCGACGGGCGCATCACTTCGATGATACAGGCCGGTGAATACAAGGGTGCAACAATAATCGTGCCGGAAGCCGTGGTGGCGGAACTCGAGGCCCAGGCAAACAACGGGCGCGAGATCGGGTTCTCGGGGCTCGGCGAGCTCCAGTCGCTCTGCAAACTGGCAGAAGAGAAAACGATTGAACTGAAATTCTCCGGTGTACGGCCTTCGCTCGAGCAGGTGAAGCTTGCAAGCGGTGGCGAGATCGACGCGATGATCCGGAACATCGCGATTGAGAACAAGGCGCGGTTCATCACGAGCGACAATGTCCAGGCCGAGGTTGCCCGGGCCAAGGGGCTCGACGTCATCTACTTAAAACCGCAGGTGACGGACTTCGTCCCGCTTGCCATCGACCAGTTCTTTGACGAGCACACCATCGCGGTGTTCTTAAAAGAGCGGATCAGCCCGATGGCCAAGAAGGGCTCCATCAACGACATGAAACTCGTGAAGATCCGCGAGGCACCGACAAGCGAGTACGAGCTCCGCATGCTCGCGCAGGAGATCCTGGAGCGGGCCAAGCGCGACCCGGACGGCTTCATCGAGATCGAGAAGCGGGGCATCACGGTTGTGCAGATCGGCTCCATGCGGATCGCGATTGCACGGCGGCCCTTCTCGGACGGCATGGAGATAACCGCAGTCCGCCCGATCGTTGACGTGACCCTGAAAGACTACACCAAGTCCGACATCATCACGAAAAGGATCACGAACGAGAAGCGGGGCATGCTCATCATCGGCGCTCCGGGTGGCGGCAAGACCACACTCGCCCAGAGCCTTGCGACCTATCTCTCTGACAGTGGCTTTGTCGTCAAAACCATGGAAGCCCCCCGCGAACTCCAGGTGCCCGACCAGATCACGCAGTACACGATGCTCGACGGCTCCATGCAGGCAACGGCCGACATCCTGATGCTGGTCCGGCCCGACTTCGTCATCTTCGACGAGCTCCGGAACACCGAGGACTTTGCAACCTACGCGGACATGCGTCTTGCGGGCCTCGGCATGATCGGGGTCATCCACGCAAACGGCGTGCAGGACGCGGTCCAGCGCTTCAGTAACCGCGTGGACTTCTCGGTCCTCTCGCAGATCGTCAACACGATCGTATTCGTAAAACAGGGTGTCATTACGCGGGTCTACGATGTCGGGTTCACCATCAAGGTCCCCGAGGGCATGGGAGACGAGGTGCATATCCGGCCCGTGACCACGGTCACTGACCACGAGACGGGCGAACTCGTGCTCGACATCTTCCGGTACGATGGCGAGACCATCGTGATGCCGGTGATGGCGGGACGGAACGCCCCTGCTGCAAAGCCCGCACCGGCACCGGTCCAGTTCGCGGCCCAGCCGGTCGCTCCGGCTCCCGTTGCAAAACCGGCCCCCGCTCCCGAACCCGCACGGAAGGAAAGCGACGACCGGCCCGGCTGGAAACTCTCCGAGAAGGAGATCCAGCGCGAGATCGGGCGTTACACCGATGGCTTTGTGGACGTCCAGATGATGAGCGACACAAAAGCCGTTGTGTATATCGATGACAAGGACGTGCCTGCTGCCATCGGCAAGGGCGGAAAGAACGTCTCGGCCATCGTGAACAAGCTCGGCATCGGGATCGACATCAAGCCCCGGTCCGAGTTCGAACGCCAGCAGGTGCAGGCACAAAAGAGCGAGGAGGAGTACAACCTCGGAGGTGGGATAAAGATCCAGACCGACAAGAAGCAGCTCACGATCATTGCCCCGTCCGAGAGCGGCAAGATCGTGGACGTCTTTGCCGGGAAAGAGTACCTCTTCACCGCCACCGTCAACGAGCAGGGCGAGATCCACCTTGCCAAGAATTCAAGCATTGCGCAGGAGATGCTCCGGCGCCACACGAACAACGAAGTCATCAAGCTGAGACCGGTATAATCACCGGGAGCAGGTGCATAACGTGAGCCAGTTCAATCTTTCCGCCTTTGAAGAAGAGGCACACGAGATGTGGACCCATGCCTTTGAGTCCAACCCGTCAGATCTGGAAAAGTATTACCTGAACGTAGCCTTCCCGTACCCGAGCGGGGCCATGCACGTGGGGCACGGCCGGACATACATTGTGCCGGACGTTGTCGCACGCTTCTGGCGCATGCGGCAAAAGCAGGTGCTCTTCCCGATGGCCTTCCACGTCACGGGAGCGCCCGTGGTGGGCATCTCCAAACGGATCGCAAACAAGGATGAGAAGACCATCCGGCTGTACCGCGACCTGTACCGCGTGCCGCAGAACATCCTCGACAAGTTCACCGACCCCTTAACCATCGTCAGGCACTTCGCGGACGAGTACCAGCGGGTCATGACTTCCTGCGGCCTCTCGATCGACTGGCGGCGCCGGTTCATCACGGTGGATCCGACGTACTCGAAGTTTATCGAGTGGCAGTGGAAGCACCTGTACGATGCAGGCCATGTCATCAAGGGCGCCCACCCGGTCCGGTACTGTACCGTTGACGAGAACCCGGTTGGCGATCACGATCTCCTGGAAGGCGACAAGGCCGAAGTGATCAAGTTCACGCTCGTCATGTTCCGGTTCGGCGATGCGTTCATTCCCTGCGCAACCCTCCGGCCCGAGACCATCCACGGCGTCACGAACCTCTGGGCCAACCCTGACGTCACGTACGCGAAGATCAGGCTCGACGGAAAGCCATGGATCGTCTCGAAAGAGGCAGCCGAGAAACTTGCCCTCCAGGACCACACGGTCGAAGTCACAGGCGAGATCAGGGGAAGCGATCTCGTTGGCAAAAAGGTCAGCCACCCGCTCTGCGGCGAGGTCCCGATCCTGCCGGCGCCGTTCGTTGACCCCGACATGGCATCCGGCATGGTGATGAGCGTCCCCGCCCACGCACCGTTCGATTACATCGCCCTCCGCGACCTCCAGCAGAAGGGGCAGTACATGGAGATCAAACCCATTCCGCTCATCAGGGTCGAAGGCTACGGGGAAATCCCGGCGCAGTACGCGGTCGAGAAGGCCGGTATACAGAATCAGATGGACAGCCGGATGGACGCGCTCACGCAGGAGATCTACTCCGCCGAATTTTCCAAGGGAAAACTCTTCGATAAGTACGGCGGCAAGCCCGTGCGGGTTGCCCGCGAGGAAGTTGCCGAACTGATGCAGCAGAAGTACGACTCGGTCGTGATGTACGAGTTCGACCAGCGACCGGTTGTCTGCCGGTGCGGCAACCGCGTCCGTGTAAAGATCCTCCACGACCAGTGGTTCTTAAAGTACGGCGACCCGGCATGGAAGCAGGAGGTCCAGGACCACCTCGACACCATGGCACTCGTGCCCACCGAGGTGCGGACCGAGTTCGACCGCACCATCTGGTGGCTCAAGGACTGGGCCTGCACCCGCCGTGTCGGCCTTGGCACAAAGTTCCCTTGGGACCCCGCCCAGCTCATCGAACCGCTCTCGGACTCGACCGTGTACATGGCGTATTATACGATCGCCCACAAGATCCGCGAGATCGAGCCAAAGCTCCTCACCCCCGAGGTCTTCGACTACATCTTCCTCGGGAAAGAATCCGAAGATTTGCCCGAGAAGAAGAAGCTCGACGCGATGCGAAAGGAATTCCTGTACTGGTACCCCTACGACTTCCGGTTCTCGGCAAAGGACCTCATCTCCAACCACCTCACCTTCCAGCTCTTCCACCACTGCACGGTCTTTGCCGGGCAGAAGGACAAGCTGCCAAAGGGCATGGTCGTCTTCGGCATGGGCCTGTTGAACGGCGCCAAGATGTCAAGCTCCAAGGGCAATGTCTTCCTCCTGGAAGACGCCGTCAAGGAGTTTGGCGGCGACACCGTCCGGATGTTTTTGATGGGCAGCGCCGAGCCGTGGCAGGACTTTGACTGGAGAAACGAACTCGTGCTCTCGACAAAGAAGCAGATCGAGCGGTTCTACAACACCGTCATGGAGATCAAGGACGCTGCCGGTGAGCCGCACGATATCGACCGGTGGCTGAAAAGCCGTCTCCAGATGCACATCGCAAAGACCACGGAAGCGCTCGAGAACTTCCAGACCCGGCAGGCCCTGCAGGAAGCATACTTCGGGATTGAGACCGACCTCAAGTGGTACCGCCGGCGCCTCCCGAAAGACTGCGATGGCAGTCGCGAGCTCCACGATCTCTGCTCGGTCTGGGTCCGGCTCCTTGCGCCGTTCATCCCGTTCACGGGCGAGCACCTCTGGAAAGAACTCGCGGGCGAGGGGCTCATCTCGTTTGCCCCGTGGCCGGTGGCAGATGCAAAGCTCGTGAGCCCGAAGATCGAGCTTGCCGAGGAACTCCTGGCCCGGACGGTCGAGGACATCGAGTCTATCGTGAAGCTGATCCAGCTGCAGCCCAAGGCGATCACGATCGCCCTTGCCCCCGAATGGAAGCACCAGATCTTCAGAACGATCGCAAAGGCCGAAGACAAGAACACCGTGATCAAGGAGATCATGAAGGACGAGTCCATGCGGAAACGCGGCAAGGAGACCACCGATACAACCAAGCAGTGCACCACTCTCATCCACCGCCTGCCCCCGCACGTTGTCGCACCGCTCGTGCAGGACCCGATCAACGAAAAGGCTGTCTTCGATGCGGCAAAGGGATTCCTCGAACATGAGTTCGGTGTGCCGGTCCACGTTGTCATGGCAGAAGAGGCCGGCCATGTCAAGGCACTCACGGCGCTGCCGTTCAAGCCGGCGATCATCATCGAATAACTCTTTTTCACCAACCCGCCGTTTCATTCGTATAACCCCGGGGTTCCACTCAAATGATAACCCGGCGGATGATACGTTTCATTCAGATACATTATGACCACGGGCACTCGGATACTCGTCCTCTCAACCCTATTCATTCTCGCGACAAGCCTTGTCGGCAATGCGGCAGCCATGAGCATCGGGATCGACTGGAAACAGACCCCCTACCTTCCCGAAAGTGTCTTCTCCGGCGTCACGATGACTCCTGACGCATCCATGGTATCTGCCGGGGGAAGCCAGATCCTGGTACGGAACTGGAACGGGAGCATGCGCTGGGGAGGCCAGCCCGGGTTCATCACTTCCATGAGCTCCGAAGGGGACTGGGTGGTCACAAGCGATGGTATCACTGCAACCCTCTATAACCGGTCCGGCCAGGAGATGTGGTCGCGGAGCATGGGCGGGGCAGTCCGCGCAGTGGCAGTGGCCCCAAAAGCTGCGTTCGTTGTCACGACCGACGAGAAGGGGAACTGGATCACCTGGAACCGGAACGGGGAACTCTTACACCGGAACAAGACCGAGGTCGCAAAACGATTAGCCATTGCACCTGCCGGCAACCTGATTGTTACCGCGACCGAGAACGGCCTGCGGTACTACTCCTCCACGCTCACGCCCCTGTGGACCGACCCGCGTGAGGGAAGCCTTGACGAGTACATTATCATTTCAACAGACGGCTCAACCATCCTCACGTACGGTGGCCGACGTCTCTCCTCGCATACGCCCGAAGGGGAGCTCAACTGGCAGGTGGACGTATCCACTGCTGCTATCAACGATGTTGCGTGCAGCCAGGACGGTTCGTTCATCGTAGTCGGCAGCCAGGACAACGCAGTGCGGGGGCTTGACCGGTACGGGAAGATTCACTGGACCTTCAAGACCGCCCAGTGGCCCAACGCGGTAGGAACCTCAGCAAACGGAGTGGTAGTTGCCGCGGGTGTGAATGACGGGGCCGTCATCATCCTCGACCATCACGGCAAAGAGCAGACAAAAAAGCAGTTCGACCTCCGCATCCAGCCGCGGACACTGGCCATGAGCCGCGACGGGACAAAAGTTGTTGTTGCCGATCAGCGCTACCTGTACGGCCTCTCCCTGCACGATGACAGTGCGTCCGAGACCCCTGATGAGACGATCTTTGTCGCCGCCCCGCTCAATCCGGTTCCCAAGACAACAGAGCCGACAACACTACCTACGACCATGATACCGGAAGTCACGATGCCGGAAGAAGCACGACCGACCCCGACGACAACAAAGGCGTCCCCGTCCGGTGCATGGGCGCTCCTCCCGGCAGCCACGGGAGCACTCTGGCTTGCCATGCGGGGCCGCAACTGAACAGGGAGGTGGCTGATGGGAGCCCGGTGCCTCAGGACCGCCGTGAGAAGGAGACGGTCCGGTCGATCAGCTTGTACCGCTCGCCTGAGTAGAAGAGGACCGTCACCACGACCCGTTCGGCACTCCGCGTCCCGGTTACGGTGACATCGGTCATCCCCTGTGACGGGAGGAGATGGTCGGAATCGGTTGTCCCGTCCGGGTGGAATACCGTCACTTCAATATCTTTTACAACGTTCCGCGACGGGCCGGTGACAGTTACTGTCACATCCCCGGTCACAACGTCTTTGAACTCTTCAAAGTGAAGCGTGTACTGGGGGGGCAGGATATCGACCTGCTCCGGTGTTTCAGTGGCTGCGGGAGTTGCAACGGGAACTGCCGGGGCGGGAGATTGAATCTCCGTTACGACGGGTGCAGGGGGAGACGTTGGCTCAGGGGTGACAAACGGTGTTGCGGTGGCAACCGGCGTTGCCTGCACGGCGGGTGCATTCGTCCCTGACACACCGGGACCGTTCAGCACCGGCAGAAGGGCAACAATCGCGATGGCAATCAGGATGACTGCCGCAATGAGCCCGATGACCAGGAACGTCTTTTTCGAAGAGCCGGGCTTTCGTGGCGCTGTTGCCGTGGCCGCGGCTGGTTTTTTCGGCATTGTCGGTGCAGCGCCGGCAGGACGTTTCTCTGGTCTGGGGCCGGTCGGTTCCTCTGGTTCAAGCCCGAGGAGGAGTTCATCAACCGGCCCGACCCGGGATTCCGGAATGACTGCGGCAGGTCCGGGCTCCCCCTTTACGTGTCCCGGTTCTTCTTCTTGCTCACCGGGAAGTTCTTCTGCCGGTTCTTCTGTAAATTCGTTTTCCGGTTCTTCTTCCGGTGCTTCTTCCGGTGCTTCTTCCGATTCTTCTTCAAATTCTGTTTCCGGTTCCTGTACCGGTTCTTCTTCCCATTCCTCTGCCAGTTCCTCCACCGGCTTGGGTTTTAGAACGGGTTCCGGCTCGGGTTCCTCATCCATGACCGGTCCTGCACCATCCTTCACCGCAACTTCCAGGGCATGCTCCGGTCCGGAATCCTCCGGTACTCCAAAATTGGCCGTAACGACCGGTTCTTCCGTAACGATTAGCCCCCGCGGGAGGACCGGCTCCCCGGAAACGGGCGGGGCTGCCGGTGCGCCTGCAGGAGAGGGGGCGGCAGGGACGTCGGCCTTCTTCACCGGGTCGCCGCAATTCTCGCAGAAGCGTGCATTGGGCAGGAGGGGCGTTCCGCAGGAACGGCAGACCGGTGCCTGGGCCGGGGGCTGGAGTGGGGGGATCTTCCCGCCGCATTTCTCGCAGAAACGGTCGCCGGCATTGACCGGGGAGTTACAGGCAGGACAGGTGGACGCAGTCTCAGGCGCCCGTTCTTCGCGCATCATGGGTGGTTCCCTGTAGTAGAATGGTGGGACTCATAGCTGATAAGTGCTGACATTTTCACGCAGGAAGAGGAGAGGAAAAAAAGAGTGCAGGTATTGTGGGTGACGCTGGTACACAGGGACCTGCAGCAGCGCACCCCGCTTTATGGCAGGTGCCCTATCCCTCAGCCGCGCTCTTGGCCCGCTTGACCCGTTCCTTGGTGGAGAACCCGGTGACCGCGTCAAGGAACTTCCGGAACCGCTTGTTGGTATCGATAATGACGACATCGGTTGCGCTCAGGTCGGATTCGGTGTCGATGGTCACCGTCTTGCCGCCGGCGCCGATGATCACGTCCAGCCGCTTCAGGGCGCCAAACGCGATCCGGTAGCCCTTGCCGGTCTTTTCCGGTGCAACGCCAAAACAGTTCTTCAGTTCTGAAACGGCCCTCGTCTCCAGATCCTTGGTGAGCCCGCGCTTGATGGGATACTCTTGCATAATACTTTTTTAGTACTTGGTCTATGTTAAAGTAATGACGGCTGATGCTCCTGAGCTCGGAGACCGGATCTCAAAAAAGCTGGACAGTGTCCACGCGGATCTTGTCACAATCGCCTCCAAAAAAGATCTTAATATCATCTCGCAGCCACTTCCGGAGAACGGCGCTGTCCTGCTGGGCTTCCCAGGAAGTGGTCTAGTCGGGACCATTGCGCTCCAGTACCTGGTCGACCAGCTTGAGTTCGAGCAGGTCGGCTCCATGAACTCCCGCTATTTCCCGCCGCTCGCGATGATGAACAAGGGGCTCATCAACGACCCGGTCCGCATCTATGCCAAGAATACCGGCGACATGAACCTTGCCGCGATCGTTGCCGACATCCCCATCGCGCCCCCGATCTGCTACGAGATCGCAAACGGCATCATGGAATGGCTGGAGACGTTCAAGCCAAAAGAGGTCCTGACCATCGCCGGTATCGTGACAAACGAGCCGGAAAAGCGGGTTTTCTCGGTTGCAACCACGCCCCAGGCCCTTGAGCGGATCCAGGACATCACCCTCGTCCTGCCTATCGGGAGCATCTCGGGGATTGCATCAAGCATTCTCACCGAATGCAAGGCGCGGAAAATTCCGGCAATCGGGCTTTTGGGCGAGACCGTCAATGCACCCGACCCGCGGGCATCGGCCTCGACGATTGAAGTGCTCAATAAAATGTACAACCTCGCCCTGGAGACCCAGCCGCTGATCGAGCAGGCCGTGGAGATCGAGCAGAGCATGGGCAAGCTTGCCGAGGAAGTGCAGCAGTCCGCGGAGACGAGCCCGAAAAAAGACCTGCCGATGTATGGGTGACCTGCCATGAAGTGCGCTGCATTAACCAGTATCTCCCCCGACATCATCAAAGAACTGAAGTCGGGGAGGCCGCGGACGATCGAGCTCCAGAGCACACACAACATCGTCACGGTTGCCGAGGTCGAGCCCGGCCCTGACACCCACATCTTCATGACCTCGACCGATGTCGAGGACCTCTCCCCGGGTGACGCGGGGATCTGCGTCTTTGTCCTCTCGACAAGCCTCTCCATGAAACGGGTCGTGGAGTTCTCGCAGGGGGGGACCATGTATGAGGAGCGGGAGCGCGTCTCTGCGAGGGTGCAGGTAAAGTTCTGCGCAACCTCGGTCATCAAAGGCGTGTACCGCGACGGGCTGATGAAGCCCACGAAGGTCGAAGTCCTCAAGTCCTCGTGCTACCATGCGGGGTGACCGGTTCTCCGGCCTCGGGTAACTCTTTTTTCAGTACTTCCCTGTCACACTGGCGACCCGGCCCTCCACTCACTGAGGTATGGGGGATAGGGAGAATCGGCAGCACCCGCAGGGTTGCTGGGGGCGTCTTGTGGTTACACGAAGATTTCAAAAGAAAAAGGAGAGGAAAAACCGGGGGGCGTTACTTCCTGCGCAGGGCCACCAGTGCAAGGCCGATGCCGCCGACAATGACAAGGACATCCAGAGGGGATGCAGGCGTCGGTGTATCGCTCGGCCAGGGTGTCGGTGTCGCGCTTGTCTGCTTTCGTGTCACTTTAATGGAAGTCGGTATCGTGGTCGGGGCTGAGGTGGGTGTTGCCGTGGTCGCGGTGGTTTTGACTTCGAGGTTTGCTGTATAGGAGGCCGTTGTGCCGTCCTTGATCGTTACCGCTCTCATCCAGTCGGCATAGCCGTCTTTTTTCACCATGATCTTGTAGGTCCCTGCATCAAGGTCGTCAATAGTTATCGGCGTTGTACCCTTGCTTATGCCGTCAAGATAAAATGTGGCACCTGATGGTGATGAGGATACCTCAATACTGCCGACAGCAGCGGAAGTTACCTTAAATGAAAGTCCACACTTCTGTGTGCCGTAATTATCCACCACACACACCTGGTATGTATTCAGGCTCTTTCCGGTCAGGTCTAACGTAGCGTTAACCCGGGTAGCCGATACGTATGTTGGGGTTTTTGCTGAGGAGTTGGAGTACTCTGAATTATAAAGAAATACTCCGGAAATATGGGAAAGCCCCTCACCGACAACCGAGATTTTCGTGCTTACGTTGTTGGTCCGGCCGCTTGCGGGAGATACTGATGACAGCGAAATCGCCTCACGCTCGATGAAAATATCTACCAGCTTGTTTGACTCGGTATTATCTGTCTTATTAACTACAATCAGACTCCAAGTTCCCACTGCCAAATCTGATGGGAAAGTACAGACAATCGTTGAAGCAGTATGAGTCCCAACCGGGATATCGCTGATGTTTGTTGAGCCTTTCATCAGTTTTACACCCACAGAAGAAACATCAAGTTCTGTCCCTGAAATCGTAACAGTAGTCGGAGTTCCGGTATAGCCATACGTTGGACTGATGGAACTGATTGATGGTCCCGCAGCTACCGGGACCACTATAAGAACCAAGACGAGCAGACTAAGTACTATGCTGATGGTCTTCATGGAAAAACACCCACTAATCGTATCAGGGTAGATGATAGGAACCCGAATAAGATATATTTTATTAAATTTATTCGGTGGCGCGCTCCTCGCGGCATTTTCCGCGTGAAGGTTTAGGGGACCAGCGTGAAACAGATTAATTATCCACGAGCGCGAAAATAGAAGGCACACGGGCCTGTGGCTTAGCCTGGACATAGCGCCGGGCTTCTAACCCGGATGCCGGGGGTTCGAATCCCCCCAGGCCCGCTTCCGTTTTTCATGCCATACAGGCAATTCGTGTATTCTGCAGGAAATAGTTTATCCCGGTTGTCTTCCGCCTCATTCAGGAACAGTGGCCGACACAGGCCATTTCACGAGGACAACCGCACCGCACAGGGCCATGATCCCTACCATGATATCCGTTACCGGATCATATGTCGGGGCAAAGAAAGCATGGGGAACCGCAGCCGGACCAAAGACAATCAGATATACACCCATGATCCCGAGAAAGAGGGCCGCGAATACCTGCAATGCTGCAATCCGTTGTTTTGTCATGACGGGGGTGGGGAATTCCGGCTTCCCCATACTCCAGCAGATGAGGATAACAAGGCTGGCGAACGCAAAAATCCACTCGGAGAGCGAGGAGATTTCCAGCCAGAAGTAGTGGCCAAGATAATCAGGGAGGATAAATGTCGGGAACGGACCACATATCGGGAAGAACCAGGTCGCCGGTACGCTCCACATGGCATCGAGAACCTGATGGGAGAGGATACCACATGCACATGCCATTCCGAGAAGGGTATGTCGGTACTGCCACACGAGGAGACCTGCAATCAGAACAAGGGAGAAGAAGAACAGGGAATGTGCAATGGTCCTGCCAGCGCCAAGCAGACCCGGAAACAGCAGGGCAAGCGGCTTGTTAAGGAGGTCGGGCAGGAGTGCACTGAGAATACACAGCGGAAGCGCACGCCGGTCACCAGCCAGCTTCCAGAATCCAAGGCCTATGAGTGCCCCAAGGAATGCATGGGCAAAGACAAACATTTACTGATCTGGTACGTTGCGTACAGGCATAATCCTGCACATTCGAATGCCGTGAATTGATAGAGAAAAAAGAGAATTACAGGCTGTCCTCTGCACCGGCGGCCTGTCCGTCCATCGGCTTTTGCAGGATCTGGACATCGGCGATGTTGTGCTGGCGCAGGGCGAGCTTTTTCGCCTTGAAGATGTTCTTGCCTTCCTTGCCTATTGCAATGCCGCGGTCCTCGTCCCGGACTTCCACGGTTGCGGTCTTCTGGTCATCCTCGCCCTCGAAGAGGATGGAGGTGACCTGGGCGGGCAAAAAGCAGTTCTTCAAAAACTGCTCGGCATTGCTGTTGTATTCCACGACCTCGATCTTCTTTCCCATGACCTCGGAAGCCTTCTTGATCGAGGCTCCCTTCTTGCCAATTGCAAGACCCATGTCACCGGGGTTGATGACAAAGATGAGCCGGGCGTTCCGGTCGTCGACCACGCAGTCGCGGCTGCCGGCCCCGGTCAGGCTCTCGAACTGGGAGATCAGGCGCATGCAGTCTTCGGTCAGTTTTACTTCGACCATAGGGTGCACCTGACGTTACGCCCTCTTGAGGGAGAGGATATCCGACTCGCCCGGGCTGATGATGGCGAGGGTGCTGACCATGAACGGCTTACCGCAAGCCTTGCCGAGCGCAACGCTCGATCCCTCGAACGTGTGGATGAAGAGATTTTCGTTCGTGGAAAGTTTCTCTTTGAAGGATGCCGGACAGTTACCGGCAACGACGACCATCTGGGCTTTGCCTTCCTTGATACATTTCTCGGTGTTGTTCTGGCCAAGGATGACGGTTCCTGTCTTGATTGCTCTTCTGAGTGAAGCATTAAAATCCATGTACAATTCCTCGTAGGTTTGTGCAATTAATTCTCGTTCTGCCTGATTGCTATCAGTTTTACATCGCCGGTGCCCAGCTGGATCGGCTGGCCCACGATGACGTTCTCGGTTACGCCGCTCAGTTCATCAACTTCATTTGCGACGGCCGCGTCAAGCAGGTGGTTGACAGTCACTTCGAACGCCGCACGGGAGAGGACACTCTCCTTCTCGCCGGCGATACCGTGACGGCCGATCTGCTTGACCTCGCCTTCCATGCACATCATGTCCGAGACAAGCATGAGGTGGCGGACATCCACGGCGATACCCTGTTCGTTGAGGGTGGATACCGCCTCGTGGATGACCGCGTTCCGCGCTGCCTCGATACCGAGCACCGATGCGATCTCGCTGATGTTGTTGGTGCGGGTCCTTGTGGTGTCCACACCAGTGACATCAAATACGTCCTTAAGGTTGGATCCTTCAGTATAAAGTATATACTCCCCGGTCTCCTTTCGGACCACCACACGGATGATATCATCGATGCCCTGAACAATGACGTTCCTGACGTGCTCGGCAAGCTGGAAGAGGTTCTGGTAACTCTCCTTGTCCTTGGGAGAGAAGATGATGGTCGCGGTCGCCTCGTCGATCTCGTGCTCGAAGTCGCGGTAGTGCCGCCGGTCGCGGATCTTCTTGGGCGCCACCTCCATGATCTCGGAGGGCGCGATCTTGCGCTTGTCGCAGACCTTGGTGTTCAAGTGGACGACTACCTGCATGTTCTCCATGTCGGTCGTGATATCGCCGAACTCGTGGAGCGGGGCCGCCTCGATCTGCCAGCTGACCTCACGGGCCTTGTCACGGTCGTTTGCATAGTCCGGTTCAAGGAACACCGTCATTGTGGGCGTGCTCGGCTCTTTCCGGGCGTCCATGATCTCGATGAGACGCGGGAGACCTAAGGTAACGTTGATCTCGGCCACACCGGCATAGTGGAAGGTACGCATGGTCATCTGCGTGCCCGGCTCTCCGATGGACTGGGCAGCGATGATGCCCACTGCCTCGCAGGCCTCGATCCGGGTGCTCTGGTACTCGGCATTGACACGCTCGAGGATCTGCTTGAACTGGGCGTCAGTGATCTCCTTGCCGTCGAGGTACTTCCGGAGCTGGTCCTTGGTCTTCTGGGGGAGGGATGCTGCCTCGATCTTCTTGTCGTATTTTGCATCGAGTGCCATTGTTACACCTCCTCCTTGAGGATACTCTCGACAATACCCTTGACATCGACAGGGTCGCCAAACGCGCTCTTGGTCGGGTCGGTGCCATCCTCGCCGTACTCGAACTGGATGATCTTGCCGCCGGTCGACCGGACGGTGCCGTCATACGCTACCTTGAGGTCCTGCAGGGCATTGATCATCCTACGCTGGAGGTACCCGCTCTGGGACGTACGGACCGCAGTGTCGACGAGACCTTCACGGCCGCCGATTGCGTGGAAGAAGAACTCGGTCGGGTTGAGGCCCCCCTTGTAACTGTGCTGGATGAACCCGTGCGCGTCCGAGCCGCGGTCGCCCTTCTTGAAGTGCGGAAGGGTGCGGTCGTCGTAACCACGGACGATACGCTCACCACGAACCGACTGCTGGCCGATACAACCGGCCATCTGGGTCAGGTTCAGCATGGAACCACGGGCACCGGAGACCGCCATCACGACAGCGCTGTTGCCAAGACCCAAGTGGCGGCCGGCGATCTGACCGGTCTGGTCACGGGCCTTGCCCAGCACCTGCATGATCTGCATCTCGAGGGTTTCCTCGACGGTACGGCCGGGCATCGGTTCGAGCTGGCCATCCTCGTAGATCCGGATACGACGCTCGACGTCGAGAGCTGCATTCTTCAAGACCTCGTCGATCTGACCATATTCGGTCTTGCTTAAATCTTCGTCATCGATACCGAACGAGAAGCCGTCCAGCATGATACCGCGGATCGAGAGCTTGGTAAAGTCGTCGATGAACTTCGTGGCCCGCTTCATACCCTGCTGGCGGATGATACGGTTGACCACCTGGCCATCGAATGCCCCGATGGCCTTCTTGTCGATGGTCCCCGACTCCAGTTTCCCGTCGATGATGCGGACGTACGCATCGCGTTCGCACACCTCCTTCTTGCAGGTGTCGCAGTTCTGGCAGGAACTTGCGTGGAAGACCATGTTGAGATTCTCGGGGAGAATGACAGAGAAGACCTGCTTGTTGCTCCAGTACTCAACGCCGTCCTCAACCTTCCCTGGCTCGGGCATGCGCTCAATGCCAGTATAGCGGAGGAGATAGAGCGCCTGTTCCTTCGTGAACCAGCGCAGGTCATGCGTGAGCATGAAAATACCCGAGACGTGGTCGTGGATACCGCCGATGATAGGGCCGCCGAAACGCGGGGAGAGGATATTCTCCTGCACGGAGATGAGAATGGATGCCTCGGCCCGGGCCTCCTCGGTCTGGGGCACGTGCATGTTCATTTCGTCGCCATCGAAGTCAGCGTTGTATGGCGGGCAGACCGCGGGGTTGAGCCGGAAGGTCCTTCCTTCCATCACCTTGACGCGGTGGGCCATGATGCTCATCCGGTGCAGCGAGGGCTGGCGGTTGAAGAGCACGACATCGCCGTCGCGGAGCTGGCGTTCGACTGTGTAGCCGGGCTCTATCATGTCCGCAACGGTGTCGAGGTTGTCGGCGCCAAGGCGAAGGCGGCGGTTGTCCGGCCGGATAACGTAGTTTGCCCCGCAGGGTGCATTGACGTCCGGGCGGGTCGGGCCGTTCCGGACGATTTGGCGGAGTTCCTCGATATTATAGGGGGTGACGCGGACCGGCACGGTCATCTCGTTTGCCACTGCGCGGGGCACACCTACCTGCGAGACCGAGAGATTCGGGTCGGGGGAGATAACGGTACGGCTCGAGAAGTTCACACGTTTACCCGAGAGCGAACCACGGAACCGTCCGTCCTTCCCCTTCAGGCGCTGCGAGAGAGTCTTTAAGGGCCGGCCGCTGCGGTGGCGGGCCGGGGGACAGCCGGCAACCTCATTGTCAAGGTAAGTTGTCACGTGGTACTGCAGGAGTTCCCAGAGGTCTTCGATGATTAGCTGAGGCGCGCCTGCGTCCTGGTTCTCCTTGAACCGCTGGTTGATACGGATGATGTCCACGAGCTTGTGGGTGAGGTCGTCTTCCGAGCGCTGGCCGTTCTCCAGAATGATGGAGGGGCGCATCGTGACCGGTGGGACCGGGAGCACGGTGAGGATGGTCCACTCGGGGCGGGCAACGTCAGGATTGATACCGAGCGGGATTAAGTCCTCGTTGGGGATCTTCTCAAGACGCGCGCGGATGTCGGCGGGGGTGAGCTTGTGCTCGACCTTCTTGCCGTCCTCGACCATGACCTCGGAGAAGGTTGTCGGCTTCTCGAAGTTGATCTTGAGCTGCTGTTCGCCGCAGTGGGGGCAGACGCGCTCCTTCTTGACGTCCTTTTCTGAGAGGAGGTCCCCGGTCTGGTCGTCTTCTGTACCAACGACCTTCTCGACTTCCTCGGGGGAGAGAAGCACACGGCCGCAGGCACGGCAGGTGACACGGAGGAGTTTTCTTATGAGCCGTGTGTACCCGACATGGATGACGGGCTTTGCAAGCTCGATGTGGCCGAAGTGGCCGGGGCAATCGCTCGCCTTCTGGTCGCAGGTCTTGCACCGGAGGCCCGGGTCGATGACGCCGAGGTTTAAGTCCATGAGCCCCTGGGGGTAGGGGAACCCGTCGTCATCGTAGGTGTCGGCCCAGATGATCTTGCGGACGCTCATCTCGCGGATCTCCTTGGGGGAGAGGAGGCCGAACTCGATCTGGCCGATTCGTTTTGGGGATGGCATGTTACACCACGTCCTGTAACTTCAGTCTGGGTGCTATACCCATGCTCTTCATCTCGTCAAGCAGGAGCTTGAACGCGTAACTCATCTCGACCGAGTAGATGTCGGTCTCGTTGCCGCAGGCAAGGCAGCGGGTCATGTTGCGCTTGCGGTCGAGCATGGCAACCATGCCGCAGTGTGCGCAGACATATTCCTGCACCTTGTCGGACTCATCAAGGAGACGCTCCTTTAAAGCCATGGCGGCGCCGTGGCCGATCATGACATCGCGCTCCATCTCACCGAACCGCAGACCGCCTTCACGGGCACGGCCTTCGGTCGGCTGGCGGGTTAAGACCTGCACCGGGCCGCGGGACCGTGCGTGCATCTTCGAAGATACCATGTGGTAGAGTTTCTGGTAGTAGATGACACCGATGTAGATGTCGGCCTTGAAGACCTTGCCGGTGATGCCGTCGTACATGACTTCGCGGCCATTGTGGGAGAAGCCGAGGTTCTTTAACGATGCGCGGAGGTCAGCCTCGCTCTCGCCACCGAACGCGGTTGCATTGATGCGCCGGCCTTCGAGCGACCCGACCTTACCGCCGATCATCTCGAGCATGTGCCCGATGGTCATACGGCTCGGAATGGCGTGGGGGTTGATGACGAGATCAGGGGAGAGGCCGCTCTCGGTGAAGGGCATATTTTCCTGAGGGGTAATCAGGCCGACAACGCCCTTCTGCCCGTGACGGGACGCGAACTTGTCGCCGACTTCCGGGACACGGAGGTCGCGGGTACGCACTTTCACGAGCCGGGAACTGTTCTCGCCCTCGGTGATGATGACAGTGTCGACAATACCGTGCTCGTTGCTTCGCATCGTGACTGAGGTGTCGCGCCGCTTCTCGACCGCGATCAGCTCGCCCGATGGCTCTTCGAGGAACCGGGGGGGAGAGGTCTTGCCGATGAGGACGTCCTTTTCCATGACAACGGTCTCGGGGTTGATGACACCGTCTTCGTCAAGGTTCTTGTAGGACTCGGCACCGTGGGCGCCTGCAACATCCTCTTCGGGCACCTCGATGCGGTCGATCTGGCCGCCGGGATACCTGCGCTCTTCGCCTTCGTAGGTCCTGAAGAAGTGGGACCGGCCAAGGCCGCGCTCGATCGAGGCCTTGTTGAAGATGAGCGCATCTTCAATGTTGTATCCTTCGTAACTAAGGATAGCGACAACGAAGTTCTGGCCGGCCGGGCGGTCGTCGGAACCGATCAGTTCGGAGGTCTGGGTATGGGTAAGCGGTTTCTGGCAGTAGTGGAGCAGGTGGCCCCGGGTGTCCGGGCGCAGCTTCATGTTTGCAGCGCCGAAGCCAAGCGCCTGCTTGACCATTCCTGCGCCCATCGTGACACGGGGACTTGCGTTGTGCTCCGGGAACGGAACATGGGCTGCACCGATACCGAGGATCAGGGAGGGGTCGATCTCCAGGTGGGTGTGCTCAGGCGTCGCATTCTCGGGGTTCATCGCGATGTAAAGGTCTTCTTCCTCTTCTGCGTCAATGAACTCAATCATACCGTGCTGGACGAAGAAGCCGATGTCAATCTCCTTTTTTGCAAGGCGGGAAAGGTCGTCTTCGGTGATGAGCGGTTCGCCGTTCTTTAAGACAACCAGCGGGCGGCGGGCGCGACCGCGATCGGTCAGGATCACGACATCGCCGTTATACTCCTTGTGGGAGACATTGACTTCTGCCGATAGCGCTCCCTGCCTGCGCATGTTCCGGATATTGGCGACAAGCGCCTTTGGGTCGTCGACAAGGCCGATGAGGGCGCCGTCAACGAATACACGTGACTTCTTCACTGGACCTCACCCCGGATGTGCTCGACGCCAAGGTTATGCAGGATGCGCATGATCTCTTCCTCGTCGTCAACACCCTTGCTGATCTCCACCATCTGGGCAAAGTTTTTCACCAGACCACAATTGGGTCCTTCGGGTGTCTCGCTCGGGCAGATCCGGCCCCACTGGGTCGGGTGCAGGTCACGGGCCTCGAAGTGGGGCTGTGACCGGGAGAGCGGCGAGATGACGCGACGGAGGTGCGAGAGCACGGCCATGTGATCCACACGGTCAAGGAGCTGGGAGACACCGGTCCTTCCGCCTACCCAATTACCGGTGGCAAGAGGATGGAGGAGGCGCTCGGTCAACACATCGGCGCGGACCGCGGTTGCGATCGATAGGTCGCGGTGCCGCATGCTGGCGCGCTCGAGCTGGTACTTGATATCTCTCGTCAGACGGTTGAGGGAAATACGGAAGAGATCCTCCATCAGGTCACCGGCAAGTTTCAGCCGCTTGTTCGAGTAGTGATCCTTATCATCGATCCGGCGCTTGTTTAAAACCAGATCGAAACAGGCTTCAGCCATGCGCCCGAGGAAGTGAGCCTTTGCAAGCCGTACCGAGAGGACAGCCTCCTGATAGCCCTCGTCGCCCTCCTTTAAGTGTGCCGGCATAGCGTAGTTGAGGTGTGGCAGGAGGTAATTGTCCAGCACGAACTCGGCGCGCTTCCTCTGGTAGTCCTTGGTCTGGTTCGGGGCAAGCTTCTTGCCCACGTACATAATGCCGCCGTCAACCGAATCGCACTCGCTCTCTTCGAGGTTTTGCATCATGAACGTCAGGATATCCTCATCGCTTGAAACCGCGTTGACGACCTCCTGGTCGTTTGTCATGCCCAGGGCGCGCATCAGATCCACGAACTTTAAGTGCCCGGCAACGGACGGGAAAGAGACCTCGAGAAGGTTCTTCTTGTTCCGTTCAACGACCACCAGCGCGCGATACCCGCGGAACTGGGAGAATACCTTGGCCACGTAGATGCGCTCATTGTAGCGCTCGGTGAACTCGGTCATGATCTTGTTGGACGCAAGGTCCTCTAAGGTCATAAGCACACGCTCGGTCCCGTTCACAATGAAATAGCCGCCGGCATCGAAGGCGTCCTCGCCGTGGGAGACGCGCTGGGCGTCGTCCATGCCGTAGAGATTGCAGGCAAGCGACCCGACCATGATCGGGAGCTGCCCGATCGTGGTGATGATGGGGTCCTGCCGGTCATCGCCATGGACCAGGGTGAGGCTCAGCTGGATAGGTGCCGCATACGTCAGGTTGCGGAGACGGGCCTCGCTCGGGTAGAGTTCTCCCTGCGAACCGTCTGCCTCCCGGACGAGCGGCTTTTTTACCTCGATGTTTCCGAGTTCGACCCAGACCGGGTCATTGTTCCTGCCCCGGTTCTCGATGTCGGTCTCGATGATCCGCTGCTCGTTTACCACTTTCTGGAGATTGTGTTTCAAGAAATAGTTGAAGGAGTCAAGCTGGTGGCGCGCAACATGCTCCCGTGAAAAATATGCCCTCGATAAAATACTTCTGTCAATCAGACTGACCAACCCCAAATGATTACTTCTTCGGTTTCCTGATCACGAGCCGGTATGCCTCGGCCCTGCCGGCCGTATGGCTCGTCCGGATGATCCGTATCACATCATCAGCTTCGGCGCCGATCGTTTTGACTGCAGGATCGTCATGATAGATTTTCGGTAATTGTTCGGTTGTAATGTTATAGCGGGTAAGGAGTTCTGAAACCTCATCCTCGCTCATGATTTGATGATCCGGCACCATCACGTGCTCTAACACATTCAGTTTGGTGCTCAATGAAAAACCCCCTCACAGATGAACAAATTTCCTCTCAGATGCATCACCGCAAAAATCCCACGATTGCTCGTGGCAACGGGCCCGGAGGGATTTGAACCCCCGACCACCTGGTTAAAAGCCAGGCGCTCTACCTAACTGAGCTACGAACCCATGGATACTGTTCAGTCCAAGATGTACAGCATTATAACAATGCCAAAAAACTATTTAAATATTCTCCCTATATCATTGATACGTTCGTTACATCTCAGCTGAAAGAACTGGCGACCAGGCGTACATCAGGCTGCCGGTGAATTGGGGATCTTCCCGCTCAGCTCCTTCAGCCGGATTTCGTCGGCCAGGATCTTTTCTTCAAGGTTTTTGATGGCGGCGAGGTCTTCGGCCGGTGCCTCACGCCCGACATTACTCATGTCGCACGCTTTTTTGAGCACACAGAGCAGGTTCCTGTCCACCTCGATGCTTTTCCGGAGTGCAGCATATTCGTCAATGATCCCGCTCTCAACGCCGGCCGCTTCTGCGCCCTTTGTCTCCGCTTTCACGTCACTCCTCCGGGTGAAGACCCGCTGGATTGCATCCAGGAGCTGGGCCGGGTTTACGGGTTTTGAGACAAAGTCCTCGATGTTGATGGCGTGCTGCTGTGCCTCTTCGGGAGTGATCTTCTTTGCTGAGAACATGAGCACGGGGATCTCCCTCGTCCCGGGGGAGGCCTTGAGACGGTCGAGCGTCTCCCAGCCGTCCATCGGCTCCATCATGATGTCGAGGAGGATGAGATCCGGTTTTGTGGTGGCAAGGAGCGCAAGGGCTTCATCACCGCCATGGGTGGCTATCGGGTTGAATCCTTTCCGTTTGAGGAGCGCGACGAGCCCGTCCACGATATAGGGACTGTCATCAACAATCAGGATCGTGTCGTCCATAACCTAATCTCCCGTCTGCCATCGCGGGTATGCGGCAGGATGGAATAAAGAGCCGTAAGTCTCCGCCTGCATCCCGGGTGCCGGATAACATATGCCCGCATAATATTTCAATGGTACCGGATCTCCGGCACCCGTCACTTCGGTTGAGGAGACCCGGACAGTTCTCCCTTGATCTGCTGGAGACGGGACTCCTGGAACTTGATGTTCATTTCCATGCTTTTTATCGCACGGGAGATTTCGTCGCTGACCCGCGCCTTGGAGTCATTGAAGTTGTAGGTGGTTTCGAGAATCTTCATGAGGCGTTTGTTGACATCGATGCTTTTTGAGAGCCGGGCATATTCGGAGATGATCTCAGTATCGAACCCCGACTGGCGCGCCATGTCCATGTCGGACTTGATGGCCTGCCTGCGGGAGAGGACATGCTCGATCGCATCATAGAGCTCGCGATGGGTGATGGGTTTTAAGACATAGTCTTCAATATAGATCCCGTATTCCTGCGCCTCGGTCGGGGTGAGCTGTTTTGCAGTGAGCATCAGGACCGGGATATCCTTTGTTGCCGGGTTCTCCTTGATCCGTTCGAGGGTCTGCCATCCGTCGACGGGTTCCATCATGATATCCAGCAGGATGAGATCGGGAGTAACAGTCTTTAAGATCTCGATGCACTCCTCACCACCATACGCGGCAACAGTTCGGTACCCGCCCCGTTCCAGCATAGTGACAAAGACATCGACAATAAACGGGCTGTCATCGACAACAAGGATCGTGAACATCACATGGCCTCCCCAATCTTTTTCGCAATAGGGAGCAACGCAGCATGGATCGCATCCGGATCTGCTGAGCTGGTAAGGATGACTGCGATAAGGAAGTTCTCCCCGGCACCTATGACAACAATCGTGGCATCCGTGGCGCGGATGGTGATGGACTCCATGGATTTCATCTTGATGATGCTCCCGACGGACTCAGCAGATGCAAGGATCGTTGCGGAGAGGGCGCCAAACCAGGGTTCGTTCAGGTCGCGATCAAAATGCTTTCCGGCAATGATCCCGTCACGGGAGACAAGGGCACATGCTGCGACCCCGTTTATGGACCGAATCGTTTCAATAAAGGCAGAGATCTTCTCTTTCAACATGCTGCTGCTCCTGCTGCTGCATAACCCTGTGTAATTGATAATACCCGATAGAACCATAAATACATATTCTTTTTTCTGGTTCTGTGATTACGCAGATTTGGGAAAAATAACAGGGATAACGGGGCATGCAGGGAATCGCGGATTTCTTTTCCGTGTTTTTGTACCTTTCGGAATGCATTGACGAAAGCCGCTGCGAAAAAACAGCAAATCCATAGGGATAAATAGCTTTTTTGCCAACCGGACAGAATAGTGCTCAAATGATCCGGGCCTACACCATCACTTCCGGGAAAGGGGGCGTCGGGAAGACCACGCTGACGGTCAACCTTGGTATATCGCTAGCCCAGCTGGAACGGGAGACCTATATCCTTGATGCGGATATCGGCATGGCAAACATGGCCCTGATCCTGGGGATGGACGATGTCCCAGTAACACTCCACGAAGTTCTCGCCGGGAAAGCAGACATCGAGGATGCTATCTATGAGGGGCCTGCAGGAGTCAAGGTGGTCCCGAGCGGGATCTCACTCCAGGGATTCCAGCAGGCAGACCCGGACAAGCTGCGGGACGTGATGCACAAGCTCGTTGACCGGTGCGAATTCCTTCTTATCGACGCCCCGAGCGGAATCTCCAAGGAAGGTGTTGTCCCGCTCTCGGTCGCCGACCAGGTGATCCTCGTGGTCAACCCGGAGCTTGCGTCCATGGCCGATGCCCTGAAGACCAAGATCCTCTGCGAGGTTATGGGAGGACAGGTGTATGGTGCAATCCTCAACCGTGCCGGGGAGGAACACACCGAGATCCGCTCCCACAGCGTGGAGGATGTGCTGGGTGTCCGGGTCATTGACGTGGTACCCGAGGACGCAAGCGTGCGGAGGGCTGCGGCGTACAAGTCGCCCTGCGTCCTGAAGTACCCGACAGCACCCGCCACGAAGGCGTTCAAGCGGATCGCTGCCCATATGTCGGGTGTGGACTATGACGAATCGATTGCCGATGACCGGCGCGAGGAAAGCTTTGTGGACCGTCTCGCACGGGCGGTATTCCGGTAACGGGGGCAGGCTGTGACATACGAAGGATACATGCTGGTGCTGTTTGGCGCGGTCATCGTGATCCAGCAGATGATCATCTACCTCATGTACGTCCGGATCCGCCAGCTTCTCCGTGAAGTCGACACCCTCGCCGGCAGGATGAAACTCACCGACACGGAGCTGGAGAACCTCATCTGCCGGGTCGAGGAGTTCAAGAAGAGCAGGATCTGACCCCCCGCACAGATCTTTTCTCCCGCACCTGCGAACGATAACATAGATAAGTGATATCATCCAACAGTATGAGAGCGGGGCCATAGGGTAGCCTGGCCATCCTAGGAGACTGGGGGTCTTCTGACCTGAGTTCAAATCTCAGTGGCCCCATTTTCGCGTTGTTTTTCTGGTGTTTCCCGCATGAAGATTACCGATACCTGCACTGACTGCCTCCTCTCCCGCGTCAGCCTGGAGTGTTCCCTCTGCGGAGCGGATGTCCCCCTGACCGAAGAGACTGTCCGGGCCTGCCGGCAGGTCATGGAGGAACTCCGTAACCAGTCCCTCTCCCACCCGCAGATCGCAAGCCGGATCCACCGCAGGGCGTACGAACTCCTCGGGAGCCACGATCCGTTCGATGAACTCAAGCGCTCCGGCAACCGGCAGGCAATGGACGTCTGCCGGCAGGTGCGGGGAAGCCTGCATACCTTCCGCGACCATGTCCACGCGGCAGTCATCGCGAACATCTTCGATTATGCAGTCAAGGGTCATGAGGTTACTGACGATTTTTATTCGTTCTTCACAACCGAGATCCAAAAACAGCTCTACATTGACGACACGGAGAAGATCCTCCCCCTCTGCCGGCGGGTTGTTTACCTTTCCGACAACTGCGGCGAGATCGTCTTCGACAAACTGCTGATCCGGTATCTCAAATCGCAGGGCGCACACATCACCCTCGCGGTCAAGGAGACACCCCTCCTGAACGATGCAACGCTCGAAGATGCCCGGGCTCTCGGGCTTGACAGGATGGTTGACCATCTCACCTCATCGGGTGGCGGCGACCGGGCAGAGATCGGATTCAACCGGGACCTCATCCCCGGCGACCTGAAGGAGGCCATCGACTCCTGCACGATCATCATCGCCAAGGGGATGGCAAACTTTGAATCCATCTCGGAGATGAACGATCTTCCGCCTGTTGCCTACCTGCTCGCCGCAAAATGCGGTCCGGTGGCAGCCGAGCTGGGGGTTCCGGTCGGCGTGAAAGTGGCAAAGCTGCGGATGTGAAAAACGCCTCTTTCCTTCACCAGATATCTGCGCTTTCACACAGCAGAGGGGCAGAAATTTTCTTTTCAACCACAAATTTTAATAATTGACCAAGGATGACGGCCCATACTTTAAATCCGCCGGCAACGGAACAGTAACCATGGTACTTCTGGAAGGAATCGCCCTTGGCTGGCTCCTGATCGTGATCGGGGCAGTCCTCCTCCTCGTGGAGGTCCACAGCCCCGGGTTCTTTGCCACCGTGCCGGCAACGGTCATGATCATCTTCGGGATCCTGCTGCTGCTCGGCATGGATATCTTCAACAACGGGTGGGGCATCGTGATCGGCGTTGTCGTTGCCATTGCGGCCGCAGCGTTCACGGTCTGGATGTACAGCCGCATCACAACGGATGAGAGCCCGACCACCATCAGCCGCGACTCGATTATCGGCAGGGAGGGACGGGTTGTAAAAGACGTTGACCCAGACTCCCTTTCCGGCAAGGTCATGATCGGGAGCACGGAGTGGAGCGCAAAATCAACCGGGCAGATCATTCCATCCGGAAAGAGCGTGAAAGTCATTGACTCCCAGGGAGTCCATATCATCGTCGAAGAGGTAGCATAACATGGTATCATTCATTGAAACACTGATCGTCATATTCCTCGTACTTGTCATCATCGCGATCTTCGCAAAAGGCGTTGTTATCATCCAGCCGTACGAACAGGGCCTCCTGATCCGGCTCGGCCAATACATCGGAAGGATGAACCCCGGCTTCCGCTGGATCGTGCCATTTGTCTCGGAGGTCCATAAGCTCGATCTCCGTACCCAGGTGATGGATGTCCCGAGCCAGGAAGTTATCACCAAGGACAACTCCCCGACAAATGTCGATGCGATTGTCTACATACGGGTGATCGATCCCGAGAAGGCATTCTTTGAGGTATCGAACTACCGGATTGCTACCATTGCCCTTGCCCAGACCAGCCTCCGTGGCATCATCGGCGACATGGAACTCGACGAGGTCCTCTACAACCGGGACGTCATCAACACCAAGCTCCGCGATATCCTCGACCGCGAGACCGACCAGTGGGGTGTCAAGGTCGAGCGCGTCGAGATCAAGGAAGTCGACCCGGTCGAGCAGGTCAAGACTGCAATGACCGAGCAGACCGCAGCCGAACGTGCCCGCCGTGCAGCCATCCTCAGGGCGGACGGGGAGAAGCGCTCCGCTATCCTCAAGGCAGAGGGCCTCCGGCAGAGCATGATCCTGGAAGCGGAAGGAGAACGGCAGAGCAGGGTGCTCAAGGCCGAAGGTGAACGGCTCGGGCGGATCCTGCAGGCGCAGGGTGAAGCACAGGGCCTCCGCATCCTCTCGGTCGGTTCCCAGCCGCTCGACAACCGGGCCATGACCGTCCTCTCGCTCAACGCGTTAAAGACAATGGCCAACGGGCAGGCAACAAAGATCATCTTCCCGTTCGAAATATCCCAGCTGATCCGGCAGGGAGCAAAGTTCCTGGGTGCAACCGAGGAGACTGCGGCAGACATTGCCGGCCGGCCGGTCATGGACGAAGCGATCCTTGGCGATATCCCGAAGCGCGAGGAAGTGGACGCCATCTTGAAGGAGATCCAGGACGCCATCCCGCAGGTTTCCGAAGACGAACTCAAGGACACGAGCAAGCGGAAAGTCACCTCACCGGAGAAAGGACCAGAATAATTTTTACACTTTTTTTCCGCGGTTGCCCGCGTTAACCCGCTTCCGTATCGTCTCCTCCCACAGTTCCGCATTCTCGTACTCTCTGTGGCTGCCCTTGGGGGCGGCTGTGCGGAACTCTGTCCCACTCCCAAATGTCCCGAAACACCCGGTAGATCGCGGGTTCAAACCGGGAATCTAAACACCCTGTTAGTGAAAATGTTAGTGAAAAAAGAGAGAGGGTATTATGGGCCTGACGGAGGAGCGCAGACTCCGCCCTTGCAGGTAAGCCCGGATGCACAATCAGTAATTGCACTGCAGGAGGATCCCGGGGCACCGGTATTCCCCGGTCCGCCGGTTCCCTGCGCAACAGCAGGAGCCCCGGTAATACTGGCCGCCGATGATGAGGTCACGGACTTCGGGTCCATACAATACCCGCCGCTGCACGAGAGCCCGCCCATACAATCGGAACTCTGTGTACAGTCCTTGTTCAGCTCGGTGGTCTCAGTCCACTTGCCGCAGTTCATGCACGGCCGGCAGGCGTGGTAGGTCCACCGGGTGCCGGGATCCTGTCCTCTCAGTGCCGCCACATATTCGGTCTCCTTATAGTTGACCAGGCCCTGCCCGATGTTGATGTACCCGTGCCCGATCTGGACTTCCCAATAATCATGAGAGGCATCGGAATCCTTCCACATCAGCTGGTACATGTTCCCTGCTTTTGTCATGGTTTTGCCGTCAATGTTCAGGAAATCTTTCTTAACGACGGAGTAGAAGTAATCACGCGCCTCGCTTTCGGTCATCGTCAGCGTCGGGAGGGCCGCGGTCATGGCAGCCTGCGATGGGGCAGAGAAATTCGCACAGAAAATGGTCAGGTCATACTTGTCCGTGCTGAATGCGGATGGAGTCTCCAACCCAAGAGTTGCACCTTTGCCCTTCGGGACACTGTCCCAGTACCCGAACGTGCAGTACATCTTCCCGGCAGTATACTGCGGCGCTCCCTCTCCCTGCCACCCGGTCTCATCAACACCGGGGCCGAACGCCGTCCCGATGACATAATACGTCCCGGCATAGGGGTTGCTGGCAGGCAGGGTCTTGGTCATCCAGTTGATGCCCCGTGCCTGTGCGGGCGGGTCAACGAGAGCGGAGCTCATGACCGCACCCATCTTCTGTTTGATGGCATCGTCAGCGCAGGATGTCCCTGCACCCATCTCACCGGCGCCGGATGCTGCACCGCTGGGTGCACCGCCCATGGCCCCGCCGCAGGCTGCCGGATTAGCGCTGCAGAACTGGTCGCATTCAGTCGTGTGCTGCTGGCAGTACGCGGCACAGCTTGCCGCCGAATCGCAACCGCCCGGGCCTTTTGCCGCACCTGCCGGCCCGCTTGTACCGGGTTGTGAACAGCCGGCAATCAGACAGGTTGCCACAACAAGGATCACAAGAACAATCCAAGGTAAAGAGAAAACATCCCTGTATTTATCCATAGAAATGATGGTGCACCCTGCTATGATAAAAAAATTATGGATTATACCATGGGCGCGATGTTCCTTCACATATGGAGGATTTTGGGCAGCAGGAAAATCGCGATGATAACGACAAGCATGGCATAACTGACAGCCGCAACCACGTGCCCGGAATACTTCAGCAGTCCTTTTTTGTCGAGGATCCGGTCAACACCCTCCTTCATGATATACCCGCCGTCGAGCGGCACCAGCGGGAGGGCATTGAAGGTTCCGACAACCAGGTTCCACCAGCCGCACCAGAAGAGGAGCTGGATGACAAGCCAGAAATGCGGGAAGGGCGTGTTCCACATCACCGAGCCGGCGCTGTCGTTCATCAGGATCATGAACGAGCCGTACGTGGCAGGGTCGAGGATCACCCAGATCGGGATGGCAAGGAGGACAAGAAATCCAATCGGGCTTAACAGGTTGTCAAAGATCCGTTTCAGCTGGCTGGCATCGTAATACGAAACCCCCATGAAGCCACTGGTCTTGTTGCTGATTGCAGCCGGCCATGCAGAAAGGGTCAGCGAACAGGTAGCTGCTATCCCGTCCTTCTCGACAAGCAGCGTTGCAGTATCCCCGGGCCGGGTAGTATCGAGGACCGATGCCACATCGTCCCGTGTGGATATTTTCATGCCGTTCACTTCCTTGATCACCGAATTTGCCGGGACACCTGCGAGAGACGCAGGGGTATCGGGATAGATACCACTGATAAGCGGCGTCGAGAGCGGGACAGCAAGCCCAAGCAGGATCACGAGGAGAGAGAAACACGCGATACCAAGGACGATATTGTTGGTGATGCCGGCACCGAACATCCGCATCTTCGCGAGACCTTTTGTCTTCTCCTGGTCCTCTTCGTCCGGTTCGACAAAGGCGCCGATGGGAACAACCGGAATGAGAATCCCCATGGATTTCACACGGATCCCTTCGATACGGCAGAGAATGGCGTGGCCGAACTCGTGGACGACCATCGTCACAATGAGGCCGAAGAGGACAGCGATGGTGAGGGGGATGAACTCATTGACACCCGGAATTGCGAGAACATTCCGGATCTCGTTGACCGCAGTCGGCTCTGGCTGGTGGACGATCGTTGTCTGGAGCGAGAGGACAAGCATGACAGTCATCAGCACCGAGACAATGATGACCATCGCAACCCCGATTGTCCCATAGAACCGGAAGAACCGGCTATAACGGGTAAACCAGTCAAAGAACCCGACCCGGTCCGTCTTGATCGCCAGGATCGGACCGTAAAAGACAACGTGGTCTTCCCAGAGCCGGAATGTCTTGATGTAATAAGCGATCATCGCATACACAGCGATGATAACGCCTGCGACCAGCAGCCAGTCCATTATCATATAAGGCAGTTCCGGAAGGATAAAGGGCTTGTGTATGCGGAGGGTCAGCAGACCTGACGCAGGAGAAGAACCGAAGGCTCTGCGACTTGTCGTGGGTCATCAGACCCGAGAAAAGTCAAATGCAATTACCCGAAATCCATCAGGCTCTTCTGCGATCTCCGGGCAAGGATCGCACCAACCGTCTTCCAGCTCTTCCGGGCAATCGGGGGCGGCGTCCGGTGCTCGTCTATCCAGTCATTGAGGAACCGGATCGTGACCGGGTCGGAGGGGTACCCACTTCCCAGATCACCGTATTTCTTCGAGAGTGTGGCAATCGCCCGGTCCCGCGTGACCTTGGCGATGATACTCGCCGCGGAGACCACGGGGAACTTCTCATCAGCATGGTGCTCCGAGACGATCTCGCAGTGGTTATCCAGGTAGCTTTTGACCATCTCGGCGTACCGGAAGATATTCACATCGCAGGCATCGACATAGGCGCAGTCTGGTGACAGTTTCCGGATGACCTGCGCATGGGCACGGGCAACCGCGGCGTTCATGGTCATCTCGGTACGGATCGCGTCGATCTCGTTTGCGTCAAGCCGGACGGTTGCGACTTTGCACCGCTTTTTAATCAGGGAATAGAGCCGTTCGCGCTCCTTTGCCGAAAGGAGTTTCGAGTCTTTCACCCCGAGGTCGTCGAGAACATCTTCCGCCGGCACGGCAACTGCCGCCACCACCATCGGGCCCAGCACCGAGCCCTTTCCTGCTTCGTCGACCCCGCAGATCACATCAACCGGTTGATGCGCAAAATATTTCAATGGCGATGATGGTAACCGGTAGTCATGTATATTGTCATCGTGGGGCTTGGCGGGATCGGGAGAAACCTCGCCAGACAGTCAGTGGAGCATGCACATACCGTCGTCGTCATCGACCAGGACGAGGCCCGGTGCAGCGAACTGCTTGAGCACTACGATGTGATGGCCGTAACCGGCAATGCAACGGACAAGACCGTGCTTGAGGAGGCCGGTATCGACCGTGCGGACGCCCTCATTGCAACCACCAGCGACGACTCTGTCAACCTGATGACCTGCTGGCTGGCTAAGAAGTTCCGGGTCCCCAACGTGGTCGCTATCGTCAACCAGCCCTCCCACTCCGATTTCTTCAAGGAGGTCGGGGTCCGGATCAGCGAAAACCCGGACGAGCTCGTGGCAGCCCGCCTCTATTACTGGACCCAGAACCCGCAGCTCCAGCAGCTCGCATCCATCCCCGGCGGCACAATCTTCGAGATCGTAGCGGAGGCAGGGGCTCCCATTGTCGGCCACGAGATCCGCGAACTCAAGGTGAAAGACTTTGTCTTCATCGCCATCCGCAGGGTCAGGGGCGAGCTGATCATCCCGAGCGGGAACGTGAAGATCCAGCCGGGCGATATCTTTACCGTGTTCACGAAAAAGGAGGCCGAGGACGACTGCCTGCGGCTCCTCAACAAGCAGCTCAAAAAATCAGCGGAGTGAGGCCGCAAGGGCCCCGAGTTCCAGAACCAGTTTCGGGTTCACCCGGATAATCTCTTTTACCAGGTTTAATGTGGTGAATTCCGTCATGTCGATCTTCGAGACCGAGTGGATGATCTCGTTGAGTTTCTCATCGGGCTGTTTGATCAAGTATTCCTTGATGTGGTAGTTGCGGTCGATGGTCTTTCCCATCTTGGAGGTACGCCAGGCCTTGTCGTAGGCCATGAGGGCCTTCTTTGACACATCGCCCTTGCCGATGCAATCCGCAGCGGTCTGTGCCGCAAGCTTCCCGGTGAACATCGCATTGTAGATGCCGCCACCGGTCAGGGGGTCGACAACGCGGGCAGCGTCGCCGGTCAGCATCAGGCCGTCGGCAACCGTGCATTCGAGCGGCCGACAGACCGAGACACCGCCGGGGATGTACTCGATGGTCTTTCCCTTCGGGAATGTCTTTTTGACAAACTTGTCGAGATAGTCCTTTGCCCGGTGCCCTTCACCACTCTTCTTGCCGGAGATCCCGATCCCGACATTCGCCGATTTGGGCCCCTTGGGGAAGATCCACAGGTACCCTTCCGGGGCAACCTCGTTACCGAGATAGAACACCGTGGATTCCGGGTCGATGTCGATGCCGGTCATTACGTACTGGACACCGCTCATGATCTCCCGGACCGGCACGGTTGTATCGATCCCGCACCATTTCGCAAACTTCGACTCAACGCCGTCAGCAGCGATCACGACCTCTGCACGGACGCTCGTCATCTTGCCCGCATGATCGATTTTTGCGCCTTTTACCACCCCGTTCTCCATGATGGGAGCTGCAGCCCGGGACTTGACGGCAACGTCCGCACCGGCATCGGCTGCCCGCCAGACCAGCTCGCGGTCGAAAATCTTCCGGTCAAGGACATACCCGACCTTGCCACCGGCCATCTTCGAGGAGAGCTGCATGACAAAACCATCGGGAGCAACGATGGTTGCCCCGGTCATCTCCGCCGATATCCAGCAGGGGTCCGGATCAATGAACTCCGTGAGCGCTTCCTTCCCGATCCCTTCTGCGCAGCGGACTGGTGAACCGATAGCGGGACGCTTCTCAACAATGCAGGCTGATAGGCCTTTGTCCACGGCGGTCTGTGCCGCGAGTGCGCCGGCAGGCCCCCCTCCGATGACAAGGACGTCATACCTGCTTTTCATGGACAACCTCCAGGGCCCCGAGAGGGCAGACCTTTGCACAGACTCCGCAGCTGGTGCAGTTCTCTTCAACGGACAGGTACGCATCGATCAGTTCAAGGGCGCCTTCCGGGCAGACCGAAACGCAACATCCGCAATATCCACAGATATCCCGATGTACTTTGAGCATTGAGAGATCATGTTGGTTTTTTCCTTCATTAATTGTTATGATTCTCTGGTGCAGCCGGACCTCCGGAGTTGTGGCATCTTCGGGATGAATGGGGAGTATGTCGGGATCCCGCGGAGAATTCTTTCAGGCCCCCGGACAGGGACCGGAATCCCGGTCGGGCACTTCACGGAGCATTTCCCGGAGTTCGTCAACCTCAAAAATAAATATGGTTGACGATAAAACTTCACCGGCGCAAGACCGGGAACCATTCCCGCACGGCCGGTGTTTACCCATGGATGAACTGCCCAGGATCCCCCAGTGTATGAGCACCCAGCACCCGGACAATGTCCATGTTCCGTTTTTCGCAGAGACGTCCGAACTTGGTGGCGAGGACGAAGTGAAGGAGGCGTATTACATCTATTCGCATCTCGGTTGCCACGAGCAGATGTGGGACTGCGAGGGAAAAGAGGTGGACAATTTTGTGGTCAAGAAACTGCTGACAACGTACTCCCCGTTCTTTGCCGACAATATCCTCGGGAAGGATATTTTCCTGACTCTCCGGGTGCCAAACCCCCATATCGAGAAAGCCGAGGCAAAGATCCTGCTGGAAACCCTGGAGAGCATTCCCCGCTCCTTCGATGTCGCCCGGATTTTCTATAAGAACGATATCCCTCCCATCTTCGAGGTCATCCTTCCCATGACCGACACCCATACGGCCATCGACAATATCTACCAGTACTATGCGGACTTCGTGATTGGGAAGCAGTTCAAACGGCTCGGGGGACGGGATACCACGATTGCTGACTGGATCGGAACATTCTCCCCCAAACATATCAACGTCATACCGCTGTTCGAGGACCAGACGAGCATGCTGTCGGCCCATACAACGGTGGGACGGTACATCCTCGACAAGCACCTCCCCTACCAGCGGGTCTTTCTGGCCCGTTCAGACCCTGCGATGAACTACGGGCTTGTCAGTGCCGTGCTGCTCAACAAGATCGCGCTGGCAAACCTCCACCGGTTGCAGGAGGAGACCGGCGTCCCGGTATATCCGGTCATCGGCGTAGGCTCCGCCCCGTTCCGGGGGAATCTGCGGCCCGATACGGTCGACCGGGTAAGCGCCGAATATCCCTCCGCGTACACGTTCACCATCCAGTCTGCGTTCAAGTACGATTATCCTCCTGATGAAGCAAGGAACGCCGTCCGTGCGCTGGAGTCGCGGGCGGTATCCACCCCTCACCGTGTCGATGAAACGCAGTGCCTGCAGATCATGGAACGCTATACAGAGGCCTATATCCGCGAGCTCATCCCCCTTTCGGATATCATCAACCGTATCGCCGGGCATATCCCCGGTCGCCGAAAACGGAAACTGCATATCGGATTGTTCGGCTATTCCCGCAATACGGGAGGCATGAAACTCCCCCGCGCCATCACGTTCACGGCGGCCCTGTACTCCATCGGGATACCCCCCGAGATCCTCGGGCTCTCGGCACTGAGTGACAGGGACCTCGACTTCGTGCGCCGGATCTATGTCAATTTTGACCGCGATCTCTGCGATGCGGCCCGTTACCTGAACCCGGACTCGCCCTATCTGGGTGAAGGGATGAAAGATGCCCTCCTGAGCATCACCGGAGACAGAATCAACGATGACCACCGCCAGGCAACGGAGAACATCCTAAGGGCCCTGCGCGAGAGCCGGACTGCTGAGATTCAGTCGGATATCCTGCATGCAGCCAATATCAGGAAATTCCTCGGGTAGGCAGAGACTGCCGGAATGATGCCCAACGCAACCGGCCCGTATTGACAGAGTGTTCCTTTCGGTGCTTACCTGCTACCGGGAGAACCCGACAAGAAGAGACCGGTACCCTTCGCGATATCCACAGGAGAGGCATAGATGATCGCGATGTCGCCCGCATGCAGTTCCGTCTCTCCCGAAAGACCGGTAATGGTCTGGTCGCCCCGGCGGATGGCAAGGATCAGGAGGTTGGTCCGTTTCCGCAGGTTGTACCTACCCAGGGTCATCCCGTCGAGCGCCGAACCCGGTTCCACCGTGAGCGACGCAATGGTAATATGGGGGATGTGCCGCACGAGATCGGGAAGCGTGGTTTCCACGGTATTTCTGGTCCGGAGCATCTGGTAGCCATCGGCACGGACGTCATGGATAAATGTCTCGATCTGGTCACGGGGAACGAAGTACTTGTGCAGCACGAGCGTGAAGATCTCCACTGATGTCTCGAACTCCTCGGCGATCACCTCATCGGCACCAAGGGAATGGAGGTCTTTTGCCTCGCTGACGTACCGTGTCCGGACAATGATGGTGAGCGCCGGGTTGAGGCTGTGGCAGAGAGCAACAATCTTCCGGGTGGCAATTGGATCGTTGATGGCAACAACGGCGATCCGCGCTGCCGGGACACCGGCATGCGAGAGGACCCCCCCGGCAGTTGCATCGCCAAAGACAACGGATTCCCCCTCGTTCCGGGCAGCTTTGACAAGGTCGGGGTTGAGTTCAACGATGGTATACGCAACGCCCGAGCGGGCTGCCGTGCGGGCAAGGTTCCTGCCCGTGACACCGTACCCGATGATGACCAGGTGATCGGTCTTTTCCGGACTTTTCCCGTTCTCATCCACGATGCACGTGCCGCGGGCTATCCGGGCCAGCGACGGTTTGCTGCAGAGCCACCCGGTGAGCGGCTGGCCAATCCCGAGCACAAACGGCGTGGCAGCCATGGTCATCAGGGCAACGATGAGGAATGTCTGGTAAATCCCCGAAGGGATGATACCGGCAGAGAAACCGCTCTGGGCGATGATAAAGGAGAACTCCCCGACCTGTGCCAGGGCAAGGCCGGTCATGACTGCCGTGCGCAGGGGATAGCCGAGGGAAAGCGGGGCCGCGGTGGCAAGCAGTGCCTTTGCCAGGATGGCAACCGCGATCAGGAAGAGGACGATCCAGATGTTGGCAAGGAGGAACCGGATATCGACCAGCATGCCGACCGAGATGAAGAAGAAACTGGTGAAGATGTCGCGGAACGGGAGGACGATGCTCGTTGCCTGGTGGCTGTATTCAGACCCTGATATGATCAGGCCGGCGAGCAGGGCCCCGATAGCAAGGGACATGCCGGTGAACGAGACCATCCAGGCAACGCCAAAGCAGGTCAGGATGACCACGAGAAGGAAGAGCTCCTGGTTGCGGGTCCGCGCGATCTCGTGCATCACGCGGGGGATGACCCATTTCGCGAGCACGATGAGGACGAGGACGATGGCAAGGTCCTCGATGACAAGGGTGACAAGGGCTTCCGGGGAGAGGAGGGGTGTTGTGTCCTGCAGGGGAATGCTTGCAAGGAACGGAATCGCCATGATCATCGGGATGGCCATCAGGTCCTGGAAGATGAGGATCCCAAGCGCGATGCTTCCGTGAGGCGAGTCCATCTCCCCGCGTTCGTGGAGGATCTTAAGGACGATGGCCGTGCTTGACAGGGAGAACAAAAAGCCCATCAGGATAGCCTGGTTTACCGGGAGGCCCAGGACGAATGCCAGCCCGAAGAAGAAGAAGAATGAGAGCAGGACCTGGAGCATCCCGCCGACAATGGCGATGGCGCGGATCTTCCAGAGGTCCTTGAAGGAGAACTCAAGACCGATCGTGAAGAGCAGGAGGATGATGCCGAGTTCCGCGAGGCTTGCAACCTGGTCCTGCCCCTTGATGACCGAGAGGCCGTAGGGACCGACGATCGCCCCGGTGAGGATGAAGGCGACAAGCGGGGGCACCTTGATCCGGTTGAAGACCATCCCGACAAAGAGTGCCACGGCAAAAACAATCAGGATATTTGCAATCAGTCCGAGTTCCACAGATCTCTCTTCCGGATAATACTGATGCGGGGATCAAAAAAAAGATGTGCCCGATGGCAGGTCCCCGGGGACCCTTATGAGAGAAAAACGATGCGTGCCAAGGGGGGATCAGCCATTTTTCTCAAGCGAGAACGTCCCGTATTTCCCGCCCCCGCCCGGGTGCAGCACCACCGTCCCGCTGCGGAGCGCCTGCACGGCATCTCCCACCTTCGGGTGGAGTGCGCGGATCTCGGGAACGGGGACATCGATGAGGACAGCAATCTCATTGCCGAAGGTTTCGATGAACCGGGAATAGATGGTTTTGCATTTCTTCGTGTTCGGCGATGATGCCCCTTCCATGGTCTGGATGATCTGGGCGAGCGGGATGACACGGACATACGGGGGACGGGGACGGGCCTCGCTCCCGTGCGACAATTCCTTTGCACGGTCGGACACTCCTTTCTTGATGATCCCACCGTCCTTCGGGCACTTCCATGCATGCCGGACCGCGTCCTCAAGGGAATACTGCGTGTAGCAGCGGGTGCAGGCCGTGCGGTTGTACTTCCCTTCCTCGGGGAAGAATCCGGCATTCATCCCGATTGCACCCCTGCGGATTGCATCAAGGACGCCTTGGGCCCCGGGCCGGTTGAGCGTGATCCGGTTGAATTCCCTCCCGAGTTTGTCCGGGTACGGGCTGTGAGCATCGGAGTTTGTCAGGAAGGGAATATCATAAAGGTCCGGGATTGCCGCGCCATAGGAACTGTCTGCGGAGAGGCCGAGCTCGAGGAAGTCGATCTTCGCGCTGCCATAACAGGCCGGAACAGAATCGAAGTACGCGTATATCGCCGTCCACGGGGTGAAGGCATGGGCAGGGCCGACCAGCGCCCCGACATCGTGGGCTGCATGTGCGATCTCCTCGCCACTGAGGTAGACATGTGGCCTTCCCGCGGTGACAAAGCTCTTGCAGGTACCGGCAAGCAGATCGCGGAGCTGGTCGAACTGGCCCGGATCTGCAGCAAGGATCACGTGGTGGACCCGGTTCTTATCCTCAATTTCCCCCTGCGGGACAATCACGATGCCGGCATCGTTGGCGTAGAATAACTCCCATCCTTTCAGCCAGTCCGGCTGGAGGGCATCCCCCGTGCCGAGGACCTGTATCCCCTTCGTCACACAGCCACGGATCAGCTGCTCAGGCTGCATGAAGCGGGAGACCGCAATAGAGAAGGGGGAGTGGATATGGAGATCGGCGGTGACGTGCATTGTTATCAGACCATAGGAGAAGACAGGGGTTAAAACCACGGGACGGGAACTATTGTAACCCGGCCCTCATTCAGTATTGGAGAGACGTTTTTTCAGTTCAAAGGCCCCTTCCTTTCTTGCCTCCATCAGAGCAGAGATGACAGCATCGGAGAAGACCAGCGCAAGGGTCTCGAACATTGTCCCGAGCGGCGCAAAGGAGGCTTCCACCGACCGGTACTGCCCGGTCACCTGCCGTTCCTCGAAGGTCGCGGTATCGCCGTGGTAATACCCGGTGAGGTCCCCGAGGTTCACAACACAATCGGCCATCCGGCTCATGGTCGATTCGGGTGATGCCGTGACAAGGCAGACAATGCCCCCGAGCCCCTTAACCGTCTCGCAGAACGTTGCCATGGTATGGGTCTCCCCGGAGCCGGAGAACATGACCAGCGTGTCGCCCGGGCGGAGGGCGGGGGTGATGGTCT
Organism: Methanoregula formicica SMSP; assembly: GCF_000327485.1. Taxonomy (NCBI): domain Archaea; kingdom Methanobacteriati; phylum Methanobacteriota; class Methanomicrobia; order Methanomicrobiales; family Methanoregulaceae; genus Methanoregula; species Methanoregula formicica. The sequence continues at coordinate 985,174 of NC_019943.1, read as the reverse complement.
CCCCGACAACGTAAACGTCAAACCCCAGGTGGAGCATGCGCATGGCAAAGGCCCGGGCAATGATGCCGGACCGTCCGGCACCGGCTATGTAAACCCGTTGTGTCGAGAGGAGACGGTTGAAGAACGCCAAAGTCTCCTCCCTGCTGATCATTGCCGCGGATTTCTTGATCGAGTCGGCCATCTGGTCCATAAAGAGGGGAATGTCGGAGAACTCTTCGGTCATGGTACTACTGGGATGTTGTGTACTGAGCGATATGAGAGTATCGGTGGGGGTCTGCATTGCTGGTAATGGGGGTCGGGCAGGGGCAGGTGTCCACATCTGCCGGCCCGGTTGCTGCAAGATGCAGGTGAATTTTGGGAGTATATCCAAACGGGGCAGAGCGGAAAACAGCGTCTGAACGACAGCCGGATCGAGCGCAGGTTGCGCGATTTCTTTTAATAAATCTTTTCCGGAAAATTCCGGGAGGATCAACAATTGCCCCTGCCCGACCCCCCCATCAGCTTTTGCATTTTTTACCATTTTTAGGAGATTTTCCGAGATGAATTTTTTCCAACAGGTAAATCCGGTGCATAGGGGGGTCGGGCAGGGGCAGCGGGGATCACAGGACTGGCCGGGGAGGTCTGCGGTCCGGGCCTGCCCCTATCCAAAACATCATAGCACCCGGGTACCAGAAGACCACGGGATGCTGATGATATGGCAGGTACAGGAATGGTGCAGACAGGCGACAGCGCCCCGAACATCTCCGTAAAGGACCAGAACGACAAGACCTTTGATCTCTACGAGCATGCGGGAAAAAGCGTGCTGCTCTCGTTCCATCCGCTCGCGTGGACGGAGTTCTGTGCAGCTCATATGAAGTCGCTCGAAGATAACCGGAGCGTGATCCTCGAAAACAACTGCGTGCCCGTGGGAATCAGCGTTAATTTCGTTCCGTATAAAAGTGCATGGGCACAGAGCATTGGAATACAGGAGACACCGCTCCTCTGCGACTTCTGGCCGCAGGGTGCTGTTGCCATGAAGTACGGGATATTCGGGGATGCAAACGGCTTCTCCGAGCGGGCGAACATCATTGTTGATGAGAGGCAGCGGGTTGTATTTGTCAAGGTCTACCCGGTGCATTCCGTGCCGGATATCCGGGAGATCATTTCGTTCCTGAAACAATAATCCACAACAGCCATAAGAAAAGAGAGCCTTCAACGGGGCGGCCGGTCATCCCGGCCCCCTCACCCGATATAACTCAGTTCCTCGTCCTTCCCCTTTTCACCCTCGACCATGCTCTCGATGGCCTTCTCCATCTCGGCGGCACGGTCGTTAAGCTTGGTCGGGTCAACGGGAAGGTCGATCAGCTTCGAGAGCACCGACAGGACGCTTGCGGCTGCCATCGGGTCAACCAGGTACCCGCTCGTCTCGCCCATGAGGCATACGGCATCGATCCCCCGCCCGGCGGAGAGGCCGAGGATCAGGCCGGCAGCCCCGACAATCCCGCCGCCCGGCTCATCACGGTCGAACGTGACACCGGCGGCTTCCAGCGGGGGACGGAGCTCTTTCTTGTTCACGGCACCGAGAACCCGCGGCCCGTTGACGAGGTGGCCTACCCCAAAACCGCCGAGGGTGTAAATCTGTTTCACGCCCAGTTCCTCTGCGATATCGCAGTAACAATCGGCAAGGATATAGTGGCCTTCCCCTGACGTGCTCTGGTGGTCACCCACAAGGAAGACGACATCGCGCTTCCCCTCCTCGCGGTAGAGAAAGATCTCGTTTCTCGCCAGCCGTGCAAGACCGTCTTCTTCGAGAACAACCTGCGGGGGGAAGTAGATGGAGTGGATCTCCCCAATCTTCTCGGCCGAGAGTATGTGGATCATATACTCGGCAACGAGCTTTCCCACCTGTCCAATGCCGGGAAGCCCCTCGATCAGGATTGGATTAAAAAGGGGTTTTTCCGGGTAGCCATCGGCATACCGGACAGCTATGTCCTCAATCATGTTTTGCCAGCCTGCGATACCTGCCGTACTTGTCCATGGGCGAGAACCGCACCGGGTGGGCAACGGAGGTAGGCCTCCCGCAGGCAGGACAGGTTAACGAAAGGGTATAGATATGGTCTGCCGGGCAGTGCCGTATACGGCCGGTCATTGTTGTATTACTTCCCGGACTTCGGTTTCTTGACGAGCTTGCCCTCGCCACCGGCCTTCTCGAGGACCGCAATCGCTGCATTGGCGGACTTCTCGATCGCTTTCTCGGCAGCTTTGTAATCCGGGGCCTTTATCTTGATTCGGTACGTGGGGGCGCCAAGGTATAACAGTTCAATCTCTGCCCCGGCGCTCTTCGTGGCGCTTGCCTTCTCAAGTGCCTTCCGTATCACCTCGACACCGTCCGGACGGGTCGATTCCAGGATAAGGTAGCCGGTCACTTCGACGTGGGGGACCTTGACACTCTCGCCGGCCACTTTCTGGAGGGTCTCGGAGATCTTTTTGGAGAAACCGAGTTTCTTTACCGTTGTCTCGGGATCAATGACGAGGTCTTCGAAGACCGGGTAGAACGCCCCGTACTTCTTGTAGATGACATCCTCGATAGATGCGAGGGGCTCCTTTGCCTGTTCCGCGACAAACCCGAGCCACTTCTTTGCCTTGGACTCGTTCTTCCACTCGCGGATCTTCTCGCGGCGCTGGTGCTCGTTGACATCCTTTAAGGAAAGGTCGATATGGCCGCGGGACCGGTCAACGTTGAGGACCTTGCAGACGATCTTCTGGCCCTCGCGGATATGGTCGCGGATATACTTGATCCAGCCTGTGGCGATCTCTGATATGGGGATGAGCCCCTGGCGGCCGCCGTATTCATCGAGCGAGACGAAGGCAACAAAGTCCTTGACGTTCTCGACCGTGCAGACGACCAGTTCCGATTCCTGGGGCCACTCCCTGTCTGCCATGAGACGACTCACTGGAGCTCTTGGACGATCTCGGCCTTGATGTTCGCACGTCCGCCTGCGGGGGTTGCAAGCTCGCTGCCACAGACAATGCACTTGACGACTGTGCTGGCCTTCTCGAAGAGGACCTGTTCGTTCTCACAGTCGGGGCACTTTACCTTTAAGAATTTGCTCCGGTTTTCCCTGATCTGGCTTACCATGTTCGTTTACTCCGTCAGCTCGAATTTCGCGACACGGTATCCCTTGCGCAGGTGCGCCTTTTTGCAGGTGACACAGCGGTACCGTACGTTGATCTTCTTTGTCGGCTTGTCGCCGCCGGGCACCTTGGAGAACTTACCCCGGTTCCCGACATGGCCTCTCCGGGCTTTCTGCCGGTCAATCCAGTGGAGACCGGTTGTTTTGCCCTTCTTTACCTTCTCGACCTCGTGTACCTGGTGGCTCCTGCAGAAGGGACAGTAGGTCGTAAATTTTGCTGGCATCTTCATGAAAATTTCACCGATAGTCCTGATGACGAATACCTATATTATTTGCAGAGGTTGATATTTAAGACTATGTTGCGCTCGGTAAGGACCGCAGCATTTCGCTCGGGAAGCGTCACTATATCTCCCTTTGAGAGCGTATAAACTCTCCCATCCACCCCCATGAACGTATCCATGTCCTGGAGTACCCGCACGAGAGTGCAGGGGTGGGTGATCGGCCCTGAACCGGCCGGGGCTCCAGCCACGGGGGCCGGTGCCGGCCCTGCCTGCACTGCCGGGACATCTGTTTCTTCTGCCACCCCCGCTGGTTCGGAGGTTTCTTCCAGCTCATCCTCATCGCCGAGTGGGGCAGCTGCGGGTGCTGCAGCCGGGATTGGAACAGCGTGCCGTGGAGAGGTGATCGGCACATGGGGGCGGTTTCTTATCAGGAGCCCCTGGGACTGTTCGATCGCGGTCGTGATCTGGTCGAACATCTCGCGCTCCGCCGGGATCATCCGCTTCACCTCTTCGCGGTCATAATAATTTCCCTCGGCATGCATTACCGTGAGCGCGAGGATCTTCCGGGTCCTCAAAGAAAAGATGTCCTCAAGGGTCTCCCGGATCGAGAGGGTCTCATCGATAAGCGAACGCGCTTCATCGGAGAACGGGTCTTCGAACTCGTAGACTTTCTTTGTGATAGCCGCAAGCTCGGAATGCCCTTTCTCATAAAAATCAGGAGAGACAGATGTCAGCCTCCCGGTCTCCCGCTCTGAAAGAAGGATGCTGCGCAGGTCATCGAGCTTCATGATTTCGTCCCGGTATTATATATTGATCCGATTATTTATGCAATCTCCGCTATGCCGCGGCAGCAGAGAAAGACTGCCACCGCTTCCGGTACTGTAGTGATGCCCTTTTGGATCTCATAAGTGCTTCCGAGCATCGGCATCCTTAACGGGAATTTTGCATCCACCTTCACGTCGCGTGTCCCGAACACGACAGCGTCGGTGAGCGGATCGAAATCGTGTAGTTCACGGAGTTCGAGGGGCTGCACCCGCATCCCGCTTCCTCCGTGAAGGGACGTAGGCATCCGGATAAGGCGCTTCGTGTCGGTCGTGACCGGCTCGTCGGCAAGGGCTGCCCGGGAGAGGAGCCGCTTCTTAAACTCCCCTTCCTGCTGCTGGACAATATGGGAGAGGACGCGGTTCTTGAGGATCATCGGGGAGGGCCGGTTCGCGATGTCCTCCATAATCTCCTCCCTTTTCTTCAGGAATGTGGCTGCCGAATCCTTGCCAATCCCTTCGATTGCGGCGAGGTGTGCGACGGCCTCTGGTTCCGGAAGCGCCCCGATCCACCCAAGATATTCGATAAGGGCCCCGCGGTACCGCCCCGGCCACCCCGGTGCTCCCGTGAGCCTGCCCGAGAGCATGGCAGGAGGATCGATCCCGATACCGCAAACATAATCGATCAGTTCCCGGCGTTCGGAACTCCCCCAGTTCCGGAACGCGATGTCGCGGAGGTGGACATGGTAGCCCCGGCCTCCCGAGAAGACAAGGTCGATGGTCTTTGGCTCGATCCCGAACTCGTCTATCAGGATCGAGAGGAGTTTTTCTGTCTCTTCCTTGACCCGTGAGAGCATCTGGTCATACGGGCCCCGCACAATATGATCGGCGTCAAGGTCGAAGATCAAATCGGCCCCGCACCAGCCCTTGTCTGCCATCGTCCCGGCATCGGGCTTCTCGTAATATGCCGTCGAATAGTAAGCGTGCTGGGGGATGAGGTTCTGGATAAAGGAGACCATCTCGCCGCTGCCGGGAAAGCCGATGTGCCGCCGCATCCGGGTCTCGGCTGCACCCGGGTTGAAGAGGATGAAGCCCCACTCGCGCTGCTCAATCGAAGGTGGAGCGACAAGGACCGTCTTCTTGTAATATTCGGTAAACCGCTGGCGAAGGAATTCGGCTGTGGCCGGGTTCATGACAACCCCTTGATCATATAAGGCCCTCTGCGTTCATATCCCTGCCTGCGGTAATACGGCCGGACACCGATGCCACTCATGATGGCAAGATTGTAGTAACCGGCGGCCAATGCAATCTCCTCGGCCCGTCCAAGGAGCATCTTCCCGAAGTTCCGGTGCTGCCACTCCTCAGACTCGGCATCCTTTCCCAAGGGGACGACGCTGCCGTACACGTGCAGCTCGCGCATGACCGCCGCCCCTTCGAGTTCGGGGCGGTAGACCTGCGACGGGAACCGGAGCCGGGAGAAGCCGATGAGGGAATCATCCGAAACCGCCGAGATGAAGTGTTCCTTTCCTCCACAGGCCTTGTATTCCAAGACGCGGATTTCCATCCCTGCAAGGGAGGGGAGACGCCCAATCTCCCGGCAGCGGATGCACCGGCACCGCTTCCCGAGCGCCTTCAACCGGTTCTGAGCCAGTTGCCGGAAGTTGGAGTGCGGGGAGCCGGCAACGATCAGCTTGGCCGGGATATCCCGCTGGATCCGCTGGAGCCGGGTGTATTCCGGGATAAGGGACTTCCCGTACGCTATGAGATCGATAAGCTTTTCCTCATCATACGGAGAATATCCGCCCCGTTTCCAGAGATCCTCAATCTCGGATCCAGGTGTGACGAGCGTCGGGTAGATCTTCAGGAAGTCTGGCCTGAAGCGGGGATCGTCAAAGAGTGTCGCGAACATCTGCCGGTCCGCTTCGATGCTGGAGGAAGGGAGATTGGGCATCATGTGGAACCCGACCTTCAGCCCGGCGTCACGGAGGAGCGTATTCGCCGCTACCGTGTCTGCAACCGTGCAGCCCCGCCGGTTATAGGCAAGGATCACATCGTCTGTGTGCTGGACACCGAGTTCCACTTTTGTTACGCCAAGGTCAAGCATCCGGTCGATGTGCTCCCGCCGGCACCAGTCCGGCCGGGTCTCAAAGGTCATGGCAACGCACCGGATCGCGGATGTCTCATTAGCCGACTCGACCGTGGCCACCGGCAGGTACTGTGATGCAGACGTGGTTTCCGGGTAGACGTTCATTGCCTCGATGCATCGGGAGACGAATTCTTCCTGGTATCCGACAGGGCGGGCGGTCATTGTCCCGCCCATCACGATCAGTTCCACCTTATCCACGCGGTGGCCCAGCACCTCGAACTGTTCCAGCCGGGCCCGGATCTGCCGGAACGGGTCATACTCGTGCTCACGTGCCCGCTTTGCCGCCGGTTCCTCTCCGGTATAACTCTGCGGGGAATGGAACGGGTGCTCCGGCCCGCCCGGGCAGGGAAGGCACTTGCCATGGGGGCAGGGATACGGGGAGGTCATCACAGCAACCGGGGCAACACCGGACAGGGTGCGAGACGGCTTGACAAGCAGGATCCTGCGCAGGGTCTCGTACTCTTCCGGCCTTGCAGCAGCAAGGATCGCGGAGTTCTTCGGCACTGCCGGCAGGGAATACTTCCTGCAGGTCTCTATCTTAGCCGCAACAACGATGGCATCGTTGAACGCACCTTCAGGAAGGGTGAGGAGGCGGGAGATGATCTCCCGGAGAGCAGGTTCCTCATCCATGAGTATTAATGTTCAGCTGCAACCTTCTGGGAGGCAGGTTCATGAGAATAGTTCACCGCGGGCGGGACGGGGCGGTGGTGGATATGGGTAACGATCTCATCCCCGAGCGTGAGGAGAGCGTCCTTATGGGCTTTCTTGTCCTTGTGAATGTGGACAGGAGAAATTTCCAAGGAATTGTAGCGTTCAGTTCCGATCTCTTCGTTGCTGACGCCCTCGTAGTACTTCTTGATGTGGATCATCAGCATATGTAAATGCAGCAACTCTTCCTTTTGCACACTATCACCTTTTCCAAAATGATCCTTTTTTTGTAGGACAGATATATCTTATTGGTGAGGTTTATATCAGGAGCAATGCGGCACGCGGGATCGCTCGTTGGGCTCGCTGTTGGCGACGCGTTGGGTGCGCCCTTGGAAGGATCTCGAAGATCTGAAGTCTGGCTTACGCAAATGCGGCCCGGAGGGCGCCATTTCCGGAACCGTGGAGAAGTCACGGATGACACGCTACAGGCTGGTGCAGTTGCTGAATCGCTCGCTTTTTGCGGGCGCTTTGATGAAGACGACCTGATAAAAAAATTATCGAGGGGATATATACAACGCCCGGAATGGTTTGGTCCGACATCCTCCCGGTTTTTCGATCTGGTCCTTTCCGGCACCCCGCCGCACCGCGCCGCACGGATCGTCCATACCCAGAACCATGGCAGCCGGTCCAATGGCAGCGTGATGCGGGGCTTCCCCCTTGGTATCTTCTTCCCCCCGTCAGAAGTCATCTCAATGAGCATCCGCTGCTCCGCCATAACGCATCACGATCCGGTGGGAGGGTACTGTTCGGCGTTCCTGAACCTGATGGTGAGCGAGATGGTGCGGGGGGTTCCACGGAGGACCGCATTCCGGCACGCCCGTTCGCTTTGTATATATCCTGAGGTGCACGCAATCCTGGGCAGTTATGATCAGTATGATCCGGATCCTTCCTTGGATTGCGTACTCTGCTCGCAGGCAGCCCTCCGCTGTTTCATGGATGCCCGGTCGTTTGAACAGGCTGCTCTCTCCGCGATCAACCTTGGCGGCGATGCGGATACGGTCGGCGCCTGCACCGGTGCCCTTGCCGGTGCGTACTGGGGACTTAAAGCTATTCCGGCACGATGGCGGGGGGAACTGGAAGGATACGAAGGACTTGTCAGGCTGGCAGAGCGGATCTGGGTGGGCAGAGTGGATAATTACATGCGATAAGTGACATTCGCAAATCTGTCGGATCCATGGCAATACCCGAAATGCCGCGGGATTGGCCATAACGGAATTCCCCAGTCGGTTTTCTGCCTGCAGTGGCAGAAAAAGGGGATGAAGGTGCTTGGGGGCGGTGGCTCATCTCATCGTCCGGCAGGATGCGTAGAGGAGTGGTGGATGAAAATGTTCCACAATAGAAGCGTTACGCCGGCTTGATCTCCACAAGCTTCAGCGCCCGGCCTTTCTCGCAGATATCCGGAGCATTGCCCAGGACATCCACCACAATATATTTCTCACCCTCAACGACACCTTCGGGGCGACAAAGATCAAAACTCCGGCAGTCCTGTTTGTTGCAGGAGAATTCCGGTTTGATCTTGGAGTTGATGATCGCCATCTCCGGGCTGATCAGGAGGGTGATGGGGGCTTCCATCACCTCTACCGCGGTTGCACCGTTTAGGTGCACTGTACAGTCATGGTGGGTTGTCCTGACCGTGACAACACGGTACTTCCGGCCTTTCTGCAGGTTGTTGCAGGCCTTCTTCACCTTGCAGGTGCCGCATCCGGGAGCCTCCCCTTCGTAAATAAACTCTGTCCCCGGCTTTGCAAGTACCGTTCCCACGAGGGTCACTTTTGTCTTCGCGTCTGTCACACCGGCCACCTCATTCCTTATACAGCATCAGCACCAGCTTCTCTGCCGACTCGCGGGTCAGCCCCATATCGAATATGGTAAAGCGCTCGGGACGGATATCTTTTGCCATCAGGAGCGCTTCCACCGCCGTTGCATCGTCAATGCCCACGTCTTTTGGGGTGACCGGCGCCCCGATGCTCTTCAGCGATTCACGGATCCCCTTCCAGTCACCCCCGTGGAGGTACATTGAGATGATCGTGCCGATCCCGCAGCTCTCGCCATGGAGTGCCTTTCCCGGGGCGAGGCGTTCAAGGGCATGGGAGAACTTGTGCTCCCCGCCGCTTGCCGGGCGCGATGACCCGGCAATACTCATGGCAACCCCGCTGGACACGAGCGCTTTCGTTACAATCCATGCCGACTCCTCGCTGGATGGTTTGATGAGAGGGGCATTCTTCACAAGGATCTCCGCAGTCATCTTCGAGAGGGCAGCAGCGTACTCGCTTACCTGTTCGCCTTTTACCCGGTGGGCAAGTTCCCAGTCGAGGATGGCCGTGTAATTGGAGATCACGTCCGCACATCCTGCTGCAAGGAGGCGGTGGGGGGCCCGTGCGATGATCGCGGTGTCTGCCACGATGGCAAGGGGGGGATGAGCCTGGAGCGATGAGTGCCCTCCTTCAACGGCTACCGATGCACGGGCAGAAGCAATCCCGTCGTGCGATGCCGCAGTCGGGACTGAGATGAACGGCCGGTCGAGATTGTACGAAACAATCTTCGCCGTGTCAATCACCCGTCCGCCACCAACCCCGATCAGGAAGTCTGCATCTGCAGCAGCCTTCTCTGCCTCTTTAATGACGGGAAGACTGATCTCCTCGGCAAAGAATGGGATGATTGTCCAGCCCCCCGAAAGGATCTCCCGGACACGGTTCCCGGCAAGATCCATCGTGTTCTTTCCGGAGATTAAGAGCGCTTTCTTACCTAGTTTCAAATCTTCGCAGACCGAGGGGAGTTGCTGGAAGACATCATGGCCGATCACAACGTCACGGGGCAGCTGCATCCACCGGGACTTGTCAAAGACCTTCTCTTTGAGTAATTTTATTGCATCTGCGCTCATTGTAATCATGGATGATTAGTGATTTCATCTACAAATACTACATCGATCCCATCAGGCTCGGCCAGCCCTATAATGTTGTCGATACGCTGACCTACGCCCTTATCCTTGTTGTCGGTGTTTACCTGTTGTACCGCTGGTTATCCACTTCCACGTGGCTCTCGGATATCGGGTTTACCATCGACGCCACATTCATTCTCTCGACCATCCCCTATGTCATTCTCGGGGGAGTGATGCGGGTCATCGAAGATACCGGCATGATCACCGGTGACTTCAAGTATCTCCTGATAACCCCGCTCATCTATTTCGTCCTCTTCTTCTTTACCATCGGCATGCTCTTCCTCTCGCGGTACCTCACGCTCCAGGGACTCACGAAGCACTACCTCACGTTCTATTTCTGGGCCGGTGTCTTCTCTGTTGTTGTTGCCTCGCTCATTCTTATTGCCTGGAGCACGACCCACCACGGCATCGACTTCTACGTGCTGGGCGTGATCCCGCTCATGGCCGTTGTGGCAACGGCCCTTGTCTGGGCGTTCATGCGCTATGCCTGCCGGTGGGAGTATGTCAATGACCCGCTGTATATCACCCTGCTTTTCGGTCAGCTCCTCGATGCCAGCGCCACCAGCTTCGGGATCGACCTCCACCCGTCGCTCCAGTACATCGAGCAGCATGTGGTCGGCTCCCATCTCATCGACCTGACCGGCACCGCGTTTGTGATGTATCCCTTGAAACTCATCGTCCTCTTCCCTGCAATCTACATCATGCAGCTCTACCGCAAGGAAGCAAACACGGCATTCTGGCACCTTGTGCTGCTGGCGATGATCGTTGTCGGGTTTGCGCCCGGTGTCCGCGACATGGTCCGGATGGTCCTCTATGTCTAATTCCCCGCTCGCCAATGCCCTGGTAATCACACTCCTCCTCTTTTTTTCCACCATGTGTGTCGGGTGGATCGGATCTGCCCAGAACCCGGCCATAGGAGAACAGCTGATGGATCTCTTTGCCAAGGAGGTCGCAGGAGAGATCACCAAGGATAACCCGGTGGAAATGTGCGCCAAGCTGTTCGGCAACAACCTCGGTGCCTGCATCCTCCTCTTCCTTGGCGGGGCGTCCTTTGGGATCCTCACTATCTTCATCATGAGCTTAAATGGCATCGTCATCGGGGCGATCATGGAGATTGTCCATGAGACCCACTCGCCGCTGTTTGTCGCTGCCGCCCTCATCCCGCACGGCATCTTCGAGATCCCAGCGTTCATCATTGCGGGCGCACTCGGGATACTCCTTGCACAGGGCCTCATCGCCGAATGGTACGGCGAGGGGGACACAGGGAAGGAGGTAGCCCGGTACGGACGGCTCTTTGTGCTCTTCGTCCTCCCGCTTGTTGCCGCAGCCGCATGTGTCGAGGCTTTTATTACGCCGGTTATCATACAATTAGTAGCTTAAGAGGACACGAGATGGACGACGATACAGGCACCCTGCCGCCAAAGCAGGACTTTTCCGGATGGTTCAACGATATTCTCTGGCGGGCCGAGATCATGGATGTCCGCTACCCGGTCAAGGGGCTGTACGTCTGGTACCCGTACGGGTTTGCAATCCGCAAGTTCGTCTATAACCGGCTCCGGGAACTCCTGGATCGTGACCACGAGGAGACGCTCTTCCCGCTGCTCATTCCCGAACAGGAGTTCATGAAAGAGGCTGAGCACATCAAGGGCTTCGAGAATGAAGTCTACTGGGTCACGCACGGGGGAACGACCCCGCTCGATGTCAAACTTGCCCTCCGGCCCACGAGCGAGACTGCCATCTACCCGATGTACGCCCTCTGGCTCCGCTCGCACGCCGATCTCCCGATGAAATACTACCAGATCGTCAATACGTTCCGGTACGAGACCAAACAGACCCGCCCCCTGATCCGGCTCCGCGAGATCACTTCGTTCATGGAGTCTCACACGGTCCATGCCACCTGGGACGAAGCAGAGGCGCAGTGCGAGTACGAGCTTGGCCTCACGAAGGAATTCTACGACGGCCTTTGCATCCCCATCACCATCTCGAAGCGGCCGGACTGGGACAAGTTCCCGGGGGCTGACTACACGATCGCGGTGGACGCCATCATGCCCAATGGCCGCACCCTCCAGATCGGGACCGTCCACCACCTCGGGACACACTTCTCGAAGACCTTCTCCATCAACTACGAGGACAAGAACGGGGAGCAGCAGCTCGCCAACCAGACCTGTTACGGGATATCGGAGCGGTCGATCGCCGCCCTCATCTCCCTGCACGGTGACGACAAGGGGCTCATCCTTCCCCCCGCCGTTGCACCGGTCCAGGCAGTCATTGTCCCGATCACCATTGGAAAACGCCACGAGGATGTCCTCGCTGCGGCAAAGAAGCTGGAATCCGACCTGAAGGCTGCCGGGTTCCGGGTGAAGATGGACACCCGGGACATGCGGCCCGGTGCCAAGTACTACTGGTGGGAACTCCGGGGCGTGCCCCTCCGGCTCGAACTCGGGCCCCGTGATATCGACGGCGGAAAGGTAATGGCCGTGAAGCGGACGGGAGAGAAGTCATCCCTCGAGCTCGCAACAGTCTGCGACGGGGTGACCCGGGTGCTTGCGGAGATTACGGAAGGGATCCGTGCAAAGGCCGAGGAGCACACGAAGTCGCACCTCTGTTCCGTTGACTCGATGGATGCCCTCAATACGGCCCTGAATGACGGAAACGTTGCAGTCGTCCACTGGTGCCGCGAGCGCGAGTGTGGGGACGCCATCGAGGAGAAAGCAAACTCTTCCATCCTCGGGACCGAAGTCAGGTCACCCTATGTTGCCGCAACAGACGGGAAATGCATTGTCTGCGGGAAACCCGGCAAGGCAACGCTTGTCGGGCGGACCTACTAACCATTTTTACGCATCTTTCTTCTCGTTTTACTTTCTTGCAGGGCAATTCTGAACTGCGAATAGGTAACATCAGTTCCCTTTTGGCGGCTGATCATCCAGACGTGCCTCGATCCGGTCCAGCCGGGCTGCCAGTTCTGCATGCTGTCGGTTCTGTTCCCGTATCGCATCACGGATCTCTGTGAGCGCAGTATCTCTCCCTGCATTCTTGTCTCCATCGTCCGGGATCTCCTGAATATCCGGGGTCAGGAGCTTGTTGGCGATGTAACCGGCAAGGGTACCAAAGAGCCCGACGCCCATGGTCATCACCATGATGCCCACCATCCGCCCGGCGTTCGTTACCGGGTAGTGATCCCCGTACCCCACCGTCGTGATAGTCACGTACACCCACCACATTGCTTCGGATGCCGAGTGGATATTGGCATCCGGTGCGGAGCGTTCAGCCATGAGGACAAGAAAAGCCCCGCTCTCAATGACCAGCATGACACAGAAGACAACGATGAAAAGGACGCTCTCTGCCCGGTGCTTTTTCAGTTGCTGCAGAATATTCCGTGCGCCGTACTTCTTCAGGAGCCGGTATGCCTTGAAGATCCGGAAGAGACGGAGGATACGCAGCGCCGGAATGCTTGCGAGCAGGTCTGCCCATCCCCAGTTCCGGAAGAAGTAGTGGGCTTTTGACTCCGCGGTCATGAGACGGAAGATGAAGTCGGAGAGGAAGATGATCGTCAGGAAGAAGTTGATGACTTCCAGGACCCGGACTGCATCCTGGTCCAGGCCCGGAATCCATGAGACAACGAGGTTGACAACAGAGAGGATGGAGACAAGGATGATGAAGATCTCGTAGCCGGGATCTTTCATCTCCTGCATATCGAGGGTTGAACTCTTGCCGGGGTCCATGGATGACGTCACCAGTACAGGTAACGGGAATCCGGCATCAAACCTTAAAAGAGAATGGGTTTTGGTTCCCCGATCGTCACGGCGGGGTGAGGATATTGCCCTGCGCTGCAATCTCGGCAGGAGCAAACCGCCGGATCGTCAGGGGTGTGGCAACAGCAGGGGCCCGGACAACGATGACTACCATCCGTTTGGCAGGAAGGAATGCACGCGGGTTGAGCCGGATCACAAACTGCTCTTTGTCTTCGATCCGGTTGTTCTGGTCTCCAACCGGGTCTACGACGTTCAGGATCCCCCAGCAGCCCTGGGGGGGATTGCCCCAGTAGCCTTCGACCGGGATCAGGGTCTCGGTCTTGATGGTATCAGCATAGATTATTGAGATCTTCTCCATATCGACAGGTCGTGCGCCCGGGACAAGGGCAACCGTGATATCGATGGTATCGATGGTACCCCCGGCCAGGCCGGCCCCGGTCACGTCCCCGACGAGGACCAGTGCCTGGCCCGGAAGGGGAGGCTCCGCTGAGAGCGTTTCCGCAATCGGCGAATGATCTTCCTCAGTGCAGCCGGCAAGAAAAACGGCTGCAATAAGGAGTGTCACGATGATGAAAAACTGGTATCTCAAGGCTAGGTACCTCTGCCTTTGTACTGCGATATAGTGGGGACTGGATCCTATAAAAACATGTTACTCATTATAAAAATACGACAGAAAAATACAGGGAATACCAATGAACTGCAGAGAGGCAGGCGGTCTTGCCATCCAGTATCTTCCGCCGCTCACCCAGTCATCACCGGACACGATATGCCAACATTTATGACTGCCGATCGTCAGAAAAGTAGGATATGGAGCGGATCACCGCCATTGCCAGGGGCCGGGTGCAGGGAGTAGGATACCGGCATTTCGTGGAGACCTGCGCCCGGGCAACCGGCGTGCACGGGTACGTGAAGAACCTCCCGGACGGATCAGTTGAAATGGTTGCCGAGAGTTCCCCTGCGTCGCTTTCGGATTTTATCCGGTATGCACATGCGCGTGACAATCCGGGGATCCATGTGGAGCAGATCGATGTGTCCCCGGGCCCTGCCACCGGGGAGTACCGCGGCTTCCGGGTGGAGTGGTAGTTTCCCAAACTACCACTCCATTGCTCGCCAGGGCTCACTGTGCGGTCACCGGTTTTTTTGGCATTTCCGACCACAAACCTGTTCTCGGTGGCTCAACTACCCTTACCAGGTGTATGATGACCGCTGCCTTCCATTGGGGCCCATGGCGATTTTCTCCCGTTCTCGTGCTCCTTCTCCTCTGCTCTTCCATCGTCCCCGTATGTGCGGGTCCGTCACCGGGGAGTCCGTCCACGATGATTACGCCGGGAATTTATCCGAATATCACCAACCTGTCATTGACCAACGTGGAGGATATGCCGGAATTCACCGTCACACCGACTCCCCTTGATCTCTTCCATGCCGAACTGGACGCGGAGACTCTCCCGGGTCCACGGTACATGGGTTTTGGCCCCAGTGTCATCGGGATCTCCATCGATCCCCGGCTCCTTGCGGTATGCTTCGCCGTTGCCCTCATCGCACTTGTCATCTGGTTTGTCAGTTTCCGGAACAGGCTTGACGAAAAGGAGGACTGAAAAAATCTTCGAACGCCTTCCGTTCTGCGCTGCAGCAGGTAAGTTTCCTGCTTCCTGTACCGGGCAGTCCTGCACCGGTTTTTTTACCTCCTTCCATGTAACACTACTACTAGGAATACACCATGGCAGGTATGGATGAGAACAAGCCCTATCTTCCGGAGCGGTACCGGCAGAAGATCCGCGAGAAGAACCGCAGGCGTGCGGCGGTGAAAATCCTCACCATTACCCTCATTCTTATTGTGATCGCAGTTCTCGTCTTCTCCCTTTCCCAGCTGCAATGGGTCGGCCTTGCCGCGGTACCGTTCTCTCCCCCTTCACAGCCGGCACCCTCGCCAGTTGTGGTCACAACCATGTCCCTGGATTCGCAGATGGGAACCCCGGCACAAAGTACATCCAGGACACCCTTACCGCCAGCGTCCCCTGCCGCAGTCCCGCTTGTCGCAGGATATGCCATAGAACCGGGTGTCACGCAACAGGCGGGCAGCGGTTCCCTCTCTCTTGTGCAGGCAGAAGCCGCCCTGCGCAGGTATTGCCCTGAAGATATGTTCACCATCAGCAGCGTGAACTATTCGGCTGGTTCAGCCAGATCCCTTTTCGGATTCACCCTGCGGACGGCAGGTGGACGGTCCCCGAAAGAGGACCTGGTTGTTTTCATCGAAGCGGCCAGTGGAATGCCCTGGTCCGCAGGGGAAGAGACAGCCGCAATCCCCAAAGAGATGGTTTCTGAAGTCGTCCTTGCGGAGTTCCCGTATGAGGGGGTTTTCACGCCGGGCATCTGGTACGATGACAGCCCGCAGGAGGGCAGTGTCTGGAGGTTCACCCTTGCATCAGGGAACATGACGCTTGTCTCTGGCAGCGTGGATGCAACAACCGGGGAGATCCAGGCGTTTGCCCGGAATATCCCTCTCTACGGAAGACCTGCCGACCCGGCCGTTACACAGGAAACAGCACAGGGGATTGCTGAAAAATACGTTACCGCCCGCACCAGTGGCCTTCCCCTCATCCTTACCTCCTCGCGATATGACCGATGGGGAACGGAGTCGGTGCCTGCGGCAGGTGCGTACACGTTCTCCTGGGAGCGCAGGTATCTCGACTACCCGGTGGATACAGACGGTATCACCGTGGTTGTCGATGCCCTTAACGGCGATATTATCGAGTATGACAAGCGGTGGACAACGGCAGAGTATGCATTCTCCCAGGCGATCGTCCCGACCATTGCACGGCACGACGCCACCTATGCTGCCATGGAGGCAGCAAGAACTGTGTACCCGGAACAGATCGGGAGCGTACGCATCCTCTCGTCTGAACTGCGCTGGAACAACGGGCAGATGAAAGGAACAGTCCCACGCCCGGGATCTGTCCCGCTGGCATGGAAGATCGTCTTTGATGATGAAATACTCCGCACCAACGCATCACTGGTACCGGGGATTGCCTGGATCGACATCCAGACGGGGAACATGACGGCGATCGAGTACCGGCACTAAAAATGAGAGGATGAAGACTTCAGCACCGGTCGCAGATGAACCCGACTTCAAGTGCCGTCTTCTTCATGTCGCCCTGGATCTGCTTCTTCCCGCCGCGGAAGAACCAGCGGTGGCACTTTACGCAGTGTTTAGGAAGGATCCGGTCCCATGGTTTCATCGGGATCTCAAGGGCAAAGCCTGTCCGCGACCATTCCTCCGGGGGTTTTTCGGCATTCTGACTGTAGGTGGTGACCAGTTCCATGACCTGGTGCGGGGGCACCCCGATGTCGACGAACTTCTTGAAGACAAAGTAATTGAAGATGAGCCACGAGAGATCGGAGCGGTCGAGGACCCCCTCGTACTCGCCAAACGACTCCTCGAAGTCCTCGAGCGTGCAGCCGCAGAGAGGGCATTTCCCCCCCACGAGCTCGTCAAGAAAGACCTCTTCCTGGCACCCCGGACAGGTCGTGTGCGGGGACTGCATGCGTGATGTCATGTATACTCCGGGTATCGGATATGATATGGGTATTCAACAGGGCGCCCAAAACGGGCGTTCGGATTATGGAAAGAATGTTACGTAATATTTGGCGGGTCTGGTGATAAGGGTATCACCACGGCATAGTTACTCTGATAAAAACATGGCGGTCGGGATACAAAAAACCCGATCAGTCCGCGAGCGGTTCGGCCGGTTCCATGATAAGCGAGCCAAAGACCACCTTCTCGATGACTTGTGCAACGTACCGGATATGCATGGCCTGTTCGAGATCCTCATTACGGTGGACATCGGCATAGATCTGGAGACGCATGAGCGAGAACCGGAACCGGTCAAGGGTCTCGTCATCAAGGGTCATCGCCTCCCTATAGATGGGCTCCACAAGATCGGGAAACGAACGCGGATTCTCGAGGGCGGTGGCAACTGCCTTGTAGAGGGGAATTGATTTCTCCTTTCCTGCAAGAATCCGCTGGTAGTCCATTACCTATCCCTCGACAACCTTGATGAGTTCTTCCATGACGGCGTCAACGCTCTTCCACGTGGGATTGTCGGCACGGCGGATGATAAACGGGCGGCCCTCGTCCCCGGCTTTCCGCATCTCGATGTCGAGGGGGATTGCACCAAGATACGGCACAGCAAGTTCTTCGGCAATCTTCTTTCCGCCGCCTTTCCCGAAGAGTTCGATCTGCTCGCCGCAGTGGGGGCAGACAAGACCGCTCATATTCTCGACGACACCGATGACGGGGAGCCCAAGCTTCTCAATGAATTTTGCGGACTTGCGTGCATCGAGCGTTGCAACATCCTGAGGCGTGGTGACAATGACAGCACCGCGGACATTGGGAGCAAGCTGGGCAATGGTCAGCGCTTCGTCGCCCGTGCCCGGCGGGAGGTCGACAACGAGATAATCGAGAGGCCCCCAGTTGACATCGGAGAGGAACTGCTGAATGGCCGCCATCTTCATCGGGCCGCGCCAGATGATGGGGGTGCTGGTGTCGGGAAGCAGGAACGCCATCGAGATGACAGAAAGCTTACCGGTAACACGGACCGGCTCGATCTTGTTGTCCATCGTCGTGAGCTTGTGCTCTTCAATCCCGAGCATCTTGGGGATGTTGGGACCGTGCATGTCAAGGTCGAGGAGCCCGACCTTCCTGCCATGGTTCGAAAGCGCGTACGCGAGGTTGACCGAGACGGTCGATTTCCCGACACCGCCCTTGCCGGAGAGGACCATGATGACATGCCTGACGTCCATCTCTGCCTTGGGCGGGAGTCCGGCCTGCCCATTCTTTGCAGACGGGCAGGAAGAGGCCGTAGCGCAGCTTGAGCACTCCTGTTTACATTCCTCGTCCGCCGGTTTTACCGGGGTATTGGGTAATGATTTCTTTGCCATGAATTGACTCCTGGTATCAGTTAGCAATCGTACAGATTGGGCGCACAAGACAATAAAGATGGAAGATCGATGCAGGCCGAAACGACAGGCCCTTAGTCCCTGACACAGTCGAGATCGGGATAGTACGGCTTGAGATCGAGAAGCGGGGTCCCGTCGAATGCATCCAGCCCGCGGACCATGAGCAGGTTGCCCTCGCGCCGGAGAAGGTCCACAACGGCAAACCCGATAGGATTCGGCCGCTCGGGCGAACGGGTGGCAAAGACACCATGCTCAATCCCGGAGCCCGGAGGCGTTGCCTTCAGGAGCGTCCGGTCCGAGCGGTCAAACCAGTACAGGGCGATGAGGTGCATATTCTTCTCAATGTCCTGCAATGCTTCGACATATGCAGGCAGGATTTCAATGATCGATTCGGTGTCGGAGAGTCTTCCCTGCCGTGGAGCATCGCCCCGCTTCCGGTAGGGCGAGCGGATGATCCCGACAGGGTGCAGTTCCAGGTATCCGCCAGTCTGTTGCGTGCCTGCCATGTACTGATGCATCATCTCCCGGTTATTAAAAGCCTGCCGGGAATGCTGCAGGAGAAATGTTCATGCAGGGAATCGGTTCATCATGATATATGGATCCCCTCTCCGTGTCCCTGGACTTCCTGGAATTCCCCCCTTCGCACACATGCGATGGCGGGAACCTCTCGCCCCGGATATACCTGAAGAAGATCTCCCCTGCGGCGGTCTCGGTTGCGGTAATGGTCTTCAATCCCTTCGAGAAGTCCTGTTGCTCGTTTACGCCATGGATATGCTGGAACCTCCCGCCGTCCCCGGTTATCCCGGAAGGCATCCCCCCCGGGGAGATGGTGACCGCACCAGTACCGGCCGTGCAGGGGATCACGGACCATGGTACGATCGGCTATACCGGCCCCTGCCCTGCCCCGGGGACCATGATCCGGTACCTGTTCAGGGTATACATCCTGGACACGATGCTGGATCTCCCTCCCGGCGCGGACAAGCATGCGCTGGTCGCAGCACTGAAAGGACATGTCCTCCAGTACGGGGAAACTGCGGCGGTTGCCTCGCGGTAAAGAGCGACGGGATACGGGAGGAACCATCGGAGCAACCATCCGGTCGCGCGGTTCCGGGGATGGGAGGAATTCAGCACCTGCCCGTTTCGCCATCCTTAACACCTTCCCGCGCAAACGAGCAGTTATGAAGAGACCGGCGCGGAAACGCGTTCCTGACCCGGAACGTGCATCCGCTATCAGGGCCCTTACCATGAAACGGGAGGCGCTCCTCTCGTCCCTGGCAGCGACCAGCGCAGATGCCGTGCGCCGCTATGACCGGGAGCAGGAAGACATCCGAACCCCGTACTCCCGCGATGCCGACCGGATCATCCACACCCGCGCCTATACCCGCTACATCGATAAGACGCAGGTCTTCTATCTTGTGGACAACGACCATATCACGCACCGGGTCATCCATGTCCAGCTGGTCTCGAAGATCGCCCGGACGATCGGCCGTTCGCTCCGGCTCAACGAGGATCTCATCGAGGCAATAGCCCTCGGGCACGATATCGGCCACATCCCCTACGGCCACTTCGGGGAGAGCTGCCTCTCTGCCCTCTGCGAACAGCACGGGATCGGCAGGTTCTCCCACAATGTCCAGAGCGTCAGGTTCTTAGACCAGATCGAGGACTGCGACCTGACCATGCAGGTCCTTGACGGTATCCTCTGCCACAACGGCGAAGCCGACGACATCCGGATCGCGCCCGAACCCCTCTACGGCTGGGCTGCATTCGACCGGAAGGTCCAGGAGAATGCCGATGGAAGACGTTCACGGCCTCCTATGACGCTCGAAGGCTGCGTGGTGAAGTTCGCCGATACGATTGCTTACATTGGCAGGGATTTGCAGGACGCACGGGACGTGGGGCTCATCGATGACCGGACCGCAATTCCTGCGCAGGCAAAAGATGTGCTTGGCAGCACGAACCGGGAGATCATCAATACCCTGATCTACGACCTTCTCGAAAACAGCGACGCGGAGGAGAAGGGATTCATCTCGTACAGTCATGAGGTGGAACAGGCGCTGATCGCCCTGCGGGCCTTTTCGCGGCAGCATATCTATGACAACCCGAAGCTGACTGCGGAACGGAAAAAGATCCAGCGGATGTACTTCACCCTCTTTTCCTCCTGCCTCGAATCGCTGGAACAGGAGGAGACAACAGCAAAGATCTACACGGACTTCATCAACACACGGTGGACGAACACGCGTTATCTCAAAACAGCAACCCTGCCGGAACTCGTGCGGGATTTCATTGCCGGGATGACCGACCGCTACTTTGCCAAGCGGTACGAAGAGTGTGTCATCCCGAGAAGAGTGGAAGGGAAGTTCCGGTAAAAAACGTCAATCGCAGCGGCTCTTGGGCCCGGCCCATCCGGTGAATCCGCAGTAGATGCAACCGACACCCTCGCAGTGTCCGCAGAGGGTCTTTGGGGCTGTGACAAGGACAGTCCCGGCCTTGTTGCAGTACAGGCAGCCCTCGCCATCACAATGGCGGCAGGTCGCAGGCTCAAATGTCTTTTCCGGTTCGCTCATTCGTGGTCACCCCGTACATCATGGTTCATCCGTCATCCTCGTCAAGGTACCCTTTGAGTGCGGCAAGCAGCTCCTCTGCCGACTGGTACCGCTGTGCCGGGTCCTTCTCCAGGCACTTTATGATGATCTTCTCGACAGCCTCTGCTTCGGGATTGTACTCTGAGGGGCGAAGCGGGGGATCGCGCAGGATGGCATTTCCGACTTCGACAATGCTCTCCCCGCCAAAGGGGATTGACCCGGTGACCAGCTCGTAAAAGACAACCCCGAGCTGGTAGATGTCTGTCCGTTCGTCTGTCCTGCCGAACTCGGAGGGTGATACCTGTTCGGGGGCTGCGTAGGAGAGAGAGAAACCCGCAACGCTCGATTTCTTGACATCGGCAGCGAGCACCTTGCTCATCCCCCAGTCCGTGATCTTTGGCACCAGTTCATCGGTAAGCAGGATGTTGTGGGGTTTGATGTCACGGTGGATGAACCCGTGGTCATGGGCGTAGCGGAGCCCTTCGGTAACACCGGTGATGAGACGGACCGCTTTCCAGACGGGGAGGGGTTTTTCCAGCGCCTCAAGCGATCCCGGGACAAACTCCATCTCAACGTACGGGACCGGCAGGATGTTCACCGCAGAGACTTCGACGATATTCTGGTGGCGGAGGGTCTCCCAGGCAGCAATCTCGTTCAAGAAACACTTCCCGGTCACCTCGTCGAAACTGATCGGGATCTTTACGGCAACCCGGACACCGTCAGTCTTACGGTACGCCGAGAAGACCCAGGCGATCCCGCCCCGCCCGACAAACGATATGTCGGTATACTTGCTCTCCAGCTCCCGGGGGAAGTAGTTCTTCTGGTCCGTTGCTGCAGGGAGGGGCGAAGCCCGCGTCTCTTCCGCCATGTCAGCCACGGTCTCCGCGGGCCGTGTGACAAGTCCCCATGTCTTGTCAACGGCTCCCTTCAGGACGGACGCCGCCCGGGTGGTGACCGGGGCAAGGGATTCGGGAAGGGACACCTCCTCGGACGAACGGAAAACGAAGAGATAGACACCGATACCGGCAAGGACAAGGCCGATGGCAATGAGGACAACCGCGGTCAGGGGGATGTTCTGCAGGATCCTGGCAAACCCCTCTCCGATCCCTGAACTCCCGGAAGTGCCCGGGGTTGATGGCTGGGTCGGCAGGGGAGACTGCACGGCTGTTTGCGCCGGTCTCGCCGTCACCGGAATCCGGGTAGTGACCGGTGACGGTGAGGCCGTGATGGCCGCCCCGGAGGCGGGTGTGGCGTCAACGCTCACGGTAGAATAATACGTGACCGGGTCCATCAGGGGAAAGTCGTCGGCAGAATATGGATCGTTTCCCTCACCGGCAGCAACGCTGGTCTGCGTCGGGTAGGGAATATCCCCGATTCCGTCACCGTTCGCATCCTTCCCGCGGTAGTCGTTCCAGTAATTGCCCATCCGGCTCTTTACGGTCGTTCCCAGATAGATATACTGGTAGGTGGCGGGGCTGCTCCATAAGGAGCTCGGACTCTTCGAGACAACATTCTGGGTGTTGAAGAACATGTTCCGGGAGACCGTGTTGGACCGCGATTCGGCGTCCATGGTCATCCCGATGGCATTATCCTGGATGGTGTTGTCATCGAACGTGTTGCTGCTCGATGCGGTAAGGGTAATTCCCGCCCGGTTGTTGCCGGTGATAGTATTGCCGACAATTGAGTTCTTGTCGGACGAAACGAACGTTATCCCTTCGCCGTTGTCCTGGATGGTATTGTGCCGGATGAAGTTGCTGTCCGAGGAGACGCGGATCCCGCTCGCACCGGCACTTCCCATGATGGTGAATCCCTGCACGGAACAACCGTCGGCGTGGATCTCAATGCCGCTTGCTGCCGGCTGCGGTGCGATGACCGGCGCTCCGCTCCCGCTGTCCACACCAATCAGGGTCAGTTTCTTGTCAATCCGGACGGGATCCGTGTACGTCCCGCTCATGACACGGATAGTATCGCCGCCAACCGCCCAGTCAACAGCATCCTTGATCGTGGAGAACTCGGCTCCACTGGGCCCCACCGTATGTTCGGCGGCGGCAGCCGGCAGGCTGATGAGCATGGCAGCAAGTGCAATAACGCCAAGGATCCGGAAGCGTGAACACGGGATCATGGGGGATCGAAAGAAACTACTTCTCTTATTCGTACTGGAGGGGATAGTTCTTATAAGTGCGTCCTTTTCACCCGCAGTTCATTATGCCCCGGGAAGGATCACGACGAGCCGGACACCAGATATGCCTTTTGCAAGTTCGATGAGGTCCCCGTCATGGAGCGCGTTCTTGATACCTTTCTCCAGCTTGTGGTTGTTCAGCTGGGTGCCGCCGGTGCTGCCGCAGTCCTCGAGGTACCACCCGCTCTTGTCATGGGTGAATTTTGCATGGGGGCGGGAGACACGGGTGACCGCAGAATAACTGTCGGCAAGGACGATGTCTTTCTCGGGCTGGAACGATGCAGCATTCTCCGGATCATTCCTACCCACAGCGATGCTGTCGCCTTTTAACAGGAATACCTTCTTGTCATCCGGGCCGCCCAGGACGATGGCTGCCGGAGCATTACCCAGCACTTCCTTGGAGAGGGTGCCTTTCACCTCGTCAAGCCGGCGCGCGATATCGCTTCCCACCACCTGGACCCGGGTATTAGAGAAAAGCCCGAGGTTCCGGATGATTGCCTCAAGGCCTCCCGGGACCAGGGAATACTCCCAGACCGGGTGGATCCCTTTCGACGTCGGGGCACCGAGTCCCGCCTCTTTTTTGATCACGCCGATACTCAGCAGCCTGTCAAGGTGCTTCTTGGTATTCTCGTAGCTCGTCTCGATCTCCTTGGAGATGGTACGGGCATCGCGGGGTTTCTTTTCCAGGAATTTCAGTATCCGTAACCGTGCGCTGCTCGAGAGCACGTCCAGGTATTCCGAGAGCTCCTCAAGCGAGTCGGAATCCTCGTGAACAATGAGTGTGGGGGATTTGTCAGCGGCGTCCATGATGCTCCACCAGGGGGTATACACCTTCTCTTGGTTACCGGAAGATAAGGGTATGACTGTTTATATTTTCTGCTTATGGTTTCTCTTCATAATTACACTCCCCGGGTTGATTCCTGTAACCGCGGGGTTCTGTCAATAAACCCGGGCAATTCTGGGTATTTATCAGCCTGCCCGGAAAACAGGATAAATCAGGTGATGCACGAAGCTGATTCGGCGTGTCACCGATCCATCCAAAACAAAAGGAGACCACTTCATGAACACCGGCATCATCATGATCGGACTGTCCCTTGTCCTGCTCTCGGTTGGGTTGATCTCATCCCCGGCTTCCGCAGCGTTTCCCGATGGCGGTTGTGGCAGCGCTGTCATGGTACCGGGTTCCCCGCACGGGGCAACGATTACCAGTACATGGGAGACCAGTGGCACACCTGTTTTCCCGATCACCAGCGCAGGGATTCGGACATACAATCACCGGATGCCCGGCAGTTCATGAGATGCCCCCCATGCCACGCACCGGAACGAACGTTGACCAGAACAGCACGTCATAAGGCCCGCAGCACACGGGCCGTGAAACAGGTAACGGCACCACTATCGCCTCATACTGCCGGCATGAGCCGGCAGAAATGCAGTACACACTCCAGAGGTCCGGAGATCACTCGTTTCTCCGGAGATCATACACACCCCATCATCCATACTCTTTTTACAAAGGGATTTCCGTTATTCTCCCGCAAGAACTCAGGATAACCACAGAGCCGCGGATATGACCCGGGAATGTCTATGAATGATAAAAAGGGGGGAGATTATTTCCGCTTGTTCAGGAACAGCGCCATGCAGGCCCCTGCTATTCCCAAGGCGAGAATAGTGACCGGTACCGGTACCGGGGATTCTTGGGGAGCGGTTGTGGGAAGCGCGGTTTGCTGAACAGTTGTCTTTATCGCGGTCGGTCGTGTCGTCGGGGTCTGGGGAGCCGTTGTTACCGCGGCAGCGGGAGTCGTCACTTCAGCCTCGGCAGGAACGGTGAGCCGGACATTGTCGAGATAGCCTTCAGCGTACCGGTGCATCATACCATAGTCCCCGATCGAGCCGAGATAGATGCGGTCCATCCCGCTCAGGTCCTCGACAGTATTGATGTAATACCCCCAGATCTCCTGCCCGCTCGTCTTCTCGTTCACCTTCATGGTGAGGGTGCGCTGGTCCTTGTTGTAGTCCACCGTTACCCGGTAGGTCTTGTTCAGCTCGTAGTTCACGGTCGGGCCTTTGTAGGCAATGCTGCCGCTGTTCTGCGTATCTCCCGACTCGCTGTTGACCTTCATCAGCTTGTTGCCGGGTGTGACCAGCCGGAGCCACATGATCTGGCCGTATTTTGCATTGGTGAACTCGGTGAGGACATTGGGGCCAACCTCCGGGTTCATGGCTTCCCCCGAGAAACCGAGCCGGAACGTGGTTCCTTCATCCACCTTGTTGAGAATCACATCGTATTCCAGCGTGAACGGCTGCTTCTCGTAGCCCTTGACAAGCGTATAAGCATAGGCACCGGTACTGGGCTCGATAGCAAAATGGTACATCTGGAGCCCGGGGTCCCAGTAATCAAGGGACGGGTTGTTGGTCACCCATTTTGGATTACTCGAGAACGAGTTCTGGTACAGGACGGTAACCGGGCCGCCGGTCGCTCCCTGCGCAGGAACGCATACAAGGGCGAGCAGGCCGGCCATCAGGATCAGTGTCAGGATTCGCAGGCGCATAGTATCTCTCCGGCGTCAGATTTTCCCGGAAACGGTTGCTCCCGGTAAACGCGGTCTTCTCTGGATAGAGTTTGTTTTCTGCGGTATTAATACGAACCCGCGGACAACCGGGATATATTTATGGTAAACTCACCCAATAATTGAGAGCAGCAATACGTGCGATAATAGTCTAGCGGTAGGACAGGAGCTTCCCAAGCTTCTAACCCGGGTTCGATCCCCGGTTATCGCATCAGTCCTATGGAGTCTGAACCCGAACGGTCGGCAATACGGATCATCGCGGAGAACCGCAGGGGCGTCCTGCGGGATATCGCAACCGTGGTAGCCAACCATGACGCAAACATCGTCATGATCAACCAGGAGGTGTTCGACACCGGCCCGTACTGCGGCATGGCCGAACTCTATTTTGAGTATGACTGCGACGATTCCCGCGACCATGCCCAGTTCTTAAAGGACTTAAACGACATCGACTCGGTCAAGGACGTCAGGGCGTACCAGCCGTTTGGTCATATCTTCGGGTCGCGTGTCATCATCATAGGCGGTGGAGCGCAGGTGGCGCAGGTTGCCCTCGGTGCCGTTAACGAGGCTGACCGGCACAACATCCGGGGCGAGCGGATCTCGGTGGACACTATTCCCCTCGTCGGGGAGCGCACCCTTGCCCTCGCCGTGGACGCAGTAGCCCGCCTGCCCCGGGCCACTATCCTCGTCCTTGCGGGATCCATCATGGGCGGTGAGATCTCGAAAGCCGTTGACCGTGTCCGCGAGGCAGGGATACCGGTCATCGCGCTCAAGATGGCGGGTACCGTACCGGAGCATGCCGACCTTGTGGTGACCGATCCCATCCAAGCGGGAGTCTTTGCCGTCATGCACGTCAGTTCCAAGGCAGTCTTCGATATCAACCGTGTCAGGGGACGGGAATTCTGAGTATGGACATCATGAAAAAGGCCGTCTCTGTCCTGATGCATGACGGCCTCGTGGTCTACCCCACCGAGACGGTATACGGCCTTGGGGCCGATGCATTCTCCGAAGAGGCAATCCGGAAAGTATACGAAGCAAAGAAACGCCCGATTGCGATGCCGGTCTCGATCGCCGTCTCCGACCGGGATATGCTGGGAGCGGTCGTCCGCACCGAATCCTGGATGGACCGCTTCTTCGATACCTTCCTTCCCGGGCCGGTGACCGTTGTCCTCCCTGCACGGAACTGCGTCCCGGACGTCCTGACCGGGGGGACCGGCAGGATAGGAATACGGATGCCGGCCCACCCGCTTGCCCTGCAGCTGATCGCTGCATTCGATGGCCCGATCACGGCGACGAGCGCCAACCTCCACGGGGCAAAGGACCCGCAGACACCGGATGAATGCACAGTCCCCCACGAGTTACTCATTGACGGGGGAAGGCTGCCCGGAACCCCAAGTACGGTGGTCGACCTGGAGAAGAGGGAGATTATCCGGAGCGGGGCGGATATCGATAGAATCGCATCGTTCCTGCGATCCCGGTGATTCTGTATGCTGCCCGTCCGCCTGCGTGATTTTATCGAAGACCGGGATGGCTGGCTTTATGCGGTCTCCACGTACGACAATACCGACCGGATCGGCTGCGTTCTTCGGTATGTCCCTGAAGAGAGCGGTGCCCGCGTCCACCCTTCCGGGCGCCGTTACACCAAGTACGACTTCGAAGAGGCATATGCCCACATCGCACAGCATAAACCGGAATACGCGGGGCTCCTCCACCGTGTCCCCTACGAAGACGTGAATCGCATCCTCAAACCCGACCAGGAGATCAACAGGATTGCCGCCGCCCACCCCCGTGTGCGAAAACTCGTCAGCCTCTTTGCCCAGCCCCCGGGGACAGTCGGGTGCACCGGTTCCCTCCTTTGCGACCTTGCCAACGAGAGTTCGGATATTGACATGGTGGTGTACGGGAAGAACTGGTTTTCTGCCCAGGCTCTGGTCCGGCAGGGGATCCTTGACGGAAAGATCGAAGGGCTCTCGGAAGCAATGTGGCGCAAGGTATACGAGAAGCGCAAACCCGAGATCCCGTACGATTCCTTCGTGCTTCACGAACAGCGGAAGTGGAACCGCGGACAGATCGAAGGCACCTACTTCGATATCCTGTACACGCGCTCCTACGATGAGATAAAGAGCGCCACCTCCGGCCGGGGGACGGTGCTGGGAAAAGCAACCATCGAAGCTAAGGTAATTGACGCCTCGCTCGCCTTTGACAATCCCGCGGTATACGAGGTGGAGCACGAATCGGTCTCGCGGGTCCTCTCCTTCACCCACACGTACAGCGGTCAGGCGCTTGCCGGGGAGATTATCGAGGCATGCGGTGTCCTCGAAGAGCACGGCAGCGAGCAGTGGCTTGTCGTGGGGACTACCCGCGAGGCACGCGGGGAATATATTGTATCAAAGACACTTCTCGAATCTTAAAAAAGGAAATACAGGGGCATGCATCTTCCAGCAGGTCTTTGTTACCCGCTTATGGCGCAACTTCCCCGAGTCTCCCGGTTCCCCGGACTCTCCCGGATACCGGCATGGTGCCAGACCTCTACCGCATCCTCGTACTGGTCCGGGAATCGCGCAGTTCCGGGAACGAACCGGAACTTCCGCAGGATATGCTGCATGACCGGGCGGGGCATGACCACGCTCACATCGTACCCACCGGTCAGCCACTGGCAGATCAGCGCCTGCGTGTTTCCCTCGTTTTTGTGCCGGGATATGATATAGTGGAGGATGAGCCGGTTGCCCGCTTCCATCTCCAGCCAGCCGGAGAATAGGTCTTCGGTGAATCCCAGTGCATCGCCTTCAGAAGTACCGGTCTCGATACGGTGTACTGTCATCTGCTTCACTTCCTTTCTTTTCAGGATCCGGAGGATTGCACCCATTCCCGATTTAAGCGTGAGGAGGGGGGAGGGTGAAAGTGACGGGCGCGGGGAGGAGGGGGGTCGGACGGTGTACTGCTTTTCCAGTATGGCACCAGCAGGACACCTGCCATACCACAGAAATCCCCGGGGTCTAATAACCCGCCAGGTTTTTTTCCGCTCGTACCCTATACCCGGGTATGACCGGGAAATCCCCCTTCAGGACAACGCTCATTGCACCCTGCGGCATGAACTGTGCCATCTGCATGGCGTTCCTGCGGAAGAAGAAGCACTGCGGCGGGTGTTCTGCTTCGGACCGTCTGTGCAGCATCAACTGCACAATCTCTTCCTGCGATCGGGTGAAAGGACGATACCACCATACCTGTAGCGACTTTCCCTGCAAACGGCTGAAGCAGCTGGACAAGCGGTACCGGGCGAAATACCACATGAGCATGATCGAGAACCTGGAGGCGATCAAAAGGGATGGCATCCGCGCATTCGTGAAAAGCGAACGGGAACGCTGGAGCTGCAAAGCCTGCGGCGGGACGATTGATATCCACCACTTCCGCTGTTCAGTATGTAGCAGGGAACCGGAATAACCGTCCTTACAACAATTCCGACAGCCGCTTCCCCACGCTGCTTTCGCACTTCTCCTGGTGCCTGCAACGGTTGCAGGGCGCGTTGAGCGGGTGCTGTGGCATGGCACCCTCGCGTATTTCCCGTAATTTCCTTAGGGTGGCGATAACCTGCCGACGGTCACGGGGCTGGACCTCGTGGAAACGGGAGACGCCATCGGGGATGTATTCGATATTCCCGCCCTTCACTTCCGATCCGGTCATCTCTTCAAGGCAGAGCGCGATGGCAGCAACCCGGAGGCGGTCGGCGGCATAGGCACCAAACGGCATGGCACCCGATGCCCGGATGATGGAGAACGTCCCCTCGCCGTCAATGCGATCAATCATGCCGGCCAGTTTCTGGATATCGGAGACTACCCGGACATCGGTCTCCGATGCAGGCTTCCACGCAGTATTTTTGCAGGCCGTAATGCAGATGTCCAGAAATTCCTTCAGGGACGGGTCGATACCCGGGCGGACTGCCTTGACCTCCTGCCAGATAGCTTCGGCATCAAGCGGTGTTCCAAGGTGGTAGGATAACTGTTTGCAGACCGCGTAGCGGTCCGATTCCGCGAGAGTCTCGTGCCGCTCGTAATAATACCGGACCGGGCAGGCATGCACCCGTACCAGGTCGGAGATTGTGTAGTAGTCCGTGTGGGCAGCCAGGGCAATTCCTCTTACTAGCATGTGGGAACGGGAGAAGAAGATAGTTGCGGGACATCCAGACAGGAAAAGACGGATAATCTTTCAGGGAAAACACTAATTGCATGGCATCCCAGGAAATATCTGTCAATATCCCGCCCACGCTCGACCCCGTATACAGCAACATGATCCAGGTTGCGTACAAGGACGATGAGTTCACCTTCCTCTTCCTCCACCAGCTCCCGCAGGTGAACCAGGCGCGGGCAAAGGCCATCGTCTCCATCACACCCTCGCACGCGAAGAACCTCGTTGCGGTCCTCTCAAAGAGCGTTGCCGATTACGAGTCCAAGTTCGGCACCATCGCGCCCAAGGAGCAGCCGGCACAGCAGAACGTCACGACACTCTCCGGTTACTCGTAATCCACACATATTTTTATTAACGCAAAAGCCGATATTGTGAGGTATTGCGCCGCCGTGGCTTAGCGGTATAGCGGCTGATTCGTAATCAGCAGGTCGAGGGTTCAAGTCCCTCCGGCGGCTTCGTTCTTTTCCTGCAGTTTTCCTTTACCCACGCAGGTTTTTCGTCCCCACAATCTGCGCCCCGCCGGGTTTCATTTCCGGCCACGGCAGAGAGCACCGAGGATCATGAACAGGGGAATCCCCCACAGGATATGCGACAATAAAGAACGCCCCGACTGCCCGGAGGATTGGACCGGACCACGGGGTTTCGCTGCCCGGTGTGGTCATGAGCCCACAGGAGAAAACAAGGGCAGAGAGGAGCAGGTACAGGACAAGCCCGAGAAGCGCCCCCTTCCCATAATCCAGAACCAGCCGCCCGGCCTTTGAGTGCAGGGAGATCACCTCCTGCTGCATACGAACGATCTCAGGCCAGCTTCCGTTCCGAGAGATCGCGGATCGTGCTCATGACGGCAGGCATCCCGAAATACTCGGTGACACGGCTGCTGATCTCGACTTTCATCGCGCTGCCATCCTTCTTTCTGAGCTCCGACTCAAAGAGAATATGGCCCCGTGCCGTGAACTGTTTTACCTCGTCAGAAGGGAACATAGTGCCGGGAACAACGGCGAGATCGTAGAGGCTTTTGTTCATGAACTCCTTCTTCGTGTACCCGAGGTAGCGGCTTGCGATGACATTGGCCTCGAAAATCTTCCCGTCAATGTCATGAAGGATGATCGCGTCGCTTGCCCCGTCAAAAAGGGTGCGGTAGCGGAGCTCGGACTCGATCAGCTCGTCCTTCATCCGCTTGCCTTCCGTGATGTCCATGAACGAGAGCACGGTAAATCCCTCCTTGCTGACGGCTGCCGAGACAAGCACCCAGATCACGGTCCGGTCCTTCTTCCGCAGCGCGACCTCCATCTCCGCTATCGTCCCTTCGTCGCGGATCTTCTTGATGGCAGCAACCTCCTGTTTGGAGTCGAACCAGAGATCGCCAAAGTCGAGTCCCGAAAGTTCGTCACTTGCGTATCCTAGGATGGACGCGGCCTTCCGGTTGGCTGCCAGGATCTTCCGCGTCTCGCGGCTGATCGTCAGGATGCCGGCCTGCGAGGTCTCGAAGATCTCGCGGTATTTCCTCTCCTGCACGACCTGCGTTGAGAAGGCGGCAAGCACCACACCAAGCGAGACGAAGATATAGAAGAATGCCATGCTTGCTGCGTAGAGCTGGATGCTGGCCGGGCCGTACAGATAGACAATGCCGAGGAATACCCAGCCGAGGACAACGGTGAAATACACTGCATAGCGGGGGCAGCACCAGGCGATCATCAGGATGGGGAGGATGTAGAAGTACGGGAAGATGTCGGTAAAGCCATTTTTTAAAGAGTATATCGATATGAGGATGATCCCCAGGGTCAAAAGCCCCGTAACGGAGAGCCAGAGAGTGTTTCGCGGTGACACGGCATTCATATCGCTTCGGACCTGCACATTAATCTTCTGTTGAAGATGGAGTGCGGAATTTCTTATAAGTTGCCCCCGTTTTCGGATCCACCTCCCGGAACTACCCGGGGGATCCGTTCTCCGGGCCGGATCACACTTTTGTACGGAGGACAAGCCACTCTCTTTCCCCTGCTTTCTTAAACCGGATGAGAACGTATTTTCCGGTATACCGGCTGCCGCTTAAGTGAACTTCGATGCGCCCGGGCCCCCATTCGAGAGGTTCGTACGTCCCGGTATCGGCGATCTTCACTTCTCCTGCCCCGTAGTCCCCTTCCGGGATCGTTCCCTCAAAGCCGATATAGTCGAGGGGATGGTCTTCGACTGCGATCGCCAGCCGCCGTTCGCCGGCCTTCTCCGGCAGCCCTTTGGGCACTGCCCAGCTGGCAAGCACGCCGTCGTGCTCCAGCCGGAAGTCGAAGTGGTGGTGCCGGGCAAAATGCTCGTGCAGGACAAAACGCGGCGTGGTACCGCCCGTCATGGCGTTCCTCCCCGTGCGCGTTTCGATGCGGCAATGATCGCAGAAAGCCTGCGTGCCGCTGCCGTGATATCAGGCTGCGAGACAACCGCGGAGATGACCGCGATCCCGTCCGCTCCTGCTCCAATGACGTCAGCAGCATTGGCCGGTCCGATGCCGCCGATGCCGATGACCAATATGCTGACGGCAGACCGGATATCCTTCAGGGTGGCGAGCCCGTATCCCGGGCCTGCATCGGCTTTTGAGCCGGTGGGGAAGACCGGGCTGACTGCCACATAGTCGGCACCCTGCTGTTCTGCGGCAAGGGCTTCGTCAACGGACCCCACCGATATACCGATGATAAATCCGGCCGGGGAGAGCTGGCGGGCCGTGCCGCACCCCATATCATCCTGGCCGAGATGGACGCCGTCAGCCCCGCAGGTAAGAGCAATGTCCAGCCGGTCGTTGACGATGAAGAGCGTTCCGGCCTTCCGCGTAATTTCCCCTATCTCGCGGCCAACCCGCACCATCTCGCGGGAGGTGAGGGTCTTGTCCCGGAACTGGATGACGTCAGCACCACCAAGAACCGCCCGCCGGGCGATCTCGCTGTGCGGCAGGCCGCCTGCAAGGCCTTCGTCAGTGATAACGTACAGGTCAAGTTTCATGGGATTGCTATACGGTTTTCATCCTTGCTGCCCGGGCAAGGTCTTCCGGGGAGAGGGTGGCAAGCTCATCGAAGAGCCCTTTCTTGAAACTGCCGGGTCCCCGCGCCGATGCCGCTGACCGTTCGCCGGCAATGCCGAACGCGGCAAAGGCTGCAGCTGCTGCAAGGACCGGATCTTTTGATTCAGCCACAAAAACTCCGGTGACGGATGCTGCCATGCAGCCTGTTCCGGAGATGCTGCCCATCATCGGGTGGCCATTCTCCACGAGCAGCGTATGCTTCCCGTCGGTGATTACATCCGTTGCACCGCTGATGGCAACAGTCAGGCCGGCTGCCTCCGCATACTCCTGTGCAATGCAGACCGGGTCGCCGGACAATCCATGGGAGTCGACACCCCTGACGTTTGCTTCGGCACCGGCCAGCACACCGATCTCGCCGGCATTGCCCTTGAGGACCGTAATATCGAGCCGGTCCATGAGCCGCTGTGCGGTCTTTGTCCGGTACTGCGTTGCACCGACCCCCACCGGATCGAGGATGACCGGGATCTTCTGTTCGTTCGCCATGCTGCCGGCAAGTTCCATGGACTCGATCTGTACCCTGTTGAGTGTCCCGATGTTGAGGACAAGTGCGTTTGCTATCGCTGCCATCTCCACTGCTTCCTCCACGGCATCGGCCATGACCGGGGCACCGCCGGCACAGAGCGTGATGTTGGCACAGTCATTGACTGTCACGTAATTCGTGATATGGTGGACAAGCGGGCGTTTCTCCCTCACACGGGAGAAAATGTCAGCAATCTGCTGTTTCTTCATGGGCTATCACATCCGGATGGGCCGCATGGCCCGGTTGCGTGAAGATGTTTGGTGATTCCTACATATTAAATCATGATAAATAAATCCGGCACGGGAAGAACAGGAATACTCCACAAAAAAGGATGTGCAGAGCAAAAATTACCGGGTGATCTCTTCCATTGTTGCCAGGAAGAGATCCACTTCATCTATAGTATTGTACAACCCGAGGCTTGCCCGCACGGTCCCATTCGGAAGCCCGAGCCGGTCCATGAGAGGCATGCAGCAGTGGTGGCCGGACCGGACCATGATATCGGCCATCTCGTCAAGACGCTGGGCAACCTCGTGGGGGTGCAGTCCCTCGACCGTGAACGAGATCACCCCCACTCTCCTGTCAGGGGAATCGGGAACATAGACCGTAGTACGGGGCATTTTCTTGAGGCCGTCAATGACCCGCGTGGTGAGTGCCTGCTCGTGCCTCCGCACGCGCTCCATGCCGAGCCGGATGAGATAGTCAACCGCAACCCCGAGGCCAATCCCCCCTGCGATGTTACCGGTCCCGGCCTCGTATCGCTGGTACCCTTCCACCAGCGTATATCCTGACCGCGTGACGGACTCCACGATCCCTCCTCCCAGCAGGAGCGGCTCGATGACCGGCTCCTTCATCCAGAGAACGCCCGTGCCGGTGGGGCCGAGCATCTTGTGGCCGGAGAAAGCCGCAAAGTCGCAACCGAGCGCCATGATGTCAACGGGCATGTGAGGAACGCTCTGGGCCATGTCCACAAGGAGGAGGGCCCCGTGGTCGTGGCAGATCTTCGCGACCTCCTGCACGGGGGTAATGACACCCAGCACGTTCGAGGTATGGGTGATGGCGACAAGCCGCGTCCTGTCCGTGATGGCGGCCTCGAATGCTGCAAGGTCGAACGTGTAATCGTCCCTGATGTCCGCGAAGTCGACAGCAACGCCACGATCTTTCAGCCGGTACCAGGGCAGAAGGTTTGCGTGGTGCTCGAGAACAGTGGTGAGCACGCGGTCACCTGACTTCCACGCGAATCCCTGCGCCATCATGTTGATCGACTCGGTGGAGCTTTTCGTGAAGACGGTGACGCCACCTTTTGCGCCGATGAACTCCGCCACCTTCTCGTGGGCGTGCCAGTACCGCTGGGACGCGATCTGGGTGAGGCGGTGGATGCCGCGCCCCACGTTGGCACGGTAGTTACGCTCGAACTCGACAAGCGACTGGATGACCGGCTCCGGGGAGAGGCTGGTTGCTGCATTGTCGAAGTATACAACCTCGGAAACGAGCGGGAAGTCTTTCCTTATCCCGGTCAGATCGAGGTCCTCCGTAGGCTTTTCCTGCATTGCTGTCTTCATCGTTCTCTCTCTCCCGATATCAACCATTTCATCAGCCCTCTTCTTTGGCCCGGTCTGTTTCAGGGTGAAGTCCTCGTTCACTGCAATTCCCTTCTCCCGGCAGAGTTCCCGCATCTTCTTCGGGAGCGCTCTCCAGCGCCAGAGTCCCCACTGGCAGTACTCCTCCGGCAGCCCTTTCTTTGCAGCCCATCGTTCCACGAAGTCGTCCCAGCGCTTTGCGTACTCCGGGTGGGTGACCCGGATCTGCTCGTACTCGCTCTCCAGCATGGCCGGGCAGAGAAAGCAGCCGATCCGCTCGATGCCCTGTTCGTAGAGAGGGTTCATCTCTGCCTTCTGCCACCAGAGGTAGAGGAAGACCTCAAGGGCCCGCCAGTTCCGGATGGGCGAGACATTGAGCTGGAGCGGGTTGTCGGGGTTCTGGCTCGTCTCTTCGAGACTTGCCCGGTTCCAGGACTCGTACCACCGGTTGCCCTGGATTGTTACGCAGGGACCGACCTTTGCAAGGTAGAGTTTGAGCGGCCGGAGCTTCTGGAACTTGCAGCACCACCGGTTGTCCTTCCCCGGCGGCCCGGCCTTCTCCACAGCCTGCCAGAAGTCACCCGCACCCCCGACAATCTCGACTCCCTGCGACTTCACGAATGCGATTGTCTCGGGGAATTCAAGACCGGTATCGATAAAGAAGGCCTTTGTCACGCCGGCCTTCCGGGCAAGGTGGAGCACTGCCGTGCTGTCCTTGCCGCCGGAGAACGAGATATTCGCGGTGGGACGGTCGGTAATGTGGTGTTTTATCGCCCGGACCGCGTTCCGCTCCAGGTTCTTCAGATGGTACCGGTTCTTTTCGATCACCACATCCCAGTCCGGGTCCGGGCGGGTGCGGGGCTCAACGGCGGCAAGCTCCTTTACCTTGATCGACCCGTCATTTACCACGCCTGTCCCGTATTTTCCCTTGTATTTCACGATCACGGACCCGTTCGGGACCGGCCTTGTCAGGACAAGGCGTTTCCCGCCAACCCTCCCCTGTCCTTTTCTGATATCCGTTATAGCTTCCAGATCCAGCACACCCCGGGTTGCATACCGGATAATGAACGGGAGCACTTCGGGAGCGAGATCGAAGGCAAAACTCCGCTTCACCGGGTCGAACGTGAGCCAGCCGAACCGCTCCCCGTGCATGAGCACGAGGTCTGCCCGGTCGACACCCCCGGTCTTGTTCAGGAGGAGGACCTTTGCCACGGGAACATCGCCGAACTGCTCCTGCACAAGCCGCCGGATCAGTGCATGGTCCGCGGAGAGGGCGGGGCGGAGCTCGTAGGGCTGGAGGAGCTCGATCCTCTTTCCCTCGCGGCCACAGGCACAGCTCTTCGCGACCAGCGGGACGTTGCACTCGTCGCACCAGTACAGCACCTTCTTGACCGGTGGCTCCAGCATCACACTCAACAGTGGAACGCATCAGGAGATAAGGGAAACGATGGCAGGTGGCGTCGTGAAAAACGGATCAGGCATACTGCTCCACCGCACCCGACAGGCAGGTGACAACGCCCCGTATCCCGGACACCGTGAGCGTCATGAGGATGGCGTCCACGACCTCCTCTTTTGTCGCCCCGGCAGCCTTCGCCATGGGGACGTGGGCCCGGACCGCCATCGGATTTGCCTGCATGGTTATCACTCCACCGGTCTTGCTCCGGCAGCATATCAACCTGTGGCAGGCAGGGTGCAGGTGCGGGCCGGCCCTGTGCCGGATATAATGCACAAAGTATATGATTTTGCGAATCCTTGGGAAAATCTGGTGAGAGCACCATGGTGAAGCTGAACGCAGACATGAAAGAAGCATTCCCGAAGATGAAGGTCTTCCCGGTGGCAACGGCATCGAAGGACGGGACCCCAAACGTGGTCCCCCTTGCGATGGTCTCCCTCCACGATGACGAGACCATCTGGATCACGGACAACTTCATGAACAAGAGCATGACCAACATCCGCACCAACCCGAAGGTTGCCATTTATATCTGGGGGCCGGAGATCAAGGGTTGTTTCCAGATCAAGGGAGTCGCCTCGATCAAGAACAGCGGTAAGGAGTATGAGGAGATGAAGGCCGAGATCAACCGGAAGAGACCCGAACTTCCTGCACGGTCGCTGGTCATCGTGAAGATCACGGAAGTCTTCGAGTGCAAGCCCGGACCAACAGCGGGATCGAAGCTGATCTGATCTTTTTTTAAACTGATCATTCCGGTGTATATCGGGAGTGTGTGAAAAAAGTTATTTTGCACCAGGCTTCGATCCCGGGGCGGCTGCAACAACGTTCAGCGCCTCGACAAGTTCGGGCAAAATCTCGGCCGGAATGCCCATTACCATCTCCCCGTCCTCGATCCCGGAGAACTTCCGTGAACCATCGCACCCGAGCGAGAAGTTGACCTTCCCGTTCAGGTAGGTCTGGGCACATGCATCGGCGCAGACCGACTGAATGCCTGCGAATTCCGCATGGATCCTCCCGCCTACGCGGAACATAGTGCTCTGCGAAAGCTTAAGCATGGCCCACGGGCTTGCGACAATGATGACGACCTGCGGGTCGAACGGAGCCTTTTCGAGCGGAGCGTACATTGTCGCGTAGGTTTCACCGGGGTTTAAGTGGGCGACCCGGTCGATGGTCCGCTTGCAGGCAGCCGAACTCTCGAACTTGCCCAGCTTAAAGTAGAAATCGCCGGTCTTTAAGGTCTCGGTGAGCTCCTTCAAGCCCAGCGACCAGGCACCGCCATTGCATTCGTGGTTTTCCACCGTGGAATAGAAGATCTTCCCTTCATTCCTGGCAAGCCCGACCATGGAGCAGTGCCGGATCGTCTTGTCGAGCTTCTCCATGCCAGCAGGGATGTCCTCTTTCTTTGTCGCGAACCGGAACGCAACCGGGGAGCCTTTCAGCTTCAGGAGTTTCCTGAGCGATTCGGCCGCCTGTGCATAATTGATGGGTATCTTGACACCTGTTGCCATGATCATGACCTCCATCCATCAGGGGATGGCGTTATCTACACCATATCGGTGCTATCAGATAAATCCAGCGATAGTGTAGTGAGAAATTGGCGATCGTGATGATCCACCCTATTCCGGCTGTTCCTTCTGTTCGTGCATGAGGTCGTCGTTGTTCCCGAAATCATCCTTTTTCTTATTGAAGGTACAGAACTCCCCGCAGCGGTTGCACTTGCCTTCGCTGCATGGCTCGATATGGATCGTGACAGTTGAACGGGGATATTCGAGCATGAGATCATTTTCCAGGTGATCGGCAAAATCGTGCGACTCGATGACGGTGATCTCCCCGGACATCACAAGGTGGAACTCGATAAAGATCTCAGGGCCGGATCTGCGGGTTTTCAGGTCGTGGAACCCCGCGTAATCGCTTGCATGTTCGCAAATGATCTGCCGGATCCGCTGCTCATCCTTTTCAGGTATGCTGTGGTCGATGAGATCCGAGAAGGACCGTTTTGTCAGGTCGAATGCGGCTTTCATGATGATAACGGCAACCCCCAGCGCAAAGAGCGGATCGAAGAGGGGAATACCCGTCAGCCTGATGAGGATAAGCCCGGCCATGACTCCGAGGGAGGTATACACATCAGTCCGCAGGTGCCAGGCATCGCTCTCAAGCGCAATAGACTCTGTCTGCTTTGCGACTTTCATGAGCCGGCTTGAAACGTACCAGTTCACAAGGCCAGAGATGCCCATGATCGCAATACCGAGGATGAGCAGGTCGGGAGTGAAGTGCTCGGTAGGTTCGCCCAGCAGTTTCTTTACTGCCTCGATGATGATGAGAAACGCTGCAATGAAGATGAGGATGGCTTCAACAAGGCCGGAGATATCCTCGAACTTGCCGTGCCCGAAGGCATGGCCGGCATCCGGGGGTTCCGATGATTTTTTCACCGAGAAGAACGCGATGACCGCGGCAATGAGGTCCATCGATGAGTGGATCGCCTCGGAGATGATACTGACAGAGCCAATGGCAAACCCGATGACGAACTTCATCACGACAAGGATGGAGTTGGAGATGACCGAGAGGCGTGCGGTCTTCTGCTTGATGCGATCGGCCGATACCTTGTCCATGGGCTCGCTCATGGTGTTCTCTAGTACCCATCGGTGCCCGGGTTTCTTGAAGGTATGGGAAATTCATGGAGTATTGCGGAGGACACTCCAAATGAGTGGTTCTCCCCAAAGTCGGGTTATACTATGAGATAAAAAAGCCGGAACCGGAGAGGGGGGATCATTCTGGTGATCCCTTCCCTCCGGGCGTATCAGCCCGGAGTCACGATTCGTATCGCGCTGCGTTAGTGGACCCGGACCCGCGACCCGTTTTTGACCGGGTGGACCGTGCTGTTTGCCGTGTACCCGAGTCCCCCGGCGAATTCAGCATATCCTGCCGTCATCGTGATATCCGCATGGGCCGGAATGATGTGCTCGGGATTCAGGATCTGGAGAAACTCGTAATGGTCCTCCCGGTACGCATGGCCGCTGACATGCAGGTCCTCAAAAACCCGGGCGCCGGCGAATTTCAGCCGGTGCGTGAGGGCATACCGGCTCCCGATGTTCATCGGGTTCGGGATGATATTTGCCGAGAAGATCACCTTGTCTCCCTTCGAGATCTGGAAGGGCGTCTCCCCGAGTGCCATCCGCGTCAGTGTGGAGCCGGGTTCTCCCTGATGGCCGGTAACGATCGGCAGGAACTTGTCCTTTCCTTCCTTCATCATCTGGCGCATCATACGGTCAACGGTCTTCCGGTTCCCGTACACGCTCGCCGTTTTCGGGAACGAGACGAACTTCATCTGCTCAGCAGTGACAGAATACTTCTCCATCGACCGCCCGAGAAATACCGGTTTCCTGCCGATCTCGTGGGCGCATTCCGCGATGGTCTTTAAGCGGGAGATGTGGGACGAGAAGGTCGAGACCACGATGCCGTTTTTGTCATCCTCGAAACTGGTGATGACATCCCGGACAAGATCGCGGGCAATCCGCTCGCTCGGGCACCGGCCGGGACGGTGGATGTACGTGCTTTCCACGATAAGCGCGAGAACCCCCTCCTTTCCTATCTGCCGCATCCGTGCAAAATCCGGTGGTTCGCCGATGACCGGTGTCCGGTCGAACTTGAAGTCGCAGGCATACACCACGGCGCCGTGAGGGGTGTGGAGGACCGGGGTCACCGTATCGATGATCGAGTGCTGGGTGCGCACGAATTCCAGGACAAGGGTCGGGGAGATCGTGAATTTCTGGCCTGCCCGGAGCGCGACAAGGCGGTTGGCCACGCCGAATTTCTTCTCCCCCTCGATCTGCTGGCGGATCAGTTCCGTGGCATACGGGGTAGAGATGATCGGGGCCTTGTACCGGTGGGCGAGTTTCGGGATCGCCCCGATATGGTCGAGATGCCCGTGCGAGCAGACGATGGCTTTTACGGCCCCTTCGACTTTCTGGAGGACGGTGTCGTCCGGTATTGCCCGGATCTTGATCAGGTCGAGGGAATGCATCTCATCGACCTCGGCATCTTCGTGGATCATCAGCTGGTCCAGGCGAAGGCCCATGTCGAAGATGACAATGTCCTTGCCACAGCGGACCGCGGTCATGTTCCGTCCGACCTCGTCGTATCCGCCAACGGCTATGATTTCTATTTCCATGGTTGCTGTATCTCCTGATGGGACAATTTTCCGGGTTTCCTTGTGTATCTGTCCCGCTGATTATAGACTGGGACTGCTCTGCCCTACAGGCTGAAAAACAGCCTTTCACAGGGCAGGAGGGGAAAACCTTGCAGGCCCGTTACGGCGTACCGCTGAACATCTCTCGTCGTTTGTGCAGGACAATAGTCCTCGTACGGCAAAGGGCAGCAGGGGCCGTCACCACGTGACGGTGGATCATCGGGACTCCCGCCAGTTCTGCCGGGCCGGTTTCCGGCCCGGGATTATCGATATGTGTATTGTGTCCGTTTTATCCCTGGACGCCGTGATGGTATGCGGCAGGGAGAACCAGGCCAGCTAATCGGTACCCGGAATGGTGTTGGCATCTATTTGTGCCCATGACACATCAACTTATGTCTCGTGCTGGTCTTCCGGGATCGCGGGATCCACGCCCTTCTGCTGCAAGACGTAGGTATCCTGCAGGACGGACAGCTCTTTTAGGTGGAGGAATTTCCGCAGCAGGAGCCGTCTTCCCCGCCGCAGCTGCACTCCGTGTCCATGTCCTTTCCCCGGAGGGCTGCACCGATCATCGCCCAGGCACAGCCAACGCCGCTCTGCACCTCGATCGCCTGCACCGGACAGTTCTTCGCACAGGCACCGCATTCCATACAGGCCGCGGGCCGGGACAGGATGACATGCTCCCTGCCTTCGGTAAAGACCGCATGCGGGCACACCTGCATACAACGTTTGCAGTTGATGCAGCGATCGGCATGCAGTTCCAGGGATGTTTCAGTATACGAGTTGAACATGTCAGATCACCCCGAGGAGCCGGCTCACGCCAAGGATGATTGCCGCAAGCGATCCGGCTGCCGCCATCACTGCCATGACCGGCACGTACCGGAAGATCTCCTTCTTCACTCCGGTTCGTGACGTGAACGTAGTACTGCCCGTGAAGTTGAGGGCAAGGTATGCCGTGACCGCTGGCATGACGAGGACTGCTGCGAGAGCACCCGCAGCATTCGCCCAGGCCGGTACGCCGGCAGCAGTGCCGAAAGCGTACGCGAAGGGGATGGCGATGATAACGCCCAGCATCAGCCCCTTTGATGAGAAGTCGTGCGTGGGAATGAACGGGAGCAGGGCAGGGAAGAGAACGGTCCCGGCAAGGACAGCGGCAATGATCGCGAGCGCTGCAACCGGCCCGGCAAGGAACCAGAGGGCTGCCGCGAGAGCGGCTGTCGGGAGTATCGCGTGCATGAACTCTACCGGTGTCAGGACGAGCCGGTCAATGAACGGGAATTCAACCCGGCGCATGGCCGGCGTTGCCGCGTGCGTCTTCAGGTACTCCGGCAGGTCGCGGGCCCGGACCGGGCCGTATTCGACCAGGAACTTCGTCCTTCTCATAACCTCCGGCCAGGATATTCCCGGGGCCCCGAGCTGCGGGACAATGACCTTCCGGTGGCTGACAATACCGGCAAGGCCGGTGGACTCAATGCGCCGCACCAGTTCATCCGTCCCGAACGTCCCTTTTCCCGCAGCGCACCAGACATTGATCCCCTTTGTATCCAGCACAAGGATCCATGCATCTGTCCCGGCAAGTGCCGAGCGGAGGGCATCGAAGCTGAGCGTGTAGTTGGCCGATGCAAAGACCGGCGATTCCGTACCCGGGTTCCCGAGCCGGTACAGGCCGGGCTCCACCCGGTGCGCCTCCCGCTTCCAGCTCCAGCGGGCAAGGAAGTGGTCGAACCGGTTTGCGAAGGTGATCGTGCTATCAGTGGTCCGTATCCCTGCAGGCTTCAGAGCGGATTCCTGGCAGCCACATGACCGGGTCTGTAGTTCTGGCATGCAGGTGCATGGGTTTTTGGATTGTTCCATATCATTTCCCCCTTTCATACCAGCGGCGGCGAGAATGTCGCAAGCAGCAGGAGTCCGTTGTCTCCGGCAATCACCCGGTGGACGGTATCGGCAGGCATAATACCCATAACACCAGGGCTGTACGGGATCTCCCTTCCGGCCAGTATGCATCTCCCTTCGCCTGAGATGACATCATGGATCTCTACCTGTCCTGCATGGGCATGGTCGCCAATCTCACAACCCGGGTAGACGCGGACATGGTGGAGGCTCATCCGGCCACCGGTATCCCTCCCGGTTACGAGATGCCGTAAGAACACCCCGGAGAATTTCGGATGGGGATTCCATGGGAGGTCCTCCACCCTGCGCTTTTCTGCTTCCGTGGCAACGGTATCCTGCCCGGCTGGTGTATCAGTGTCAATGCAGCTCATGGTACCCTGTATTTCAAATTTTGTTGAATCATTGTGGACAGGGCAAGATTATATATTTTTTCATTTCAGATTATTTTGAAATGAGGCGCGTGACACACTCCTGCTGTAAAAAGACAGCCGGATGCAAACCGGAGGGAAAGGTACCGGATATTCCCGAGCAGATCCAGCAGGAGCTTGACAGGCTCGGCGGTCTGGATGCTCTCTTGGAGCGAATGCCCCCGGAAGATGAACTCGAAGAAACGAGCCGGGTCTACCACGCGCTCTCTGATCCCCTGCGGCTCTCGGTTCTCTACCTTATCCGCGACCAGCCGCTCTGTGTCTGCATCATCAACCGGTTCACGCGTCTCTCCGGTTCGAAACTATCCTACCACCTCAATATCCTGAAAGAAAGTGGTCTCATCGAGGGGGAGTACCACGGTAACTGGATCATCTACTCACTGACAGAGAAAGGGCAACAGTTCGTTGCCGAACCGAAATAAAAAAAGTAGTAACAGGTGAGCCCCACACCCCTCGCCGATCCAGATCTCTTCCTTATTCTTCGGGAATTGCTCCGTCCAGCGAAAGCCCTATGAGCTCACAACCCGATATCCGTAAAACCATGAGCAGTACGGGCCTCCCACCCACACTCTTCTCTTCTGGCCGGTGCGGGACCATTCTTGTTTTTTACTGCCTGAAATCCCGGGAGGTCTCCTGTGCCATCTCTTGACATCAGCGGGATCACGGGTCTTACAGCATCCTTTGCAGAAGAGCAGCTGAAAACAGAGGGATATAATGAACTTCCCTCCGGGTCGCACCGGGGCATCCTCCGCATCGTCCTCGAAGTAATCC
Source organism: Methanoregula formicica SMSP (assembly GCF_000327485.1). Classification (NCBI taxonomy): domain Archaea; kingdom Methanobacteriati; phylum Methanobacteriota; class Methanomicrobia; order Methanomicrobiales; family Methanoregulaceae; genus Methanoregula; species Methanoregula formicica. Next base: position 941,132 of record NC_019943.1, on the reverse strand, counting down.
ATGAGCCGATGTTTCTCCTGCTCGTGGCAGCCGGCCTCATCTATTTCGTGCTCGGCGACCTTTCCGAAGGCCTGATGCTGATGAGTTTTGTTGTGCTCGTCATCGGCATCACAGTATACCAGGAGCGGAAGACCGAGAGGGCTCTTGAGGCACTCCGTAACCTGGCGAGCCCGCGGGCACTCGTGATCCGTGACGGCGTACAACAGCGCATCCCCGGAAGGGAGGTCGTAGCCGGCGACATGGTTATCCTGTGCGAGGGCGATCGCGTCCCTGCTGACGGCACCCTGATGATGGCAAACAATGTCCTGGTGGATGAATCCCTCCTGACAGGGGAATCTGTTCCGGTCCGGAAGATCGCAGATACCGGAGAGAGGGCGGCGGCAGCAGGGCGACCGGGTGGTGATGACCAGCCCTTCGTCTACTCGGGAACGCTCGTTGTCTCCGGGCAGGGGCTTGTACAGGTCCGTGCTACCGGTGCCCGGACCGAGATGGGAAAGATCGGGCTGGTGCTCCGGACCGTAGAGCGCTCCGAGACCCGGCTGAGGCGCGAGATCGACCGGATCGTCCGGGTCATTGCCCTTGCCGGCACAGCACTCTGCGCCGTCATTGTCATCGTGTACGGCCTGACGCGGGGCAACTGGATCGAGGGCTTCCTTGCGGGGATCACGCTCGCCATGGCCATCCTCCCCGAGGAATTCCCGGTGATCCTTACCGTCTTCCTCGCTCTCGGGGCATGGCGGATCTCCCGGCGATCGGTGCTGACCCGGCAGATCCCGGCAATCGAGACGCTGGGTTCCGCAACCGTGCTCTGCGTTGACAAGACCGGCACGCTCACCGAGAACCGTATGTCGGTTGCCCAGTTGTATGCCAACGGGGAACTCTGCGATTATAACCCGTCAGACCACCGCATGCTCACGGAGAGCTGCCATGAAGTAGCGGAGTACGCGATCCTGGCCTGCAAGAAGGATCCCTTCGACCCGATGGAGAAGGCCCTGCTCCAGCTGAAAGACGGGGCATTCGGGAAGACCGAGCACATCCATGCGGACTGGATCCTGGTGCAGGAATACCCGCTCTCGCCCGGTCTCCTTGCCATGTCCAATGTCTGGCGCTCGCCGGATGGCGACCGTTTCGTCATCGCGGCAAAGGGGGCGCCGGAGGCGATCGCCGACCTCTGCCATCTCGACACTACCGCGATACAGGAACTTGCCGGACGGGTAGATGGCATGGCATCATCCGGCCTCCGGGTGCTGGGGGTTGCGCGTGCATCGTTCTCGCTTGCCGGCCTCCCGACCCAGCAGCATGACTTCGCGTTCTCCTTTATCGGGCTCATCGGGTTTGCCGACCCGGTCCGTCCGCAGGTGCCTGATGCGGTCCGGGAATGTGAAGCTGCCGGTATCCGCGTCATCATGATCACCGGTGACTATCCGCAGACTGCAGCAAACATCGCCCGACAGATAGGCCTTAAAGATAGAGCAGGATGCATTACCGGCCCTGAGATCGACGTGATGGACGACAAAACGCTTCAGGCCCGGATACGCTCGGCCAGCGTCTTTGCCCGCGTTGTCCCCGAGCAGAAACTCCGGATCGTGAATGCCCTGAAAACAACCGGCGAAGTAGTGGCCATGACCGGTGACGGTGTGAACGATGCCCCGGCCCTGAAATCCGCGGACATCGGGATCGCCATGGGAGGCAGGGGGACAGACGTTGCCCGCGAGGCATCCTCGCTTGTCCTGCTTGACGACAACTTCATCTCGATTGTCGCAGCGGTCCGGCTGGGCCGGCGGATCTTCGACAACCTCAAGAAGGCGATGGCGTACGTCATCTCCGTTCACGCACCCATCGCCGGCATGTCGCTCATCCCTGTACTCTTCGGTTTGCCGCTTGTCCTCCTGCCGGTCCACATCGTCTTCCTTGAACTGATCATCGACCCGACCTGCTCGATCGTCTTCGAGTCCGAGAAAGAGGAGCCCGATATTATGAACCGCCCGCCCCGCCACCGTGACAAGGGACTCTTTACCCGGCGGACACTCGTGCTCAGCCTGCTGCAGGGCTTTGTTGTACTGGCTGTTGTTTTTGCGATCTACCTGGGTGCCCTCTCCCGCGGGCTTGCCGAATCCGAGGTCCGGGCCATAACCTTCACCACGATTGTCGTTGCCAACCTCTGCCTGATTTTAACCAACCGTTCGTGGACCGAGACCATCTGGGTATCACTGCGATCCCCGAACCGGGCGTTGGCAGTCGTCTTTGTACTGACCGCGATCTGCCTGTTGCTTGTGCTTTTCGTCCCTGCCTTACAGGAGTTGTTCCGGTTCTCCCCCCTCTCCCTGGCAGATATGGGCATCTGTGTGGCAGGTGGAATCATCAGCGTGCTCTGGTTCGAACTTCTGAAGTATGCCGGCAGGGCACTGCCTCCGGAACTGAGGTAAGACGGAGGACCACGGAACTGTTGTGGCCACCACTTCGAAGAACCCTCACGGGTTCTTCTCATCCTCACGGTCTTCGACATCTTGGAAAATCGAAGAACTCTCACGGGTTCTTCTCATCCTCACGGTCTTCGACATCTTGGAAAATCGAAGAACCCTCACGGGTTCTTCTCATCCTCACGGTCTTCGACCGTTCGGATCCCACAGATATCCAGGGCATTTCCTGCAATGAGGTCCGCAAGCCCCTTGATCTTCCGGTTCTCGAAGACCACAGCACCGCAGTAGGTAATGATCAGGATCCGGTGGTAAGGGATCTGCTTTTCTCCGGCAGGAGTCCGTATATTCAGATAGTAGGATTCGAGGCAGATAGCCGGTCCGTCAGCCACGGACCGGTCCTCCGGCGCCCCCCGGTCGATATACCAGACCCGCACCTGCCGGATATCATAGCGCGCATCATGCCAGTACTGCTGGAGGATCCGGTGGCTGGTCAGCATACACACCAGCCTGTCACCGGAACACCAGGTACTCGAGCGCTATGGCAACGACAAGGATTGCGATACCGGCAAGCGCAATCGGCAGCGTGTAGTTCTTCACCACCGTGTTGATGTCATCGCCCGTGGTCCGCTGGACGAGCCAGAAGTACGGGTCGGTGACGTATGAAACAATACAGGAGCCGGCACTGATCAGGAGGATAAGCGGGATGGGATGGATGGCCCCGACTACTGCGGATCCGGCCAACACTTCCGCTGTGATCACCGCAGTCACCACCCGCGACCCCTGCGCCGTCTCGATCACAGCAGCGAGAATGAAGGGGACAAGGATGACCGGGATCAGGAAGATCAGCTGCCCGAGCACTCCTTCAGTGAAGCCGCTCTTTACGATCACGTAACCGAGTGCACCGGCACCGCAGATATCGAAGATGATCATGCCGGCGTGTTTTGCGCTCTTTGTCAGGCCCGTTGCGCGTATCCCATTCGGCGCAAGGGCGATGGCAGTGACAGCACCCACAAGCATGATGAAGTTGATGATCCCGACATGCGAGAGACCGAGCAGGAAAAACGAGACCGGGATCGCAACAAGGATCGCAATGAACGGCGCCCACGCCCGCCAGTGAATGCCGTAACCTGAATCCTGCCGGATATCCCCGGGTTGCAATGGATTCGCGGCAAAAGACACCTCTGGACGGGCCCACCGGTAAAAGAGAATGGCTCCTGCAAGCACGGTAAGAGAGAGCGGGATCGCCACCGCATTGTACACCAGTGCGCTGGTTCCCGTTCCAAATGCTGTGAAGAGAGGAATGACAACAGGTGTCGGGAAGATCAGGGCATACGAGATGATGCTCCCGACCGCGGCAAGGTAAAGAAGGACATTCCGCCGGAGCTTGTCCGTCTCCAGGCAGTCGAGGATCGGCTGGAGCATGACGTATGCCGTAACGCAGCAGGTGATGGGGACTGCAAGGAGATACCCCGAGAAGCCAGCAAGGGCCGGCGGGTTCTTCACGATGCGCTGGATATCGGAAACAATCTCTTCAGCCTGGCGCTGCTCCTGCAACAGGATCGCAATCACGGCACCGCAGAGGATGATGAGGCCGAACGAGGCAAAGACCTTGCCAAGGCCGGACACAATCCCTTCGAGTGTGGCATCAAGGGTCATTCCCGAAAGGAGCCCGAAAAGGATCGCCCCGCCGACCAGTGTGAAGAACGGCGAGATCCGGTACCAGAGGCTGACTGCGGTGATGAGGGCGAGCGTGATGACAAAGGCGATGAGAAGATCCATTGCATCCTGTTCCACAGAAAACGAGAAAATACTTCCTTATCGTTTTCCCGATACTGTACTCTTGGGGATTGAGGAGGAAAACAGCATCCTCTTTTTTTCCGGGGAGTCCCTCACAATCCCGGACATCATGTGCCATGCATGTCATCACAAAAATATAGGATCACATAATAATGTACTGTGCATGGCTGAAGGATTGCGGGTTCTCTATGTCGATGACGAGCCCGAACTCCTCGAAATGGCAAAAATTTTCCTGGAAATGAACGGCGAGTTTCAGGTCGGCATTTCCACTTCAGCAAAAGAGGTTATCAGTCTCCCCCTTACCCGGTCTTACGATGCCATTGTCTCCGATTACGAGATGCCGGTGATGAACGGGATCGCATTTTTGAAACATGTCCGTGAGCAGTTCGGTGATATCCCGTTCATCCTCTTCACCGGCAGGGGCCGCGAGGAGGTTGTGATCGATGCCATCAACAATGGCGCCGACTTCTACCTCCAGAAAGGCGGCTCGGCGCAGGCGCAGTTTGCCGAACTTGCCCATAAGATCCGGCAGGCGGTTGTGAAACGGAGGGCGCAGGCCGAACTCCAAGAAGCGTACAACCGGATCACCGCTTCTGAAGAGGAACTGGCCCGGAGCGAGCAGCAGCTGCAGGAGAGCGAGGGCAAGTTCCGCGACTTTGCCGACCACCTGCCCCAGATAGTCTTCGAGACGGACATGGACCTCCGGATTACGTACGTGAACAAATACACTGTTGCCTCGTACGGTTTCCCTGCTGAAGTCGTGGGCAGCGGTCTGAGCATCCTCACCTTCATCCACCCCTCCCAGCACGCCACGTTCATGGTGAACGTCCACCACCTGCGATATGGCATCCCGTTCGAGCCCAGGGAGTACACCGCGTTCAACAAGGACGGGACACCATTCCCAGTCATCGTGTACTCCTCTCCCATCTTCCGGAACAAGCAGATGGTCGGGTTCCGCGGGGTGGTTGCAGACATCTCGGCAAGGAAGCAGGCTGAGGCGGCCCTGCGCGAAAGCGAGGAGAAGCACCGGACGTTTGCCGAGCTCCTGCCCCAGATCGTTTTCGAGACGGACTGTTCACTTGTACTCTCTTTTGTAAATAACCAGGCCTTAACCCAGCTCGGGTATACTCCTCAAGAGGTGGCATCGGGCTTCAACGCCCTTACCATCATTGACCCCTCCCAGCATGACCGCCTCAGGAAGAATATCGTAAGCTTTATGCGTGGCGAACCCTACACCCACGAGGAGTATACCCTGATCCGAAAGAATGGCACTACGTTCCCCGGGCTCATTTACGCGGATGTGGTCTATCGGAACGGACAGATGGCCGGCTTCAGGGGGATCATCATTGACATTTCTGAACAGAAGCAGGCCGAACAGGCGCTGCGTGAGAGTGAGCAGAAATACCGGACCCTTGTCGAGGTAATCCAGGATATTGTCTATTATCTGGATCCCCAAGGCACGATCGTCTACATAAGCCCCCAGGTCATGGATCAGCTGGGATACCATCCTGATGAGATCCTGGGAAAAAATTTTTCTGAATTCATCCACCAGGACGACGCCAGGGTGTTAACCAGTCATATCCGGACCAGCCGCCCGATTGGAACCCCTCTGCCGCAGGACCAGTTCCGGGTGCGAAGGAACGATGGAACATACCGTTGGTATGAGGATAAATCCATCCGGATTCTCAATGCAACGGGAGAGCAGGTTACTATCGGGACAATCAGGGATATTACAGAGAAAAAAATTGCTGAAGAGGCTGTGTTCCAGTCACAACAGATGCTCCAGACCGTGCTCGACACCATCCCGCAGAGAGTGTTCTGGAAGGACAGGAGCTCGGTCTTTTTAGGATGCAACAAGCCCCTCGCACAGGATGTCGGTTATTCCGATCCCGCTGACATGATCGGGAAGACCGATTATGACCATTCATCGGCTGCAACCGCTGAGCACTTCCAGGAGGATGACCGGGAGGTGATGGAGACCGGCCAGCCAAAGATCCATTTCGAAGAGCAGCAAATCCGGCCCAATGGCAGTACGTCATGGCTCCGCACCAGTAAAGTCCCTCTCCGCAATCGGGAGGGGGAGATCATCGGCGTGCTGGGAACCTACGAGGATATCACGGAGCAGAAGAAGGCACATGAAGCACTCCTTGAGAGCGAGGCACGGTTCCGCGACCTGACCGACCGCCTGCCCCAGATGGTCTTTGAAACTGACAGGGAGCTGCGGATCACCTACGCGAACCGGCATGCCGCATCGGTCACCGGTTTCTCCGTGAAGGAGCTCACCGAGGGAAAACCGGTCCTCTCCCTGATCAAACCTGCCCAGCACGCACGATTCATGGAGAGTGTGAAGAGCATCCTGGCCAATATCCCCTATGAGCCAAAGGAATACACTGCAATAAGGAAAGACGGGAGCACGTTCCCGGTGGTTGTCTATTCGTCCCTGGTCTACAGGAACCAGGAGATCATCGGTTTCCGCGGGGTCGCCATCGACATCTCCGGCCTGCGGAAGATGGAGGAGGGCATCCGCGAGAGCGAGGAGAAGTTCCGATCTCTTGTCGAGAACGCAAGCGACATCGTCTTCTCGCTGGACCCTGCGGGAAATTTCACCTACGTCTCGCCGCAATGGTCGGAGATTTTAGGGCACGACACCCGTGGACTCATCGGGTCACCGTCAGCGGCCCTGATCCATCCCGATGACCTGCCGGGGAATGTCCGGGCGTTCCACTCGGTCATGGAGAAGGGCACCCGGGTCCACGGTATCGAATACCGTGTCCTGCACAGGGACGGGACCTGGCGCTGGCACTCCCAGAGCGCTGCCCCTCTCCGGAACGCTTCAGGTGAGATTATCAGCTACATGGGGATCTGCCGGGACATCACGGACCAGAGAACGGCAGAAGAGGCGCTGCATGAGAGCGAGGTGCGCCTCCGTCTCCTTACGGACAATGTGAAGGACGTTATCTGGACCGCGGACATGGATATGCACCTCACGTACGTCACCCCGTCTGTCCATGAACTCCGGGGCATGATGCCGGAAGAGGCGATTGGCGAGCCCGTTGAAGAGGCACTGACCCCGGAATCGCTTGCCATTATCCGGGAACATTACCGCCATGCGACCAGCGACCTGCAGGAAGGGAAGATCATGCCGGCACCCCGTCCCCTGGAACTGGAGTTCCGGCGAAAGGACGGTTCCACGGTCTGGACCGAGGTGATCATCACCCCGATGCTGGGAACGGGCGGTATTCCCACCGGGGTCATCGGCCTTACCCGGGATATCAGCCAGCGGAGGGCGTCAGAAACGGCATTGCGGGAGTCCGAGAAGATGTTTTCCACGATCTTCCGGACCAGCCTCGTTGCCCTCACGCTGCTCTCCGTGAAAGACAATACCTTCTATGCCGTCAACGACGCGTTCATCAAAAACAGCGGGTACTCACGCGAAGAGGTGCTCGGGAAGACCCCATGGGAGATCGGGCTCCTTGTCGACAGGGAGATCGGGGAGCGTATCGCCACGGTTCTCAAAAAAGAGCGGCACATCGAGGCAGAGGAAGTCCCGTTCCGCGCAAAGGACGGGACAGTCCGTGTTTGCCTGTACTCGGCCACGCTGATAACCATGCAGGAGGAACTCTACCTTCTTTCAAGTGTCATCGATATCTCCGGCCGGAAGAACATGGAAGAGGCGCTGCGGCAGGCCAACCACAAGCTCAACATCCTCTCGGGCATAACGAGGCACGATATCAACAACCAGCTCCAGGCACTGGGCGGATATGTCGAACTGCTCCGTCGCAAGGTCCCCGAAACTGCGCATGCCGACGACTTTTCCCGCATCAGCCGGACGATCGAACAGATCTCGAACCTGATCCAGTTCACGAAGGAGTACGAGATGATCGGCGTGCACGAACCGGCCTGGCAGAACCTTCACGGGCTTGTCGCTGCTGCCGAAAAAGCTGCGCTGCCAAAGGCCATCCGGTGCGAGAACCTGCTTCCGGGCGACCTGGATATTTTCGCCGACCCCCTCATCTCCAAGGTCTTCTTCAACCTCCTGGACAATGCAAAGCGCCACGGGGGATCGATCCAACAGGTCCGGTTCACGCTGGAGGAGAATGACGGCGCCCGGATCGTTGTCTGCTCCGATGACGGAGTCGGCGTCCCTCCTGCCGACAAGGAACGGATCTTCGCGCCGGGCGTGGGTAAGAACACCGGGTTTGGCCTTGCCATATCCCGCGAGATCCTCGACATCACGGGCATCACGATCCGGGAGACCGGCACAAACGGGAACGGAGCACGATTCGAGATAACTGTGCCGGCCGGAAAGCACCGCATGGGCGTTTCGCAATAACGTTGGTTGCAAAGCTATGCGTGCCGGCCCATAATCCTGAATGCGGTGGCGAGGGCAACTCCGTGCCCTGTGCTGCGGGAAGATACCGGGGACAAAACCGCCTAAGCCCGGTGGCGCTGCGATGCCCCGCCACGGGTCCGTCTATGGAGGATCCTGCGGGTGCTCTGGTACTCGAGCATCGCAAGGCGCTGTTCGATCCTACCCAGAACATAGATATGCAGGAAGAGGACAGCGAGCACGACTGCCCAGAGGAGCCAGGATGCGATAGCCGATGCAATTGCCGCCACGATGACACCGCAGGCAAGGAGCAGGGTTGCCTTCTGGTTCTCCGTTTCCGGTGAGGTCATGTCAATACAGTAAAACGCGATGGCAAAGATCGACACGATGACTGCCATGAAAAGCCCGAAATAGAACTGCATCGTGACAACAGCAAAGAGGATGATGAGGGCATAGATGATCGTCAGTCCGATGGTATATCTCTGCTTCAGGGCCGTATCAAAAATATTTTCCATGATATATCTCCATCAAATGACACGTTATTCTCCTGAGGATAAAAACCGCGGGATCCTTTTCTCCCACACTGAACATACCCTCCCGGCTGCCACAACAAAACCAGAAACGAATTAAGCCGGGTGCAGATATCTGAGTCCTGAGTGCATAGACCACAGCCGTACAACCAGCAAGGATCGTGCAGAATGGCCCTGCCGTTATCTGATCACGGCCCGGCCAGCTGCCGGAAGAAGATACCGTGGGATCCCGTGACTCATGGAACTGGGAAGATATCAGGAGCGGCGCCCGGCGAACCATCATCGGCGCCAGGAAAAATATCGAAGACCCTTCACTCTTCCATAAGATCGCGCTCTTCCCCCTCCTTGCCTGGATAGGCCTTGGGGCCGACGGGGTCTCTTCATCGTCCTACGGTCCACCTGAAGCGTTCATCGCCCTTGGACCCTACACCTATCTTGCTGTTTTTCTTGCAATCGGAACCGCACTGACGGTCTTCATCATCTCGTATGCCTACACCCGCATCATCGAGCATTTCCCGGGTGGCGGCGGTGGCTATATCGTTGCTACCCACACCATCAGCGAACGGGCGGGAGTCGTTTCCGGCAGCGCCCTTCTCATTGACTACATGCTGACCATCACGGTTTCGATTGCCGCCTGCGGGGAGGCCGTCTTCTCGTTCCTGCCGTTGTCGTGGCAGCCCTGGAAGCTCCCGTTCGCCTGCCTCCTTATCCTCATCCTGATCGTCATCAATTTGCGGGGTGTCCGGGAATCCGTTCTCATTCTTGCCCCGATCTTCCTCGTATTCATCGCAGCCCACGCCATTCTGCTCGGGTACGGCCTCCTCGCCCACGCCCCGCAGATCGTCCCGGTTGCCGCGACGATCCAGTCCGGCTTCTCCCGCGACCTCGCTGCCATCGGCCTGGTCGGGATCCTGGCAGTCTTCTTCAGGGCCTACTCGCTCGGCGGCGGAACCTATACCGGGATCGAGGCAGTGGCAAACGGGATGCAGATCATGCGCGAGCCCCGGGTGAAGACCGGCAAGCGGACAATGCTGTACATGGCACTCTCACTGACGGCCCTCTCCGCAGGACTCTTTGCCTGCTACCTCCTCTGGGACATACGGCCGGTGGCGGGGCAGACACTGAACGCGGTCCTTGCCGGCAGCGTGTTTGCCGGCTGGCCTCTCGGGGGCCTTCTCGCCCTGATTACCATTTTTTCAGAAGCCGCCCTGCTCTGCGTGGCCGCCCAGACGGGGTTCATCGACGGGCCGCGGGTCATGGCAAACATGGCCATCGACTCCTGGCTCCCCCGCTCCTTTGCGCTGCTCTCGGAGCGCCTCACGATGACAAACGGCATCCTCCTGATGGGTGGCGCGGCGCTCCTTCTCATGCTTTTCACGCATGGTTCTGTTATGATCCTGATCACCATGTATGCCATCAACGTCTTCCTCACCTTCTCCATCTCCGAGTACGGCATGTCCCGGTTCTTCTACAAGAACCGGGTAACCGAGAAAGACTGGAAACAGCATATCCCGATCCACCTCATCGGGCTCGTGCTCTGCAGTACGATCCTCACCATCACCATCTTCGAGAAGCTGGGCGAGGGGGGCTGGCTCACGATCTTCCTGACATCGGCCCTTGTCGGGCTCTGTTTCCTGATCCACCGGCATTACCAGAAGGTCACGCGGGGCCTGCGGAAACTGGATTCCCTGCTTGATGTCATGCCCGTGGCCGGCACGAAGAACATCGATCCGGTAAATCCCCATAAGATGACCGCAGTCCAGCTGGTTACCGGTTTCCACGGCTTTGGTGTCAATACCTTTTACTCCGTGATCAAGAACTTCCCGGGGATCTACGAGAACTTCATCTTCGTCTCGATCGCGGTTGTCGACTCCGGCACGTTCAAGGGAGCAGCGGAACTGAAGGCGCTCTCGGAATCGACGAAGAAAGGGCTGGAAAAATATGTCGACCTGGCACGGGAGATGGGTTTTTCCGCGGACTACCGCATGGATATTGGCACCGATGTCGTGGATACAGCCGTACCGGTCTGCCGGGAGATTGCACGGGAGTTCCAGAATTCCACGTTCTTTACCGGGCAACTGGTGTTCCGGCATGAGAACCCGTTCCACAAGTACCTGCACAACGAGACGGCGTTTGCCATCCAGCGCCGGCTGCAGTACAGCGGCATCACCACCGTGATCATGCCGATCCGGGCAGAAAAGTAAGAGACCGTCCTGACTGGTGAACGGACAAGAGTCCGATGATGAACTATTGCCGGCAGGCTTTGTGTTTCAGCCGCGGTACCGGAAATATCTCTGCTGCGGGATATCCCGGATATAGACCGAATCACTGAACGCATCATATGTCCAGTTGGTGATCCCGCCGCTAGTCGATTGTGCGGAATAGAAGCCCCGCTCAATTTTTGTCCATGTCCCATATTCAGTGATCGCACCGCGGTTGAGGAAATAATTCTGCGTGAGATAGGAACGGTTCTCGTAAAAGACGATATGCATCTCTGACTGAGGAGGTTCGCCACTGATCCACTGGCCGATGACGGGATCGGGCGTATCACTGATGATGTGGTAGCCCGGCAACATGGTGCATCCTGAGGCGAGGAGAGCACTGATGAGCAGCATGCAGACGAGAGAGATCGTTTGCATACAGGAAACTGACTGTGTCCGATCTCTTTAAGGTATGCCTGGTCGGGTCAGAAACGAAGTGATGATCCTGTTGCGGGTTGCGCATTGCCAAAAGAAAAATGAGGGAGACTAATGAATTGCCTGAACCTTTGTGAAAGCGCCGGGCAGCGTTCTTGAAAGGGGAACAACGGCACCAACTGCCGGCTGCAGGTTGATTGTTCCTTTGGTATTCGGCGTTGCCGTCGGGGGCATACCGATGGAGAGGATCCAGATCTCGTTGGGCTCGAGCAGGTTGTTCGGAGACTCGGGGTTCAAATCGTTGAACTTCGCGGAAACACACCACCTCATATCTTCCACCGTAGCCGCATTGGTAAACACATCAGCGCAGGAATTTACGTCGGTGTTGTTGGCAATGCTGGGATTCCTGCCGCCATTGCTGTCAGAGCATGATATGACCATCTGGGTAAGATCCATAGGAGTGCCTCCGGCAGTAAGGGCAACCGAGGTATTGATGTAGGAAAGCCGTGCCGGATCAGCCCCCTCCGCTATCGCCATGATATCTCCGACGATCTCAAGGCTTGAACTTGCCTGGACAACCCCGTTATGCACGGTCTCCTGTGCTGTCTGGGTGGTGTAGAACCCTGCACCAAGCAATACATACGAGAACACCGCGGCAACAACGACAAAAGCAATCAGGACGATAGCCGCCTCAAGGCCGGTGAACGCATCATCTGCAGAAAATTGTTTCATCCTTCTCATCTTCTTCAGTAACGACAAGTGATGAATAGAATGCAGGGTACCCTAAAGGTTTCCCTCATTTAACCAGATTTATATATAAATATATCTGATTGAGAGAAATCTCACAATATCAGAATCTCTAAAAAAATCGTTTGAAAGGACCACAATTTCTCTATTCCCGGCAAATTTTTCAATACTGTGAGAAGACCCAGCCGGTGCGCGTGCAACAGAATACCGGCACAAGGAAAAACGAAGAAATCGTGATGGCCAGGCCAAAACCGCGGGTATGAACAGGCCCGGGATTCTTACAATTCCACGATCTCTGCGACCCGCTTCTCCGTGTCCACGATCGCTACCGTGCTCTTCCCGGTCAGGTGCCCGTACACTTCGCCGGGGTTGACGATGAGCAGGGAGCCGGTTCTCCGGACTTCGGGCTTGTGAGTATGGCCGTACACGAGCAGGTCAAGATTCCCGCACCCTGCAAGCGTCTCGAAGAGGACGCGGTCATTACCGTGCAGGAGTCCGATCCGCATCCCGCCTGCCTCGAGCCGTGCAAATGTCCCGGCAATAGTAAGCCCGGGCACAGACGAAAACTTCTCTGCGATCAGCGAACGGTCGCCATCATTGTTGCCAAACACCCCGGTAAGCGGCGATTTGAGTTCCCGGAGCGGCTCCCGCATGAACGGCGAGACGAAATCGCCGGCATGCAGCACATGCCCCACGCCCTCGCGGTTGAACAGGGCAACGGCTCGCGTTGTCCGTTCGATCTCGTCATGGGTATCGGACATAATCCCAATCAGCACAACATCCACCACGGTTCAATTTTGCAGGCTGAATGATAATCGTTTTCCCGGCGCGGTGTCCGGGAGCCTTCCGGCGTCGCAAGGTTGATATCCTAGCACCCGAGAGTATCCCGCGTAGGGATCTGCATGCGATCGGAATTCGGATGGGTCGAGATCGGCGGCACCCGCTACGAACATGATGTCATCATCCATACCGACGGCTCGGTCTCAAAACGGAAGAAGAAACTTTCAAAGCCCTGGGCAAGTGAGTTCGGGCACACGCCGCTCTCGGCTGAAGAACTCGCCTTCCTAAACGAAGAGACCCCAGAGGTCGTTTACATTGGCACCGGCCAGTACGGGGACCTCCCCGTGACACCGAATGCCGCAAAACTGCTCGCGGAGTATGAACACATTGTCCGGCCCGTGCCGGATATCATCCCGCTGATCGCAAAGGAGCAGCGGAAGTATGCTGCTGTGCTGCACGTGACGTGCTGAACGGATAGCGCACGACATGGGGATTGGTACTATCCCAATAGTAAAATACATTTTCCGGAATACTAATTCCCATGCCAAACATCGCCTATTTCGAGATCCCGGCCAACAATGTCGACCGCGCAAAGCACTTCTACAAGAACCTCCTCGGCTGGATGATCGAACCGATCAAAACCCCGACGATGGACCTCAAAAGCATGGAGGCAATCCAGTACAACGAGATCACGCTTGGCGAGCCAACGCTCGGGACCATCAACATGGGCGGGCTGTACAAGCGGCAGGGAGACGAGACTATCAAGAATTACGTGATGGTCGACGACATTGACAAGGTTGTTGCGAAGGTTGAGAAACTCGGCGGGAAGATCGTCATGCCAAAGTTCATGATCAAGGGAGTCGGGCTCGTTGCGGTCCTCCAGGACACTGAGGGGAACGGCTTCGGGGTCTGGACGCCGAAGATGTGAGCGGGACAGTCCCGCACCCCCGCTCCGTTTCTCATCCCTTCAAGATAACCGGTCTGTCGTTTCCAAGAGAGCGACGGAAATGACATTCCCGCTCTCCTTGCAGTACGCCTCCACCCGTTCCGTAACCCGACCCACCATGCTCCCATTCGTGAGGATGAGCGAGTCCTTCCCTCGCAAGGCACGGAGGATGCACTTGTCGATGACCCCGTAGGTGAACTCCAGCGCAACCTGCTCCATTGCAGCGCACTGCTTGGCCCGCGTGCCCATGGCGCCAACGGCGATGCCGGGATGGGCCTGTACCCAGAGAGGGGTGGTACCTGGGGCAATCGTATCAACATTACAGACCGTGATCGTGCCCGGCGCCGGGTGGCAGCAGGATCCACGAGCCTGGCTCTCGATGATGTGAACCATATCAAGCACACTCCGGGGCTTTCGCCCGGGAATGAAAAAACCGCGCTTCTCCAGTTCCGCCGAGAGTTCGAGCAGGGTTGGGACAGAGAGATGAGCCATGCGGACGAACTTCGTGTTCCCGAACGCCACGTCCGGGATGTCCTCCTTGATGATCTGACCGTCTGCGAGGAGGATGACCCGATCCGCCCACGGGTACGCGAGCTCGACATCGTGCGTGGAGATGACAATGGTCTTGCCCTCGTGGTTCAGCTCGTCAAGGAGTTCCATGAGGTCTTCCGAGCCGGACGGGTCGAGGCCGCTCGTGGGTTCGTCGAAAACCAGCACGTCCGGGTCCATTGCGAGCACGCCGGCGATGGCGACCCGTTTCTTCTCCCCGCCCGAGAGCTGGTGGGGCGGGCGGCGCTCGAAGCCGGCAAGGCCCACGTGCCGGAGGGCGGTCGTGACGGACTCCCTCACCTCTGCTTCGGAATACCCGAGGTTTGTCGGCCCGAAGGCAACGTCCTGGTATACGGTCGGGGCAATGATCTGCCGGTCCGGGTTCTGGAGCACGAACCCGACTTTCCGCCGTAGTTCACGGAGCGATGCCCGGTCGTATTCCATCGGCCTGTTGTCGAAGAGCATCATCCCGGAATCCGGGCGGATCATGCCGTTGAACATCTGGAGGAGCGTGGACTTGCCGGCGCCGTTCGGGCCGACCAGCGCGATCTTCTCGCCCCGGCGGAAGTGGAAGCTGATCCCCCTGATCGCCTCCTGCCCCCGCGGGTAGCGGTATCGGATATCACGTGCTTCTAGGACAATGCTGCTCATGGTTCTCTCCTACAGTAAGGTCATACCCTGCGTTGCGACAACGGCTGCCGATGCCGCGATCAGGAAGAGGGCGAGGGCGGCAAGCGGCCGGAGTTCAACCGGGCGGTTCTCTCCGAGAAGCGCGAACTTCCCGTCATAGCACCGGGCGTCCATGGCCCGCACCAGGTCGTCGCCCGCGTCCCAGCTCGCAATGAACGCCGACCCGCAGAGCACCGAGAAGGTGTGGACCGACTCCTTCCAGCCCGAGTAGCCGAGACGCATCACCTGCGCATGGTAGATCTGCCGCACCTGATCCAAAAGGAAGAAGATGGTCCGGTAGATGATCATCGCAAGGTCGATGACAAAATCCGGGACGCGGGCCTTCCGCATGACCACGAAGAGGTCGGTCATGGGCGTTGTCAGCGCGATGAAGAGGAGGGCGGACATGCCGCCGATCACCCGGCAGAGGACAAAGAACCCGGTGTTGATGCTCTCGCGGGTGACCGAGAGCGAGAGGAACGGCAGGGGGTCCCAGTTCCAGAACACGTGCTCCCCACCGGAGATGAGGACAATGACTGCCACGCTCATCAGGGCAAACCAGAGCGGGACGAGGAAGAGTTCCGCGTAAGTCCGCAGGTCAACGCGGGCGAGGGTGAGGATTGCCGCGGAGAGGACAAGCGCGATGAAGAGCGGGGCCGCGTAGCCGGTCGAGAGGAGACAGAGGACAATGGCGGAGAGGCCTGCCGCAAGCTTGAGCCACGTGCTCGTTTCGCGCAGCCCATTTGTCTGGGCAACGTCCTCCAGCAGCTCCTCAAACATAGCTTACTGGTTCACCTTTGCATCACTCAAACCTTTCCGCTGGCCAAGCCAGTACCCGAAGACCCCGCCAACGAAGATTCCGCCGATGGCTGCCTGGAGGGCGAAGAGGCACGACTCGATCTCACCGCTTGGCGGTTCCCACTGGGGGATGAGCGGCGTGAAACTCTCAACGTCCTTCCCCGAGAGCTCCGCGATCAAGCCCGATCCCACGTTGTCGGAACCGGCGAACTCGGCGCCGGTCATGGTCGAGCTTGTGTAGAGGAAGACTGCACAGAAACCAAGGATCGCAACGACCGCAAGGATCTCGAGAGTGTAATTCTTCGCCATTATGCCTCACCCCGTGCTGCCGTGATTTGTGCTTCGGAAAATATCTTCATCCGGATGAGGATGTCGGGCTTGAGGGCGACGATGTACTTGAACACGAGGGCAAGCACAACTCCTTCGACAATCGCAAGCGGCACCTGCGTGACGGCAAAGATCGCCATGAACATGACAAACGAACTGGCAAACCCGCCCACCTCAGCGGGATAGGCAAGCGCAAGTTCAAGCGAGGTAGTCACGTAGGTGAACATGTCCGCGAGCGCCGTTGCAAGGAAGACTGTCAGGTAGATATTGACCGACGTATCCTTTAAGAGCCGGTAGATGGCGTACCCGACAAGGGGGCCGACAATACCCATAGAGACGATGTTTGCCCCCAGAACGGAGAGGCCGCCGTGGGCGAGGAAGAGGCTCTGGAAGAGGAGAACGATAGCGCAGATCACGGCGGTGATCCACGGGCCAAAACAGATAGCCGAGAGACCGGTGCCGGTCGGGTGCGAACAGCTCCCCGTGACGGACGGGAGCTTCAGGGACGAGAGGATGAAGATAAACCCGCCTGTAACGCCAAGCAGAGGCAGCGCCTCGCGGTCTGCGTTGATGACCTTTTTGAGCTGCCAGATACCGAGCATGAGGCAGGGGAGGGCGACAAGCCACCAGATTACGCACCACTGCCAGGGTAAGAATCCTTCCATGATGTGCATGATGATACAGGATCAATTTTACTTGCATTAAGTAAATAAAACTTGCTTAATTGGTGCACCATCTCTCATGAACAACATTGCACAAGGGACTTTTCCGGGGCATCATGCACGATGGGTGGGGCTCCGGGAGACGAATCCTCTCATTATATTTTCCGGGCGTGCGAACCGGATCGGCATGCAGAACAAGAGAGCCGGAACGGGGAAGGGTAAGGCCCCCTTCTTTA
Source organism: Methanoregula formicica SMSP (assembly GCF_000327485.1). Classification (NCBI taxonomy): domain Archaea; kingdom Methanobacteriati; phylum Methanobacteriota; class Methanomicrobia; order Methanomicrobiales; family Methanoregulaceae; genus Methanoregula; species Methanoregula formicica. The sequence goes on along the minus strand of NC_019943.1, from coordinate 923,705 downwards.
CCACCCACCCGTCCCGGGCCGACACGTTCACTGAATCCGTTATCCGGGAGATGACCCGGCTCGCCCTGAAGCACAACGCGATCAACCTTGCCCAGGGATTCCCCGACTTTCCCTGTCCTCCCGGACTGAAGACCGCGGCCTGCGAAGCCGTCAAGGATGATATTAACCAATACGCGATTACCTGGGGAGCAAAAGACCTCCGCGAGGCGCTCGCACGGCGGGTGAAGACGTTCAACAGGATGACCTTCAATCCCGAGACGGAGATCACGGTCACCTGCGGCTCGACAGAAGCGATGATGGCCTCGATGCTTGCCATCATCCAGCCGGGCGACGAGGTGGTTGTGCCGGAACCCTTCTACGAGAACTATGGCCCGGATGCACAGATCTCGGGCGCTGCCCCGCGCTATGTCCCCCTTACAGACGACCTCTCCATCGATGAGGAGAAATGGAAGTCCGTGTTTTCAAAGAAGACCCGGGCCATCATCATCAACACGCCCAACAACCCGACCGGCAAGGTATTTTCCAAGCAGGAACTCTCGTTCATCGCCGACCTCTGCATCGAGCACAATGCGGTTGCCATCACGGACGAGATCTACGAACACATCGTGTATGACGGGCATAAACACGTTTCGATCGGGTCACTCCCCGGCATGGAGGACCGGACGATCACCATCGGCAGTTTCTCGAAGACCTACAGCGTGACCGGGTGGCGGGTCGGCTATGCTCTTGCGGATGCTGCGCTTACGGACCGGATCCGGAAGATCCACGATTTCCTGACCGTCGGCGCCCCCGCACCCCTCCAGCGGGCCTGCGTTGCCGCCCTCGACCTGCCGGAATCGTACTACAAGGAACTTGCCATGGAGTACGACCGCAAGCGGCAGATCCTCTATAAAGGCCTGAAGAAGGCCGGGTTCGCCTGCGAACTCCCCGAGGGTGCGTATTACCTGTACACCGACATCAGCTCCTTTGGCATGAGCGACACGGACTTTGCCCGCCACCTGGTGGAGACGGCAGGAGTTGCGGCCGTGCCGGGAAGCTCGTTCTATGCGAACGGTGGCGAAACGAAGCTCAGGTTTACGTTCTCGAAGAAGGATGAGACGCTCCAGGAAGCATGCAAAAGGTTAGAGACCCTTTAAGGTTCATATACGAGAAGAATCCGAAGGATTCTTCGCTGTGTCGGGATCTGCACCGGGGGATCCCCAGCCTGCCTGAATCGGGTAACAGAATGTTACCAAGTAACACTTTTCCCAGCTTTTTTTTCAAAATGTTGAAGAACTATCAGCAATCATACAATCATCACTGATCACTATGGCCATGGAAGACGATCTCTCCCGCATCGGCATCTCGCTGCCGAAGAACCTTCTTGACCGTTTCGATGAGATCCTGAACTACCGCGGGTATTCGTCGCGATCGGAAGGGATCCGCGACGCCATCCGCACCTACATCACGTATTACAAGTGGATGTCGGATGTCAAGGGCGAACGGGAAGGCGTCATCACGATGGTGTACGACCACGAGCAGCGGAACCTCCTCTCGGCTATCACGGAGATCGAGCACGAGTATCACGGCATCATCAAGGCCTCGCTCCACTCCCACGTCACCCATGAGCGGTGCCTTGAGGTCATCCTGGTCCACGGCGATGGCAGCCAGCTCAAGGCGCTTGCCGAGAAGCTGATGTCCCACAAGGGCGTCGAGTCGGTCAAGCTCACGACAATTGCAATCGAGAGCTGATCAATCCCTGTTTTTAAGAGATTCTTCCCTTACATGGGACGGGGCGCGGGAATCCCTTGCCTTCACTTCCCGACGCTGTCAATCTCCGGTGAATACGGCTTGATGTCCAGCACCGGTGTGCCATCAAACGCATCGAGCCCGCGCACGGTTAGGATGCCCTCTTCGCAGCGGATGAGATCGACGAGTGACAGCGCAACAGGATTGGGCCGGTTCGGGGACCGGGTTGCAAACACGCCGTGCTCGATGCCCTCATGCGGGGGCGTTGCCACGAGAACGCTGCGGTCCGCCCGGTCAAACCACAAGAGGACAAAGAGATGAGACTTCTTCCCGATATCCTTCAGTCCTTCGCGGTACTTGTCAGCGATGACGATCTCCGAGACCATGGCGGACAACCGTCCCTGCCGCGGTGCGTCGCCCTTCACCTTGTAGGGGGATCGTACGAACCCGATCGGCCTGAGTGTCAGATCCATAGCGGTCTTCCCACAATCATTTCTTTGCCGGGTGCGTTCCTTCAGCGCACGGGATGCAGACGCGCTTCCCGTCTACGACTCTTGTCTTTGCATCGGCCACCGGTTCCCCGCAGCATTCGCAGGTTATTGAGGCGAAGATCCGGGCCTTCTTCGGGGCATCCATGGTGATCTTTTCGATCTTCAGGACTTTCTCCGCAGGGGCATGCAGGAGGTCCACGGTGGCCTTGTGCATGAGAGCATGGAACCGCTCCGATTCCTCTTCTGTTGCGGTGCCGCCGAATACCTTCTTGCGCAGCTCCATCATTTCCGGGCTCTCTGACGTATCATTGCGACAGAACGTGATCCGGACTGCCTTGCCGTCCTTGCGGTTATAGAACGTGAAGGCATGCTTGCCATAGTCATGGATGATGAGGTTGCCCTTGCCGGCCGTTGTCCCGGCAATGACCTGGATGGCATCGACCCCGCAGGCATCGGTCTCGCAGATGGCGACAAGATCCTCGTCCTCGGGACGGGAGACACCGAGAGCTTCCATGGCCGCGGTTGCCGCACGGTAGCCGGACGCAAGGCCCGGGCAGGAATGGCCGTGGAAGCGGATGCAGTCTTCAAACGTTACTGTCTGCGGCGCACCGTGGTTGTGATGGTGGTGCCCGTGATCGTGGTCGCCTTTGCTGTCATGATGGTGATCGTGGTCGTGCATGGTCTCACTCCATTGGTTCTCTCTTATATTGTTTTACAGGCACCGGGGATCACGCACCGGATTCCGCCCAGTTCGCCGATCATGACCGGAAGACCGTACACATCTTCGATGACCGAGGGGGTGACGATATCGTGGCTGCCGTGGATATGTACTCTCCCGTTCTTGATGAAGATGAACGTGTCGGCGAACCGCAGGGCCTGGTTCAGGTCGTGCATGGTCATGATAGCCGCAATGCCGTGATCACGGACAACCTCGCGGATGGTGGTCAGGATATCGACCTGGTTCTTCAGATCAAGGTTGCTCGTGGGCTCATCGAGAAGGAGCACACGCGGCTCCTGGACGAGCGCCCTGGCGATAGCAACTTTCTGGAGCTCGCCGCCGCTCATCTCGTCGATGTACGAGAGGCGGAGCGCCTCCATGCCCAGTTTTCTGAAGATCGCATCAACGATAGCAAGATCGCGGGGAACAACATCCCAGCCGATGTGCGGCCGGCGGCCGAGGAGGACAGCATCAAACGCGGTCAGCCGCCCGGTCTCGACCCGCTGCGGCACGTAGCCGACCCTGCGGGCAATCTCCATGGTTCCGAGGTCGAGCAGGTTCTCCTCGTCAAGCATCACAGTGCCTTCCCGGGGTTTCAGGATGCGGTTTAAGCATTTTAAGAGCGTAGTCTTCCCCACGCCGTTTGGGCCGAGCACCGCGATAACCTGCCCCTGCTCGATCGAGAAACCAATCTGCTGCAGGACATCCCGGTTCCGGTACATGAATTTCAGTTCATTTACAGTCAGCATCTTTGTCATCGTTTATACCCTCTGAATAACAGGTAGATGAATACGGGCGCTCCCAAGAAAGCCGTCAGGACGGCAACCGGGAGGATATACGGCGCAACAATGATCCGGGCCACGGTGTCCGAGGCAAGGAGCAGGACTGCCCCGGCAATAGCCGAACCCGGGATGAGATAACGCTGGTCATCGCCAACAAGCCTCCTCATCATGTGCGGGCAGACCAGGCCGACAAACCCGATAACCCCGAGCAGGGCAACGATCACTGCCGATATGACCGCGGCAACCGTCATCCCGGCAAGCCGGACCCTTGTTACGTTCACGCCAAGCCCCCGGGCCGTCTCATCGCCGGCATCGATGGCATTGTAGTTCCAGCGGTTGGCAATGAAATAGAGTGTCCCGGCCCCCACGACAACAACCATCAGCGGCAGCATGTCCCACGTGGCCCTGCCGACATCGCCAAACGTCCAGAAGACGACAGCGGCAAGCTGGGCATCGTTGGAGAAATACTGGAGGAACATGACACCCGCAGAGAAGAGCGAGGAGAGGGCGACCCCGGTGAGGACCATGACTTCCGGGGACGCCCCCTTAATGTGGGAGATCGCAAGGATGACACCAGTCGCGATCATGCAGAAGATGAAGGCAACGGTGGTAGTGAGGTAGGGATTGGAGATCGCAACCGGGCTTGCCACCGTTGACTGCATGGTCCCGGCGCCCAGCACGATCACGGATACAGCGGCACCGAATGCACCTGCGCTCGATATGCCCAGCGTGAAGGGAGAGGCGATCGGGTTCCGCAGGATGGATTGCATGGCAACCCCGGCAATGGCAAGGCCGATCCCTGCGACAACGGCCGCGATTGCCTGGGGCAGCCTGACGTTCCAGACGATTCTGTCCCACTTATCGGAAGACGAGATGCCCAGCAGTGACTGGACAACGTCGAGAGGGGGGATCGCTACCGCCCCTACGGATATGGCAAGGACAAAGAAGACGAAGACAAGGATGAGCCCGAGGAGGATCCACCGGACCTTGCGGTTCAGGTAGGCACGGTAATCCTCCGGAACCGTTCCCTGATTCAGGTGCATGGCTGCCCCCGCTCATGACGTAAGGTTTATCCTCGTGAACCCGAGCTCCCTGTATTGCGCGTTAAGGGGAGCAAATGCGGGTTTCCCGACAAACTTCGTGTAAATCTCGTCTGCTTTTACCTGCGGGTCGACATCCGAGAACCGGTCCGGGTACAGGGTCTTTCCGATGAAATAGGCATCGGCAAGGACGGTCTCGTAGTTGACACTGTAGAAGTTGTAGGGCAGGACACCATACACGTTCCCGCTCTTCACCGCGGCAAGGCCGGCATAGGCCGGGTTGGTCTTCAGTTCACCAATGGCCCCTTCGTTGTCGATCTGGATTGTTCCCACGTCAATGAACAAGAACTCCGGGTCACCACTCACAATGACCTCTTTTGAGATGTCGGCATGCTGGGTGTCAGACCCGGCGGCAATGTTCTTTGCATGCACCCAGATGAAGGGCGGGTATGCCGGCTCGGTCGAGATAATTCCATGCGCCCCTGCGGAGCTGACACCGCCGATGTACACGCTCTTCTGCTGATCCACTGGGATATCCTTTGTTCGTTTCTCAAGGTCTGCTGTCACTTCTTCGACATAGGTGATCAGTTCCTCGGCACGGGCATCTTTTCCGAGTGTCTTCCCCATCAGCCGCAGGGCAGCATAGAACTCTGCTTTTTCTGCATCTGTCCTGAGGGAGCCGTACGGGAAGGCTACCACCGGTATACCGGTCTTGTTCTGGAGTGTGTCTGCTTCAGGGCCGCTGGTCGCATAGGTGGTGCCGGTCGAGCCGGTCTTGAAGACGATCTGAGGGCTGATACCAATAATTTTCTCCGGATCGTCCTTACCCCTCATCTCCCCGCTCAGGGGCAGGTTCTTGAACTGGGGGTTTGCAAGCGCATATGCCCGGCCTTCCTGTACCTGGGCTTTCTTTTCCTGGCTGTCCACACCGACAACCATGTCCTGCGCCCCGAGATAAACAACATACCGGAGGCAGCCGGAGCCCGAGCAGACGATCTGCGTGGGATGTGCCGGGACCGTTACGGTCCTCCTGAAGCCGTCCGTGATAGTGGCTGTCCCGGATGCTGAAGAAGATCCCAGGGCAGTCGTTGTGGTACCAGCCGAAGGGGAGGCAGTTCCCGTACAGCCGGCAAACGCGATGCACGCCCCGATCAGGATGGCGGCAATCATGATAACTGCACACGATTTTTTCATACGAACCTTAAGAATATTAAGATCAGATGTTATTAATGTATGATCATATGATATTTTGGTATGCTGAATAAGAAGAAATGTAAAATCCCGTATGATGTTTTCCCGGGCATATATCACTCAGTCCTTTCGTTTTGCGGGACTGGTGCCAGGGAGAGATAATCCTTTTTCCCGGATCCGTACGAAAACCGGGATGCCGGTTATTCAAGAGATGACAGGGGAGCATTAAGGGTCACAAAAAACCGAAGAAGAACAACGTTCTTCGACTTGCTCCCCGGTCTTTTTTGTCTATGGCACGAGACCCGCGAGAATCTCCTCCATCTTCTGCGCCGTTACCGGATCGACCATCTGTACCGGCACGAAGCCGGCGGTGGCGAGGAAGAGGGTCCAGAAGACCTTCTTTGTCTGTTCGTTCTTGCCGAATGTTTCCAGATCCGAAGAATTGCGCGAAGTGCAATTTGAGGATGAGAAGAATTTGCAAGAATTCTTCGAAACTGCGTCCGTGTCCGCTTTCATGGCGTACCGGATGAACCGGGGCACAATTCGAAGAACGCTGTCGCATTCTTCTCATCCTTCGGGGTCTGAAGAACCCTCAGGAAGATGAAGAGCGGCGGGAAGAGCATGCCGGCGCCGATGAACGCAAGCGACAGTTCCGTCCGCCCGGCAAACCACACCCCCGCAGGGACCGCGATGGTCCCTGCAAGGAGGCAGGCTATGAAGACCTCGCCGAGGCAGAACCAGGTCCGGTACCCGGCCGGGTCAGCCAGCATGTCTTCATCCATCAGCTGCTCCGCGGGGTCGAACATGCCGATCGCGTGAAGTACACCTCAGCAGAAGGTGTGGAGGGGTTAGAGAGGGGTGGTGACATTACCACCCTCCAGAGAGATGACCGGAAACGGGAGGGATTTAAGAAATATCTCTCCCGCGGTCATCTGCCCCCAGTGTTCAGGCTAAGGCCGTCACGCCGTCGGCCCAGGTTTCGATCTTCGTGCGGATGGCATCGTCCTCGTAACTGGAGATGGTCACCTGCTGGCGGGAGAAGTTCACCTGGTAGAGTTCTCCGTTGGGATCGTGGCACTTCAGGGTTGCCGAGAAGTTGTCGGAGGGCGAATCGTGAACCGGTGTGCCGGCATGCGCCGTGTTATTGGCGGTGTTTGCGAGCACAGCAGCGATCCCGGCATTGTAGCCAGCCATCGTATTGTAGCTCTCCGAGCCTTTCCCCACCGACCGTGCATCGTTGTCCTGGTACACGAACCGTGCCGTGTAGGACTCCTTTGTCTTCTCAACGGGCGGGTGGTTCATCCCCCCGCTCATGTACGATACACACCCGAACGGGTTGTTCGAGATTACGTTCTGGACGATCGTGTTGAATGCGTCCACATCAGCGATCGGTGCCGCAAGTCTGCGGGCCGCGCTCTTTACGTTGGTGTTCTGTACGAAATCTGCCATTTGTTGGTTCCTCCTTTTTGTTTTCTGACTGGTTCGAAGAACCAGGAAGAGGAGAAGAAACCGTAAGGGTTCTTCGACCTGTTCGAGGCTCATCTGTTTTCTGTGTCGCCGGGGCCCCTTTGACAATTCGAAGGTCGGCTGATGCCTCCCTTCTCATGTCTTCGGAGTTCTCCGAACTCCTCCGACAAATAGCATTGAAGCTGGGGATATAACCGATAATTTGGGGGGTATCGATCCGGGGCGATTGTGAGGGGGAAACTGGAATTTGGGCAGCCCGGCGCGGATTGGCATTGATCCGACATCAATCAGGCATTTTTTGGAGAAAATAACGGAGATTTGACGTTCTTGGGAGTGTCGAAGGTCATCAGACCTGATACAGGAGAAGAGCCGAAGGCTCTTCGATTCTTCGCTTCGAAGAACTCTATCGAGTTCTTCTCATCCTTCTGGTTCTGATGAACCAGTCGGACCCCGCCGCGTGGGCATCCCCCGCGTGGCGATGACTCGGCATTACCTGTTAAAATCGAAGGGGATTTGCATGGAGGTAATACGGAGGAATCATCAGCGCCCACGAGTCGAAGAACGCTTCCGCATTCTTCTCCTGCTTCGGGTCTTATGACCCTCAGCACCCCCGGGGGGCGGGCTGGCGCAAGGGGGGCGTTAGATAAGAGTCCCAAAAAAGGAGGAAGATTATTCTATGGACTTCGGGAAGTCCAGATCGAACCGCAGACCACCAGGGTACACAATGTAATACCTCCAGCCGCAGGCTGGGGAGTATACCCAGATCATGATCCGGTCCTTCACCCTCCCCGCCATGCTGCGGAGGTAATCCACCTTATCCGTATAGATCTCGCGGAGCCGTGCAGCGCTCGGTACAGGCAGACGTGACCGCAGGGCAAGGATCAGCAGCGAGCCATTCTGCTTCATCCCGATGATATTGATCGGAATCGAGGGCTCGCTCAACCGTACCGGCTCATACCCGTACGTCCTGAGCAGATCCATCGCCTCGTACACGATCGGATACTTCCGCATCCGGCCCGGTTGTGCATTCTCTACTGTCACATCCATAGGGGGATGGACGATCACCTCGGGCTCTTTCTTTTTCTGTACGATCTCTTGGGGCTTCCGGTGCTGTACCTGCAGAGTAGGCTTCTGTCCGGCCTTCTTCCCTCTCACGGAGGGGATCCTTGTTTTTCCTGCGCGGGAGACACTGCGTGGTCTCCCTTCGGTCTTTTTTGTTGTGCTTATTTGTACCACTCCTGATTTTCATTCCATCGCATCCCCTGCAAGTCCCCGGTCCAGAATACATCCTTATGATCCCGTCATGGGGATCTTCCCGGAGACTCCTGCCTCGATGGTTGCTTTCCCACAATACCCGGAGAAGCACAACACGGACACCAGTCAATGCCACATCCAAACACCATGACGCAGATGGTGAAATTCATCCCGTCAAATCGGCTCTTGTCAGTATGCAGACTTCGTGCGGTACTTGTGATTATTTTCTTTTATCCAGTAAACTGTATATATAATACTAGGATGGTGGAGGTTAGATGGTTTTTATCCGGCAACCTGAGAGCTGATATCTTTGCGCCAGGCTGGAGAAGGAACGACGCACGGAGAAAGGGGAAATTATGATTTTTTTCAGCAGGGTTTTCAGTGCGGTGAGCCCCTTTGGAAACCGGAACAGCAGGATGGGTACCTGACCCGGGATGAGGCAGGGGGGTATGATCGGTTTGAATCGCAACAAAAGGGGGGCAGGGAAGTGACGAACAGGTCCCCCACCGTAAATCTGTCACAATGCGACGTACACCCAGCCGGGAGTGTCGTGACACATTTTTGGAGCACATCGCATCGCGACACGATACATTGTCAGATGGGACATATAGAGTTTCTAACGCAATCATCTACCGGTCGTGATGGCCCGTTCATGCAAGATTTTTCCCTGGCTCATCAAGTCCATGGGAATGTCCAACTGGGGAGTGTCAGGTATACCCCCCCTGACCCCGGGTGGGGGATATGATCGATCCGGAACGCAAAAGGGGGAGGGGTGTCCGACAGACCCCTCTTTTCGTTCTGCCCCCCAAGATCCTGCCAGGAGGACCAGTGGCACTGTCCCAACAGTAAAAAAAGAGTTGCCGGAGTACACCCCAGCATACCAAACATTGCCTATTCTGATATTCCGTCTGACAATGTCGACCGCGCAAAATACTTTTAAAAAATCTCCCCTGCTGGAGAAGACTGCCTGCCCGTCACAATGCCACAGATAACACCTGCGAGAACGCACAGGATATGACCATTCTGATCATGGCTTTCCCATGAACACCAGACATCCTGGCACAGGATACGTTCGATTGTCCCGATTGCATCCGTCTCACGTATCAGGCCCCAGGCTGCCTCATCAACGATATGCAGGACTGCGGCAATCCCGGCAATTGCGGCAGGATTTCCTGACCATGACACCAGTGCAAGACGAAACGATTCCCGTTTTCCGGGATCCCACAGACTGCAGCGTTTTGCATGCTCCCAGAGACATTCTTCCGTCACGCCAAACCGTGACAACCGTACCAGCACATCCCGCTGCGATTCGGCCGAGAGCCCGGTCTCCTTCTCCAGTGCTTCAGTCGTTGCCCGGATAACCGTCCTGCCGATCAATTCGCCGAGTTTCGCGTGCTTCCCGGCATCGGTGAGATGGAACCGGGATCCGGGATCGGACACGATGGCGATCATGTCGGTACCGGAGCCGGTGGCGATCCCGCAGGAGTACAGGCTCCGGGCCATCAGCTGCTGGAGGGCCGCAGCCTTTGCCTCCGATGCTGTCATCAGGGCCCGGGCCATCGCGTGCTCCGGCAGATCTGCACCGATGACGAGGATGGTGTTGATGGTCCCGCCGACCAGCTCAAATGAGTCCCCGTCCTCGTAATACGATGCAGGATCACCTGCCCGGCCGCCGTTCTTGTCGATGCCTGCCGTCACGATGGCAGTGACCGCGAGGTCCCGAAACTGTTCTGTCATAATTGCGGTATTCCTCATCTCCGCCCGGGTGACCAGGCCGGTGACTGTCTCCGGGTCGAACCCGAGACCGCGGGCAACCCCTTCGAGGTATTCCCGCACGCTCCCGCCATTATGGCAGGACTCGCATGCCTCAAGCAGGATCTGGTGATTGAAGACTGCGTGGAGATCCGTGCGGTAACCGCCATTCAGCCATGATGTGGAAAGAACCGAACGCGGCCCTGTGAACCTGACCACCAGAGAAGCCCCGTAGTTTTTAACCTGCTCGTTGCCCGGCAACACGGCCATCATAGTTTCCGGCAGGCCGACCCTGTCAGCTCCCATTCACGGGTTCCTCCGGAACACTTCAGCTGCCGCAACAAACTGTTCGCAGAAGGAGTCGCTGAAATAGGCATGAGTGTACGCCCCTACCGTGTTCTGTTCGGTCAGCCCGTCGTTCCCGTCACGGATCCCGGTCCCCTGCTTTAAGTGCAGGGTAAACCGGGCGTCCCGGTCGCATTCCGTCCGGGAGAAATGGAACTCATGGCCAAGGACACGGGAGCCACCGGCCCAGAAACCGACGGGATTGGAAAAGGTTCCTTTCACATATCCCAGGGCCTGGATCCGCGGGGTCAGTTCCGTACAGGCCGGAAGAATACCGGCCATCTGATACTCACGATCGGTGGTGATGGACCTGCCCAGATACATCAGGCCGCCGCACTCGCCGTACACCGGCATGCCCTGATCAGCAAGCCTGCAGATGGCATGCCTGCAGGGAGAAGCTTCGAGCCTGTCTGCAAACAGCTCCGGATATCCCCCGCCGAGATAGAGAGCATCCATCTCCGGTAACGCATCGTCCATGGGCGAGAAGAACCGTAGCTCTGCACCGGCACGGACGAGTCGGTCAAGGTTGTTCTGGTAGTAAAAGCAGAACGTATTGTCGCGGGCAACACCGATGACAGCGCGTTTTTCTCCTTTTGGACGCATGGCAAAACCCGGATCTGCAAGCGGCGGAGCACCGCGGGCAATAGCAAGGATTGCATCAAGGTCGCACGATTCCCGCACAACCTGCCCGTACGACTGCATCGCGTCTGATTCGTGAGCCATAACAAGGCCGAGGTGGCGGCTCTGCACCCCGGGCCCCTCCTGCCGGGAGATATAGCCAAGGGCAGGGACGAACTCTTCTGCCGCGATCATATCGCGATGCTTTGTCGTAGCGAGCCGGTTGAAGATGACCCCGACAATCCTGACCCGGGGATCGAAGTCGCGGAATCCGCGGACAACGGCGTGGATACTCCGGGCGGAAGCAGCGGCGCTGACAACCAGCACGACCGGGGCAGTGAGGATCCGCGCCACGTGAGCCGTACTGCTGAAGTCAGAACCATCGATCCCGTCAAAGAGGCCCATTGCCCCCTCAACAACCGCGATATCCGCGCCCGCAGATGCGATTACAAAGGTCTTGAAGACCCCCTCCTCTCCCATCATGAACGGGTCGAGGTTCCGCGATGTCCTGCCGCAGATCCGGGTATGATGGGTGGGATCGATGAAGTCCGGGCCGGTCTTGAACGGCTGGACGACAAGGCCGCGCTCACGGAGTGCACTCATCAGGCCGCTTGCAAGGGAAGTCTTGCCACAGCCGCTCTCCGTTCCGGCAATGACGAGCCGGGGGATTTCGGTATTGATGCCGTCCTCACCAAAATCCCTGAACGCCGTATCCATGTTACCGTCTCCATTGTATCAGGCACACGAACGCGGCGATGAGCAGGACCGTACCTGCTGCACAGAACCCCGGCGTTCTGGTGGTCGGGACCGCCCCTGCCGTTCCGCCTGTCCCGGTTCGGGTCATCTCCCGAATATCGGCTGCCACCTGTTCGGTCGCGTCCACGATCCGCGGGCCTGCCCGGCTGATAGCATCGGCGTTCACGGCATATACCCGGTGGTTCTTCACCGCAGAGAGCGAGGCATACTGCGGGCGGGTCATGAAATCGTCGAGAATTACATCCCGGGTCGAATTATCCATGCCGCCGCCCCCGCTGACGATTATGATATCCGGGTTCGTTACAAGGAACTCCTCAAGGGTGACGGTGCCCCACCCGGATATGCCGGCAAAAGCATTCTTCCCACCCGCATGTTCGATCACATCGTTCTGGAGGGTATTGTTCCCGCTCACGTACAGCGGGTTATTCCATACCACGTGCGCAATGGCCGGGCGGGTGCCTGCCGGCCGCTCTGCAGTCCCCACGGCCGCGAGGCGCAACGAGAGGTTCGCAGCCAGCCGCTCTGCCTCCGCATCCGTGCCGGTCAGGGCCCCGACCATTCGGATATCCCGGATCATGTCATCGATGTTCCGGGGCGCAACGACCACCACGTTCAGGCCGAGCGCCCGAAGCCGGGCTGTCGTCTCTGCCGGGGTGATGTCCGATGCGATGACCAGGTCGGGCCTTGCAGCCGAGACCTTCTCGGTGCTGATGGAGGAATACCCCCCGATGCGAGGAACGGTGTTCACTTCAGGGGGATAGTTGCAGACATCTGTTATGCCCACGAGGCGGCCGGTCAGGTCGAGGGCTGCAAGGATCTCGGTGTTGGAAGGGGCAAGCGAAACGATCCGCTGGGGCGTTGCATTGAGCGTGACAGTGGTCCCGGCATCGTCGGTCACTGCAACAGCCGATACCGGCAGGACACAGCAGGAAACGAGCAGCAGGGCAGCAAGCAGAGCTGCCCGCGGGTTTTTGAAGGGTGAAGTTCGTGGCATCATGACAGGGTTCCGTTTTTGCATGAGGAAAGGTACGTGAGGCTGCGGTCCGCGGCAACCAGTTCGCGGGTCTCAACAACAAGGGTTGCATGGGATGGGACCAAATTGAGGAGGGAGGGAAAGTCGATCGTGCCGCTGCCGCATGCATCATGGTCATCGTTCGTTCCGCCATTGTCGTGAAGGTGGACATGGCAGCACTGTCTGGTGGCAAGGAACGCATCGAGGTTCCCATTCAGCCGGGCATGGCCGCAGTCGAGAGCAAAACCCAGGCCGCGCGAATCCAGTTCGGGGAGGAGGGTGGGAGTCCGGAAATGGCAGCATTCCCACGAGCCCATGTTCTCGACACAGGCACGGACCCCGTGCTCCTCCTGGAGGTGGGAGAGATCGTCAAGCGAACGAAGCAGGGAGGTAAACGACCGGTCACGGACCTGTTCATACACGGCATATCCCGGGTGGACAACAAGGTGCCGGGCGCCGATAGCAGCACAGGCTGCCATCACGTCGCCGAGAACGGCAACCGAGAATTTCCGCATACGTTCGCTGACCGAGGCGATGTTGATCTCGCTTGTGGGCGCGTGGACGGAATATGAGCAGGTATAGCAGCTGCATACTCCGGGATCCGCGAGAATATCGTGGGGCCCGTCCGCTACGATCTCGACATGGCCCGTGCGGGGGGCGAGAGTTTCAAGCGCTGCGTCCAGCGGACGGTCCATGCAGCAGAATGTTGAGAGAAAGAACGGGCTTGTCATGGTGTATTCCCCGAAGATCGCGGGGGGTTACCGATATTCCCTTCCAGGATTACAAGGATCCCGTCACAGGTCCCGGTGCAGGATGCCCCGGCAGTACAGAGTGCAGCATAGGCGGCAGCCGCCTTTCCCCGGGTAAAGTCGTACGACGAGAACTCCCTGCCATCCGGAAGGTGGATAACGAGGCGCCCGGGTTCCATGCTCTGGAGAATTTCGAGGACCGGGTAATTACCGGCACCGACAGGATGCACAGAAAGGACAATGCGATCGGCCTGTACCACCAGCCGTTTGAGTTTTTCCAGGGCATGCGCCGGGATCTGCGAGAAGGGGAGGACGGGGATACAGGGGATCTCCAGCGCTTTTACAACAGCATAGTCCGAATCGGTTGTTGCGAGGATGCCGGCCGAAACGGCGTACCCGTTGTGGCAGAGGACCCGGAGGAGATCGCCCCCGCTTCCCCCGCCGGAGATGACAAGTACCTTTTGTTTCTCCAGAGAACCGTCACCATTATTCCGGGTATCGAGCGGTACGAGGATGGTCCGGCCTGTTGCCGGGTGCGAAGTGGTGACCACTTCGGCCCCGTAGACTTCCCGCACATTTTCCGGTGTCAGGACATCCCCCGGTGCCCCGTCAGCAACAATATGCCCGCCCTGGATCATCAGGAGCCGGTCGCAGTACTGCAGGGCGAGGTTGAGGTCGTGGAATACGCCGACAACGGTCCTCCCGGAACGGGCAAGGTCCCGGACGAGCGTGAGGATACCAACCTGGTGCGCGAGGTCCAGGTGGGACGTGGGCTCGTCCAGCAGGATCACCGGTGTGTCCTGCGCAAGGGCCCGGGCAATGAGCACCCGCTGCCACTCGCCCCCGGAGAGGGCGCGGATCGACCGGTCCTTCAGGTGAGTGATGCCAGTCCGGTCAAGGGCACGGTAACACCGGGCATAATCGTTGGGAGAGAGTGAGGCAAACCTGCTCACCCGTGCATACCGCGACATCAGGACAACCTGCATGACCGTGTACGCGAACGGCCGGTCCTCGTCCTGCGGGACAAAACCGAGCGCCACGCCCAGCTCGGCCGGGGTATACCCGCTGACCGGCCTGCCGTCCAGTTCAAGGATCCCGCTAGAGGGAATAACGCGGCTGATCGCGCGGAGGAGGGTAGTCTTTCCCGACCCATTCGGTCCGATAATACCGATGAAGGTGCCCTTTGCAAACGAACAGGTGACGGAACTGACGATCTCCTTTCCATTATAGCCGGCAGCGAGGTTCTCTGCATTCACCGGAACGTGGCTGTTCATGATACCTCCCCCCGCCGGTAGATGAGCCAGATGAAGAACGGGGCGCCGATGAATGCGGTGATGATCCCGACCGGCAGGTCGGAGAAGAATGTCCGCACGATCGTATCCGATATCACCAGCAGGATCCCGCCGCCAAGAATGCTTGCGGGGATCACGACGCGGTTGTCCGGGCCGAGCAGCAACCGTATGATGTGGGGGGTGACGAGCCCGATGAAACCGATAGAACCGGCAATGGATACTGCACCTGCGACAAGCAGTGCGCTGCCACCAAGCACGGTCCAGCGGGCGCGGGCTGCATCGATCCCGAGATGTGCGGCGGTCTCCTCGCCCAAGGAGAGCGCGTTAAGGTCGCGGCCCATGACGAACAGGAGGAGCCCGGCCGACACAAGGAGACCAGCTGCAAGAATGGCATCGGACGACGATGCATTCCAGAATCCTCCCATGAGCCAGAAGACGATCTGGTGGACATTCTGGCCGGCAACAGCAATCATGAACGAGAGGACGGCGGCGAGGAAGTACGAGACCGCGATGCCGGTCAACAGGAGCGTCTCTGTTGCGATAACCCCTTTGCGGCCGGCAATTCCCCAGACGATCAGGATCGCGATGATCGCCCCGGCAAAGGCAAAGACCGGTACGAAGAATCCGCCAAAGAAGACGATGGCAAGGGCGGCCCCGAGCGCTCCTCCGGAGGATGTGCCGAGGATATAGGGATCGGCCATCGGGTTTTTGAAGAGTGCCTGCATAGCCGCGCCTGCGACTGCCAGACTTCCCCCGACAAAAAAAGCAGCAAGAACGCGGGGGAGCCGGATGCCCCCGACGATGTTTGCGGCTCCCGGTGCGGTTGTGACAAAGCCGAAACCGGCGGGGCCGGTGAACGTGCAGACAATGATGGTCAGCGCTGCTGCGATGATGAGGCCGGTGATGACCGGAATTGTCCGGGTCACGGGAGATGATCACTCCCGGTCCCGGAATGGTGCCCCGCCATCATGCGGCACGCCCGGCAAGCGAGCGCTCCTGTAAAAGGACATAGCGGATGAATGCATTTTCATCCGGGATTGTCCCTGCGTCCAGCACTTTTTCTGCTGCAGCATTGGAACGGAACACCTGGATCCGGCCAGCATCCTGCGGCTTTGCCGAATACCGCACTTCAAGCGGGTTCTCGTGCCCGTGCAATCCGGGATGCCGGGTATAATTATACGCAAACGCGACTGCCCAGCGATCTTCCTGCATGTCCACGTACACAGTCCCCAGCAGCTGCTGGTTGTTGTAACGGATCAGGACTTCGTCTTCGAACTTCTTGATGAGTTTTTGTGTTTCCGATTGCGGTTTGATTCCAAAAAAATTTGACATATGGCTGCTCCATCTGGTGAGATCACACATCGGTGTCAAAAAAGCGATAACCGGGATATACCCGGCTTACGGCAGTACATTCGTCCGGACCATTGCAATCACTTTTCCGCTTCCCGAGTCATAGATTTCAACGTTGACTGGTTCATCGACACCAGGAGCCATTAGCCCATACTTGGAAGTGGCAAAGGCATCCGGCCAGTTGATCTTAATCTTGTCCCCGGGCTTGATTACCTGGGAACTGTATGTTCCCTTCACGGCATCTCCCGTTTCCAGGTTGATTGCCTTTAAAAGATCCACCCCATAACTCATGTCCTTGTACGTGCCTGACGGGATGTAGGTCTTGATTGTTATCGATGCCGGGTCAAGAGAGTCTCCGCCATCATGGCTGATGAGAACGTATGAGCTGTTCCGGACTTCTGCCCCGATGGTTACCTGCGGTGTTTTGACCGCTCCCTGAGAAAACCCTCCGGCATAAGCGCTGACAACTGCCGCGATGATGATCGTAACAACGAGCATGAGCATAACGCCTATTACTGGCGAAACTGCATCGGAATTCCTGATAATTCGATCCATGATTCACCTCTCCACCAGGATATCTTTTTCATAGATCGTTGAACCGGATTTCACGTCGATCAGTTTGACATTGACATAATCATTGCGTGTCAGGAGTTGGGCATCCTTGATAATCGGTGTTGCCTGGTTCTGGTAGTTCGCTGTTCCGGATACGGTATTATCCGTGTTTGCCTGGATGACATCCCCGGCACGGAAAACATAGTTGCCAAACCAGAGTACCGTATCGTTATTGGCAAATCCTGTTCCGGTCGGATAGCTCCCGGGAACAGCAAGGTAGGGGGCATTGTAGTATAACGAGGCTCCGGATGTTGATGTATAATGGGTGTTCAGAGAGGAGAGCGTATAATTGCTGGTCCCCGGTGAGCGTGCGGTGGTATAGGTCTCCTGTCCCGTCCCCCACACCGGGGCCACCGTGGACTGGATATGATAAATTCCCGTGGCATTCGCCCAGCTGGTTACGAGTTTTGTGTTTTTTGTATTGATGGGATCTCCCCCGATGTGCCTCAGCGTGAACAAGGGACCCGGGACACCGGACATCGCCCCGTTGTCCCATTTGATATGGCATTCTAAGGAGGACTGGGGGGTCTTCTCTTTCTGTGTTCCCATTCCTGCAGCAAAGGCAGAAACGACTGCGGCAATGATGATCGTCACGACGAGCATCAGCATGACACCGACAACCGGTGAGACTGCACATTCATCTGAAGTGGGTTTGGATCTTTCCATTATCTGCCTCACATCGTTCAGGTCCAGGAAAGACACACAGTATCCGGTCATCACCGGGAAATCGCGTGCCCCTCACTATTGACGCAAGTACGCTTGCTTTAAAACTATTTTAATTGATCATTATTGTGTCTCACAACGTATCATCAAATAGCAAAAAATCTAAAAATAGTAATAACAAGAATGGGAAAAACACATCCCATGTATCAAGAGCCAACCAACAGAATACCGGTAAAAAGAGAATTACTGTTCGGGAGGAATCACGGTAAGGTTCACCGACCGGACACCCTTCTTTGCTTTCAGCTGCTCAAGGAGAGAAGCGCACTGGTCATCCTGCCCCTTAAGGAGCATAACTACCATGCCAAGGTTCTCGGTCATCTGCGACCGGACCGAGGCCCGGATGATCCCGCTGTACCGGTGCTGGACGTGTTCCAGTGTCAGCCACACACTCTTCTGGCTGTAATCATAGATCACCGTCATCGCACCCCTCTGTTCCTGTTGTACCTTCATCGCATTACACCCACCATCTTTCCATTGGTTCAACCGGTTTCCCATTCATAAACATTCTTGGAGGATGTTTGAGAAATGCTTCGATTCCCTGTCATCGTTACACAGCTTGAACGAGGAATTTTTTATTCCAGTCAAAACATCCATCCGGATATTAAAACAATTTTGTTTGTCTTAACTAAAAATTTTTTGTCCAATACGACTCAGCGAAAATTTTCAACAATCAGGAAAAATAAAAGCCTTTTTACTCCATGCGAGAATTCCTGCACCGGTAAGACTTTCCAGAACAATCTGCGAGAGAGACAAAAACATACGCACTACATTGGAGTATCATCGAAGTTTTCTGCATGAGCTTTGGCTGCAGCGTTGAACCTGATGAGAAAAACCGTGTTTCACTAAAAGAAATGTTCCCATCAATACATTCCAAACCCGCAACCATTATTCATGGCGCTATTAGATCATGGATTACGTACACGAGTTCCCTGCCCTCCAGCCGCTTGACGAAGTCCGCAAACTCCTCGTCCACAATAACGATTGCACAATCGATGCCATGGAACGCCGCCTCGATCACGCCTTCCCGTGCGCCAAAGAACAGGTCCGGATCCCGGCCAACGGACTTCAGCGCGGCACGGGCCTCCACCCCGACTGCTGCCACCATTGCGGTGGTTGCAATGATCTCCTTCAGCTGGTCTTTTTGTACTCTGCGTGACCCGCCCTGCTGGATCCGGGGTACCTTGCAGACGTGGATCGTCCCCTCGTGGTGATCGATGATGCCGTTCAGCCTGGCTATCCCGACGTCCGTCCCCCTCTTTGCATCCGCCACAACGGTTCCCCGTGCGGCAGACTGCTGCTTTCCGGCATACAGGAACCCGTCTTTCATGAACACACCGGCATCTTCTCCTGCCCTGAGGTCTTCAGCCGCGATCGCAGTCCAGAAGGCGACCTGCTGGATAAGGTCCTGCCGGATGTGGCGGGCATAGGATTCAAGGACTTCGGCATTTTCAAGGATCCATTCAATGCCGGCCTTTGTCACTTCGTAATTTCCGCGACGGTTCGCGGAGACCATCCCCTCGTCGGCAAGCTCCCGGATGTATTCGGAAACGGCCTGCGGCGTCACGCCCAGTTTCGTGGCGATCTCCTGCTGGCGGATGCCCGGCTGGTGTTCGGTGATCTCGACGAGGATCTGAAACCGTGAAACATCGCGTTTGCTCCGCAGGATCGACATAGGCAGGTCTCGTGTATCCGGTGTCATGCAGGTGCGTCCTTCTTTTTCATACCTTCGTCTCGGTATCGTGCATTGATATGCGGTCTGATACGGGAGATATTAGAACAATTATACTTGCTTTAACAAAATATAAATTTTCTAAGCCAGGGAGCTGTTCATTAACTAGGGAATACTGCCAAAAACCATCCTTCCATTTCTGCTTAATAGGGAGTGACCACTCCGTTCCCGCCATTTCCCTGCCCGCCCCACCTCTGCCATGGGGGGTCTCCCGCATACCCCCCTCCCCCCAGTTATGGCCCCAACCCACCTCATCACAATATCTGCCTGACGTAAAACCATACCAGCACGACCGCCCGGCACCTCCCATAACCGTGCAATTTCAAGCTGCCTGAGGGGGGTATCAGGTATACCCCCCTGGCACAAGGTGGGGAGGTATGATCGATTTGAAACGCACAGTAGGGGGGAGGTATGCCGGATCCCCCCCACCTCAAAAGTGAAAAAACGTGCATTATTGCATAATAATTCCGGACCCTGGCTCCGGCGGAGAGAGTACATCATTACTTTCCTCAAACCCGGGAAAGGGGTCTCTTCCGGCAAACAGGGGGGCGGGGTATCCCGGACACCCCCCCACCCCCAGGCAGGGGGGTATGATCGATCCGGAACGCAAAAGGGGGAGGGGGTGTCCGGCTGACTCCCCGCGATTCATACAAAATTAAAACGAATGCATTTGATATGTGTATAAATACTATTTTTCTCCATATTCTATCATACAAATATGCTATTCCGTATTACTCTCACCCTTGCTTTTCTCCTGGCACTCACCCTCGCAATCATAGCTCCGGCAGATGCAGCAGGTGCATCCTGCTCGCTCTCGGTTGCTTCCATTCCCGAATACGGGATGGTTTCCATTGACGGGAAAAATATTGGTAATGCCCCGCTTGCGGACATTCCCCTGGCCTGCGGGTCGCACACCGTCCGTGTAGAGGAAGGCGGGTACCTGGCTTACCATAAAACCGTTGTGCTGGCAGATGGCGCACGGGAAGATGTCATCGCAAATCTCGAAAAAGTGCCGGACCGTGGGCAGGTGACCATCCAATCCGAACCCCCGGGAGGTGACCTGTATATTGATGGCAAATATCGCGGCACGACTCCCGCAACCCTTGACAACCTGCTGCCGGGCCGGCATGAAGTCCTGATCCAGAAGGCCGGATACGAGAACTACCGTGACGTAATCTCCGTTTCAGCGGAATTCGCAACAGAATACCGGGAATATCTTGTCCCGCTGCCGGGCGCCGGGTTCCTGAGTGTCACCTCGTACCCGGAAGGGGCCGATGTCTGGATTGACGGGAAAGCGGCCGGCACGACCCCATCGGCACTTCTCAGGTACCCCGCAGGAAACCATACGGTGGAAATTGCAAAGAAAGGGTACTGGAACTTCACCAGTATTATTCTCGTGAAAGGGGGCGAGTCCGTTCTGGCAAAGGCCGACCTGACCGCGTTCCCGTCAACCAGCAGGGTGTACCTTGATTCCGCACCGCAGGGTGCCGGTGTCTACCTCAACGAAACCTTCAAGGGATTTACCCCGATAACCATGGAAATTCTCCCATCAGGGGACTACCGGGTAGAATTCCGGTTCCTGAACGACACTTCCGCACAGTATTCTTTCTCGTTTGCAGCCGGGGCAACCCATGAGATCCTTGCCAGGCCGGGAAACGGGACGGAAGTATCCATCGATCATCGTGAATGGGCTTACCAGAACACCAGCCGCACGACACGGCAGCCGGGCTGGATCAGCGAGAACGCGGTACCGGTTGTCGAACGGAAATTCACCTGGTCTGCAAACGGCCAGGAGTCCTCAATAACACTCGATATCCCCCGGTCACTCTATGATTACTACAAGCTGAACCGGACCTACCCGACAACCGTCACGCCAGCACTCCTCTCAGAGTATTCCATCAACGAGCGGGAGCAGGAATATTTCCATGCACTGGTCAACCGGCTCAAGGACGCAAGCGAATCGAAGAGCTACCGTGCACGGAACGATTACCACAATGTGGTAGCGTTTGTCCAGAGCATCGCCTATGAGAAGGATATCGACCCGGTTACCGGGACAGAATCCGAATACCCGAAACACCCCATCGAGACGCTTGCCGAAGGGCGTGGCGACTGCGAGGATACCGCCATCCTTGCAGCAGCACTTCTCAGGGAGATGGATTACAATGTCGCTGTTGTCCTCCTGCCGGAACATGCTGCTGTTGCCGTGGCATGCGATTCCTGTAACGGGTATTACTACCCCCTCGAAGGCAGGAAATACTATTATCTGGAGACCGCGATCGAAGGGGGCTATACTTCCCTCGGGACGATGGATACGAAATACCAGTCAGCGAAAGGACAGGTTATCCCCCTCGGGTGATCAGCCCGCAGCGCAGGACCCCGTATGAGACCAAGACACAGGAACGATGAGAAATGAATGCAAAAAGACCCTCTCCCTTTCACGCACTGGCAATCCTGGCCCTGCTCGCTCTGGTAGTCGTTTCGAGCGGCTGCATCAAAACGCTGCAGAGCGCCATGGATCCAGTCCCCCCAACGGACACTACACCGGTTGCCCCTGGGGATGATGTCGCGGGTACAATCCAGGAGTCCCAGCCGGCACCGGCTCAGGCCATTGTCACCGTTGCGGAACTGACGCCTTCAAAATCCGCGGCAGTCGAGGAGGTTGCCCCGGTCCTGACACCGGATCCCTATCCGATCATCCACGGCTCGCAGTTGAACCAGACACTGAAAGTGGACCCCGTTTATTCTGGCCCGTACGAGTTCGAAAAGACCTATGTATTCCGGGGGAATGCAACCGGTCTCCGGGTCAATGTTGCAGAAGGGCCGCTCTACCTCATCTACATCGTGACTCCGCAGAACGACTGCCTCCTGGAACCGGAGTCCTGCCGGGGGGAGAAGACAAAGCCGGTCAGCCGTCCGTACCTGACAATAACCGTCAGGGACAACCAGACCCACGAGATTGTTGCCGAGGACGGGTACGGGAGGGAATATTCCTCGGATACTGGTGACTATGAATTTATCCTGATGAGTAAGAATACCGATGGTCTGCTCTCATCAGGGGGGGAGATCGGGACGAATACCGTTACTCCCGGCCCGCGGGTCCTCAGGGTCTTCCGGGAGGGAGTGTTCGATATCACCTTTGAAGGGAACTTCCTCGATGTTGACCTGAAGGTGAAGACCGGGGCCGCCGCATCCGGAGTCAGTGCATCTGCAACACCAGTACCGGCATTAGATATACCGGAAGAGGAGTGGTGGTGACAGGAAAAAAAGAGGTAACAGGTAAGGAAGAGAGATTACTTTTTGGTCCTTGGGGCAGGTTTTCCAGCAGTCTTTGTTGCTGGTTTTTTTGCCTCAATCTTCTTCAGTGCTTCTTTTTTCTCTGGTGTCTTTTTTGTTATCGCCATAAAGTATTCAACTCCGATCCTGACTGTCGATTCGTAAACCGGGATGCGAAGACGGGGCCATCAGATCCGATCGTGTGCACGGTGGGAGTGTATCCGGCAGCCCCGTGGTTCCCATCATCCCGGAATAGGTGTAGGCAACCGTTCGTAATAAAACTTTTTAAATTCGTATGAATTTTTCTTAAACGATATTCTTCCGATCCCGGCAAAGAGAGGGTACGGGGATAGAAAAAAGATGGGTCTTATGGGACATGCAAGAATGGATGATCGATGATGAGGCAGATAAACGGCGATGAGATCCCATGGTCATCACCATAGAGTAATTGGATGATGTAGTATAAAAATATTTTACTTTCGTATGATTATTTATTAATCATTGTTCAGACAATTCCGGCCCCATGCACACCCACCATGGATGGCCGGTTTTTTTGCTGGCTGCGTGCGGAAGGCCAAAAACCATCCGTACCGGCAGGATTGTAAAATCCCCGGGTTTGTCATGCATAATATTACCAAGTACAACAGAAATCCCCGATGATTCAAAATCCTTATGACCAATCAGCAACGATATTCCCATCACTGATACGCCATGACCATGGACGACGACCTCTCCCGGATCGGCATTTCACTGCCGAAGAACCTGCTCGACAAGTTCGATGAGATCCTGAACTACCGGGGCTATTCCTCGCGTTCTGAAGGCATACGCGATGCCATCCGGACGTATATTACGTATTACAAGTGGATGTCAGATGTCAAAGGTGAACGCGAGGGGGTCATCACGATGGTATACGACCACGAACAAAGGAACCTCCTGCAGGCCATCACTGAAGTCGAGCATGATTATCACGACATTATCAAGGCCTCGCTCCATTCCCATGTAACCCACGAGAAGTGTCTTGAGGTGATCCTGGTCCACGGCGATGGAAGCCAGCTCAAGGCGCTTGCCGAGAAACTGATGTCCCACAAGGGCGTCGAGTCCGTGAAACTGACGACGATTTCTATTGAAGAATAATCTTTTTCTCCCGTCACGCAAGGCAGGGCAGCCCGCAGAAGCTCATCAATCATTCCTATACCGGCGTATACTCTGGCCCGGGAGTGCCAGACGGGATTATGCGCCGATAAGGAATACGAACAGGGCAACCGTTGCAGCAAGCAGCAGGATACTGTGCTTAAAACCGGCGAGTATGCTGTTGGAGCTGAACTGCCCGGCCATGATGCCGGAGAAGGTCGCAAGGATGATGCCGATCCGGAACATTTCAGTAAGGTTGCCGGCGGTGTCGACATTGACATTCATTCCTTTGAAAGCGGAAAGGAACGGTACGTTCAGCTGATATGCTGTGTACAGGTAGATGCCAAACGAGAGGTAGATGATCATCACGTAGATGATGGTGGTGTTGGACCGTTCCCGTTTCAGCTTGAGGTAATATTCAAAATCAGTGATTGCGATGATGAAGATCTGTTTTAAGTTGGTGGTGATCTCGCTGGCGCGGACGAGGAGGGAGATGGCACGTTTCACCGAGACGAGACCGATCCGCTCTTCCATCTTGACAAGTGCTGAATTGACGTAGGCGCCGGACTCGATATCACGCGATGCAACAGAGAGTTCAGAACTCAGGACGCCGAGTTTTGCCCCCGAGATCCGGTGAATTGCTTCGTGCAGGGTGATGCCGATATCTTTCATGTCAGAAAGTTCACGGAGAAAATCTGGCAGATGTTCCTCAATGTTGCGGACATACCAGCGCCGGCCTTCGAACGAGACAGCGACCGGTGCCATGAACCCGATGATCATCAGGCAGATCACCGCCTCCATCTGATCATGCGGGATCAGAGCCTCAAATCCCCCGGTCAGCCAGATAAAGGCGATGATGCCGGCAATAATCCCCCCAAGACCGATCCCGTAATAGTAACTCCGGATATAGGTCCGGAAGGGATGACGTAGCAGGCTCATATAATAGTTATTCCGTTTGCTCTCCTCAATGCGCTTGTAGAATGCCTTGTTTTTCGGGTCATCATCTGCAACCAGGTCTTCTTCCACTGCTTGAACGCCGGACGCGAAGTGCTGCTCCACGGTCTCCTTCCGGGAGATCTCGAGGTTCTCCGGGGGGAGCATGAGGGAAAGGATCCAGATCATGACAATGGCACCTGCCGGGATGCAGATGTACATCATCGGGAGGATCCAGGACATCTCCTGGCTGTTGGTCATGCCCTGGGCAACGATCATGATGATGAGGGCGATGGGGCCGGCCACAAATGCAGTCACATACACCTCGGCCATGATCTCGATGGTCTTTAAAACGAGCTCGACTTCCTGCTTGGCCTGGTCGCGGTAGTACTCGGTCTTTGCGCCGAGATAGGTCGTGATGTTGCCCCCACTGTCGATGACGATTGCGAGGTCGTTCATAAAATCCCGAAGATTGGTCGAGGGCGTGATCCGCTGGAGGTCCTTGATAGCCGCATTCAGGTCGTCGCTGAAGAGTTCGACATCGCGGACGATGATCCCGAATTCATTCGAGATCTCCCCGAACATATCGTGCTCCTCGTATACCTTCCGGATGATATCGTACGGGGCCATCGTCGTTGAGAGGGCCTGCATGTAGGAGATCGCATACGGGAGATCGAGATCGATCCGGCTTTTCCGGCCGTGGGCGATGATCTGCGGGTAGTACATCTGCATTGCGTACTGCCCGGGCACGATGAGCACGAAAAGCAGGAGCCAGAGGAGCGTGCCGGTAGTCTTCAGGCCGAAGATCTCCAGCTCGAGCCCGCTGATGACAAAGAAGAACCAGAGCGTGAAGAACATCACGAGAGTCCCGGCCAGGTTGACCCGGACCGTACGGAGATATTCCTCGGCAGTGACCGGCAAGTGAGCCGACCGCAGGGTCGTTCTCAGCGTTGTGCCGTGGATCATCAGCTCAAAGTCGGTGAGCCGTTTCTCGGCACGGCGGAGAACGGGGGGAACGTACATCCTTTCAGTCACCCAGGTCGTGGATGGCGTTTGCCAGATCGCGGAGGGTCGGGGGCTGGACATCGAGCGCCCAGGAAAAGAACTCCTCGCGTTTTGCCAGCTCGAGTTCCAGCTCCTTTTCGTCCCAGGCATTATGGAATGCGATCTCTTCCAGTGTTTTGGACCGGGTATAGAGTTTTCGGAACGTGTCATCCTGGACATTCCATTCGAAGAGCGGGATCGGTGTGATCTCCCCGTCCTTATTCACCGCGATCTCGTGGATGGAGAGGCAGCGCCGGATCCGGGTCTTTCCGAGAGTATAAATGGACTGGACCACGACGAGGTCGAGGGCCTGGAACATCACCGGCGGAACGTTGATCGGGTCGTGCGTCAGGCGGTTAATCGCCTCGTATACGCTCCCGGCATGGATTGTCGAGAGCGTAGCATGGCCGGAGTTCATTGCCTGGAACAGGGTCTGCGCCTCTTTCCCCCTCACTTCGCCGACGATGATGTACTCGGGTCTTTGCCGCATACAGGCCTTGAGGAGGCCGAAGAGGTCGATGTCTCCCCTTATCCCTTCAGAATTCAATTCCCGCGTCTGGGTCGGGAGCCAGTTCTTATGCGGGAGCTGGATCTCGCGGGTATCTTCAAGCGAGACCACCTTGGCATTCTGCGGGATGAAGAGCGAGACCGCGTTCATCATCGAGGTCTTTCCGCTTGCAGTACCGCCAACGACGAGGAGGCTCTTGCGGTGCTCGATGGCAAGCCAGAGGAAAGCGAGAGTCCTTGCATCGTATGTACCGTACCGGATCAGGTCAAGCGGGGTCATGGGCTCGGCACGGAATTTCCGGATCGTGAACGAGCTGCCCTTGGTCGAGACGACCTCGCTGTACGTGATCTGGATGCGCGCACCATCTGGCAGCGTTGCATCCACCATCGGGTTCGAGAGCGATAGTTGCTTGTTGGCTTTCTGGGCCAGTTTCAGTACGAACTGGTTCAGTTCCGCTTCCGAGAAGAGGATACTCGTCGGCAGGCTGCCGTACGCACGATGGAAGATGAAGACCGGCAGGTCGTTGCCATTGCAGCTGATGTCCTCCAGAGCCGGGTCCCGCATCAGTGTCTCGAGCGGGCCGTAGCCGGTAAGGTCGCGCCGGATGTAATAGTCCAGAATTGCCAGCCGGTCGTCTGCGATCTCCGGGTCGAAACTCCTGATAATCCGGGAAACCGCAACCGGGTCAATCCTCGTGTTCCTGCCGGCTTCGGTCTCATCGTAGATGATGATGTCCCGGAGGTGTGCGTACGTTTCAAGGAGGATCGTCTTCTCCTTTTTTGAGATCGGCGGTTCGCTGACAACGTACGTGAACCCTTCGTTCCCCACCCGCTTGATCGTCACATACGAGAACGGTTCGACAACCCAGTACCGTTCCAGGGTGGCAAGCGAGGGGTCGTCCGGCATTTCTGCTACAAAGAACGGGATGTCCGAAGAGTGCTTGTCCAGGTTCCCGATATCCGCGGTATCCGCGGGAGGTGCCGTGGATGATGCAACGGCTGCCGCCCCGGGTCCCAAAGAAGGCTGGCTGGCCTCAGCAGGGAATTTCCCGGAGATAAGACCCTGTATCGTAATACCCATCGGCAGCCAGGCACCGGCAGCGTGCCGGGCCCTCAGGGTGATGAGGCCTATACCTGCGGATACGAGGGTAACGATCCCCAGCCCGGCCATGGCCGGAAGGGGGAGGTCGATAAACATCAGGATGAACGCCGAGACAAGCGCGATGGCGGCGACTGCGCCAAACGAGACAAGCCCTTCCCACGATGGTTCCGTTAACAGGGCGGAGATCTTCCCAAGACCTTCACGGGCAGTCTTCATGTCCATGGCCGGGAGTTCTTTGTGCGATGATGTGGAGGACGGGCGGGATTCTCTGGCGGGGGAGATCGGGTTGTTCAGGGAACCAGCCATGTTTTTCAGGGTAGTGAAGAGCCCGCTCAGTCCGACGAACAGAACCGCACACGGAAAGAGGATAAGAATCTCCTGAATCATGATGCCCCGCTATCCAGATAATATACACAGAATGGAAGAATGACGGGGAACATATCCCATAACCTCCCCCCAGCTACCGGTATCTGGTACTGTTTTGTCTCGCCGCAATAAAAACTATGGTTTTTTTGTTTTGTTATACCAAAAATGCAAAAACAAAATAATTTATAACATTGAGTGCTACGAATTTGATTAGATGTATGAAAAAGTTGCGTGCATCTCATTAAAATGACAAAGGTGTTATGATGTATTCTTACGAAAAGTCCAGAGACGCTGGCGTCTCTCCGGTCGTCGGCGTTATGCTGATGTTGGTGGTAACGATTATTATTGCGGCGGTGGTGAGCGCGTTTGCCGGAGGGTTAACATCCGGCACTCAAAAGACACCAAGTTCTGCAATTGATGTAAAAATCAGTACCACTGCGTACAGTGGTAATATTCTGATGATTTTTAACCATATTAGTGGTGATAATATTCCAACCAAGGATCTTTCAATCATTACCTATTACAAAAATAGCAGTGGCTACATATTAAAACACACAAGTACCGCCAAGAGTAGCGGGGTTATTATGAATAAAGGTAGCGCGTTCGAAGCTACGAAGATCCTTCCAGTTCGCTACAATATGGTAAAAAACAATGACTATGGCGGAAGGTCAACAGGACCTAATGAAAATTTCGGGAACTTTACATGGCAACCCGGAGATTCACTTAATTCGGTTAATTCGGAGGGGACTTCAGCTTTGCTGGGTATGAGAGATGCGGGATGGGGTGCTGGCCTGGATCCTTCCTTTACGTCCGGCAGTACGGTGGATGTTAAGATCCTCTATAATCCGAGCAATACATACATCTTTGACAAGGAGGTTGTTGTACTATGACAAGAATGTCCAACGATGCGGTCTCACCGGTCGTCGGTGTTATGCTGATGCTTGTGGTGACAATCATTATTGCCGCCGTTGTATCAGCATTCGCCGGGGGATTTGGTGGCGCTCAACAAATTACACCCCACGCAACGGTTACCGCAACGGTTGTGATCGATAACGTCACGGGCACATCTACATGCGTAAATGTCGCCCCGTTCACATGTACACGCACATATCCTGACGGTTTTACTGCTAAAAATGGTATTATGTTCGAGAGCACGGGGGGCACTCCATTCAATCTTAACAGTATTATAGTGGAATTAGTCTCTGATAGTGGAACAACACAAACGGTCAGGGGCACAGATAAATTAGACCCAGACCATACCATCCTGCCCTACGGGACCGCAAACGGAGGGTATTTCCTGAAGATAGGAAACATATCATTATCGGACACGGTTATTTCACCCGGTGACAGATTTATGTTCTATGCTGACGAGTGTTATGATGTTAGCAGCGGTGGAAAATCAAGAACTTTGATGTGGGGGCCCAAAGGGATTAACGGCGGACATATGTATCTGTCTGCGAATTCGCGCACACAGTGGTATATCCTCGATATAAATACTCAGCGGGCCATCGCCAACGGTCAACTGTTAATGCCGGTTTGGTAAATGTGGTGGACAATTGCCAGATATAACCTAATTCCACTTTTTCATCAACGACAAGACAGAATTAGCGCCGGGTCATGAAGTAACTGTAGATTATCAAAAATGATGTCCGATTTGTTGATAGAATTTTTATTCACTTAACAAATTCTTCTTGTTTTTTATGGAAAAAAAGATTGGATGTTTGACCACCCAGTTCAGAATCTTCCGCACTCTCCAATTCTTGTATTAGTGGTTAAAGGATCACGGTTTCCAGATAATTTGGTTTAACGAGTGGAATTTCTTGAATTTCACGAATCTCCTATCGATATGTTGCTGACGGATTTTCGGATTATTTATGGATATTTTTCTTCCACATACCATATTGCATGATTATCACAATTTGTGTTACAATTAATAAAATATTTAAGACACCGACGTGATAATAATTAATAATTGAGTCACTTATCCCAAAAGAACGGGATAATAAAAAAATTGTTCTTTCGCGTGTGCAGGACTCGTGAGGGTTGCAGTTGGTTCGATACTAAAGGAATGAGTACATAATGTCTCAAAAAAGCTGGTGGACCTTCAAACAGATTCAGAGATATTCTCTTGCGGTTATCCTGATCTTCATATGTTGTATTGTATCAGGTTGTTCTTCCTCATCAGACGAAAAAACCTCTTTCTCACAACGACAAAGCATCATAGGAGATACTTCAATCACCATAACGGACTCTTCAGGAACTTCCCATACGTTCAACCATCCCGTGGAACGTATTATCTGCCAGAACGGTCTCGCAGCAGAAATCCTCGTGGATATCGGGGCGACTGATCAGATTGTCGGAGTAACAGATACTGCATTAAAAGAGCAGTACCTCATGAATCAGATACCTCATGCAAAAAGTATTGGGGAGATAAGGAGCCCCGATATGGAAAAGATCGTTGCGCTGCACCCGGATGTGTTTATTGCATACGGTGACAGCGGATCAATTCCGGGAAATATCGATAAAATCCGTGCCGCGAATATCACCATTATCTATACCAAGGTGTACGATATCCGGGATATCGCGAACGAGACCCGGATGTTGGGGAAGATTACTGGCAGGGAAGCAAATGCAGAACGGTTAATTGACTTTACCGAGAAATACCAGTCGCTGATAGAAAGCCGGACAGAGAATATCAGCCAGTCGGAAAGCCCGCGGGTGTATCTGGAACAACTGAGCGACTACATGGCAACCCACCAGGGCAGTTCTGGAGATTATGTCCTCAGTTATGTCCATGCACAAAACATTGCCGGAAATATCTCTGTACCATATGCAATAGTTTCTCCTGAATGGGTGATCGAACAGAACCCCGACATCATCATCAAACAGGTAACACGAGGGAAAGGTGTCTCTGCTGTCAGGCAGGACATCATTAACCGGGCAGGTTTTTCCCGGATACGGGCGGTCCAGGATCAGCGAGTCTATGCCTTTTCCAGCAGCATGCTCTCAGGTGCACGGGAGATCATTGGAATCCTCTATATCGCAAAGGCAGTGCATCCAGACCGGTTCACGGATATTGATCCGGAAGAAGTACTAAAAGAATATGCAAATACGTTCATGACGGGATCGGACCTTCCGGGTTCATTCGATCCTCAGTTGCCAAAGACTTCAGGTAACTGGAACCAATCGGGAGGCATGTAATGTCTGAACCCCGGTTACTTGGATCATATTGCGCTGTTTTCCTCTTTTTTACAATGTTTCTTGCAATAATCTTATCCGGGTGTATCTCTTCATCAGGAAGCTCGACGGATACTCACACAATCGGCAACGATTCATCCATAACTGTCACAGACACTTATGGTAATACGGTCTCATTCCCACATACCGTTAAGCGCATCATATGTCTTCCGGGAACTGCTGCGGAGACGCTGGTTAGTATCGGAGCAGGAGATAAAATTGTCGGGGTTTCTGAATATACCTCCAAAGATGCGTATCTGATGAGCCGGATGCCGAATGCCACCAGTGTCGGTGACTGGTGGCTGCCGGATGTTGAGCAGATCATTTCTCTTCATCCGGATCTTGTAATTTCCTATGGTATTTCACAGTCAAAAGCCGGGAATATCGATAAAATTCTTGCCGCAAATATTACTGTACTGTATGTAAAATGCTATGATGTCCGCGATTTGGCCAATGAAACACGCATGCTCGGTAAAATTACGGGAACAGAAACCAGATCAGAGTCCGTAGCACATTTCTCGGAGCAATACATGTCTTTAACACAGGAACGACTCGAAAATGTCAGTCAGGGCAGCGCTGTAAAACCCAGATTCTATTTCGAACGGTGGACCGATTATACCGCATTGGCAAGTGACAGTCCACAACATGATATCCTTACCACACTCAATGCAAATAATGTTGCAGGAGATATTCCACTCGTCCAAGCGGATGTGAGCCCGGAATGGATTATTGATCAGAACCCGGATGTGATCTTCAGACTGGCAATCACCGGGGATAATGCAACCGAGATCCGCGACAAATTGATGAGCAGACCCGGTGTATCGAGAATCCGGGCAGTACAGGATGGTAGGGTATATATTATCTATTCGGACATGCTGACCAGTCCCCGGTCAGCCGTTGGCACACTCTACCTTGCCAAAGTGCTATACCCGGACCGGTTTGCAGATATCGATCCGGTCGAGATTTTACACGATTATGAGAATGAATTCCTGCCAGGGTACCGGTCAGAAGATACATTTTACCCAAGTCTGGGGAAAAACCAAGTAATAATTAAAAACAACACGACCGCCCCGGCAGGTGTATAATTATGACTTCATCATACATTCCCCGCGGGAAATGTATATTCCCCCATGTGATAATGATGGGCAGTATAATCCTGATTTGTCTAGTATGCGGGTGCATAACGGATTCAGAAAAATCTGGTGATACCGTTGTGGGGGCAGGAGGAAACACCTCCTTAACCGTAACCGACAGTCTGGGCTATACGGTGGATCTCACACATCCTGCAGAGCGAATTGTCTGCCAGAACAGTGGATCTGCGGAGATCCTTGCAAGCATAGGGGCAGGAGACCGGATCATCGGGCTCTCCAATACTACGATATCGCAAAAAAATTATCTCATTAACAAAACACCGAATGCACAGAATTATGGCGATACATATACCCCAAATATTGAAAGACTCATCACGCTCAAACCGGATCTGTTTATCGCATATAGTGATTCTACCATCAAACCGAGAAATCTCGACAAGATCCTCAACAATAATATGACCGTGGTCTACCAAACAGTATATGACATCCGAAATCTCCATAATGAAACAATATTTCTTGGAAAGATTTCAGGACATGAAGTGGATGCGGATCGGCTGAATGCATTCAATGATAAATATCTCTCATTAATTAAAGATCGGGTCAAGAATATCAGTCCCGCTGATAGTCCTAAAATTTATTCTGAACAGATCGTCGATTACATGGCCATCACCAACGGTAGTTCCGGAGATTATATCCTGAATCTGGTCCATGCCAGAAATGTAGCCGGATCCATCTATCAGCAGAATGCTGTCGTAAGTCCGGAATGGGTGATCGATCAGAACCCGGATATCATTATCCGGATGGTGTCCAGCGGGAATAATATGGCAACTATCAGAAATAACCTGCAAAACAGGCAGGGCTTTTCCCGAATAAACGCTGTAAAAAACCAGAGGATCTATTGTGTTTCAGGTACAATATTGTCCGGTCCTCGCGAAGTTATCGGGGCCCTGTATATTGCAAAGGCAATCTACCCTGACAGATTTGCCGATATTGATCCAGAAGCCATACTTCACGAATATGCTCAGGAGTTTTTACCGGACTCCGATACAGAAACCGCATTTTATCCGTCATTGTCCGGTGTATTGCAGTATCCCACAATCACTGTAGCACAGAAACCGACCGTACTGGAGAATAGCGTATGACTGAAAAAGAGAAATGGCATTTACCGATGGTTTTTCTCTGTGCTCTCGGGAGTTTGTTACTGCTATTTATCCTGATAACGGGTTGTTCATCATTATCTCCAACAGTTGCATCTACAACGACAGATACTACCAATTCCACAAATATTTCAGTTACGGATTACTATGGAAACACCATATCCCTGTCGCAGCCTGCCCGACGGATTATCTGTTTCAATGAGCAGGCAGCAGAGATATTAGCTGCTATTGGAGCAGGCGATCAAATAATTGGCGTTTCGCAATCGTTTGTAAATGAGAGTTTTATTATGAATCAAGCCCCGAATGCGGTAAGTGTCGGGAATTATTGGACACCAGATGTGGAGAAAATTATTACTCTTCATCCGGATCTGTTGATTTCAGCCGGTAAACCGGGATCTCCCCCGCAGTCCATCAATAAAGTTGTTGCAGCAAATATTACAGTTCTTTATCTCAACTGCTATAATATCCAGGATCTTGCAAATGATACCAGAAAACTTAGCAGGATAACCGGTCATGAAGAACGGGCAGAAAAATATGCACAGTTTTCAGAAAGATATCTCTCCCTTGTGAAAAGCAGGTTGGCAAATATTTCTGATAACCATCAGCCCGGGCCCAGAGTCTATTTTGAATCGTGGTATGATTATACGTTATCAACACCGGATACCTTTGTAAATGATTTACTCACAATCGTTCATGCCAGAAATATTGCAGAAAATATCACTCAGTCATCAGCAACAGTAAGTCCGGAATGGGTAATTAATCAGAATCCGGATGTCATTATAAAAATTGTTACATATGACATGAATCTGACTGCCGTCCATGAAGAGATCATGAACCGGCCGGGCCTGTCCGAAGTTCGTGCGGTTCAGGATAACAGGGTTTATGTTCTGCATTGGGATATGGTTGCAAGTCCCCGGGCAGCAGCTGGACTTGTTTACGTCGCCAAGGCATTGTATCCGGATCTTTTCCGTGATATCTCACCGAATGACATTCTCAACGAATATAAAATGGAATTCCTGAGAGAATATGATGCCAGGGATGCCTTTTATCCGAGATTATGAATCTGAATATTTTCATGACAATCCATGATTTCGCTGTCATCCGGGAGTTTATGGATACCGTATTACTCGCTAAACCAGCCATGCTGTAGTATGTTAAAGGGGGAACAGGATGAACGCCGCATTAATCGCCATTGATCTGCAAAATGGATGGTTGGAGATGTCCCCGGGATTAAAAAGATCCGTTGAAGAAAAGTTGTCCACGATGTGCGCGACCATCAAGGTATTCAGGAAGGCCGGAGCTCCGGTCATCTTCACGTATCATAATTATCGCAAAGAGGGTATAACTCCAGGGAACAGACAGTTTGACTTATTTCCCGAAGTAGAAGTACGTGAGTCCGATCTGAAAGTGGTAAAAACCTATCAGAATGCGTTCAATAAAACGAATCTGGCATTTCTCTTGAAAGAGCGTGGATGCGATACCGTGGTAATGATAGGCCTTAGTGCCACAAATTGCGTTTTGTCAACATATCTGGCAGCTTATGATCATGACTTGATTCCGTATCTGGTAAGGGGTGCTATCGCAGGACAGGATGAGACTTCTGTAATTACAGCCGAAAGATTGTGCGATACACTTAGTGTCAGAGCGGTCTCGCAATTGATTTGTCCGAAGGGAAGTGCGGGAACAATGCATTGATAGGATCCCGCGGTCCTGCGCCAATGGAAGTGTCACCGGGGCGTGCAGTACGATCTTCATCAGTGTAAAAAATTGCTTATTGTCCGTTCTCTCAAGTTCAAATACCCAAACTCCATGTTTGAATCTTAGAAATTGATCTCTCGCTTTAATGGTGGCACAATCATAAGAAGGGAGGTTGATGAGATTTTTTTTAATATTATTATGCAATAATTGCTACGAATATTAAAATGATCGTCATTTTATACCCCATTTATCTTAAAA
Source organism: Methanoregula formicica SMSP (assembly GCF_000327485.1). Classification (NCBI taxonomy): domain Archaea; kingdom Methanobacteriati; phylum Methanobacteriota; class Methanomicrobia; order Methanomicrobiales; family Methanoregulaceae; genus Methanoregula; species Methanoregula formicica. The sequence continues at coordinate 888,299 of NC_019943.1, read as the reverse complement.
TAATATTAAAGAAATGAGTGATAGAATGGCCGATCTCTATGTCATCGCCTCAATTCCGAACCAGGGGAAAACCACAACCGCCATCCTTCTTGAAAAAATGTTGAAGAGCGAAGGTAAACGCGTTGCATGTCTGCAGGCTATCAAAGGGAAATACGATGTCCACCGGTACCTGTCTGATAACTGTAATCATTATTCCATCCCTCTTGAAGCCACGAAAAGCAGGGAACAGTTCGAGCAATGGCTCCCGGAGGGATATGATGCATTTACCTTGGAAATCACCTATGGAATACATGCAAGCGCTGCAGCTTATATCGACCTGTTCAGCAATATTAACGAGATAGTCGCGAATGAATTTTCGGCAGACTGGAAGCGTCATGTTGCTAATCACATGACAGAGATCAGGGACCGGTGCTGGGACTCACCAGAAATTACGAAAATCGATCCCATGTGGCACTGGAACCGGATCCACGCGAGGAATGTAATAAGAGTACTGACAAAAACATCCGGTCCGGTCGATGGTCCCTGTATTGATACAACAAAACAGTTTTACAACCCGGAGCGGTTAACAAGGGAAGAAGTCACTCCGCGAATGAAACTGCCAAAAGACCGGAAGAAACGTGTCATCGCAGTCGGATCGTTCCCTGCGGAGTACTGGGATATCTATCCAAATCTCAAGTGGTTCCGCTTTGATTTTGCAGGATTCATGGATGCGTTACGCAGGAAGCAATATGATCTGGCCGTAATCGGTGCTGCCGGATCGGATGCCATGAAACTGTCCATGCGTTCCGATCATGGTTCCGTTGTCTGCTACCAGCCGACAATGTATCTCGACATTCCCCGGCGCAAGGCAAACCCTTCGCTGCTGACAGATTTCCCCGCAATGCTCTCCCGGATCAAACACGCCCCGGTCGGGACTCCTCTCGTTGAGGATGGTGCCCTGTTCTCTGCGTATAACAACCGGTACTGGGTCTACGACTGGTATGACAGTAAAGAGCCGGTATGGAAAGATGGCAATATGGTGTTCTGTACCGGCTGGGTGCTCCCGCAGTATCTCATCCGTGACGGGTTCCTGGAGGTGAACTGATATGGGAAGCCCGCCGCCAAGTCTGCCAATCGTGCAATTATATCCCACCCATGCAAGTGTTGGAGTGGGTTCGAGTCAATCATCGGAATATACTGCTACGATTGATGGAGGTATACAAGCCACTTTAAGTTTTTACTATGACGGGAGTTTAGTTCAACAGACTTATGGAAATTCGGCGACCTATTCAACACCTGTTGCAGATAGCGCAGCTGCGGGAAATCATACTATTCGTGTAGTAGCAAGCAACGCAGGTGGGACAAGCGAAGCATTTTCGTACTGGCATGTTGTTCCCTGTTCCCCGTCAGGAGCTTATGTGGATTTCTCCATTGATCAAATTAAATGCTGTCCAAATAATAACTGGACGAGTGCAATGTGCCATCACAATGCGATTCTTCGTGTAGTCTGGGGTAATCTGGGCTCGGGATTGGCCGGTAAATTATCACAGTGCCAATGGAGAAGTCGTGATTTTTGCGCTTCCCAATCATTCACGCCCCCACAAGAGTACAATAAGAAAATTTATCTTGTCTCTATTGTAGGGAAAGATGCAAATGGTAATCTTTTGCAACATGATGTTGTCGCAGAAAACGAGGATGATTTAGAAAATTTCGAAGATTATCGATTCTTCCAGTATACGAATTCTGATATTCAGATAAATGAGAAAGATAACTATGATGAATTAATTCAAATGCCGAAAGGGTATAAAGACCCAGTAACTCATCAAGTTACGAAGACGGAAGTTAGTATAAGAGAATTGAACGATGTTTATGTTGATTGTGACACAAACTCAATTAAATATCGACCTGTTGATTATACCGAAATTGCCTCTTTTCTAATCGATGAAAACGGTGATGTCGAATGAGGAATGGTAGATACCGAATAGTCCTCCAGGGATGATGATAATTGAATATCAACGGTAAAAATTTAACAATATTTCTTGTAATTTCTATTGTAATTCTTGTAATTGCGTCTTTTTTTTCCTTGAGAATGCCACAATTCGAAAATATGGGGCAACCCGAAAAAACGTACACCTCGTTACCCATGAGCATCATGAAAGAAATAAATAACACTCAGTCTGATGAACGTTCTTTTTTCAGCAGCTGGGAAGCGAATGAAACAGGACAAACGGTGACTATATATCTGAATTGTAGTCCTCTGACACGCAAGAAACCGGATAAGGTTATTGATAATTGGACGATCAGATGGATTCAGGATCCTGAAATCTACAACAACACTGCAGTGGATGCATATGAAAACTACGTCAAACAGTGGGCAAATGAACACCCTCTCCAGCACGTAGGGTCATGGAGTCCCGATTCCTGTAAAAAAACGGTGTATGTTAAAGTAATCAATATCACTCCGGAAATTCTCGGTTCCGAGGTTATGATCGAAAGTTGGAGAATTGTCTTTGTACGGGCAACATGAAGAATACTCTGAAGATGGCAATATGGTGTTCTGTACCGGCTGGGTGCTCCCGCAGTATCTCATCCGTGACGGGTTCCTGGAGGTGAACTGAAATGGGAAGCCCGCCGCCGAGTCCGCCGAACGTTTCAATGAATTGTCCGGGATATGATCCTGTCGGAACCTCACGGACATTTACCGCAACCACAAACATCTCCTGCTCAATTGCAATTTATTTTAATAGCACCCTTGTGATCAGCGGTTCAGGAACCAGTTTATCTTACAATGCCGGGGCAGGAACCTTGGGGCACCACATTGTTGAAGCCCGTGCGTGGAATGAGGGGGGTTCAAATTCAGCAATTTGCGATTGGTATGTGTATGATCCGGACTCCTGCAATCCTCTGGGCCCCTTTATTACATTTGGTCCGAATGTGATGATTGGTCAATGGCGCCCGAATAGTGCAAGCGAATGGCAGAATGCTACGTGTACACAAAATGCTGCAATAAATTTTGCATATACCGGAAATAGCGGTCCATTCAGCGGCATATTAGCAAATTGCCAATGGAGACGGAATGAAACTTGTTCAGAGCAACCTTTTTTACCTGCTTCGCCGGCAAACAAGAATGTATTCGTCGTGGGAAGATGGACCCCGGATCTCCCTGATCCTTTAGCTGTTAACCATGACATGACCGCTGAATATCTTGGAGGACCGGGAGGATACACAAATTGGAGTAATTGGCGATTCTTTCAATACGGCGATCTCAACATCCAAAAAGGAGAATGGCCCGAACATTATCAGATGCCATATCCAATAAATGAGGGTTACTTCACGAGAGTTCAGATTAAAGAGGTTATTGGCTTTACTGATTGCATTCACTATCAGGATCGGATTGTTGTAACCTTCAGAATATTTCATAACGGAACTGTGGAACTTTGGTGAATTGTAATGGCAATAAAAAGATCAACGATAATCATCATTGCTATAGTGATTATTTTAATCGTTATTTGCAGCGGATTGTGGCTATTCAATGAAATGAATTCTAATAATACAGAGGGATTGAAAACTATGACTCAGTCATTACGCATTTACCCTGATACATGGGAAGAACGGAAAAATGTAACGAAAGATCTTCCGGATTCACTGAAAAATGAAATGGATGACATCATTCTTTTCGGAAAATTCGGGATTAGTAAATGGGGCGTAGATACAGCCAACCAGCAACTGATCATCTATGCCTATAATATCCAGGATAAAAAAGAAATTGATATGCTACAAAATAAAAAAATTGGAAACTGGACGATATATGTTATCCATGACTCAGAAATTGAGGATGAAATAAAAGAAGTATATGCTGAATTAAAACGGATAGAAAACAGTTCTGACTTGCATGTTGCAGGAGTTGAGATGATGCCCGCAGACAAGAAAATTATCATGCACGTTTCCACCTTAACACATGATAACGAGAAGCTTTCCAACACAACCCTCAAAGGATGGGGGGTTGAAGTTGTTTTAGCGGGGCGACTTAAACCAACAATTACAAATTCGACAAATCAATCGTATTAAAAATTTTCAGATACTTATGATGAACCATCTTGCAGTCATTGGCACATATCTTAACGTGGGCCTCAAACTGCTCGGTAAGCCTAAGAACCGCACGGTTGTCTGCTACCAGCCATCGGCCCTACTGGATATCCTACTGGATATAAATGAAGTAGACAGAATGAAATCTTTTTTTGGGAGACTACCCGTCATTAGTAGCCTGGATAAAGAATCCGTAAAATATTTCGATGTTTCTGAAGGAGAGCCCTATATCGGATATAACGACCATTATCTGGTCCGCTAGGAATATTCCGTGAAAGAGCCGGTCTGGAGAAACAGGAACATGGTTTTCTGTGATGGCTGGGTGCTCCCGCAGTATCTCATCCGCGACGGCTGGCGGGAGGTGAACTGAAATGGGAAGCCCGCCACCGAGTCCGCCGGTCGTACATTTATCCCCAACTCATGCAAGTGTGGGAGTAGGCTCGAATCAGTCTTCAGTTTTTACTGCCTTAATGGATGGGGGTATACAAGCCACATTGAGTTTTTACTATGATGGGGGTTTAGTTCAACAGACCTATGGACATTCTGCGAGTTATTCAACACCTGCTGCGGATAGTGCAACTGCAGGAAATCATACCATTCGTGTAATAGCAAGCAATGTAGGCGGGACAAGCGAGGCATTTGCATACTGGCATATTGTTCCATGTTCGCTGTCAGGAGCTTATGTGGATTTCTCTGTTGATCAAATTAGATGTTGTCCAAATAATGACTGGACGGATGCAATGTGCCATCACAATGCAATTCTTCGTGTGGTCTGGGGCAATCTGGGTTCAGGATTGGCCAACAAATTATCACAGTGTCAATGGAGAAGTCGTGATTTTTGTGAAGCTCAGTCATTTACGCCCCCGCATACATCTTCTCCCGTCCAGTAATCGGCAGCATGAGCAGGATAACAGCATAGAATCATTGCCAGACCTGCGATGATTGCCCAAGATGGTTGCATGAAGCCCAATCCGTGTCTGTATATTTTGAATTTCCAATATTAACAATAAATTTTATTTCCATAAGACTAAGTAGTCTTTTTTATTATATTGTTAACTCAGAGTATGAAGTTTCGTAACATTTTTAAGAATACATGCCGATGATCACAACATCAGATCTTCACTAGCTTTCACGCGATATTCAACCGGAAAATCTGCCGACATGGCCAGCAACCGGACCGGTTGAATGACCGGGAGAATCTGTTGGGGAAATTCATGGAGAGATCAGAATGAAAGTCACATCGATCATGATGGGAGCGTACGGGCCCACACTGAAGCGGGTTGCGGAAAAGGAGGGAATCGATCTCTCGTTCTTTTCCTCAACGGTACTGGGACAGTCCCAGGAAAAACTGGACAATGCACTGGAGGAGATGAAAAAATCGGATATTATTCTGATTCACCACAGTTCCGAACTGGTCTGGGACCAGATCGATAAGGAACTCAAGTCCATTGGTCAGAAAGTACCCGTTGTCAGCATCGGTGACCCCTCCTATTGGGCGCTGTCGACAGTCAAACCGGAGATCGTATCGGGGTGCCAGATTTACTTTACCTACGGAGGCGATGACAATCTCAAAAACCTCCTGAATTATCTGGGAAAGGAATTGCTCAACGCAGATGTTCCGGTGGATCCCCCGGCAAAACTCCCGTGGGATGGTATCTATCATCCGGATGCCGAAAAAATATTCTCCAACACCGAGGATTACCTGAAATGGTATGAACCCAAAAAACGGGATGCCCCGTGGGTCAGTGTCATCTTCCTGCGCTTCTGGTGGATTGCGGGGAACTTGGCAATCGAGGACGCGCTGATCCGCCAGCTGGAATCGGAGGGCATGAATGTTATTCCCATGTTCACGTACTGGGCACGGGACGAAGGCGTGGGAGCCCGGGGAATTGCCGAGGACATCAATCACTACCTCATGAAGAACGGGGTCTCTCGTGTCGATGCGATTATCAAGCTGGTACCCTATCTCCTGGGAGCCACGAAGACCGGGGAGTTTGAAAGCACAACGGCGATTATTTCCGGTATCGATCTTTTAAAAACCCTCAATATCCCAATTTTCCAGCCGGTCGTCTCCGGGTACCTGACGGTCGAGCAATGGAAGGAATCGAAGGGCCTGACTCACGACACCGGTCATGCGGTGGCAATGCCCGAATTCGATGGTGTTATCGAACCGATCTATATCGGGTCCAGCGGCAGTATCTCCGATGGAAACAACACCAAGGAATTCGTTGCGGACCGGATCAGGAAAGTGTCGCTTCGCGTCAGGAAATGGATCGCCCTTGCGAAAAAGCCGGTACATGAGAGAAAGGTGGCATTTATCCTGAACAACAGCCCCTGCGGAAACTCCGACGCGAACATCGGAGGCGGGGCCCATTTCGACTCCCTCGAGAGCGTGGCCCGGATCCTCCAGAGCATGAAAGCGGCGGGGTACAACGTCTCGGCCCCGGAATCCGGCAAGGAATTGATCCAGACAATTATTGACAAGCGGGCGAAGTCCGAGTTCCGCTGGACCACGATCGAGGATATCGTCTCTCATGGGGGCGCTCTGATGCAGATGGAGATGTCAACCTATCTCCCTTATTTCAGATCACTCCCGCCCGCCGTCCAGCAGAAAATGACTGAGACCTGGAACGAGCCGCCAGGCCTCGGCATGGTATATGACAACAAGATCCTGATCGTCGGGGTCTCATACGGCAACGCAACGGTTCACGTCCAGCCAAAACGCGGGTGTTACGGTGCACGGTGCGATGGAGAGGTCTGTAAAATCCTGCATGATCCGGATTGTCCCCCAACGCACCAGTACCTTGCCACCTATTACTGGATCGAACACATTCAGAAAGCTGATATTGTCATCCATGTCGGCACGCATGGCACGCTGGAGTTCCTGCCCGGCAAGGGGCTTGGCTTATCCGAAGAGTGCTACCCGGACATCGCAGCCGGCACAGTCCCGTACATCTATATTTACAATTCCGACAATCCCCCCGAAGGTACAATTGCCAAACGCCGGGCATATGCGGTTCTTTGCGATCATATGCAGACGGTTATGACTCAGGGGGGCCTGTACGAGGGCCTCGAGGAACTCGATAACCTTCTCAGCCAGTATGAAACGGCCAAGATCGATCCAGCCCGTGCCCATGCACTCCAGCACCTGATTATCGATGCGGTGACTGCAATTAACCTCGACAAGGACATGCATCTCACCCACGATCTCCCCCTCTCCGAAGTTGTGAGCCGTGCGCACGAGGCCTTATCGAAAATCCGGAATACCCAGATCCAGTCCGGGATGCATATCTTCGGCGAACTTCCCATAGGAGATAAACGTCTGGATTTCATCAATTCCATCATCCGGTTCGATACCGGCGATCCCTCTGCCCGCCGCACAATTGCCGAAGTGATGGGCTTTGACCTTACCGAGCTGTTGACAAACCAGAACAAGTATTCGGACGAGCACCAGGCATCGTACGGGGCACTGCTCGAACGGCTCGAAAGTACCTCAAAAAAATTCATCGACTCAGCTCTCTCGGATACTCCGGCATCATCGCAGGAAATATTCGGCAGACCGATTAGTCCCGCTCAAGCTAAAGCACTCGACCAGATCCGCGCAAGGATCCTCGATATCAACAAGAGAGTCGATGAATCCAGGGAGATTGAGTCACTGCTCAACGGACTTGCGGGCGGATATCTCTCTGCCGGACCTTCCGGCCAGATCTCCCGCGGACATGAGGAGGTTCTGCCTACCGGTCGGAATTTCTATTCGCTGGATCCGTACAAAGTGCCGACAAAACCTGCATGGAGAGTAGGAAAACGGCTTGCAGAATCCATCCTGGCAAAATACGAGAAAGAAGAGGGCAAGCTCCCGGAGAATATCGGGTTTTACTGGATGTGCACGGATGTAATGTCATCCGATGGGGAGATGTACGCGCAGTTGATGGCGCTGCTGGGGGTCGAACCGGTATGGCAGTCCAATGGGCAGGTACGGGCTTTTTCCATTATCCCTCTGGAAAAACTCGGCCGTCCCCGGATTGATGTCACTATCAGATCGTCAGGTATCCTGCGGGACAATTTCTCGAACTGTTATGAATTACTTGATGAAGCAATTCAGGCTGTGGCTGCGTTGGACGAACCTACGGAACAGAACTTCGTCCGGAAACATGCCCTTGAGAAAATGCAGGAGAAGGAGGGAACGTCCTGGAGAGATGCCACCCTCCGTATTTTTTCATCCCCGCCAGGCACGTACTCCAGCGGTGTGAACCTTGCAGTTCTCGCAAGTGCATGGAAGACCGAGGCAGATCTTGCCGATATCTTCGTGGTCTGGAACGGGTATGCGTACGGAAAAGATATCCAGGGAACGGCAGCCCACGAACACCTGGCGTCCAGCCTGTCAACCGTTGCAGTGACGTTCAACAGTGTCATCTCCGACGAATACGATCTCCTCGGGTGCTGTTGCTATTTCGGCACGCAGGGGGGGATGACGGCAGCAGCCCGTCATTATTCCGGAAAGGACGTGAAACCGTATTACGGAGACACGCGGGAACCGGAGAACGTAGAAGTACGCGACCTCTCTGACGAGATCCGCCGGGTGGTCAGGACAAAACTCCTCAATCCGAAATGGATCGAAGGCATGAAAGAACACGGGTATAAAGGTGCTGCCGATATCATGCGAAGGATCACGCATGTCTATGGCTGGGAGGCCTCGACCCAGGAAGTCGATGACTGGATCTTTGACGATATTGCCAATACTTTTGTGAACGATGACGAGATGCGGGAATTCTTCGAGGAAAACAACCCCTATGCACTCGAAGAGATAGCACGCAGGTTACTGGAAGCCGAACAGCGGGGATTATGGGATGCTGATGAGCAGACCCTGCAGGATCTCAGAAATAATTACCTGGAGATCGAGTCCTGGATGGAGGACCAAGTGACCGAAGGCGACCACCAGGGGGGGAATGTCGATATCTTCACCCATGAGGATGTGGGATCCTGGGGTGAGTCCATGCGGGACGTCCTCGCAAAAGTGAAAGCCAATCGCCCCCACTAATTCATTTTTCGGTATTACGGAGAGACCGTATGGACGCAATCGTTCTTGATAACCTGACACGCTCGTTTGGATCGCTGACCGCGGTCGATGCGGTATCCCTTACTGTGCAGGAAGGGGAACTGTTCGGCCTGCTGGGGCCCAATGGCGCGGGAAAAACGACAATTATCAACATCCTCACAACGCTGGACAAGCCCAGTCACGGAACTGCTACCATATCGGGACATAGTATTCATACCGATCCGGATAAAATCCGGAGAATGATCGGTATCGTTTTCCAGGATCCTTCCCTCGACATCGAACTGACCGGGCGGGAGAATCTCGATTTTCACGCCATGATGTACGATATGCCATCTGCCGAGAGAGAGCAGCGGATCAGGGAAGTCCTTGCACTGGTTGATCTGCAGGACAGGGCTGATCAGGTGGTCCGGGAGTACTCCGGGGGTATGCGGAGACGGCTGGAGATTGCACGGGGACTCATGCACCGTCCCCGTATCCTCTTCCTTGATGAACCGACCCTTGGTCTCGATGCGCAGACCCGGAGAAAAATATGGCATTACATCCGTGAATTAAACCACAGTCTCGGTATCACCCTGATACTTACGACACATTATCTGGAAGAGGCTGATTTCCTTTGCGACCGGATCGCCATCATCGATCATGGAAAGATCATTGCCCTCGACACTCCGGAGAACCTGAAGATAAAAGCCGGTGAAGATTTCGTGTGTATTGAATCGGACACAAAAAACATCGAGACAATCAAAACTCTCCTCAGGGAATACGGAGAGACAACAAGCATAAATTCGTGTGACCACGCGGTCACGATATCCATGACTCACGCGGAAAAAAAGATCCCGTCGATTCTGGGACACATTTTCTCAAAGGGGATCTCCGTATCTTCAGTGACCGTCACGAAACCCAGTCTTGAGGAGGCATTTCTTGCCTATACCGGCTCTGCTATCCGGGACCAGAAAGGCTCTTCCCGAGACCAAGTTCGTGCCTATATTCGGAGGAATACACGATAATGATCGAAGCAAAAGCGGTATACGTTCTCTGGCTGCGTGAAATGATCAAATTCTCACGAACCAAGTTCAGGATTATAAATGCGATTGCGATGCCGATTTTTATTCTGATCTTTATGGGATTGGGATTCCGTCAGATAAATATTCCGGGTGTACCCTCATCCATAGGATATTTCCAGTATTTTGTCCCAGGGATCATTGGGATGACGTTGTTGTTCACTGCATCCATGGTTGGATTATCTGTTTTGTCCGACCGGCAGTTCGGTTTTTTAAAAGAGATCATGGTGACACCGGCCAGCCGGGTTTCTATCATGCTTGGCCGGACACTGGGAGGAGCGACCACTTCATTGTTTCAATCGATCATTATCATCATACTTGCAGTCCTGATGAGTTTTCAGGTGACGGGATTGTTCCAGCTGGCCGCATCCTTGGTTATTATGCTGCTGATATCCATAATATTCATCAGCATGGGACTGATCCTGGCATCCCGGTTGCGGGATGTCCATGATTATTACAATATTACGAACTTTCTGTTATTCCCGGTATTCCTCCTCTCAGGGGCCATGTTCCCGATTGAAAACCTTCCTGCCGGAATAACTTTTTTTTCACTGTTTAATCCGCTGACGTACGGGGTGGATGCCCTGCGGGGACTCCTCATAGGCATGTCGGCATTTCCGGTTCTCACGGATTGCCTTGTTCTCATGGCTACTGCAACCGGGATGCTCTTTCTTGGTGCATATGCGTTTAAAACTGGCCAAACGATATAATGGATCGCCGATGAACCGGAAGTATATTTATTGAGACCAGAGTGCGGCCTGTGGTAATATCGAGTGATTTCTTTTTCGGCCGCTGCCGGTTTTCAATATCTTCTGACTGCGTTGATGATTACGGTAGCAAAACATAAGCAAATGCTGCTTCAATTATTACCGTCTTTCAAGCTCCAGAAGGATCATGTATCAAACCACAGACAGTACTATACATTGCGAGAACTTCATCGGGCAGAACTCAGGCACTGGTCATGGATAGACCATCCCGGTCCGGTTCGTACCGGAGACATAGCGCAGAGCGTACTCATCCAGCATCGCACGCGGGTGCAGCTCACGGAAATCGTCCGGGTGGAGAAGCTGCGCCGTGTATACGAGCCCGATGTACGCCCGCGGGCCGTACTGGACATCGTTTGCAAAGAGATAGACCCGGTCGTTCTTCACGGCCGGAATCGTATCCCACCCGGTCCGGTTTACGAGCGCTGCATGGATCTCCGGGAATGGTTTTGAGTTGCCGGAAGAGATCACCTTGAAGATGTACGTGGGCTGGCGTGCAACCACCCATTCGGTACTGATTTTCATGGATGACGCGGCCACGTCCTCAGCAATGTTCTTCCCCCCGGCAAGCGAAAGAAGCTCATCCGAGCCGGACCCCGGGCCAGCTGCCATATAATCCGTATACGACTCCGAGTACACGGCCGGGTACGAATTCTCCGGGATCGTTTTGACCTTGGCGGTCACATCCGCCACCGTATCCTCAACGAGCCGGGCGTACACTTCTGCCTCATTCTTGTGCCCGGTCAGCGTCCCAAGGGCACGGGCATCGTGCGCAAGCGTCGGGAGTCGGAAGCAGTCAAGATACACCAGCGTGATATTTGCCGCGGCGAGCTGGTCTGTATTCTTGGGTTTCGAGCTCGCGTACGCGATCACCACGTCCGGGTGGAGGGCCAGGATCTTCTCGACATTGGGGATCTGCCAGTCCCCGATGTTCTCCGCTTGAGGGATCTTCTCCATGATATACGAAACATTGGTCGTGGACTGGGTGACACCCAGAATCTTATCCCCGGCCCCGATCGCGATCATCATTTCGGCGGCATTGCTGTTGGTAACGATGATCCGCTCAGGGTGACATGGAAGGGTTATCTCTGTACCGTCCGTCTGGGTGATCGTGACAGGCGTGCAGGCCCCGGTGATCTGGCTTGAAACGCCAACAGCAACCGGCTCCACCGATGGAGAAGGGCTTGTCGGCTGCACCTTTTCTGGTCCAGTACATCCTGCCGCCAGAATAAGAAATACGACACTTATCAAGGCAAAGAGGGTCGAACGAGTTACGCTCATATCGTCACTCTCCGGAAGACCTGCACGCAGGCTGCAAGAAGGATGGCTGTCAGAACGAAGAGAATCAGAATGGGAATCACAGGGAATCCGCCCGCAGTCACATCCCGCACTGCATCGATAGCATAACTGAGCGGGTTGAGATGGGCGATGGTTGCAAGCCACGCCGGCATCACATTGTAGGGCATCAGGGCACTTGACGTGAAAAAGAGTGGCATCGAGATCATCGTGTTGAAGGCTGAATATGAATCGTGATCTTCGAGGTATAATGCAATAGTTGTTGCAAATGCCGAGATCATGACACCGAAAAGGAAGAGGATGAAGTACGTGAGGCAGTATTGAACGGGATTCATCAGGGTTGCTCCGATGAGAAACGCTATGGCGAGAATGATGGTTGCCTGGATCAGTCCTCGGCCAGTGATGAAGAGGATCTTACCGACAAGGATGCTGCTCCGGGGGGTCGGGAGGGCAAGGAACTTATTGAGGAAACCGAGGATCTTGTCAAACATCAGGAGCGCCCCCCCGGAGAGCCCTGCCGAGAGCATGGTCATGACAAGGATCCCCGGCACGATGAAATCGAGATAATTCCCGGTAAACTTCACCGGCAGGGCCAGCCCTACAAAAACAAGCCAGGCAGCCGGCATGATCAGCGCAGATATGACGGCAACTTTCCCCCGGCCCCATTTGACAAAATCGCGTTTCATATAGGTGACAGTGCCGTTCATTTTCTCCTCCGCAGCATTATCCTGAACTTGTTATAGTCAAAACCGTGGGACTCTTCCTGCTGCCCGACAGCCTGAATAAATACGTCATCGAGCGTAGGTTCCCGCAACGACATCGATCGGACGACCCCCCCGGATTTTCCAAGAGCATCTGCAAGAGCTGGGAGCGCTTCCTGCCCATTCTCGGCGGTGAAGGAGACCTCGTCATTATTGCTGCCGAGATAAACAATCCCCTCCAGCTCCGGGGGAACAAATGTCCCTTCGACTTTGGCAGTGATGACATCCTTCATCAGCCGTGCCTTGAGTTCCTTAGGCGCACCAAGGGCAGCGATCCGGCCTTTACTGATGATGCCGACCCGGTCGCAGAATTGGTCCGCCTCGTCCATATAATGCGTGGTGACGAAGATTGTCATCCCTTTCTTTCGCAGAGTCTGGATATGCTCCCAGATCTTCTTCCGGGCGGCAACATCGAGCCCTATAGTGGGCTCGTCAAGGAACAGGACCTTGGGTTCATGGACAAGCGCCTGGGCAAGCTCCAGCCTCCGCCGCATCCCCCCGGAATATGTCCTGATGAGATCGTCTGCCCGGTCAGTCAGCTCCATGACAGCAAGAACTTCGTCAACACGGTTTCCTGCATCCGGGACGCCGTACAAATCGGCAAAGAACCGGACATTTTCCCGCCCGGTCAGTTTGATATCAACGGCCATATCCTGCGGAACATAACTAAGGGATTTCCGCACCTGCTCACCTTCCTTCAGGATATCGAACCCGCAGACCTCTGCCCGTCCTTCGCTGGGGCCAAGCAGCGTCGTCAGCATCAGCACAGTCGTTGTTTTACCGGAACCGTTTGGCCCGAGGAGCGCGAAGATCTCATTGTTCACGGACAACGTAAGGTGATCCACAGCACAGAGATCGCCATAATATTTTGTCAGGTTATATGTCTCAATTAAGTTCAATTTGATTTACACCCCTGTCAAGCGCCGGTTTAAAATTTCACCTTCATTGATGGTGAGATCTTTTCTCTCCCGATGTTAAAATTATATTTATTCGTTAGATTGAGTACTATGAAAACAAAATAGGTAACACTAAATGCTAAAATATCTTTAATTGATCTAACAGATAATGCGTATCAGAAATTTTTAGTATAAATGTCCTGACACTACGCCAGATTACGGAGCCCCCATATGCACCACTTCAACGACATCTACCCGTTCACCGCCATCGTCGGCCAGGAACAGATGAAGAAAGCCCTCCTTCTCAATGCGATCAATCCCCGTATCGGGGGCGTCCTCATCAAGGGAGAGAAGGGGACGGCAAAATCCACGGCAGCCCGGGCCCTTGCCCGCCTCCTCCCGGACCGGCAGGTTGTTGACGGGTGCATCTTCGGGTGTGACCCTGCGGACTCGAAAGGACTCTGCCTTGACTGTCAGGCGCATGCCGGGAACCTGAAGGTCACGAAAGCTCCTATGCGGGTTGTTGAACTCCCTATCAGTGCCACGGAAGACAAGGTCGTGGGAAGCCTGGATATCGAACACGCACTGAAGAAAGGCGAGAAGAAGTTCGAGCCCGGTATCCTTGCCCAGGCGCACCGGAACATCCTGTACGTGGATGAAGTCAATCTCCTGAACGACCATATCGTCGATGTCCTGCTGGATGCCGCGGCCATGGGAATGAACTTCATCGAGCGCGAAGGAGTATCCTACGTCCACCCGGCCGCGTTCATCCTGATCGGGACGATGAACCCGGAGGAGGGAGAACTCCGGCCCCAGCTCCTCGACAGGTTCGGGCTTTGCGTGGATATCGAAGGGATCCACGATGCAGAGACACGCGTTGAAGTGATTCGCAGGAGACAGAAATACGAGGATACACCGGATGAATTCTCCCGCATATATGAATCGCAGGAACAGGAAATGCGGGAAAAAATTGTCCGGGCACAGGCACTGCTCCCGCAGGTTTCTGTATCCGATGACATGCTGAAGATGATCGCCCAGATCTGTATCGACATGGCCGTGGACGGTCACCGTGCCGACATTACGATGATGAAGACCGCGGCAACCATTGCAGCATATAACGGCAGGAACGCCGTGATTGATGAAGATATCCGGGAAGCGGCAGCACTGGTGCTCTCTCACCGCATGCGCCGGAGGCCGTTCTCAGAACAGAAGATGGATACGGGAAAGATGGAGCAATCCATCCAGAAGACCCAGGGGCAGAAAGCCGGCGTCGCAGCCGCACAGCAGCACACCCACCGGCACTGAGCGACGGTCTCGCAATTCAACCAGCAAGGTACACGAATGCACCATTTCGACGATATATACCCGTTCTCCGCCATCGTCGGCCAGGAGCAGATGAAGAAGGCGCTGCTCCTGAATGCAATCAACCCCCGTATCGGGGGAGTCCTGATCAAGGGAGAGAAGGGGACCGCAAAATCCACGGCAGCCCGGGCCCTTGCCCGCCTCCTCCCGGATAAGCAGGTGGTTGATGGGTGTACTTGCGGGTGTGATCCATCAGATTCCAAAAGACTTTGTCCTGAATGCTGGGAACGCGTATCCACACTCACGGTGAAGACCACCCGCATGAAAGTTATCGAACTTCCGATCAGCGCCACCGAAGATAAAGTGGTCGGCAGTCTGGATATCGAGTATGCCCTCAAGAAAGGTGAGCGGAAGTTCGAGCCCGGCGTACTGGCGAAAGCACACCGGAACATCCTGTACGTGGATGAAGTGAACCTCCTCAACGATCATATCGTGGACGTCCTCCTCGACGCTGCTGCAATGGGGATGAACATTATCGAGCGCGAAGGAGTCTCCTATGTCCATCCCTCGGAATTCATCCTGATCGGAACGATGAACCCGGAAGAGGGCGAACTCCGGCCCCAGCTCCTCGACCGTTTCGGGCTCTGCGTGGATATCGTCGGGATTGATGATGCCGATACGCGGGTTGAGGTCGTGCGCCGGAGACAGGCGTACGAACAGGCTCCTGGCACATTCATCGAATCATGGCAGGAGGAAGAACAGGGTCTGAGAGAGCGCATTGTACGAGCAAAAGAACTGCTGCCGGAGGTCTCTGTATCCGAAGAGATGCTCGCCATGATCGCACAGATCTGCATCGACATGGCAGTCGACGGCCACCGGGCAGATATCGTGATGCTGAAGACCGCCGCAACCATCGCGGCATTCAACGGCAGAAAAGAAGTAACGGAAGAGGATGTCCGCGAGGCAGCCGAACTCGTCCTCTCCCACCGCATGCGCAGGCAGCCATTCTCCGACCAGCAGATGGACAAGGAGAAGGTGGAGCAGTCCATAGAGAAGTCCCAACAGGAAAAGAAGCAGCCCGAACAGCAGCAGCAGAACCCCGAGAACCAGAAGCCAAAGGAGAACACGACACCGGACGGATCGACGACAACACAGTTCGCCGAAGGGCAGCCGTTCAAAGTCAACCAGAAGCCGCTGGCCACGCCGCGGCGGATCGATTCATTCAAGCGGGATGGGAGCGGCAGGAGGAGCGTGACCGAGTCCCGGGATGGGAAATATGTCCGGAGCCGGATTCCCGAGACCATAGGACCGGACATTGCGCTGGACGCCACGATCCGGGCGGCAGCCCCCCACCAGAAAGACAGGAAAGGGCCGCTTGCAGTTAAAATCGAATCCTCGGATTTGAGGGAAAAAGTCCGCGAACGGAAGATGGGGAACACCGTCCTCTTCGTCGTCGATGCCAGTGGGAGCATGGGCGCCCAGCAGCGGATGACTGCGGTCAAGGGTGCCATCCTCTCGCTCCTCATCGATGCCTACCAGAAACGCGACCGCGTCGGCCTTGTGGTATTCCGGGGAAAGACCGCTGAAGTCCTCCTTCCCCCGACATCCAGCGTGGAGCTGGCCCGGAAGTATATGCAGCAGCTCCCGGTCGGGGGAAAGACCCCGCTCGCCCACGGGCTCTCGAAAGCCTTCGAAGTGCTCCAGCGCGAGAAGATGATCAACCGGCACACCATTCCCCGGCTTATCCTCATCTCTGACGGGAAGGCGAACGTGAGCCGGGGATCCGGTTCGCCGCTGGACGATGCAAACGAGGTTGCTGCCCGCATAAAGGATGCAGGGATCTCCTCGCTCGTCATCGATTCGGAGAAGGGGTATATCGCCTTCGGGCTCGCGCAGACCCTGTCGCAGGAGATGGGGGCAAAATACCTGAAACTGGAAGACCTGCAGGCAGACCAGATCGCCGATGTGGTGAAAGGAATAGGGATGTAAATGTGCAGGGCCCCCGGCATCCCTGAAAGAAAGAAAACAACAGGCAGCAGGGCGGGTTGATGACAGAGGCAACGCAGGATAAAGATCCGGTAAACGTATCCGTCCATACCCTGTACAAAGCAGGCAGCACCCGGCGCATCACCCTCATCACCGGGCTCTCGATCTTCGTGATGGTTGCCGCCATCCTGTCTGCGGGGATCGGCACCGTCTCCATCACCCCGCAGGACACCATCCTTGCGATAGGCCATTCCTGTGCAGTATCAGTCCAGAACCTCCTGCACACGTACCTCCCGTCGGTAGCCGCATGGTACGACACAATCCCGTTCACGATCCCGGCACCCTCAAACCCGCAGGCAGAACTGATCGTGGTCGGATTCCGGCTGCCCCGGATCTTCCTCGCTATCCTGACCGGGATTAGCCTTGCGGGGGCAGGCGCTGTCATGCAGGGCCTGCTCCGGAACCCGCTTGTCAGCCCGTTCACGCTCGGACTCTCCTCCGCAGCATCGTTCGGCGCTGCGCTTGCCATCGTACTCGGGCCCGGGATCCTGGTCTCATACTTCCTGCTCAGTTACGACATGTGGATCGTGGTCTTCGCCTTCATCTTCGGCTGGCTCTCGATGCTCCTTGTATACGGGATCTCGCGGTCGCGGGGAACAACGCAGTCCACTCTTATCCTTGCCGGAGTCGTCATAGGATATCTCTTCACCGCCGGTGTCATGGCGCTGAAATACATCACCAACAACGAGAAGCTCCGGGAACTGATGGTCTGGCTTATGGGCGGCATGTGGGGGGCAAGCTGGAACGCCGTCCTCCTCCTCATCCCTCTCGTTATCATCTGCTTCTTCCTGCTCGAACGCAGGGCATGGGACTTGAACGCACTCTCGGCGGGGGACGACGTGGCGAAGAATCTCGGGATCAATGTCGAACGCCTCCGCCTTTCAGGACTGATGATATCTACCTTTGCTGCATCCTGCTGCCTTGCCTTCACCGGCATCATCGGCTTTGTCGGCCTCATGGGGCCGCATATCTGCCGGATGATCATAGGCAGCGACCACCGGTACCTCATTCCCTGCGCCGGCCTGATGGGCGCAGCGATCCTGCTTCTTTCCGATACCGTTGCACGGACAATCATGAGCCCGGTCGAGATCCCGGTCGGGATCATCATGTACGCAATCGGGGGCGTCTTCTTCCTGTTCCTGATCATGCGGGGAAAAGGTAGGGGATTATACTAGGGGGTGTGAAGGATGGAAGTGGCCTTGGAGAAGATCTGTAAGGAGTATGGTGAAAAACGGGTGCTGGATGACATCTCGTTCTCCCTTGGCAAAGCAGAGATCGTTGCACTGGTAGGCCCGAACGGTTCAGGCAAGTCAACACTCATCAAAGCTGTTGCGGGAGTGCATGGCCAGAGCTCGGGAACCATCAGTATCGACAGGACGGATACTCGCCAGCTCGATCCCATTGATCTGGCAAAATGCATCGGGTATGTCCCCCAGCATTTCACCTACACCTTGTACTCCACGGTTTTCGAGACCGTCCTCCTTGGCCGGCGCCAGCACATCAAGTGGTCGGTCTCAGACGAGGAACTCTCCCGGGTCCAGCACTCGCTTGAAGCACTGGAGATGGAACACATGGCAGGGAATTACATGGACCAGCTTTCGGGGGGAGAGCGCCAGAAGGTCTTCATTGCCCGGGCGCTTGCCCAGGATCCGAAGCTCTTCCTCTTCGACGAACCAACCAGTGCACTGGACATCCGGTACCAGATCGAAGTGATGGAGACCATGCGGGAGATCACGTGGGAACGCGGGGCCGGTATGATCATCGCTGTCCACGACCTCAACCTTGCATACCGTTATGCAGACACCGTTGTCGTACTGCACGGGGGAAAGATGGCCGGTTACGGTAAACCGCAGGAGATCCTGACCCCGGAGTGCATCCGGAAGGTATACGGCGTGGATGCATTTGTTGTCGAGAACGAGCAGGGGAAATTCCTGGTACCATTCCGGGCAAGGGCATCCAATTAACCATCCGGCAGATAGTGGGGCAGCGGCACCTCGTTTTTTCACATGACGGTTTAAAAAATGGCCATGCATCAATGCATGAGCAGGTATTTCAAACAGGAACTCTCCCCGTCTGGAAAAATTGAATGACTAATTCTTTTGTATCGTAAGTCAGCCCGTTAATCTGGAATCTGGTACTGGTGTTGTTATAGAGATTGCCCTGCAGAAACGCCGAATTATCACCAAGAATGGATCGCATCAGGGATTCCACGATTCCGGGTGTGATATATGCCAGATATAGCATCCCAACCAAAATCAGAATACCCTGGATAAAAGCAACTGTACTGGCTGAAATGCGTTGATTTTTTAGACGACCCAACCAATCCCGTTGATCCGGAGGTAACTTCCTCTGATATCGCATGATACTCCCCAAACCAACCATATGGAAAATAATCGTAATAATAATTTTTATAAAAACATTATTTTTTTGTGAGATTTTTCCATATTTATATGTCCATTAACGGATGCCTGTCAGACAGAACATGCTAAGAGGCAATCTGACTCAATCCAGCAAAACCAGAGAAAATGTAGGAATCCGATTACAGAACCAGTGAAGGATTACAGGTAGAACGACCCGGTCGAGATAGTCTTTCCCGTCCCTTTGTCGACAAGAAGCCAGGTAATTTTTTGATCCGGGGACAGATCCAGGTTCCCGAATTTCATCCACACCTCACCCGCTTTCCAGTCAACACTCTCGATATAGAAGGTATCACCGGCCTGGATGGTGGTATCGCTGTTCAGAGCCTCAATACCCACTTCCGTGAAATTCTGGACACGACTGCTCTTTGCATCGATGAGGGAGAGCGCGGTTTTGTTGTCATGCTCGCGCAGAACTACCTGGACAGAGCTGAGCATGAACGGGTCGCCGCCATTGTGCTCGAAATAGATCCGGTGCTGGAGCAGGTTTGGGTTCGCCTTGACCGAACTCTGGGGACTCTTCTCCGCGCCACCAGTGAAACCGCCCGCATAGGTGCTCACGATAGCCGCAATCAGAACGGTAACCGAGAGCATCAGCATAACGCCAACAACCGGTGACACTGCCGTCTCATGATCGTTCCTGTACTTCAAACGACCACCACATCCTTGTCAAAGATCACCTGCCCGCTCTGGATATGGACAATCTTGACGGTAATGACGTCTCCGGCCTTGTACCCGTCATCCGAGGTCTTCTCGCCAAGGTTCAGGAGGGTATTCAGGCCCAGGTTCTCGTGGCCGGCAACAGATCCGCAGAACTGGGCCGGGGTTACAAGAACATCTCCGGCCATCAGGACCGCAGAAGAGTTCCCGAACCAGCTCCTGTGCCGGGCGGAAGAGGAATGCTGGAGGGGCGATCCCTCGAACCGGTCCTGGTCGTTGATGAAGAGGGGCGCACAGTAATCACCCGAATCGATCTCCACGGACTTCTCCCCGGAAAGCGTACCTTTGATCAACTGCCCGGACTCATTCCGGTAATAGGTGGATATACTCAGGTCCTTTGTCTGGAGGGGAGCCCCGCTGATATGCTCGATGGTCATCGCATGAGCAGAAAAACTTCCATACGAACGGTTCTCGTAAAAATGGACTTCGAGAACACCGGAGGGGGCGGATTTTTGCGTGCCCGAATAACTGCCGGCCGTTGCGCTCACGATCGCTGCAATGATGATTGTCACCGAAAGCATCAGCATGACGCCGACAACCGGGGATACGGCGTGTTCGTTGCGGCACATAGTCTTCCTCCCACCAACATTCAAAGAAAAATTATACTTATTTTTCATAAAGTAACATTCAATGTTATATGAATATGACTATTTGACATTCCCCGGTACGCAGATTCGTATAATTTTTTATGACAGATATTCCGGAAAAACGCCTCTGCCAGAATAACATAAAAAGAAAATTTTTTATTACTTTATGCTTAATTACGCTGGGAAAAACATAGTAAAATCCATGAACGAAATCCGGCAGGTGCGGGATGCCGGGTATCCCGCAGCATTTCACCATACAACTCCAGCAGCGACAGGACGTGAACACTCGTGAACCTAAAGGAACACAATGAACCGGGAGTCTCTGAGGTTGTCGGGGAGATGCTCATGATCGCCCTGGTCGTTGTGCTGCTCGCGGTCTTTTCCGCAGCACTCTTCAATTACCTGCCGGTAGACCGCGAACCAACGGTCACCATCATGATGACAAGCGATGCAACCGGTAATTTCACGTTCTGGCACAAAGGAGGAGACTGGGTAAAGGTCGAAGACCTGAACGTGGTGATCGTGAACGAGACCTGGAAGAGATCATTCAGCGGGAAGTCCGGCAACCTCGTCGTTGCTCCCGACAAAACGGTGTTTGACCTTGGCAGCAACGTGACGGTGAAAATGCCTGGATCGCCTGAAGGGAATGAGACAATAAAGATGATCACCCCCCGTACCGTGATCTATACCGGGAGGGCCGGCCCATGACCGATGACGCTGTCGCCCCGGTTGTTGCCGCCATGCTCATCCTCGCAGTCATCGTGACGTTCTTTGCAGCATGGAACGCGTACTTTGTCCCGTCAATGAAAGAGCAGTCCGAGATCACGCATATCAGGCTGGTCGAGACCGGTATCCTGAAATTCTCATCGGACATCGAGACTGCGGCATCCTTAAAAAGGAAGACGCGATTCTCCGAGCCAGTTCCGCTGGGGGGCGGGGACTTCACCTTCGATCCGGTGAAATCCGGGGGAGTTCTCCGGATACAGGGCGAAGACAAGGGATACCTGCGGACAGACATTGTCAACGACAGCACGGCACAACCCTCTAGCGCCCTCCGGATGGTGAATTTCACGTACCAGCCCGTGAACAACTTCTGGCAGGATCAGGGATACACCTGGTCTTTTGGCAACGTGAACGTGACGAAAGGATCACTCTCGGCACCGCTCCAGTATGCCAGCATGGATGAGGTCACGTACGGGATAACGGAGACGCTTTTCGATATCGGTACAACGCCTTGGGTGAACGATTCCGCAGCCTGCTCCCTTGTGGAAATCCAGGTGGTCAATATCACCCCGGATCCCGGTCATCCGATGGCAAGCGGGAACGGCAACGCTCAGCTGGCACTGGAAAGTTCGGTGGTAAGCCAGGGGTATCCCAACACGACTCAGGTGAACGTGACCCTGTATCGCAACCTGCCACGAGGATTCCGGGATGCTCTCTTCGAATCAGTGAACCGGAGTCTTAACGAGGTTTCCTGCAGCAACATGCACGTGACCTACCGTTCGGTATTAACTGGTGCTGTCGATCCGGAAATCGGGGTGCAATTCGATCCCATCCCCAACCTGACCCTGAACAGGAAGATCACCGGCATTGTGGTGAGGGCAGACTGAGATCAGGTCACGGGAACGGGCATCATAGGGAAATGGATCCTTCCTCTCATTCTATACCATTGATATGTGAGGGAGAGCATTGCATAGCATGCGCTACCCAGGTTCATTCGCGGTTATCGTATCATATTTGAAAAAATTTTACATACTTTTTCATACAAAAATAAAAAAGTTTATGCGAATTCGGGACTCACAAGGTATACAGGGTATGCCTGGACCTCCAGAAACACCCGCACTTTCGACAAGACAAATAAACAATCGTTGTACCTGGAACGGCGGGAAAACCGATTCCCGGTACAACGGGAGTTGTGGGAATGAAGACAACACTGTTTAATGGCAGCAGGAGAGCCGAGATCGACACGCGGTTTGATGAATGCCTCTATGCAGCCCCCCGGCCACAGAAGAGATCCAACGGGTTCCAGCACCAGGGGAAAGATCTCTACATCCACACCGATCCGGAAAAACGGATCACCTACTACCTCCATCTCTGGCCAACCGACCGTACAGTAAAAGATAAGATCATGCCGGTCTCACCGGCAACCGCAGAACGCTTTCTGCGGGGAAAAGGACTCGTCTGCAACCTGTTCCCGAAAAGCGACCCCATTGCAACACTCTACCGCTGGGGATAGGGGATTGCAGAAGAGTTCTGACTCATCATTGCACATCCCTCATCTCTTCCTTTTCCTCAAACAATGGTGCGCAATCCATACTCACGGACCACTGACTTGTCGTTTCCGGACCGGATAATCGTTCGTTGTTTCACCATAGACACGCCCACGAGCCGGGTCCCGGGACGGACTACCTGCACCGCAACCTGGTTATTGTTGATAATAGTAGTAATGGTAAAAAAATTCACATTATTTCATATAAGAATCAAAAAGTTTAACATTGTCCGGGTCAGATCCGGAATACAGGGTCTCCCGGGTCAACCAGGAGACCTGCATATCTGAAACAAACACACAAGAACACAGGATCTCATCACACACTTCCGGTTACCGGAAGAGGGAGGTGCCCGGAGAAGATCATTACCGTGAGAAAAGAGTACAATAATACCGCTGTTGACAAGTCTGCCTCATTCCTGCGATAAGAGCAGACAGGATCGCAATTATCAAAAAGGAGGGAGACCTTGTCACGTTACGGGGACTATGTCAGAAAGGAATACACCGGAACTATCGTTCTTCAAGCATCGGGCAGTGTTCTCCCGTCAGTATCTTTGGTACCTTCCGAAGTATTGACCGGGGATACACCCGTCCGGCATCTTTTTTATCGATTTCGTAGTTCAGAAAAACCTGCCATCCCGGGATTCCCCCGTACAGCGGATCGTCCCGATATTTCAGGCAACCGTTAATTGCAGGAATACCTGAGTCTTCCCGCTGTTGTTATCTGGCGGTCCGACTGACCTTATCGATGATTAAAAAGAAAAGAAATTATTTTTTTGTTTTGGCGGCAGGTTTGGCAGTTGGATTTCCTGCAACTGCTGTCTTTGAGGAAGCTTTCTTGGGTACTTCCTTTTTGGGTTCTGCTTTCTTTGCCGGTGTGCTCTTGGCACCTTTTGCTTTCCTGGTTTCAACCATCGGTATTTCACTCCGGAATAAAAATTATTCATACTACGAGAGGATGATAAACCCTGCAGGGGATCCATCAAGGGAATGACCACGAATGGTATCGGGTGGACGGATCGACCAGATGCAGGAATCATCACCCCTGCTATTCCATATGTTGGACACGATATTAAATTTTTTCAAAATCGTATGAATTAATAAACATTTTTCCTGTGCACGAATACATTTGTGCAAAAACAAAACGGGAATGATTTGCCTAAAGCGGAGATGCAATTTTATCGATAATAATGAGAGACGCGGGTAAAGATATTCCCGTATTATCATGGGGACACGTATGACTATTATTAAAAAAAATATTACATTCGTATGAATCTTTAAGTAAAATCCTTTAGCCGACGGGTCTTGAATACAGACAGCGACCCCTTTTGAGGTTAAAAACAGGGCATACAGGACAAGAAAAATAAAAAGCGGGATATTTCCGTTAAGGGGGCGTGCAACCCGGAGCAACGCTTACCGTGCCGGCATGATCAGCGACCGCTCCCCGGCCGCCTCGAACTCGCGGATCGCCCCTCTCGCAAACTCCTTTCTCGGCTCCGAGAAATCGAACTTGAGCGAGGGATCGGCGAACGTGATCTTGACCCTCGGATCGAAACAGAAGGCATCTGCCCGGCCATAATGCGCACTCGCGACAATCGCCGCATACTCGCCCTGGTGGCCCACGTTCATCGCATAGTTCGGGTAGTTGGGGCCGCGGAGCTCGCCCATGGCGCCCCGGTCCGGTTCCATGG
Source organism: Methanoregula formicica SMSP (assembly GCF_000327485.1). Taxonomy (NCBI): domain Archaea; kingdom Methanobacteriati; phylum Methanobacteriota; class Methanomicrobia; order Methanomicrobiales; family Methanoregulaceae; genus Methanoregula; species Methanoregula formicica. Next base: position 863,374 of record NC_019943.1, on the reverse strand, counting down.
AGAGCGAGTTGGCCGAACCGCACTGGTCCTGGAGGTCATACCCGAAGAATCCGAGCCGCGACCAGCCGTCCTTATGGATAATCATCGAAAGATACCACGCGTTCAGGCCGGCATTCGAGTTACCGGTGGTGATGGACGTAGAGAGGCCGGCTGCCGCAGCCATCACGGCAGCCCGCTGCGAGCCGCCGAAGTGGTCCTCCATCAGGGTCGGGAACTTCTCGTACTGCTCCATGCTGTATAGCGTTACTTCCGTGGCAATGTCGTTGACGATATCCTGCGTGGGCCGGATCACCTTGTCTGCGCCCGGCTGCCGGAAGTTGTAGCCGTACTTGTCCTTGACATAGTCCATGCCGTAGTACGTGAAATCATCGAGGATGTTGTCGGTATATGCCGCAGTCGCATACTGGGTGAACCCTACGCCGCCCGACATGTAGGAGCCAAGCCAGATCTGGTCGAAGAGGGCTGCGCCGGCAGCAACGACCTCAAGCGAAGCCTTTGCCGGGTCGTCGGGATACTTCCGGTCCGCCTGGATCATATCCGAGAACATCCCGAACTTGATCCCGCCCGGCTCATTGGGGCCGCGTGCCCTGCGGGCCGGCAGGTGGGAACCCATCTGGATGACACCGGCATGCTTTGCAGCAAACGACAGATCGGCCACCGCTGCTTCCCCGGCACAGGTACGATACGCTGCAATGAACGACATCCCGATCTGCATGGCCGACCACCGGCTGGTGGTACCGCCGTCGCAGGTCCGGACCACGATTGTCGGCACGTGGATGGCCTGGTACATCGACTTCCCGATCTCGGCCTTGAGCGCCTCGGCCTGCTTCTTCGGGAAGAGCTTCTCGATGTTGAGCAGGTACTGCGGCTCGATGTCGTCGGCTACCTCGTCGTTGCCCGTGAAAATTTTGACGTAGCAGTCGTCGACAAGCCCCGGGTTTGTCTCCACCATGTGCTCCTGCACCACGGCCCCGCCGGGCATTGCGTGGTTGAGGATATGGAGATATTCGTTGATGGTCTGGGGCGTGACCTCTTTCCCCAGGCGCTTCTGGAGCGTGTTGTGCGCAATGTCCATCCCGACAATGATCGTCCTCTTGATCTCGTCCGACATCTGCTGGATGGCGGAGTTATTGACATAGTGGAGGTCATCGCCCTCGACAAACGTACCGGTGCCCGAGACCTCGTAGGTCATCAGCTGCCGCTGGCCCATGGGGATACCGTTCAGGTGGCAGTGCTCGGGATCGTACATCGAGATCCCGCGATCCGCTTCGATCTTCTTTGTTGCCGCCATGAACTCGCGCTTGCGCGGGGACTGCTGCACCCCGCCGAACTTGTAGAATCCGGTCTTCTGCGATTCTACGTCCTGCCCCTTGAACTTCTCCTTCAGCGCTTTTAAGAATTGTTTCTGGGAATGTTCTACGGATGCCATCTGCATCAGGTCTCCTTTGGCATGAACCCGTACCGTGTCCTCAGGGTATGGATCCGCTTGAGGTATTCGACATACTCGGCATCGTCGCGCAGGGCCGTTCCCACGAGGCAGTGGAAGATGGTAGAATGCTCTTTTAACCAGGGCTGGCCGAGCGGTTTTCCCACCTCGACCGGCCGGTTGAGCGGGAGCCCGATCTGGTCTTTCACGTACCGGACCATGCCGTCGGTCCCAAGAACGCATCGCTGGAGCGCATCGAACTGCATCCCGTCCTCGGCAAGCCGGAGGGAGTGCCCGTGAACCGTTGCGCCCCGCAGGCTCACGAGCGCCGGATCGAACATCTCGGTCTCGATCAGGAGCCGGCAGTACTGTTCGAGATCGCGCTCGCGACATTCGACGATCTGACGTCCTGAAAGAGTGCCAGGGTCGATCCCCCGGAAGCGGTACATCTCGGCATAGGTCCGCTGGTAGGGCTGGCAGGGGGCATTAAACATCGAGTCGGCGAACTGGACGTATCGCACACGGTCGCCGTTCTTTGCCCCTTCCGTGGGTCTGACCAGCTTGCGCATGGGGCAGGCCGGCTCGGTCTGCTCGGTCACCGGGGGGTGGACGTTCCTGAAACGCTCGCCCGGGGCGCGGTGGCCAAGGAGGAGCACGATGTCCTCGTCCGTAATGCTCCGCATCTTGGTGAGGACCTGCCCCGGGTCCATCTGCTTCCGCCGGTTGGCCGCCACGACCGAGGTCCCCGGGCCGTATTGCGGTTTCCTTGCGCTCACAGCTCGCACCCCCCAGAGACCCGGTCGCTCAAAGGACTGATGAACGCGGGCTTCTCTTTCCGTTTCGGGTCGACAAGGCCAATAACGGACGGATCTGCCTCCGGACCATATTTTGCATAATCCACGAGGCTCGGCCGGGTCTTCATGAACCGCCCTTCCTGGACGCTGCACGGGAAATTGACAAAATAGTTGTCGCAAATGGCACGGATGGCCGCAATAACGCTTTTATCTTCTACCTCAAGGGTGATCGTGCCGACCTGCACGTGCAGGTCAACGGTGTTACCGGCAATCTCGATGCTCTTTCTCAGGTTCGTTTTGTTCGCGGTTCCCCGCGCCGGCCCATACGGCACGACAACGGGGATATTCTGGCCGTTCAGGAGCATCCGGCGGATGCCGGGAACGGGCACGATACGTTCGAGCAGCCGTTTTGTCGTGTCCGGGGAGAGGAGGCGCATCGGGACGATACGGCACTGGGGATACACATGATGATCGGGCTGCATGCCTCAGGCCTCCTGTGCGATCTGGTGGATCGGTTTTGCAAAAGCATCCATCCGGCCATAGGTCTCGCCCATGATCTTCGAGGTTCCTTCCGGGGCAAACATCTGGGTGCCGGCGTCCATGGCCGCTGCGGCTACCACGCAGGGAATGGCCATGCCGTACGCGTGTCTCGTAACCACGTGGTTGCCGTTGAAGATGCCCGGGCCGCCGCCACCGTAGATCGAGTGGCTGAAGAACGAGAAGCCGACAGCAGTCCCCATGACACGGCCGAAATCCGCGCCAGGAAGACCGGTCTCGTGCTCGATCAGATCGTTGAAGTACAGGAGCGTTGACGAGACGGCCTGGACGAACCGGCCTGCACCGCAGTTGACGATGCTTGCGGCAAGGGTGCCCGCCGATACGTATGCGTTCCAGAGCATCGGATCCTTCGTGTCGTAGAACTGGAAATACCCGCCTTTCTTCCCGGGGGCGATCACGCGGTCTTCGACAGCCCTGTCGACAAGTGACTGGACAACGGATCCGACCGTCCCGGTCTGGCCGTTCTCCTTCACGATATCGTACACCATGTTATTGGCATTGAGGCCCTGGTACGCGTAGCAGAGAAGCTGGTTGCGCTCGAACGGGCCGATTGCCCCGCCCATCTCGAAGACCCCGGCCATCTCCAGCGTCGAGGCCAGCGCGGATCCCTGCAGGGCATTCCGGTTGGTCATCATGACGAAGTGGTTGACGCTGATATTGCGGAGCGCATACCCGATCCCCTCGTTGTTCTGGGGGATGGTGAGGATGGAGGTGACGAGCGCACCTTCCATGTCCTGCGTGTGCGGGTAACTGCCCCACGCTGCCGCCTTGACGGTCGAGGCATTGAACGCATCGATATCGAACGTATCGACAATCGCATAGGTCACGGCAGAAGCAACAGCGGTGATGGCGGCATCGTACGTTGATGCTCCGCTCAGCCGCAGCGTAGGCGCCCGGACAAGCAGGAGCTTGCCGCCATTGAACTGCTGGATGCCGGTATCGTCGCCTTCCTCAACCTGCACCATTTCCCGGATCTTCGCTATCAGTTCGTCTTTCTTCTCCATGATGGGGAGATCGAGTTCCCGGCCGGGAATGCGGCCCTTGCCGAGCCTTGCTGTTTTTAAGGCTTCCTCGATCCCGGCAAGGTTCACGTTGATCGTCCGTTTCGTCAGGTCAACGATCGTCCGGGCCGCCGGGTTCAGGAGCGGGCTGATGCGGTGCAGCTGCACGTTGCTCTTCAGCAGTTTCCCGTCATCGGAATAGAGGTCGATGGTCTCAGAGTAGTGCGCCATGGTCATCCCCTTCCCAGATAACGGGCCTTCAGGGAGCCGGCCTGCGTTGGCATACCGGTGGCGGCCAATAGTCGTAGCTGTTTGTTGTAATACATAATAGCACCAATGGAAAAATTATTCTGATTTCTTAAAACTTGTGTTGCCGAATTATTAATAGTATAAACTTTATAGTAATGCAGTAACTATGGCGGACGAAAGCGACTACGACCACCTCTGCGTCTGCTGCCTGCGGGGGATCATGCCGACGATCGCACGGAAATGGACGATCTGCATTGTCTGGGAGCTGGGCCGGCGACCTTCGATGAGGTTTAAGGACATCATGAAAGACTGCGGTGAGATCAGTCCCAAGTCGCTTGCCGATGTGCTCAAAGAGCTCTCCGATACCGGGCTGATCGAGCGTATCTCTTATGACGAAGTCCCGCCAAGGGTGGAATACCACCTTACGGAACATGGGAGGGAACTCCGCGAGGCGCTCGGCCCCATGATGAAATGGGCAAAGCGGCACAACCATCTCTACATGAGCTACCGGAAACCCGGATTCGCCAGGGCACCGGACCTCTAGGTATCCACCGGGAGATCTGGATACCGGGTGCAGAAAACACCAGGCAGGTACAAGGTTCCAGCATCACACTTTTTCATATGAAAATATAAAAACTTATTACCTCGTAAGCCGGATAAAGAAATCAGGTTGCGACTGGTTCGCCAGCCGGACCGGCTCATTCACCCAGGTTCCCTCACAACCAGCAGGGCGTTTCCGGGGATGCGGGAATGAGTCCCCCCGGAAACAGGTACAGAATACGAGAACAAGCAGGGATGAGAAGGATGGTCAGCCCGCCCATATGCCTCGATGGGGCCGGGTGCGATCCGATAACCAGAACGAAACGACTTACAGGATACCTGCCCCCCGTATCGGGAGGCTGGGTACGGTTCGGTTCCGCAAGGAATCGTGGCTACAAGCTGCCAGCATGATCACGAGCCGTCCATACCGGACCAGCATAGGATTCGGTGAGACGGGGACGGTCAGACACCATAATCTCCGGGAAATGCCCCCCGGGCATTCCCCGGTTTTCACGGGCGGGCAATGCGTTTTATCCGGACCCCGCGTTCTCTTCTTCAGATTTTCACTCATTCAGGGATGCCCGATTCAAGGAACTGGATCTCCCGCACAAGGCGGGGGAGCATGATCGCCGGATCAGTTACGAGACCGAGTGCATGAGTCGTTCCACGGTCCTGTAAGCGCGTCACGACATAGGGATTGATATCCACGGCAATGGTCTTCACCCGCGAAGGGAGCATGTTGCCGACAGCGATCCCGTGCAGCATGGATGCGCATATGATGCACATATCCGCTTTCCTGACAAAGGTCCTCATCTCGTCCTGTGCCCGCATGACATCGCTGATGGTGTCCGGCAGGGGGCCGTCGTCTCTCAGTGAGCCCCCAATCACAAAGGGGATCTTCTTTGTCACGCAATCGAACAACACGCCGCTTTTCAGTACCCCCTTGTCCACCGCCTTCCGTATGCTGCCTGCCTTGCGGATCTCGTTTATTGCAATGAGATGACTTTTATAGCCACTCATAAGGACCCTGCCGGTCCTGCCGTCCATCCCGAGCGTGGTCCCGAACAATTGTTTCTCCACATCCATGACAGCGAAGCCGTTCCCTGTGAAGAGAGCCTGGACATATCCCAGCCCGATCAGGTCCTGCAGGGCCTTGTCTGCCCCGGTATGAGCCATTGCCGTCCCCATGACATGGATGATGGAACCGTTCCGGTCATGGATCTTCTTCATCTCCCGTGCCAGGTCTTTTATCATGGCATTGACCGGCTTTTCAGGAGAGACCGTGCTTGACATAAAACCAAAGATATTGGCAGGCGACCGCGATCGCTGGGGCGGCTCGACCTTCACGCCGGCAAAACCGGTGACGATACGATCCCCTTTCCTGACAATACCCTGCCTCCGGCAAACGGGTTTTCCCTTATCGATGACAATGATGCAGTCCATCTCGATATCCTTAACCTCCCTCCACCTGCCTTTGAGGAAGACGCGGGTCGGGTGAGGGGTTGTCCCATAGAAATTGTCCGGCAGTACGCCGTCACGCGGAGCGGCCCTGGTTTTCACTTCTGTCCTGGGAAGAAGTGCTCCCTGGTTCTCCAGTTCGGCAAATAATTTACTAGGACCCCGGACAAGGATCCGGCAATAACTCTCATCCTTCTTCTTTTTCCCCACATCAAGCCGCAGGATCTCAAAGGATCCTTTCATGTCGATGATCGTGTCCAGAGCTTTTGGCAGGATCGATGAATCGATGATATGACCCTGGAACTCGATCTCTTCGGTTACAGCCACCATGAAACTCACCAGATTATCAAGGATTATACAGAATTCCCCGGCAAACGGAACACCGCCGATCCCCTTCCGCCAGGGAAAACCGATCTGACCCAGACAGGCGGGAATGACTGGATCGCCCATGGGCGACCCCCTCCAGCGGACATTTTTTCATCCGGGTTCGTTCCGGGCCATTTCCCGGATTTTCCGGGCAAGATCCCGGATCGCGGTACGGGCAGGGCTCGCGGTAGCGATCTGGGAAACCGGCTCACCCGCAAGGTCGGCCTGTTCGATCTCTGGATCATACGGGATCACGCAGAGCGGATCCCGATCCCCGATCCCGACAGGAGCCAGATCGCCCCTGAACCGGTTGATTACGGTATGGATACGGCCGTCCTCAAGGCCCAGCTGGGCGGCAATCGACCGGATTCGCACGATTGTCCGGAGGCCGCGGGCACCGGGATCGCTTACGATCAGGAGCAGGTCGGGGTGCCCGATAGTACCCCGGCTGATATGCTCCATCCCTGCCTCGGTATCGATGACCAGGAACCGGTAATGCTGCCCGAGTTGCAGCATGGATTCCCTGAGAACATCGTTGGCAAAACAATAGCATCCGTGTCCTTCCGGCCGCCCCATCGCAACCAGGTCCAGGTGCTCGGCTTCGACAAGCACCTGCTGGAACCGGTAGCGGAGGTACTCCTTGCGGCCCATTCCACCGGGGATCTGCCGGTTGAAAGCGTCTTCTCTCATGCACCCGAGCGTCTCGCCCACTACAAGGCCGAGTGCTTCGTGGAGGTTTGCATTCGGGTCCGCATCCACGGCAAGGATCGGGCTCTCGCCCAGCGAAACCAGTTCCCGGATTAAGAGCGCGGAAAACGTCGTCTTTCCGGTACCGCCTTTTCCCGAGACCGCGATAGTGAACGGGGAAGACCCTGCGATCTTTCCTCCCGGTGCATCAGGGGGGACAGCATGGTCGTGATGGTGCAAAAAAAGGGGATTCATGGATGCGGCCCGGACATAATTACCGAGGTGAACAAAAAGGGGGATGGATTATTTCTTCCGCTTCTCGAGTGCCTTGAGAACAGGGGGCAGAATTTCGCCAACTGCACCGAAGTTCATCGAATCTGCGGTCCCGAGGAATACGCCGGGGTTGAGGTGCTCCTCCATCTTGTCAATGCCCACCCGGTTCATGAGCGCCGTGATCTGCTCGAGAGATTCCTTAGCCATCATCTGCGTGAATCCGGCCGGTGCTCCAAGTACGTTCATGACGGATTCACGGTAGGTCAGGATACCGGCATAGGTGACAGCGGTGAGTGCTGCGCACATGTCGCAGACAGGTCCGAGCATATCCGCCGGGAGCGTGAATGCCTCGCCGCGTGCGGTCTTCCCGATCGTCATCAGCTGGTCGATAGTATCCTTAGATGCATACCCTTCAGAGATGAAGACCTGCCCTTTCATCTCCGGTACCGCACCGGGATGATACGAGGAAACCTGGACGTTCTTCTTCTTGAGCAGGCCCAGTTCATCGTAGATATGGTGGAACTTGGTGGCCGGGATAGTGCAGGCATGGGTGATGATGGCGCCGTCCTTGATGACATCCGCGTGCCTCTCGATGATCGCTTTCTGCATGTCTCCCTTGGGGAGCCAGGTGATGATCCAGTCCGCATCCCTGACAGCCTCCCGGTCATCGGTCGTGACCTTCATCCCGAGATCCTTGGGGTGGGTGAAATGGATCGCACCCTTCGGGGGCTTGGGCAGGTCCTTTGCCACTTCCTTCACTTTCTTCCGGATCTGCGGCATGATCGATTCGGGATTGCCGCTCTTGTGGGCTTTCATGACTTCTTTGTAATCGAAGTCTTTGATCACGGTGAACTGGCCGTCAAAAACGGGATCCGATACCGTGATATCATTGATTCCTGCCAGGTACTTGAGTTCCGCGCCCATGATGATGGTTGAGTGGGTCATGGAAATTTCCGGCTTTCCAACCTGCTCTGCAACTTTACAGGCTCGTGCAAAGTTCGTGATTCCCGCGGCTGCGTGGGTACGATAACATCCTGCACCGAGTATTGCAACTTTTTTTATGCTCATTGTAATTCTCCGCATTGTCACGCTGCCAAATCCATGTAAAACACGTTATCACGTATTTTTAACAGTGTAACAATTTTTCCCAATACCTGTAAAAGAAGTAGCATATAATCTTACGACTTTTACAAGTAGTATGATCGACTCTACTTATTCAGTAATATATTTTTTGATTTGATATCCGCTATTGTATCTTCCATCTATCGACCGGGGCCCGTACAGAAGACAGGATATGAATAACGGACTCTTCCTGGAAAAATGGCCGGGTGGATCAAAGAAGGGAGATCGGGTTCCTGACACCCAGGGAAATCTTCCGGTTAATTGAAGGGATTGTTGAACAGACGATCGCGGCATCAGACCGGCTGGCCGACAACCGATCGTCAGACCCGCCCTGCTCGATATCCATCCTGAGGGCGCCCCGGAGGTTCTCAACCGTCACGTTCTCAACCCGGGGATCGGTGTCGCTGATAATAATCCGGTCAACATACCCTTCCAGTTCCCGGGCAAGGACCCATGAGACGAACCTGCCGCCAAGAAGCGCAACAGTATCGCCAAGCAATCCCTCTTTTGCCATTGAGGAAATACCGGCCGCTGTCTTTGAAATCCCGACCCGGTGGTAGAGTGGCGTTGACTGCAGGCAGACCCAGTGGGCGTCACCGACAGCGCAATCCCCGATCTTTTCGGGGTAGACATGTTCGGGGCCAACGATCTTGACTGCACGGGCCAACGCCTCCACCTCCTCCTTCATTATCGGAGCCCGCGTCTGCCCGTCCCGTACTTCCTCCCGGATTATCCGGAGCACCCGGGGCAAACCGAAATTTCCCCGCCGGGCCGTTCCCGGGGCATACCCGCACATGTACCCGTGATGGTTTTTCGGGAACCCGGTGATGATCGCGTTGAGCCCTGCTCGAAGGCCGATGCGGCATTCATCCTCGTACGCACCATTGGTTGCCACGACCTTTCCGGGAGCAAGGATGCGTGCGGCTGCAACCGCGCGGGCAAAAGCATCCAGGCGGTTTTTTGCACAATTGAACGGGCCGCCTTCGATGACAAAGACGTCGGCACCCAGTTCCAGTGCGGCAGTAAACCCGCGTAGCAGATCCTCGTCCCCATCGCCCACGAAGAGGATCGCCTCAACCACCTTACCGAATTTTATTGCCAGTTCTGCGATCTCGCGCGCCTCTTCGAGCGGGGCAGCATGACCCTGTGCGCCCTGCACACAACTCACGTTCACTGCAACAGATGAGGAGATCTTCACCCACTCTTCCCGGTCAGCGATCGCTTCCTTTTCTTTGTCCAGCAGCCGGGAATGGATCCGGTCGCGCGGACAGCCGGAGAACGGGGGCCCGGTATTATAACATTGTCCCTGGCAGCCGATGATATCCTTGGGGAGCCTCATGGGCCCGAAACTCCCGAAATGATCCAGATCGAGCGGGACTTCGGTAAGTTCCCGCACTTCCCGGTACAGGTCAATGCCTTTCATACCGTGCGCTTCGGCAATATCGGCAAACGCATAGGCACAGACATGGATGGATGCCCCGATGGCATCGGAGAGCTGGCAATTGCCCAGGATATCGATCTTTTCCATATCGGATGCACAGGTCCCGACAAAGATCTCCGTAAGGTCGCATCCCAGCGGGAACCGCTTGAAGTTGTTCCCGAGCGCGATCGCCTCCTCCCGGTGCAATTCGGAGACCGCACTGACGATCTCCGCGGGATCCTTTTTCATCCGCGACAACTCCCACGCTGCATCGGCATTACGGGCTGCTTCCCGGACAATATCGGACACACGATCACCTGAACACGGGATAATCCGGTTAGGTCTTCGCCAGCATTGTATATAAAATTTTATACAAATTACTTAACACGTATTAATCCGTGCTACAATCTTTATACAAAGTATTACCAACATTTCTCTGCCCGAACAGGGTTTTGGTGAATCCATGAAAGTTGCAGTGTACGGTGCCGGAAACCAGGATCTCTACGTGAACCAGCTGAATCTCCCGTTGGTATTCGGGGGAGAGCCGCCATTTGGCGGGAGCAGGATGGCAATGGAATTTGCAAAGGCCGGCCACGAGACGTACCTCGCGGAACCGAACCGGAACATGCTCACGGCCGACCACTGGAAAGCCGTCGAGACGGCCGGCGTGAAGGTCACTTCCGACGATACGGAAGCAGCCCGCCATGCCGAGATCGCGGTCTTCTTCACGCCCTTTGGGAAGAGCACCTTCCGTATCGCCAAGAATATTGTCAAACATCTCCTGCCGGACGGCATCATTGCAACGACCTGTACCGTCTCCCCCGTCGTCGTCTGGTACGTACTGGAACGGGAAATCCGGCTCGAACGGAAGGATGTGGGGATCACCTCCCTGCACCCGGCCGCTGTGCCCGGTACCCCGAAGCACGGCCACTATGTGATCAGCGGGCATGCCACCAACGATCTCGACCTTGCAACAGATGCACAGATCCAGAAGTGCGTTGCCCTGGCGAAGAGCTGCGGGAAGGATGCATATGTTGTCCCTGCCGATGTATCCGCTGCCGTCTCGGACATGGGATCGCTTGTCACGGCAGTCACCGTCTCGGGCATCATCGATTATTTCGACGTTGGGATAAATGTAATAAAGGCTCCGCCGGAGATGGTCGAGAAGCAGATCCTCCTGACTCTTCAGACGATCGCATCGCTTGTCGAGACATCGGGCGTCAACGGAATGCTGAAGGCCATCAACCCGGAACTGCTGGTAAAGAGCGCCCGCTCCATGCATATCCGGGAGGGTCAGGGAGAACTCGATGCCGCGCTCGCCACCCTCTCGGGGATTGACGGGGATTACCTGAAGTGGATCAACAGCGGGGAAATCCGTCACACGGATCTGGTCGCTGCCCAGGCGCTGACCCGGGAACTCAAGACCATCATGGGAGCAACGGCGGCAGACGGGATCATCAAGCGCTGCATGCGGAAGATGTTCGAGTAATTACCCGAGAGAACACGGACTGCCGGCATCTCCTGGCCAAGTCCCTGTGTAGCGGGTCCGAATAGTATTCAGTCAGGCACTCAGAAGATTACCCCGGTTTCCGGCAGTAAATATTGTCGCCGGCAACTACTCACATATATGCTGAAGGATTGTCGGTAAACCCCGTTTATTACACACTCATCCGGTATACTCTCTCACCGGTACAAAACAGAAATTGCCAGCAGACGGAGAAAATATTAATCAAGCCGGAGAAAATCCTCCCCGCACTCAGGGGGAATCCGGTTCATCAGCAGGCATTCCAGAGTATGGAGGGTTTTCTTAACGCCATGTGCCTGCCGTTCGAGAATGCGTCCGGCAGGCGATGATCGGAGATCGGCATCGATCCCGGAGGTTGTCAGCAGTTTGATCTCCGTCGTGACAACGGCGATTCCCCCTTTCCCGATGCCGGCTGTCGTGCCGATGCCGATATCGGCCTGCGTTATCTCCCGGACCGCCTCCGCCATCTTCAGCGCCATCATCTCGTCGCCCTGCTGGTCGTACACCTTGATATCATCGATGACCTCGAATGGCGGCACCGGCCTGATGCCGAGGATATGGTGGACACCGGAGAGGGTGGGAATGAAGAGTGCTGCAACCAGCGAGACGCAGGGGAGCGCGGGATCGGGACGCCACCCAAAATCCAGCGGATAACCCCGGGAGAGCGCATGGATCTCTTTCCCGACCAGCCCATGGGTGAAACATTCGGCCGTGGCAATGCGGATCATGATCTCTTTTCGTGAAGCATTTTTAAGATTTCTGATGCCATGGCAAGCGATACACGGTCCAGGACCGGTGGGATGACCGGCTCCCAGTCCCGGATCAGCTTGCCGGTGCCGACAAGCCGGTGATTCTTCACTCCATTCTGCCTGAGGTAATCAACAATAGGATTTTTGATATCTGCTTCATCGATCTCCAAGACCCGTACTGGCACATCCCCGACACCGAAAACCCCCATGGTACTGATTGTCGCGATGCCGTTCTTTTGGGCGTGCCTGATAATCTGTACGGTCACCGGCAGGGTATCGCCCCCGGCGATCTCGATACATACCACATCGCCGCGAATCAGGTCCAGGTTTTCTTCTGAGATATAGAGGGGAATTCCCTGGATATCCCTGCCAAACCCGCGACCGGCCAGTTTTTCAAGAAAACTGACCTTATACTCCCCCACGATGCCACCGAGGGACCGGAAGATCAGGTCGTCCGGCGATATTGTCTGTTCGTCTATTGCCGTGATGCGGGACGGGCCTCCCCGGTGCGCCTGCATCAGGTTCAGGGCAGTCCTCAGACCAAGCCTGCCAAGCCCGATCAGGGTAACGTCACCCCATGGCGCCTTCCTCTTCTCCATCTCTGCCAGATCCATATTTCACCATATTTTATGAATAAATGTTACAAAATCATATTTTCATAATACAATATGATAGGATCCCTTGCAGTCCGGAAAATTATAGTTTTTGGCATTGAAGACCCTTTTAAAAACATAAGATGATTTCGCCCTGTGTTAACCATTCTGGCGGGGAAGGGGGACGATACCGGTTATTTTCAATTGAGATAACATAAAGTATTAAATATTGTAAAAAATGTAATAACAAATCCGGAAATGTCACCCGGAAATAACGAAAAGCCAGCAATCTGCGCCCTCCTCGGCAGCCCGCGCCGGCAGGGAAACACGGCCCTGCTTCTCAGCCGCGCTGTGGCCGGGGCGCGGGAGGCGGGATGCACTGTTACGACAGTCATTGTGCCGTCACTCGAATTTTCGCCATGCCGCGAGATCTACTTCTGCCGCGACAATGACAGGTGCAAATTGCAGGACGGCATCACCGGCCTCTATCCGCTCTTCGCCTCACTCGACAGTCTCATCATCGCTACACCGGTCATGACCATGGGAGTCCCCGGCGCCCTCAAATCATTCATGGATCGCTTTCAGGTCTTTTATTGTGCAAAATACCTGCGGAACTCCCCGCTTGTCGCACCGGAAAAACGGAAATACCGGAATACTCTCTTCATCTCCATTGCAGGAATGAACCTCCCGGATAACTTCGATGGGGTAAGGCAGTCAGCTCTGGCATTCTGCGATATCATCGACTGTCCCCTCACTGACGAAATCCTGGTGCGGGACATGGATGGGAAAAAAGACCTGAACAGGTTCCCTGAAATTCTCGATGAGGCATACCGGAAAGGCAGGATGCTGGGGGAACATGTAGTTGCAGCGGTAAAAAAATAAGAGGATATCGTTTTTGCACGCCGGATTCTGTTAAAAATTATGTTTCAGGGCCGCGGACCTCCATGGACGGGATGATTCGGCCAGCCGTACCGTAACCCGGCCGGCACGGGAGATCACCTCAGCCAGGCGGAAAAGCCCGGGGAGTTCGGTCGCCTGGTGGGTGGCATCCAGCAGTACGATGCCAAGATTCTGTGCCAGTACCGCTCCCTTATGAGTGAGATCCCCCGAAAGGAAAAGATCGACGCCGCACTCCTTTGCAAGGGAAATGAGATCGGGTGATAACCCGAATCCTGAAACAAGGCCGACCGACCCGATCCTGCAGTCATGCCGGTAATTGACAATCCTGATATCATCCGTCCGGAGTTTACCCATGACCTCCCACGTGAACCGGGAGAGGGGCACCGGTCCGCCCCGGATTGTACCGGTTCTCCCAATCCCGGTCGCGGGATCCATGACACCGTCGACCGCGATATCGAGGCAATCCGCCAGTGCGTCGCACGCACCTCCCTCCAGCACATCCCAGTTGGAATGAATGACGTAGGTAGGGATCTCGGGTTCGCATACCGGAGGATGGTGCAGGATAAGGAGATCATACTCCCCCAGATCTGTCCCGCCAAGATCCTTTTCCAGGGGATAATCAAGAGAGATGAGGATGTGTCGGACTGCCAGGCCGTCAGCGTCTCCCGGGCCGATAAAACCAACCCGATCTCCCGCCAACGACAGATCCAAGGGGATGATTTCCTCCACATTTCTGAACAATGTCGTTGCCTTCAAGCATATCACCTCCCCGGACACCGGCAACATATGACTTCAGCCGTTCAAGGGTTCCCCAGACAAGGGCATCGCAATCCACATCTGTCAGCGAGGAAACGGTAAGCGCAGGGCGTTCCAGGCTCTCGAAAAAACGTGCAGGGTCCCGGTCCCCAAAAAGGATCCGTTCGGAGAATTCCATCGGTGCGGTACAGTAAAGGACCCCCTCCTGCCGATGCGCGGCGGCCATGGCATGCCGTAGCACGCCCATCGAGAGAGTCATTGTCCCGGACGTTTTCGCAGCCAGACCGCTGGTATGCAGGATGCCCTTCTCATCAGCCCGTATACTCCCGGCTCTCTCCCAGCACTGCCGTACCTGGCGGATCATCGTATCGCTCCCGTCGGATGCCGGGTCCTCTGTCACGAATGTCCTGCAACGGGGAAGACGATGGATATCCTCCGGGGATATACCCCCAATCCCGCTGGTATCCATGACAAAATCCCAGGTCCGGCCCGTTACTTCTTCAAGAGAGGTAGTGAACGATACTCCCGGGTGGAGCAGGCAGTTCAGGTGAGGATGGACATCAAGGACGGTTACCGGGCATTTTCCGATAAGCCTGTTTGCAATTCCCGCGCCGGTAAGATACGTTCCGATGATGAGAGCATTGCGGGGTTCCCGTCCGCGATCGGCCAGCCAGGCGGCCACTGCCCGGGCCTTGGTCGATATGACGGAGTTCATCACATGGGCCAGCATTACGCGGGAGGTGCAGGTACGCACCGCATGGGTGATACCGTATTCCGGCAGAGAAGATCTTGCCATTACGGATCCTGCCTCTCCAACTGACTGGTGAGCCCGATACGCTCCAGCGCCATCACCATCTCATCATGGACGGCCAGTTCCACGGGTTTTTTATGGATACTGTGGGATGGCGAGAGTCCCGCCGTCAGTATCCGGCCCCGGTTGTCGAGGATTACAAGCATCGATCCCGATCCGGGCATGCCTAATCGTCCCCGGGCAATGACCAGGTCGCACCCCGATATATCAAGCGCCATAAGCGCTTTCGTCAGTGCCGGCATCCGGCTTATATCGCAGCAGTTGGTGTCACAGTGCAGGTGAACGGCACGGGGCAGCCCGAATTCGGCAAGGACGGTATTGATAACGGATATCTTGACGGTGTTACGATTAGGAACGATGATGGTCCTTGCGCCGCGGATATAATGGCGGATTGCTTCCAGTTCAGCATCGGTATCGCCTTTGCGGGCGCCTGCCAGGGATTCATGGTATGCTCCCCGTATCAGATCCTCCATAAACACGAGGGCCACCTCAGCTCAGGGTAGGCAGACCGGCGTCGTGCCGGATTTCCTGCCGGGTTATCTGGGGATCCAGGCCGAGATCCCGGATTACCTTCAGCACCCCGGCCAGGGTTCCAAAGGCCGGCGACCCCACACCTTTGATAGGGAGGGGGTATTGATCCGGAATCACTGTTGCCACATTGTCTGCCCCGGCAAGGAGCGGGTACTTCAGGTTCTCCGGGCCTATCGTAGGGGTCGGAACGGTGATCCGTATCTCCGGGTAGAGGATCCTTGTGATGGCAATCGTCTTGATCTGCTCCTTCAGGGAACACGGGGGATGATTCTCCATGGGTGTGCCGGCATAGGGATTGAACCCCATGATGGGGATCTCCCCGAGAGTATCGAAAGCGGAGAGATAGTCCAGGTGCCGTACCCGGTCTTCGCAGGATTCACCGATACCAATCAACAGACCAGAGGAGAGCTCGATCCCGTTGTCCGAGATCATCCGGCAGGCATTTATACGCCGGTCCAGGGTCTCACCGGGTTTTATTGCATGGAAAATGGAACGGTTTACCGTCTCCAGGTTGCAGCAGACCGTGTCTGTCCCATAGCGTGCAAGAGATGCAACGGACTCCTTCGTAAGATCGGAACCCACGTTGATCAGAAGTTCAAGCGAAGAATTTTCCTTGACGATCCGGGCGGCATTCACGGCCTGCCTGCCCCCATATCCATGTGCACCGGAGCAGCTTACCCGGGGTATGCCCGACCTCCCGATATTCATTACTGCTTCCCGGATCTCATCATCGGTCTTGAAAAACGGGTGGAAATAACCGGAAGGAGAGGTCCCTGCGGCAAAACCGCAGTAATGGCATTTTGGGGTAACCTGGCACTGGTTGGTGAGATGGACTGTCGAGGTCAGCTTGATGGTCTTTCCATGCTCCTTCTTAATCAGGAATGCAGCCCTGCTCAGGCTGGCGAGATCTTCGTCGCGCGTGATATGGAAGAGCGCTAGTATCTCATGGGTATCCGGCCGTTCTCCCCCCCGGATTTTTTTAATAATTTTCTTAATCATATTAACACCACGTATGATGAATAAATAAAATATTATTAAGAAGTGATACAATATACATTATTCTATCTTTACCCGGACACCGTGATACCGGACAGGATCGGCGGCGATCCTATCGA
Organism: Methanoregula formicica SMSP; assembly: GCF_000327485.1. Lineage (NCBI taxonomy): Archaea > Methanobacteriati > Methanobacteriota > Methanomicrobia > Methanomicrobiales > Methanoregulaceae > Methanoregula > Methanoregula formicica. The sequence continues at coordinate 846,500 of NC_019943.1, read as the reverse complement.
TCATACAGGAACAGTCCCCATAACCAGGGTCGTGACAAAGACCGTTTCATCGAATTCATCTGCCATCGATTTTGCACGGTCCCGATGGCGGGCGAGGAACATCCAGGTACCCGGGCCGGAAACCGGGAGACAAACAATCCCGTCTGCACCCGTTTTCCCCCGTGCAGCGATACGGCCCTGCTCTTTTGAAACGGCTTCCACGCAGACACCGGAAACCGGATTTCCCTCGTACACCAGGGAAAGGGCAATCTCCCTTCCGGCAACCAGATGTGCGGACCGGGGAATAATGTCGAGGATTCCATGAAGGTGCCCGGGAGGGGCGCCCCCGGTATTGCCGAAAGGAATGATGATTTTTGCCATCTGGCGAAACGCTCCGGCATACACGATATCATCATAACACCTCCGGGGCCCGAGTTTGCAACCGGCAGTCTGGGAAATGGATATAAGCACCGGATTGAGATCGGCAAACGATGTATAATACCCGTCTTTGACTGCCTTCAGTTCCAGGAAATGGCGCGTATCGACGCTCTTCATTTCCGGTATAATCTCCAATCCATCCGGATCAAATACCCGGGACACGATCCGGGACATGTCGATACTGCCGTCTGTACGCATGCAGTCCCCGTAGAGTATCTCGATATCCAAGCCGCGATCAGCGCGCTGTGCAACCTCCAGCCATATTTCGTGTCCATTAATCATACGCAAAAGGGAGTCCTGGCCTTGTCCGGGCACATCATACATAACCCAGTATTGCAAAGGCACAGTATTAAAAATTTATTAAAACGTAGCAAAATTTAATAACATTATATGCAAAATGACATAATGGGGATGGCCCGATGAAAGGGGATACCGATAACAGGGAATTTCTTCTGTATACTGAGACAGTCATCGCAGGATGCGGCAACCCGCTTTTTGGCGATGACGGGTTCGGGCCTGCTGTTGCCGAAGCCTTGCAGAGATTTTACTTCCCGGAGAACATCAGGATAATCGATGCCGGGACCAGCGGGCCGGCAATGATCTTCGATATCCTCGATCCGGCTGCCACAAAACACCTTATCGTCATCGATTGCGCCGATTTTGGTGCACAACCCGGGACAATCCGTGTTTTCAACCTGTCATATCCCGTTCCTGCCGGTATCCGTGATGCGCAGCCGGGGGGGATAATCGCAGCTCTGAGCGATCTTGCTCCGCATATCAAAATCACGATTATCGGGTGCCAGCCACGGGAGAATACCTGGCCTGAATTGAAAATTGACCTTTCCGATGAGGTTGCCCGGGCGATCCCCATGGCAACCAGAACAGTCCTGGAGCTTCTGGACATGGACACCGGCTGCCCGCTCTGTTGCATCCTCCAAAAAACCGCTATCGGGCTCACCGGAGACAACTGAACTGAAATCCACAGCGGCACATTTTTCCCCGGCCGGAAACGGAATCTTGCAGGCAGGCACTCTACTCTGGGCAGGTCGTGGTATTTGAATGAGAGGGGGATTATGACGCCGGTAATCCCGGACCGTGGCGTGCCAGAGATCGCTGATCGCCGAATTCATCGGTCAATCCGACAAGAAAACGGGATCCGGGTTCTTCATGGGCGATATAAAAAAAGGGACGTGCAAAAATTACCTTTCGCCAGTAGACTGGGAGAAACCCGTGAACATCGGAGTGATTTCCGGTGAGGCTCAGATTCCGTCACCGTACAAAATTCAGCATATAAAGTATTAAGTTTTTTCTTTTTTGTATGATTATATATTACATTTATAAGGATATTGGAGATTTTTGCCGATGCTGGACGATATCCCGGAACCTGCTACGGCACCCACCCGGAGAACAATCATGAAGACCTCAAGATATCCGGTATAAACCGGTCGGATAGTAATTGAGATTATGTATAGTATTCTTACATAGTATTAAAAAAATAAGATTTCATAAGATTGAAATGGTGGAGAGAAAAGAGAGACTACCTATAACCATGATAACCGAAGACGATCTCTGCCGTATTGGAGTATCCCTCCCCAATAACCTGCTCGGGCAATTCGATGAAATCCTGAAATACCGACAATACACATCCCGTTCCGAAGGCATACGCGATGCTATCCGGATCTATACCATCAACAACCAGTGGATTTCCGATTCAACGGGCCTCCGTAAAGGTGTCATTACAATCGTCTACAATTTCAGGACCGCGAATCTTTCTGAGTTCATTTCCGATATCCGGAATCAGTACAGGGACGCAATCCAGACAATCTTCATGCGACAGGTATCGGAAGAACGCCGGGTAGAGATCATGGTTGTCAGGGGAACAAGTACGGAACTTCGTGAACTGGCCGATTCACTGGCGGAAAAGAAGGGGATTGAGTCCGTCCGGATCACAACGGTATCGTTGTCATAGTCCTTCCGCCCCCAGCTGAAGATTCCCCCAACCATACTGTTTTAAAATCCAAATGATGGATCCCTTATCCACCCCTCCTTGCCCCCAGGAGGGGGTGCTACCTCCCCCCACCCGTATAATCATAAATGACAGACTAAGCCCACTATACTACAAAGAAAGGGATTACTGGAATATTCAGCTGTTCCGGCTAAGGGGTATGATCGGACCGAAAGAGAAGTGGGGAAGGGGGTGTCCGGAATCTCGAACGATGAGAACGCTAACGACATCATCCTGAACCCATACGTGTCAGGCCCCTGGTTGAAACAGGAACCGTCAGGGGCCGGGATTATCATTTTGGGATATCTGAAAGGTCAAATGCATGGTACCCTTCCACCCGGATCTTTTCCTTACCATCTATATGCTTGCCAATAAGACAGAATGTCTCCTGGCGCCGGTCATTCCGCCACCGGGCTGATCGGGCGCATTTCCTATGACGAAGTCCCGCCGCGAGTAGAGTACCATCCTACAGTACATGGGAGGGAACTCCGCGAGGTGCTCGGTCCCATGATGAAATGGGCAAGGCAGCACAACCAGCTCTACATGAACTACCGGAAACCCGGATCCGGCAGGGCACCGGACCTGTGATAGTCTGTATAGTAATTGGACGTGTGTTTGCAGGCTGCAACATTTAATTAGTATCACATTTTTAAAAATTTTACATATTTTTTCATACAATAATAAAAAAGTTTATGTGTATCCGAATCCAACATAATATACAGGGTATGCCTGGACCTCCAGAAACACCCGCACTTTCGACAAGACAAATAAACAATCGTTGTACCTGGAACGGCGGGGAAACCGATTCCCGGTACAACGGGAGTTGTGGGAATGAAGACAACACTGTTTAATGGCAGCAGGAGAGCCGAGATCGACACGCAGTTTGATGAGTGCCTCTATGCAGCCCCCCGGCCACAGAAGAGATCCAACGGGTTCCAGCACCAAGGGAAAGATCTCTACATCCACACCGATCCGGAAAAACGGATCACCTACTACCTCCATCTCTGGTCAACCGATCGTACAGTAAAAGATAAGATCATGCCGGTCTCACCGGCAACCGCAGAGCGCTTCCTGAGGGGAAAAGGACTTGTCTGCAACCTGTTCCCGAAAAACGATCCCATTGCAACACTCTACCGCTGGGGTTACGGAATAGCAGAAGAGTTCTGATCCCGGTTAATTGCACACATCCCATCATCTCTTTTTGGACCCGGGCAGTTCTGAACTGCTCCTATACCAACTCCCGTTTCACGCCAGTACCTGCGGCAGGATCACAAACACGTTGTTCACGACAACGAAGATGTACATCGTGATAAGCAGGCAGTAAAAGAACACGCCCGAGCCCTGCACCCGCATCTCTGCAACCAGTGCAACGATAACTATCACTGCCAGGATTGCACCCTTGAGCGCCAGGTGGATCACGGGATGCGCAACCACGGCGACCATGAACGGGTTGAGCTCGATGCCACCCATCAGGAGGATGATCTCCGTTGTCACGATATCGAGCAGGAACAATGAGGCAAGAATGAGGACGAGCTCAAGAATGCGGCGTGCCGCGTCCTCCTCCAGCGCCTGGCAAACAGGGACAGGATAGTGGAGCCCGGGTACCATGATTCCTGCTGGCATAGCAGATACTAAAAACGTGCTTATATTAATCCTTTTTTGTCATTACAACCTCGATTTGGCGATAAAATTAAAATTCGGCCCGGATTTTCACGTTTTTTATGCACCATTAAGAAAACATTGGTACCTGGTGCTACGTGAATTGTCTGAACAACATACCACGCAGGTACTTGTGGTGGGGCGGGGAGGGGGCCCGATCCGGGAACTGGCAGGGGGGTCTCCCGCACACCCCCCGCCAACCGGTCCCGGCCCCACCCTTGACCCTCACTATTTACGGCCGACGTAAAACCACAGCAATACGACCGCCCGGCAGCCCCCCGGTTCCCGCAATTTCCGGTCGCAGCTGGGGGTATCAGGTATACCCTCCAGGCCCCGGGCGGGGGGGTATGATCCGACCGGAACGCACCATGGGGGGGAGGTATGCCGGATACCCCCCCGCCTCATTTTTGGGAGTTGTGCATTATTGCACGGTTTTTCCGGACCAGACTTCCGGCGGAGAGATGGCAGCGTAACCCTCCCCAAACCGGGAAGCGGGAGGTCTCTTCCGGCAAACGGGGGGAGGGGTATCACGGACACCCCCCTCCCACGGGGCAGGGGGGTAGGATCGATTTGAGAGACATGAAGGGGAGGGGGTGTCCTGAATTACGTTTGATGCGAAAGTCATCGGTATTCACATGAACGCGGAAGAGAAGTCCTATTGCATCGGGAACGAGCGTAGCAGCCGCACTCTCACCAGCGCCCGGAATATGGGATAAGAAGCGGCGGTAAGACAGAAAAAGGGAACCTGGTACGGAAGAAAGATTCTTTTTTTGGCGACAGGTTTCCCTGCGGTTTTTGTTGCCGGATTTTTGTTATGGTCTTCTCCGGTGCCTTCTTTGTTATCCCCATAGTAGTGTCCGACTCCGCTTACCGGTATTGCTTCATGAACAGGGATGCGAAGACGGGGCCATCAGATCCGGTCGTGTGCTTTGAGGGAGTGGATCCGGCAGCCGGGATGCAGACTGGCAGCGTACGAGAGCCAGAACACTTTCGCACAGGCCAGGCGATAAAAACCATGGTTTTCGTTATTTATTGTATTACCAAGTACAACGCATATCCGCGTTTGTTCAAAATCCTTAAGACCAAGTAATTATGATATTCCCATCACTGATACCCCATGACCATGGACGACGACCTCTCGCGGATCGGCATCTCGCTGCCGAAGAACCTGCTCGAAAAGTTCGATGAGATCCTGAACTACCGCGGCTACTCCTCACGTTCGGAAGGCATACGCGATGCAATCCGGACGTATATTACGTATTACAAGTGGATGAGCGATGTCAAGGGTGAGCGGGAGGGAGTCATCACGATGGTTTACGACCACGAGCAGAGAAACCTCCTGCAGACCATTATGGAAATCGAGCACGATTACCACGATATCATCAAGGCCTCACTTCACTCCCATGTTACACAACAGCGCTGCCTTGAAGTGATCCTTGTCCATGGCGACGGGACCAAACTCAAGGCCCTTGCCGAGAAGCTGATGGCACACAAGGGCGTCGAGTCCGTGAAGCTCACAACCATCGCGATCGAAGAATAGTTCCTTCGGACATTATCGGACGATTATTGAAGAATTATCCTGCCGGATCCGGGTCTTCCCCAAAAAACAGGGAAAACATCCCCTCCGGCCCGCAATTGAGTCAGATGGTAACCTTGCGGAAAACGCGCAGGCAGATTGCCAGGAACGCAGCATCCAATACAAGGAGAAGGAGGATCGCTCCTGCCGGGAAGCCCCCGGCAGTCACCTCCCGTACTGCATCGATCGCATAACTGAGCGGGTTGAGGTGCGCGATGGTACGGAGCCATGGGGGCATGACGCTGTACGGCATCAGGGCGCTCGACGTGAAGAAGAGCGGCATCGAGATCATGGTGTTGAATGCAGCATAGGAGTCATGGTCTTCGAGATAGAGCGCGATCGTTGTTGCAAAACCGGAGATCAGGACCCCGAAGAGGAAGAGCACGAGATACGTGATGCCGTACTGTACCGGGTCAAGCAGGCTCGCCCCGATCAGGAGCGCGATGACCAGGATGATGGTTGCCTGGACCAGCCCGCGGCCGGTGATGAAGAGGATCTTCCCGATAAGGATGTTGCTCCGGGGAGCCGGCAGGGCCAAAAACTTGTTGAGGAAGCCGAGGATCTTATCGAACATCAGGAGTGCTCCCCCGGAGAGGCCGGCTGTGAGCATGGTCATGACCAGGATGCCCGGCACGATGAAATCAAGATAGTTGCCGGTGAACTGCACCGGCAGGGCAAGCCCGACAAAGACCAGCCATGCCGCCGGCATGACGAGCGAGGAGACCACAGCCACCCTGCCGCGGCCCCACTTCAGGAAATCCCGTTTCATGTAGGCGACAATACCGTTCATTTCCTCCTCCTGAGCATGATCCGGAACTTGTCGAACGCGAATCCCTGCGGCTCCTCCTGCCGGCCCACGGCCTGCAGGAAGACGTCGTCGAGGGTCGGTTCCCGGAGCGCCATGGACCGGACAACGCACCCATTGTTCTTCAGCGCATCGGCAAGGAGGGGAAGCGCCAGTCTCCCGTTCGCGGCAGTGAACGATACCTCGTCGCCATTCCTGCCGACAAAGGCAGTCCCCTCCAGTTCCGGCGGGGTAAACGGGCCCTCGACCCTGGCCGTTATCACGTCCTTCATCAGCCGCGTTTTCAGTTCGGCAGGCGTCCCGAGCGCCGCGATCCTGCCCTGGCTGATGATCCCGACGCGGTCGCAGAACTGGTCCGCCTCGTCCATGTAGTGGGTGGTGACAAAGACCGTCATGCCCTTCCTGCGGAGCGAGCGGATGTGTTCCCAGATCCGTTTCCGGGCCGCTACATCGAGCCCGATGGTCGGCTCATCGAGGAAGAGGACGGACGGTTCGTGGACAAGGGCCTGCGCAAGCTCGAGCCGCCGGCGCATTCCCCCGGAGTAGGTCCGTATGAGGTCGTCGGCCCGGTCGGTCAGTTCCATCACGGCCAGTGCCTCGTCTACCCGGTCCGCGGCATGGGGCACACCGTACAGGTCTGCGAAGAACCGGACGTTCTCCCGGCCGGTCAGCTTGATGTCCACCGCCATGTCCTGCGGCACGTAGCTGAGTGCACGCCGCACCTTTTCCCCCTCGCGCCGGACATCGTACCCACAGACGCTCGCCCTGCCTTTCGTCGGGGCGAGCAGCGTTGTCAGCATCAGCACTGTTGTCGTCTTGCCGGAACCGTTGGGGCCAAGCAGGGCGAAGATCTCGTTATCTACCGAGAGGTTCAGGTTGTCCACGGCGCAGAGATCCCCGTAATACCTGGTCAGGCCTTCGGTCTCGATCGCGTTCATCGCCGGCCATCCCCGCTCTGATTACCGCTGGTGTCGTGCATGGACTTTTTCCAGGATATCTTTCATCGCGTCGCCCCATAAGGGATTGTCGTCCATGGTAACAACATCCACGGTGCCGCCCTGGTAATCCCCCTGCCCGGACCGGTCCTCCATCCAGGACTCGATCTCAAGGTAGTTCTTCTTCAGCTCGTCCAGCACCCGGGGATCTGCATCCCAGAGGCTGCGGGTATGGGCTTCGAGAAGCCGGCGGGCAATCTCTTCGAGGGCATAGGGGTTGTTCTGCTCAAAGAAGTCCCGCATCTCCTCATTGTTGACAAACGTATCGGCAATATCGTTGAAGATCCAGTCGTCCACTTCCTGCGTGGATGCCGACCAGCCATAGACCCGCGTCACCCGCTTCATGATATCGGAAGCCCCCTTATACCCGTGATCCTTCATGCCGTAGATCCATTTCGGGTTGAGGAGCCGGGTCCGGACAACCCGGCGGATCTCGTCGCCGAGGTCCCGCACCTCGACGTTCTCCGGTTCACGGGTGTCGCCGTAATAGGGCTTCACGTTGTTGCCCGAGTAATGCCGGGCTGCCGCCGTGAACCCACCGTGCGTGCCGAAGTAGCAGCAGCAGCCGAGGAGGTCATGTTCGTCGGATTGGATCTTGTTGAACGTGACCGAGACGGTCGAAAGGCTTGCCGCGAGGTGCTCATGGGCGTCCTTTCCCGCAATGTCCCGGCCATAGGCATACCCGTTGTACGCCACAAAGATATCGGCGAGGTCGGCCTGCGTCTTCCATGCGCTTGAGAGCACGGCAAGGTTGACGCCGCTTGCGTACGAGCCCGGCCGCGAGGAGAAGATCCTGATCGTTGCATCCCGGAATCCCGCCCCCGTCTCGACCATGCTCTTCTGCGTGTGGCGGCGGACGAAGTTTTTCTCGGAAGGTTCGTCGAGCGCGGCAACGGCCCGGATAGCATCGTCGAGCAGCTCGTAACAGCTGGCGAAGTTGTCCCGCAGGATCCCCGTAGTCCGGACCGTGATGTCTATCCTGGGGTGGCCGAGCTTGTGGAGCGGGACTATCTCAAAAGACCTGACCTGCCCGTTCTTCTGCCAGACCGGGCGGGCGCCGATCAGCCAGAGCATCTCGGCAAACATCTCCCCGTCGGACGCCATGATGTCGCCAGCCATCCAGTAAAAGGCGATGTTCTCGGGAACGGTACCTTCTTCGCGCGAATACTTCTCGATGAGAGCGTCTGCCAGGCGCTGCCCCACCCGCCATGCGGCCTGGGTCGGGACGCGGTGCGGGTCCAGCGAGTAAAAGTTCCGGCCGGTCGGCAGCACGTCCTCGTGCCCCCGCGTGATCTGGCCCGAGGGGCCTGCCGGGACATAGCGGCCGTCCATACCGTGCAGGAGGGAATCTGTCTCCCGTGATTCGTCGATCCGCCGGCTGATGTCGATCACCCGATCCCTCACGATATCGAGGGCCTCCACCTGCCCTTCGGATATCCTCCTGCCGAAGACCAGGGCAGCCGGGACCGCGGGATCGTCGAGTACGGCAGCGACAAAACGCTCCAGCTCCCGGTCAACCTCTTCGAGCAGGGCGCCGTACGACATCCCGCGATCCTCAGAATACCGGTCCTGCCCTTCAAGGAGCTCGTCCAGGTCAGACCCGATGACCCCCGCAATGAGTCGGCGGGGTGACGCGGGGCCGTTATCGAACCGGATGACGGAGCTGACAAACTCCACCCGCTGCGCACCTGCGGGAACGCTGCCGAAGACATGCATGCCGGACGGGATCCGGGTATTGCGGATCTTCGAGAGCGCTTCGTGAGCCTTCGCCACCATGACATCGAGGGGCATCCCGTGATCCAGGTGCATATCCTTGTCCAGGTTCGCCCGGATCAGGGCTTCGGTGAGCTGGTGCTGGAGGGCGTGGGCGCGGGCCGGGTCGTGGCGGGCAGTCTCGTACTCGGAAAGGATGCTGTCGATCTCGAGAAGCTCGTCATACAGCCCGCTGCCGGTCATGACTGCCTGCATGTGGTCGACCAGGACGGCATAACCGCGCCGCTTGGCGGTCGTTCCTTCCGCAGGGTTGTCGGAATTATAGATATACAGGCAGGGCAGGTTACCGGCAGCGATGTCCGGGAAACACTCCTGCGAGAGGCCGGTGCCCTTGCCCGGCAGGAATTCGAGGCTGCCATGCGTGCCCACGTGGACGATGAGGTCGGCCTTTCGGACCTGGTCGAGCCAGTAGTACGTGGCAAGGTACTGGTGCGGCGGCGGGCATTTCGGATCGTGGAGTATTTTGCAGACGGTTCCGTCGCACCGCGATCCATAACATCCCCGCTTGGGCTGGACGTGCACCGTGGCATTGCCAAGGGATATTCCCGTAATCAGCATACGGTTGCCCAGCACCATCCCTTCCCCGGGAGGCTCGCCCCAGGTCCCTGCCACGTTCTTTTGGACCACCGGAGGCAGCGATCTGAAATACGGCAGGTACGTATCCAGGTCCATCAGGTCGAGGGCCCCCCCGCAGGCAACGATGTCCTGCGCCGTTGTCCACCGGAACTCCGATAGTGCCTTCTTCTCCTGGATAGCATCGACAAGCTCTTTGCCGGATGCCGGAGGCGAAACCCGGTACCCGGCTTCCGCCATGCGGGCAAGGATACGGGCAACGCTCTCCAGCGTGTCGAGGTTGGATCCCCCGCCGATATTTGCCTCGGTGCCGGCACACGGGTTGTTGTTCAGGATGAACGCAACCTTCCGGTCGGCTGCCGGTTTTTTTGCAAGCATTATCCACTTCCGGACCCTGCGGGCGATCTTCGCGCACCGGTCCGGGACAGCCTCCCGGGTCTTGCCGCCATCGGGCTTGCTCCGGCTGGTCCCGGCAAAGACCGGCTCGATCACCCCTTCGAACTCCGGCAGGGCTACCGACCAGCCGACATCCCTGCTGAGACCGTCCGATGCCTGCCACTGGGCAAGATCCATGTACATGGTCACGACCGGGGAGAAGACCGGGATGTCAAGGGACCGGAGCAGCCCGATCCCGGCCGAAGTCCCGGCCGGGGAAGGGCCGCTGCCCCGTACCGAGCCAAAGAGGAACGGGATGAGCTTGACCATCGCGTCGACAAGGGGGGTCCCGTTCCGGACAAGGTAATCGGACACCACCTCGTCCATGCCCCGGGCGCCGAGCGCATCGTCGCGGATCGCGTAGGTGAAGACAGGAATAACGGCAAGGCCTTCGGCTTCGAGGCTTGCGATGAGCTGGTCTTCGAGTGCCACGTTTCCCGCCGCCCACGATGTACGGGAGAAGACAAGGGCAACGCGGTACTTATCCCCTGCACGACTGCCGTACCAGGCAAGGTACTCGTCCACGCCGGAAAACACCTGCGGTGCTTCGGGATGGTACAGTCCTTCCCAGGGTACATCGGCGGGGGGATCCACCGGAGAGAGAGTGCCGGTCAGTTCCCGGTCGATATACCGGAGCAGGTTTTTAAAATTTTCATCCCCGTTGTTGGTGATGTACCGGTGACAGGTGGTCACTATCTCCGGTCGTACCGTGGACCGGGCCCAGAAGGACGGATCGGGACCGAGCGAGATGACCGGGACCGTCTTTTTGATCTCCTCGACCTCCCGGTCAAGCTCTTCCCAGAACAGGTCGGATGTATGGTACAGGAGGATGACGTCGGAGTCCTTCATCGAAGCGACCGCTTCCTCCCGTTTCTCCGGTGATTCTTCGAGAATCCGGGTGGGGTAGATGGCACACCGGATCGCGCAGGTTTCCGCTGCACGTTTCATGACAGGGGCATAGGACCCCCACATAACAGAAGTGATCTTCATTGGCCGTCCATGGCGGGCACCCGGGGCGGGGATAACGGCTGTCCCGGATACCGCGTATCGTGAATTCTGATACTTCTATTGTTAATAATTTTGTTAATCATGTTATCAGGAGTGTACGAAAATGAAACAGGTAATACTAAATGTTAAGATATCTCTCATTGTAGTTATTACCAGCCAGAACCCGGGCGGGAGTCCGGACTGGAATGCAGGACGAGCAGGAACTGTTCCGCACCATTACCCGCCGGGAAGTCCCCGTATGAACCACTTCCATGACATCTACCCGTTCACAGCCATCGTCGGCCAGGAGCAGATGAAGAAGGCCCTGGTCCTGAACGCAATCAACCCCCGGATCGGCGGGGTCCTGATCAAGGGGGAGAAAGGCACGGCGAAGTCAACCGCAGCCCGGGCGCTTGCCCTCCTGCTCCCGGACCGGCTGGTCGTCGACGGGTGCATCTTCGGTTGCGACCCTGCCGATGCGGGAGGGCTTTGCCCGGACTGCAGGAAGAGGGCCCCGGATCTCCCTGAAGGGAAAGCCCGCATGAGAGTCGTCGAACTCCCGATCAGTGCAACGGAAGACAAGGTCGTGGGAAGCCTCGACATCGGGCATGCGCTGAAGAACGGGGAGGTGAAGTTCGAACCGGGCATCCTTGCGCAGGCGCACCGGAACATCCTGTACGTGGACGAGGTAAACCTCCTGAACGACCATATCGTCGATGTCCTGCTCGATGCCGCGGCGATGGGCATGAACTTTGTCGAACGGGAGGGGGTCTCCTATGTCCACCCGTCCGCGTTCATCCTCATCGGCACCATGAACCCCGAGGAAGGGGAACTCCGGCCCCAGCTCCTCGACCGTTTCGGCCTCTGCGTGGAGATCGGGGGCATCCGCGATGTGGATACCCGGGTCGAGGTGATCCGGAGGAGGCAGAAGTACGACGATGCACCGGAAGCGTTCATCCGATCCTTCGAATCGCAGGAGGAGGAACTGCGCGAACGGATCGTCCGGGCACGGGAACTGTTGCCGGGGGTAGGAGTGTCCGATGCTATGGTGAAGATGATCGCACAGGTCTGTATCGATATGGCAGTTGACGGTCACCGGGCCGACATCACGATGATGAAAACCGCGGCAACCATTGCGGCATACAACGGGCGCACTGCGGTGAACGACGAGGATGTACGGGAAGCAGCGGAGCTCGTGCTCTCCCACCGCATGCGGAGGCGGCCGTTCTCCGAGCAGCAGATGGACCGGCAGAAGATGGAGCAGTCGATCCAAAAATCGCAAAACGAGCGGCAGCAGCCCCATCATGAACCCGAGCACCGGCACCCGCATCAGCCCGGGGAGAACGCAACGCCGGACGGTTCCGCGACAACCCGGTTTGCCGAGGGGCAGCCCTTTACAATAGACCCTGCGACCCTCTCCGTTCCCCGTCGCATCGATTCATTCAAACGGGAAGGGAACGGGAGACGGAGCGTCACGGAATCGCGGGACGGGAAGTATGTCCGGAGCAGGATCCCGGAGAGAGCCGGGCCGGATATTGCACTCGATGCAACGATCCGGGCCGCTGCGCCCCGCCAGAAGGAACGGGAAGGAACGCTCGCCGTGAAGATCGGGACATCCGATATCCGGGAGAAGGTGCGGGAACGCAGGATGGGAAACACCGTGCTCTTTGTTGTCGACGCCAGCGGGAGCATGGGTGCAGAGCAGAGGATGACGGCCGTCAAGGGTGCCATCCTGTCGTTACTTATCGATGCCTACCAGAAGCGCGACCGGGTCGGCCTCGTGGTCTTCCGGGGCAAAGGCGCAGAAGTCCTCCTCCCCCCGACATCGAGCGTGGAGCTGGCCCGGATCTCCCTGCAACAGATTCCCGTTGGCGGGAAGACCCCGCTGGCCCACGGGCTCTCAAAAGCGTACGAGGTCCTGATGCGAGAGATGATGATCAATCATCATACGATCCCCCGGCTCTACCTCATCTCGGATGGCAAGGCGAACGTCAGCATGGGGTCCGGTTCCCCGATGGACGATGCCCGCGGCATGGCCTCCCATATCCAGAAAGCCGGTATCCCCTCGTTCGTGATCGACTCCGAGCAGGGCTTTGTCACGTTCGGTCTTGCCCAGGCTCTTGCCGGCGATCTCGGAGCGCAGTACCTCCGGCTCGAAGACCTGCAGGCCGACAAGCTTGCCGGGATCGTCAAAGGTATCGGGATGTGAATGCCGGCCCGGTTGTTGCCTTTCCAACAGGAAAAAACCTGAAAAACCGCGGACTATTATGCCAGAGACGTGCTCACCCGATCCGGCTGTAAAGGAATCCGTCCATACCCTGTACAAGGCCGGAAGCGCACGGCGCCTGGCCCTGATTGCGGGGCTCTCGGCTCTCGTCATCGTGACGGCAATCCTCTCCGCAGGGATCGGGACGGTCGCCATCACCCCGCAGGACACTGTCCTTGCCATCGGCCATTCCTGTGCGGTCTCCCTCCAGGACTTCCTGCATACGCACCTGCCTGCTGTTGCTGCGTGGTACGACGCTGTCCCGTTCACGATTCCTGCCCCGCAGAACCCGCAGGCCGAGCTGATCGTTGTCGGGTTCCGGCTGCCCCGGATCTTCCTCGCTATCCTGACCGGGATTAGCCTTGCGGGGGCAGGGGCAGTCATGCAGGGCCTGTTGCGAAACCCCCTCGTGAGCCCGTTCACGCTCGGGCTTTCGTCGGCTGCATCGTTTGGCGCTGCGCTCGCCATCGTAATCGGGCCGGGGGTCCTGGTCTCGTACTTCCTGCTCAGCTACGATATGTGGATCGTTGTTTTCGCCTTTGTCTTTGGCTGGCTCTCGATGCTCCTCGTTTACTGGATCTCACAATCGCGGGGGACAACGCAGTCCACCCTCATTCTTGCCGGGGTCGTTATCGGGTACCTCTTCACCGCCGGGGTCATGGCACTCAAGTACCTCACCAACAACGAGAAACTCCGGGAACTGATGGTCTGGTTGATGGGAGGGATGTGGGGGGCAAGCTGGAATGCCGTCCTCCTCCTCATCCCTCTTGTCATTGTCTGTTTCTTCCTGCTCGAACGGAGGGCATGGGACTTGAACGCTCTTTCGGCGGGGGATGACGTGGCAAAGAATCTCGGGATCAATGTCGAGCGACTCCGCCTCTCCGGTCTGATGATCTCGACCTTTGCTGCGTCCTGCTGCCTTGCCTTCACCGGCATCATCGGCTTTGTCGGCCTCATGGGGCCGCATATCTGCCGGATGATCATTGGCAGCGACCACCGGTACCTTATCCCGTGTGCCGGCCTGATGGGCGCAGCGATCCTGCTTCTTTCCGATACCGTTGCACGGACAATCATGAGCCCGGTCGAGATCCCGGTCGGGATCATCATGTACGCAATCGGGGGCGTCTTCTTCCTATTCCTGATCATGCGGGGAAAGGGCAGAGGTTTGTACTAGGAGCTGGCAGGAATGGAGATCACTCTTGACAATGTCTGCAAGGACTATGGTGAAAAACGGGTACTGGATGACATCTCGTTCTCCCTTGGGAAGGCCGATATCGTTGCCCTGGTGGGGCCGAACGGCTCCGGGAAATCGACCCTCATCAAGATCATCGCGGGGGTTCACAGCCAGACCTCAGGGAGCATTGGCATCGACGGGACCGACATCCGGAAGATCGATCCCATCGAGCTGGCCAAGTGCATCGGGTACGTGCCGCAGCACTTCACGTACACGCTCTACTCGACCGTCTTCGAGACGGTCCTTCTCGGCAGGCGGCAGCACATCAAGTGGTCGGTCTCAGACGAGGAACTCTCCCGGGTCCAGCACTCGCTTGAAGCACTGGAGATGGAGCACATGGCAGGGAGCTACATGGACCAGCTCTCGGGAGGGGAGCGTCAGAAGGTCTTCATTGCCCGGGCGCTTGCCCAGGACCCGAAGCTCTTCCTCTTCGATGAACCAACCAGTGCGCTCGACATCCGGTACCAGATCGAGGTGATGGAGACCATGCGGGAGATCACGTGGGAACGCGGGGCCGGCATGATCATCGCGGTCCACGACCTCAACCTCGCGTACCGGTACGCGGACACCGTTGTCGTACTGCACGGGGGAAAGATGGCCGGCTACGGGAAACCGCAGGAGATCCTCACCCCGGAGTGCATCCGGAAGGTATACGGTGTGGATGCATTTGTCATTGAGAACGAGCAGGGAAAATTCCTGGTCCCGTTCAGGGCAGGATCAGCGCCATAAACGGGCCGGAAATGGCGGCAATGATCACGGTATCCGAAACTGCCTCCGGCCCCCTGTTGCAGTCGCCAAGGAGTGTTTCCCAAATACCGGGATGGCCCGACAGTACGGGCATTCTCCCCCGTTCCGGGTCACCTGCCTTTCTTCAGCGTGAGGTTGAGTTCGTTCATTTTGTAGGGTTCCACCATGAATCCTTCGTAGGTTGCCTTGGTCTGGTTCTGGGTGACCTTGATGGAGTATTCTCCGACGGCCATGTACTGGAAGACAAACGGGGTCTTCCGGCCGGTATTCTTGCCGTTGAGGTAGATCTTGCCCCCGGCAGGGTTGCTCTGGACGGAGAGGCTCCCGTACAGGTACGGCTCGAGGACAAAGCGCCGGACAAGATCGGTACCGCTGACACGGACCGTGGTCCGGATCGGGTAATAGCCCGGTTTTGACACCAGGAGGACGTGCTCCTGGTCGGAGATGTTCCTCACCAGGTACGGCGTGGTATAGCCCGTCGGGTACCCGTCAACGCTGATATCGGCTCCCGGCGGGTCTGATTCCACCCGGATACTGTTCAGCGTATAGCTCCGCGGCTCCAGCACAAGCTCGCTCGTATTATCGGCGAAGATCGTGTAGGTGACGTAAGCATCGTCCTGCCGGAGGGTGATGAAATTCTGGGTGGACTGGACGGCGAAACTCTCCCCGACACGGTACTGGCGCGGTTCCCCGTTCACGGTGAATACGGATTGGTTGAAAGCGGTCGAGTTGATTGCCGGGCGTGCAAGGACCGGGTTCTCGAACGAGGTGATCGAGATGGGCGTTATCACACCCTTGCCGACAATCACTTCCTTCTTCTCAATCGGGAATATTATCTTATCCTGTGCCTTTGTCCCCTGCACGGAAGCCACCTTCACCTGCACAGTATGTTTACCCTCTTTGAGACCATAGACAACAGCCGGTGAGGTGAAACCGGTCTTCTTCCCGTCCACAAAGATCGTTCCTTCAGGGCTTGACGTGACATAGATCCCGCCATACTCTTCCTGGTCCAGCAATCCCTCCTGCCCGGCTTCGATCTTCTCCCGTTGCAGGACAGTTGTGGCCCGGGTCTTGAGGTCAAAGTTCATGGTCTGGTTTGTTGTCAGGAAAAACCGCTCTTCCACCGGCTCGAAGCCATCCAGTGCAACGGATACCGTATGGTTTCCTGCAGCAAGGCCGGTGACAGTGCCGGGGGAGGTCTTGCCGCGGTATTCGTAATCTACGGAGATGAGCGCCCCGGGGGGGTTCGAGATCACCCGGACCTCGTACGTCCTTTGCGACGGGTCGAGGATCTCCTCGATCGGCCCGGTCGCATGCAGGGACGGGTTTGTCAGGTTGACCGTGCTGGTGGGATCGGAACTGTTCTCTTCGGAATCATCCCCCTCCCCGCCCTTTGAAGATGGCGCAGTGGAAACGGGAAAACCTCCTTCCAGCGCCTTTGTCACAATAAGAATGAGGTTCCGGTTCTCCAGGTAATCGCCCTTGGTCTCTTCCCCCACGCTCCCGATACCCGCGATGTTTTCGGAACGCAGGACGTCCGCGCTGACATTCATCCGTGCAATGCTGATCCCGGAAGACCCGCCGCTTAGTACGTTCGCCCGGGTCCGGCCATTGAACAGGACGCGGTTGCCGCTGCCGGATGCCGCCGTGCTGATGGCATAGAGCTCGCCCTCCGCGATCGCGGTCATGTTGAGCGTGCCGGGGAACTGGATACTCGTCTCCGCAGTTGAGGTATCGACATTGAATTCGGGGTTCGCATATACCGCATCGGATCCCTCACCGACCCAGTACTCGATCTCCTTTCCGTCAGGATCTTCGGCGACAAGGAAAAGCACGACGCCGTACGTGGCGAACTTGTCCTCGGGCCCACCGGTATTGGTGACCGTGAACGTAATCGTCCGGTTCCCGGGCCGGATCCCGGTCAGGGCATAGCAGTGGGTCTCCACCGGGTAGTCGTACGTGCCGTTCCCTTTCCGGTCGGAGTATACCGCTTCCCTCTCCAGGGATTCGCCATCCATCTCCACGCCAGGCGAGGACGCCTTTCCCTGGAGGATTCCGGCATCGTGGCTCCAGGTGGTGTACACGTACAGCCGGGCGTCCGTGACCGTGGCAGCCTCCGGGACGCTCACCTCGACCGGGTAGGTTGCGCTCATGCCCTTCCCGAGCAGGCCGGAGTATCCTTCGGATTTCTGGACCGCCACGTTTCCTTTTACCGCGCCGTGGCGGTACAGGGAGAAGGGCCGGCCGGTATATCCAACCCCTGCGGTCTGGACGGTTCCATTTGCCGATGCATTGGCTGCCAGCTCCACGAGTTCCAGTTCAACGGACTCCGTCTGGTCTTCCTCAAGGAGAACGGTGGCAGTGGCATTCCCGTACCCGGGTTTGAGGAGTTCTACCGTGTGTTCCCCGATAATCACACCCTCAAGGAACGTATCGGAGAGGACGGACATGTTCTTCCCGTCGAGATAGACCCAGGCCCCGTGCGGCTCGGAGGTGATATCGATAGACCCGTTGATCTGGGGGAAGGTGATGTTGACCGTGGTGGTCTCCTTGTTCCTGACCGTGACGGTGACCGGATTGGCTTCCCGGTATTTTTCATTGTCCTCAAGGACTGCCTGGACAGTATGCTCCCCCGCTGCTACCGAAAGGAGGGTTGCGTTCGTGACCTTTTCGGTCTCCTGGTCGTCCAGCAGGATCTGTGCGCCCGGGGGGAATGAGGTCACCTCAAGCGTCCCTTCCGGCCGTTCCCTGTAGCTGATCCGGAGGAGTGCGAGGGGAATCTTGAAGTAGGCGCCCGAACGTTCGTACTGGAGTTCCGTGTCCTCCCCGAGCTCGATCGAGTCGGTCACATCCCAGTCCTCGGTGCCGAAATACTCTCCCTGCGGGGCCCCGTTCCCCATGAGCTCGTCGCCGTTCAGGGTGTAGATGCCGTCCACGCTGGCCATGTACAGAGACGAGAGGGTTGCTGAAAATTCCTTGTCCTCGCTTTCGGATACCCGGGAGGTTGAAAAGGTGGTCTCCCCGGTATATCCCCCGTCGTTCAGCTGGCTCATGGGGTCGTGCCCTTCGTTGATCCAGTAATAGATCTTGTCCCCGTCGTTGTCGTTATAGGCGACCACCAGCGCCATGAACTTGATCCTGCCGTCAAACGAAGACGCGGGGGCCTTCTCGGTTTTGACCGCAACGCCGATGGGTTTTCCCATCAGCTGGCTCTTCATGTCGTACGAGAAGATGTAGTCGCTGGTCACCCGGTTGCCATTGCCCAGGTAGACCGGGCCGGTGCCGCCGTTCCCGGGATACGTGTACTCGACATTCATCTCCTCCTGGCCAAGGATCTGGTCGCCTTTCCCGTCGTTGTCCGTATCGAGGCTTATCTCCGCCTTTCCCGGGTAATTGTTCTGCATGTGGCCGCAATAGATCCCGACATAGAGCCGGGCCCACTGGATTTCGGTAGCGGCCGGGGGGTTGAAGGACTTGTACGCGTACCCCTTCTCGAACCCGTTGTAGGTATCGTACCAGACCCCTCCCGAGACAACTCCCGAGTCCACGGTCCTGAGGTGGATGCCGCCCATGTTGTCATTGGCATTCGCTGCCGGGGCGAGGGCGAACAGGGCTGCAAGCAGGACCAGGATTGTTATGGCGATACCCTGGCGCTTCGCCGCTGAAGAGGACCTCTCCTTAATCGTACCAGGGATTTGCGCAGTGCAGGCAGCTGCCGGGGCAACAGGATGGGGAAGGCACCGGGACAGATGAGAGAGGACCATGATCATACAGGATCTTATATGACTGACGGTATTAAAAAATTTTATAGTATTTATCAGATTTTTTATGAAAAAAGTATTAAAAAGTAGCAAAGTAACTATCCCGGCAGGGTTCCGGGAAATGCCCGGGGCAGCCACCGGGGATTCCGGCACTATCCGCACCGGCAGGGCTATCCGGGCTGCGGGTAGATCGCGGCGGTCGTGTTCGTCCCTGCCACAAAACGGCCGGCATACTCGTCCTGGATCTCCCGGGGATCGATGTCACCGGAATTATCGGTATTGAGGATCCGTGCAACCCAGGCGAGCCCGATCACCGAACGGGGGCCGTAGGTGACGCTTCCCGAGATCACGTATACCCTCCCGTTCCTGACCGCGCTGGTGTTCGCGATGCCGGTCCTGCCGACAAGTTTTGCATGGATCTCGCGAAGCTCGGTCTCGTTCTTTCCCGATGCCGCGGTCTTGATGATCACGTCGGGATCCTGGGCCATTACCCATTCGGCATTGACCTTCGGCGAGGAGACCGGGAGCAGCCCTGCGATATTCTCGCCACCGGCCATCGTCACCAGCAGGTCGCCGCCGCTCCCCCCGGTCAGGGCGGAGTAATCGGAGTACGACTCGATATAGACCCGTGGGGGGCTGGCGGGCGGGTGAGCTGCGGCAGGGGACCGGACCAGCGCCTCGTACCGTTCGAGGAAGGCGATATACTCTTCTGCCTCCGCATCCCTGCCGGTCAGGTTCCCGAGCCTTCTTGTATCGGACGCGAGGGTATCGATCTTGTAGCAGTCGATAAGGAGGAGGGGGATGCCTGCCGAGGTTATCCGGTCGACATTCTTCGGGGTGTAACTCGAATAGCTGATGACTGCATCGGGATGGAGCGAGTGGATCGTCTCGATATCGGGAGCCTGCCAGGACCCGATACTTTCTGCACCGGCATAGCGCGGGCCGAGCACGGGATGGTTCTTCACCGTGTCGGATATCCCGACGACACGGTCCGCTGCGCCGATTGCGAGGAGGAGTTCTGCCGCATCGGCATTGGTGACGATGATGCGCCCGACGGGTGTGCCGGGGGCCTGCCCGGTGCCGGTGGGACTGGCTGACGGTACCGTATCCGGGGTGAGGGGAGGTGGTGCTGCCGTTGCCGGGGTTACTGTCCTGTCCGGGTTCGACACGCACCCTGTCCCGGCGCACACGGCAAGGACCAGGAGCGCAAGGATCATCGTGGCTGCGATACCGGACCACCGGGAGGGTTTTTTCTTCATGGTTCTTTCTGTCATGGCTGTTCTTGTCCTTTTCCTGTTCGTAAGAAAATCATGTATGCCGTATCGCCTCGACCGGGTTCAGGCGGGCTGCCTGGAGGGCCGGGTAGATGCCGGAGACCAGCGAGAGGACAACCGCGACAAGGAACGCTGCGACAAGGATCCCGGGGGTGACCAGTGCCAGGTCGTAGCGGGCGAACGCGGAAAAGAGGTCCCCGGTCTGGGAGAGCAGGTATGCCTTTCCCGCGGTGTTGATCACCCAGGAGAAGAATATCCCGAGGAGATCCCCCAGGATCCCGCCGATCATGCCGATATACAGGCACTCTGCAAGGATCAGCGTCACTACGTCCCCCTGCGAGGCCCCGAGCGCCATGGAGACGCCGATCTCGCGGGTCCGTTCGTATACCGACATGACCATGGTGTTGACGATCATGAGGGCGCCGACAACGAGCGAGATGGCCGCGAAGATCGAGAGGAAGAGGATGACGAGGTCCATGAACCGGTTGACCGACTCGATCTGCCGGAATGCCCCGTTTGCCGTCAGCCCGAGGGACTGGACGTCCCGTGCCACGGCCATCACGTTCTCCGGGTCGTCCACCCGCACGTACACCGCATTGTATGGCATGGACTCGTTGGAAAGGGCGCTGACGGAATCCAGGTCCATGATAAGCAGGTTGTCGAGCGCATCCTCCCGTGCACGAAGCGTGCCTCCCGGTTTTATCGCAAGCTTGCGGTCCGATGGCGCGCCGTACTCGTTATAGTCGCGGATAACGACCGTGAAGAGGTCGCCTTCGCGTATTCCTTCGTACTTCTTCAGCTTCCCGGCCAGTTCGTGGCCGAGAAGTACCTGGTTGGACGATGCAGGGTAGAGTTCCCCCGAGGCCAGGACAGGCCGGAACAGTGCCTTGAGGTCTCCCGCACGGATCCCCAGCACATCGATATAGGTCTGGCGGAGGGTGGAGAAGGAGACCCTGTATACCGGCCCGGCCGCTCCGACATGCGGGATCTTTTGCACAAGCTCAGCCTTGGACTCCGTGATCGGGATGACTGTCCCGTCTTTTATGGACCCGGTCACTTCGATGAGCGTGAGGTCCGACTGCTGCCTGATGGTCTCGATCGCCTGGTACCGGATCCCCTCGCCGAACGAGACCATCGCGACAACGGCGGCGATGCCGATCGCGATCCCGAATGCGGTCAGGAGCACCCGCATCCGTTTTTTCATCAGCTGGCGTGCGGAGAGCCGGGCAAAGTCGAGCAGTTTCGTCATATCGCGGCCACCTTCCCGTCAACGAGCCGGAATGAACGGTCGGCATATTCCCCGAACTCCCGCTCGTGGGTGACGATGAAGAACGTGGCCTTCCGTTCCCTGCCGATCTCCTGCATCAGGGAGAAGATCTCCCCGCTCGTCTTCTGGTCGAGGTTGCCGGTCGGTTCGTCGGCCAGGATGATCGGCGGGTTGGAGACGAGCGCCCGGGCGATCGCCACCCGCTGCTGTTCGCCGCCCGAGAGCTCGGCCGGGTAGTGGTCCCTGCGGCCACCGAGCCCCACGCGTTCCAGCAGCCCGCCTGCCGTACGGGCCCGCACCTCCGGCTCACGGTAATTGAAGAGCATCGGGTATTCGACGTTCTCCTGCGCTGTCAGGTGCGGCAGGAGGTTGAACTGCTGGAAGATAAACCCGATCTTCTGCCGCCGTATCGATACGAGCCGGGCCGGGTCCCGGAAGTCCACGGGTTCACCGTCGAGAGTGAGAGAACCGGAGCTCGGGCTGTCGAGACAACCGAGGATGTTTAAGAGCGTGCTCTTGCCGGACCCGCTCCTGCCGATGAGGGTGACGAACTCCCCTTTTCCGATGGTAAAGCTTGCTTCCCCAAGGGCAGGGATGCTGCCCCGGTATACTTTTCCCAGGTGGTCTGCTTCAATAGTCGTGCACATGAATATCCCTCACTGGTACCTGACATGCAGGATGGCATTGGTCAAAAGCAGGTAGTCTCCCCGGTCCTGTACGGCCGCGGTGTTCCCCCGGGGGGCGAGAAACGCCGTGACGTCCCGCACCTCGGTCCCGATCTGCCGCTGCGCGTCGGAGTCGAAGATGTCGACCCATTCCTTCCCGTTCGCACCCGGGAAGACAAGGCCGATTATCACCGAGAAGAGTTCCGGCAGCGCCGATCCCTGCCGGTAGTTGAACTGCAAAGCGTTTTTCCTGATGACATCCGAGCGTGTGTACCCCCCGGATGGGGCGATGAGGTGGAGCGTGGCCGATTCTATTCTCTTTGTGTCGATCTCCTGTCCGAAGTCCAGGCTGCTCGTGGCCATGTCAGGGGTGATACCGTAGCTGTTGTACAGCATGTCGCACCCTTCCTTTGCGATGACGAGACCTTCCGGGGACGAGGCGCTCCCGTACACGGTGAGGAGCCCGATGCCCTGGATCACGAAGGTGCTGTTCCCTTCCCCGCTGTTCTCTACCATGACGGCGACCGGGCCGGCACCGGGTATGATATGTTCGCCGGAGAACGTGTCCACGCCCGAGTAGAAGTCGCTTGGGCTGCTGAATCCCTTGTTGTCGGTATACCGTGTTTCGCGGACCGGTACGGTTCCTGTGCCGGGGCCCGGTACAATGGAGATCTCCGGGTAGACGGTCTGCTGGTCCCTCCGGCTCCAGGCCCAGTAGACATAGTATCGCTGGTATTTCACGACCGCGTCTTCCGGTATACCGGGGGCGAACGAGACCGCATACCGGTCGCCGGGATAGATCGTCCCGCTGTACGTGCTGTTGCCGGTCGAGAAGCTGTACCCGCATTTCCCTTCGCAGGTGAAGGCATCGGCAAGCGGTTTGTCGCCGGCATAGGTCGCGAGGACCGGCACGACGAGGAGGGCTGTGCAGGCCAGTGCCATCGCCAGCCTAGCCCGGGAAGTCATACCGGCCCTGCGCATGGTTGTTGCCCCGGCTGCTGTCCTTTATTGCCCCTTCTTCGTCGACAACGACCTTCACTTCGTGGGTGCCCGGGGCGACAAAGACCGGGATCGGGATATCCGTTGTTGCCCCGGCTGCGAGCCCGGCATCGATTCGTTTGGCGGCGATCTTCTCGCCATCGAGGTATACAGACACCGTGAACCCGGGGGCATCGCTCCCCCCGCTGTTTGTCACCTGGAGGGGGAGGGTATATTCCCGTGCACCCGTCTCCGCTGCAACCGGTACGGCAATGGCGGGGATGACCAGCATGAGGGCGAGGAGGAGCGATCCGGCCTGCACGGGCGACGGGTATCTCCGCCTGCCATGCCATGCGAGAAGGAGCCCGACCGCAGCGATTGCCCAAAAGGCCGAAAGCGGGGACTTTGTTACGGCCGCAGCTGTGTTCCCCATTACCACAGGCGATCCGATACGGACAGAGAGGTCGGGAGGGGTGCCGGCTTTCAGCGACAGCGAGGCCTCGTTGTTATCAGGCCGGGTATCGGCGGGCGCTGCAACCCCTGCGGTAATGGTGTGGCTCCCTGCCGCTGCCACCCAGGGGACCTGCACTACGGCAATCCCGCTCCGGGGGACCACGACCTGCGTGGTGTTGAGGGTCTTCCCATCGACGGCAAACGTGACGGGGACAGGCCCGGCAGGGGGAACACCGTAACTCCGTACGGTCGCCTCCAGGACCGCGTTCTCGCCTGCAAATGCGTTCTCAGCCCGGAGGCCTTCTGCTGCAAGATCGGTCCCCGTGCCGGTGCCGGATTTTGTTATGGTGAGGATTGCGAGGACCGGGTGGATGTAGTCCTCGCCCTCCGGTGCATCGCCCGTCGTGGCAATGGTCCCGTCCCCGTCCAGGTCGAGGCCCCGGATGAACCGTACCGTGTTCTCCTCCGATACGAGTGCTGTGACGTCGAATACCTCCATGTCGGCATACCGCGAAGGGGTACCTGCACCCCCCTCCGCATTGAACGAGACCTCGTCCCCGATGTCCGTGACCTTCGGGTCGGAGGCGTTCCGTACCGGTTTGCCGAGGTACTGCCCGTTGAACTGCACGTAATCCGGCTGGCCCCTTCCCCCGGCCAGGAGGAGGACCGAGAGGTTGGCCCGGGTCATGCCGGACAGCCCTGCGCTGGCGAAGGTGACGTTCGTGTCCTCGTGCTTCGTGGGGTTGGTCCCGGCCCAGCCCTCGCCATGGAGGTTCTCGTTGCCCTCCGCGATCCAGTACTGGGTCCCGCCGGCCCCCGGGTCGTCGACTGCTGCAATCACAACGATCGCATAGACCCGGCCGTCCAGCTTGTTGCCGGCTTCGCCCTTGCTTGTTGTCACGGAGATGAGGTTGTCCCCCTTTGTCAGGAGATCGGTCGGGTCGTACGCGATCCAGTAGATGCCGTGGCCGGACTCGTAGAGCTCGCGGTTCACGTCCCGGTCGCCGTTGAGGAGGTACCTGACTTTCTTCTTGTTGTTGATGGTGATGTCCGCCCAGCCGGTATACTTTTCCGTTCCGCCCCAGACCCCGGTATAGACCCGGGCGAACCGGGGGGCCGAGGGGAGCGAAAAGCCGAGTTCGTACGGCGGGTTCTTCAGGCCGTACTGCCCGAAGACGATGACGTTGCCTTCGACGGTGCCCTGTGCGGCAACGGCGAGGGGGAGCCCCTCGAAATCGTAGAGCGCTCCTGCGGGATATGCGAGAAGCGCCGATGCAAGAAGGATGAGGAGAATGGTTGCATGGGTGGTGTTTCTCATGATGATTACCGGATGTTGTTACGTATGATTAATTCCATGTTACAATTTCAGATAAATATGATGATTTTATTGCGGCGGGTTCCGGCACGATCCGGCGTGGTGAGACCGGGCAGCCGGCGATACCTGCTGCCGGGCCGGCCGGGGATTATGCGGGTTGTTCGTATCCGGACAGTTGTTCCAGGATTGCATGGAACATGTCCTTATGCCGGTGGTTGTACCGGAACGCGAGTTCCTGGACATACGCCGGGACAGCGTCCCGTTTCAGGTACCGGTGCCGCGACCAGCTGGTCTGGGCGTATTTCCAGAAGACCGTAAGCGGGGGCCAGTGCGTCCGGTTCTTCGGCTGGACGAGGACGACTTCCTGGTTCTCCCGGTCCGGGTAATACGCGATCAGGCCGTGGTAGGTCTTCTCGCAGGTGTCGATGAAGAGGATGTTCCCCCGGAGGGGCCACGGGATGTCCATATTGACGATCAGGTCGGTTGTCGCCGGGGGGAGCGGTTCGATCCGGACGGTCTCGGGACTGTAGTGGATGCCGAAGATTACCGGGCCGGGCCGGGCCCTTGGGTAGATCGGCTCGGTGCCCGGCTCCTTCAGGATAGCAGTCCCGGCCATCCCATCGGCAAAGGAGAGGCGGATCCGGTGGTAAAGATGGTCTACAGCGGAGAGACTGATATGGAGCCGCTCCGCAGCATCAGCAGGCGGGATCTCATCGGCAAAGAGGCGGGCGATGCGGATGAACTGGAGGTAGGTGAGGCGCGTGTTCTCGATGATGCTCCCCCTCCGCAAGCCCCAGGTGAAACCGCAGTCATTGCACCGTGTCCGTCCCCGCCCGGCCGGACTCACGTGCGTGCTGCCGCAGAGCATGCAGGGCTGGACCCCGTGGAGTATGCCGGCCTTCAGGAGAAATTCCTTTGCCCCGGCTTCGTTCCGGGTCATCTTTCCAAGCGACGATTTCATGTCTCGATCTCCTGTAGCAATCTGGTTTTCATTCATTCATGATAAATATTTTCTTAATTTTACTACTTTGTAATACTTTTCTAAAAAAAGTGTTACAAATTTGGTGGAAAAGTATTACTAAACAGGCTGGCATCATTCCGGCCGGACGGCTGCCCGGCATACACCGGCCAGCCTTACGGGATCCGTATCGCCGGAGAACGGTTTCCCATGACGGGACAAAGCGGCCCGCCGGGCGATCCTCCCGGGCACGGGGTGATGTTTTTTCCTTATATGTTTTCATACGTTCCCGATATGAAAATCATAAATATACTATGACCTTAGATAATGTAATACTGATGTCCGTTATCTGTAACAATACCTGAGAACTGAATTACTATTTTCCAGTACTATGGATTGTGTATTGTGCATAACAGCACCGGACATACTGTACGTGAAGGATAAATTCCGGCCCGGGCAGGAATTAACCGGGTACTCCCGCCAGCACCCGGGCCATAAAATATGATGATATCGCTTTCAAGACCTGAAGATAAACGAATATAATCGGATTCTCTTTTCCGGAGCTCCATTACCCGGGGATACCCGCTCGCAGCACCGGTACTCAATGGAAGGACACTAGCGATCTCGCGAGCATGGCACGAGTTGCGGCAATTCCGGCTAAGAAACGTGAAAATTACAAAAGAAGAAGTCTCCAGGACGTTCATTTTTTTGAACATATGTCCATTATTATGAACGATATTATTCAGCAGGTATGATGCTTCCCCCGGGAGAACGGTCCTGCAAGGTACCAGAGAGAGATTATTCGTATCGATAAGGCAGGAATATAAGCGGGTGGCTGTAATTGCTAAAAGGGTTGTTGTCAGGGATTAAACCGGAATTAGCAGGACCGGTATATCATGCGGAAAGGGGATTGTTTCTTACATCAGGCCGATTTTTGTTTTGATCTGCTGGATATCCTGTTCAATAACGGATAATTTCCGGTCAAAGGAAGATCGCAGGTCGGTACGCAGGTCGTGGATCTCGCCCGTGATCGATGCTTCCATTCGATCCATTTTCCCCAGCATCTGATCCTGTTTCTCAAGCATCTGATCCTGTTTCTCAAGCATCTGATCCTGTTTCCCCAGCATCTGATCCTGTTTCTCAAGCATCCGATCCTGTTTCTCAAGCATCTGATCCTGATTCTCAAGCATCTGATCCTGATTCTCAAGCATCCGATCCTGCTTTTTATCAATACTGATGATTGCCGGGATCCCTTTGGAGAGCTGCGCAATCTGGATCATATGCATATAATCGGTGATGGAGATGACATGCCCCTCATACGGTTCAAAGGCAATATCGGAAATATCTGCATCCGGGGGATGTTCCTTGCGGACAACGGCACTGAACGTTTCCACACGTTCAGGTTCGCCTTCATACTGCACGATTACCTGCTGACCGTTGTCCTGCACCTGGTTTCTTGCATTAAATCTCTGGAAACCGAGTTCGAGCGATTTCTCAAGCAGGAACACCCGGTACCCGACGTCATGGACTTTTTTACCGGTGATGACTGCCTGCATCTTCATGATTGTATATATTTTTCATTGTATGGATTAAATAGTCTCCGGAGCGGCCAGGACCTGCGATGGGGACATATCCACGCGCACCCCGCATTCCGCTGCTGTTTCGCTGGTGGCAGACAGGCATACCATCATCCGTATTCATTGACCTCCATGGGATCGCGTGCCCCCGATCCGGTTGTTCATGGATACAAGCCCGGTAACAGCAAGACAGGAGCCCGGTGAGCGGGAGGGGCGTTGGACGGCATACATTGGGTGTCGGGTCTCATAATCAGAGCAACGCAACGAACTCATCCACAGTAAGTCCGGAATCCCTGATAAGATTCCGAAGCGTCCCGCGTTTCAGTTCCTTATGAAGCGGAACAGAATGAGTAACTTCCATACCAGCTTTTTCCATGATGACATGTCTTGCTGTCTGCCAGCTGCTGGTAAAACCGGCTTTACTGAAGGCTTTTATTGCAGCGTGACCAGATAGAACGGGAAGTTTTGCCATCTTATACGGATTTATACGGATACTTCGACGACTTTGCTGCCCTGCCTGCGGTGCGCACGCTCGTTCAGCACGGCAACGCATCCTTCAATGGCATCTTTGATGTTTTCCAGTGCCACCTCCATGCTCTCCCCTTCGGAATGGCACCCGGGGAGTGCCGGGCAGCTGACCGTGTACCCCCCATCTTCAGTATCCGGTGTTATGACGACTTTAAAGATTATATCAATAGACAGTAATGCTACCTTGAATCTGATAAAAATTTTGAAGGGCACACGCGGGGGGATAAGGACATCGCTGATGAGTATTGAAACCCTTTTATCCGGAGCGCTGAACCATATCGATACATGCCACCTTTTAAGCCCCCGCGCCTCTCCGGCTATCCCTATACCCCTTTACAGTCCGGCCTCACCTGCCAGCAGGAAAAATCCCTGCCAGAAGATATTGTATTTTGTATACTGTTGACTCCATTCTATATTGTAGCGTATATAGCATCAGAGTGATATCACTTTCACCGGCAATGGCATTAAAAAAATTTAATATCAAATAATATTTGCTACGTTTTTTCAAAAACGAATTAATAGCTTCTGCGCAGAGGCATACCTGTTCGCAACCGGTCTGCTGATGATTACACCATCCCATCCATGGCCGGCCTCGCGGACATGGAGTAAAACCAATGGAAGCGAAACGAACAGAGAGCAGGCTCGGCAGGTTCTCATACCTGCTGAAGGGCAGGGCCCGGCCGCGCAGGTCGCTCGCGCTCATGATGGCGCTGGTGATCGTTGCGGTGATGGCGGGAGTGGTTTCGGCGGATAATTGTTAATGGTTTCTTTTTTGTATTGTTGTACGGTGTCCTGAAAAAATCCCCTGCCACAAAACAACCGGGTTTACGCGGGGATCCGATCCCTCAGAACCGGCTCTCAACCCATGCAACAACCTGCTTCGCCATGGATAGTGCCTGAAGGAATTCCGGTTCTTCAATTGGTTCATAATGACCGGGATACCGGGTTGTCACAGCATAGTAAGAAAGTCCAACTGCTCCCTTTACTTCTCCAAGGATATCTATGCCATTTTTCTCAAGCGTTTCCGTAAGCAGGGAGAGGGAATGCGTGGCTGAAGGAACAAGATTGTTGAGAACCATGAACGCCTTGAGAGATTTTTCTGCAGCCTGCTGACTGTCGCAGGCAGTGTGATTTCATCACTATGCCTTCTCCTCAAGCCTGGTGAACACCGGTCTTGAAATCAAAACAAAGGTCTTCGTAGACAACATCAGGACCGGTTTTTCCCATTGCGGCCCGACTCAGGTTACTCCTTGCCCGGCCCAGCCACTGCTTGAGCAAGCAACCGGTTTCTCATAGATCACTTTTCCCTGGAGGGCAATATCATGGTAGATGAGGAATGGATTGTCTTTGAGCTCATCAAACGCATCCGGCGTCTCTACGATGATATCCACCGCAACTCCGACTCCATAGAGATTGCGATAGATCTGCATTGCAAGATCCCGCCTCCGTGTAATCCCCCGTTTGATTACGCATATGTCATAATCGCTCTGTTTTTTATTGTTCCGCCGGGCCCGGGAGCCAAAAAGGATGATTCGATCAGGATCTGCAGTCCGTGTGACGATCTCCACAATCTTCTGGATTGGGGTCTGCATTTTCTGTCGCGTGGTTATCGGGATGGTAATGTCCCCCCTTTTGGTACGTGCCGGAATTGCTGAATGATAATTATCATTCACGGGTCGTATGTCTGTCAGCTCATGCAGGCAGGACCGGCGCCCGCGGTCCCGGGGCACAAGGAGCAGGAGATCGATATCACCGGATGTAACGATAACACGGGCCGGATCCTGTTCTGTTAATGTATGTAGCGGGAATCATTCCCTGCCGGCATGGTGTCGGCAGACTGTGTGGTGTTCCGGGGGTGTGGCGCGCGAAGAAGGAGACCGTGTGTCATTCCACTATAGTGTACGGGGTACCATTTCGTCTCAATCAGGTTTGTACGAAACGGCGGGCAAACCCTTTTTTAAAGCCCCATATCGGTCAGCTCGCGAATAAAATGCCCTTCATCGATCAGGATCTCTTTTCCCGCGATTGACCGGGCAGCAAGGCCCAGAGTTACCGGTCCAGACAAACCCTTGACACGCGGGATCTTCTTTCCGAGGTCCGCGAGGATTTTTTGTGATTCAAAAAGAGAGAGTTCGCGGTTTTTGATCTCAATGGCAAGAGACCC
The DNA here is from genome assembly GCF_000327485.1 of Methanoregula formicica SMSP. Classification (NCBI taxonomy): domain Archaea; kingdom Methanobacteriati; phylum Methanobacteriota; class Methanomicrobia; order Methanomicrobiales; family Methanoregulaceae; genus Methanoregula; species Methanoregula formicica. The sequence continues at coordinate 816,088 of NC_019943.1, read as the reverse complement.
ACGCGAGCTGAGTGCGAGAAGGTCGATCTCGTCTCCCCTCCGGTTCCACCACGATCCGATATGTTCATACCGGGCAGAGAGTTCCTCGCGAAGAAGTGTCCGTACCATCTCTTCGAATGCCCAGCCGGAAAATGCCCTCCATTCCTGAAGAACCCGTTTTTTGAGGGGTGCATACTGTCCGCTCTGGTACTGGCTCATATTCCGGTAGATATACCGTGCATAGAACCGGAAAAAATTATCTGAATAAAAATAACGTCCCATCTTTGAACGACGATCAATTTCTGTAACCGGAACCCGGTACTCGATGATCCCCATAAGATCGATGAGATCGCGGAGGTACGAAGGTAACGAAGTCGGTTCAAGGTGCGTGTAATCTGCGATCTCTTTCTGGGCGCACTTTCCCTCTGCGATTGCAGCAAGGATCTCGTAGTACGTTGCATGCTCCTTTCCGAATTCCTCGATGAGCACATCGCTCATTTCGCGGCGGAGTGGCGCCAGGTCTGAAAGGAGAAGGGTATCAAGGGCACTCTCAAGATCGGTACAACCGTACTTGAAAAGATACGGATAATAATAGATTGTCCCGCCAAACAGGAGATAGAGATCGAGCCGTACTGCGGGATCGGTTATGCCAAGATCGGCAAGGACAGAAAAGCATTCTTTTGGACCGAAAGGACCCAGCGTGAGAATGTTGTCTGCACGCTTGAAGAGCGGCGCACCCCCTTCAAGAAAGATTTTCCGGATCATCCCGACGGATGAGCCGGAGATGATAAGGAAGATACGGGATTTTTTTCCTTTGAGATCCCAGAACCGCTGCAGCTGCGAAATGAACGAGGGATCAATCTTTAAAAACCTCTGGAACTCATCGAAAACGACAACAAGAGGTTTCTCATACGACAGGAGAAATTCAAGCAGGGTTTCCGGTGAGGTAAGCCGGATATATTCGGGCAGGTCAAGGTTTGCGGCAGTAAACCGCCCATACTCCTCCATTAAAATGTCTATGCTCTTGTTCTGGTCGACATAATAATACAGAGCGGGTTTGTCCGTGCAGAACTCTTTTATCAATTCGGTTTTTCCCACCCGCCTCCTGCCGGTAATAACAAGAAATGACGGCCCGGTCCTGTACAGCTGCTCCATGAGCCCGCGTTCTTTTTCCCGGTCATAGAACCTCATATGATTATGATTGTAATTATTATGGATATAATCATTGTTATCGCACCCGCAGGAAAATCCACTCCCGAAGGTAGCGTAGTTTGTATACAAATTTGCCTATTGCATGGGACAGTCTATATACTGCACCACGTATCCCGCTTCCCCCGGCCCAGCCACTGCCTGAGCAAGCAACCGGTTTCTCATAGATCACTTTTCCCTGGTGGGCAATATCATGGTAGATGAGGAATGGATTGTCTTTGAGCTCATCAAACGCATCCGGCGTCTCTACGATGACATCCACCGCAACTCCGACTCCATAGAGATTGCGATAGATCTGCATTGCAAGATCCCGCCGCAGGGTAATCCCCCGTTTGATTACGCATATGTCATAATCGCTCTGTTTTTTATTGTTCCGCCGGGCCCGGGAGCCAAAAAGGATGATTCGATCAGGATCTGCAGTCCGTGTGACGATCTCCACAATCTTCTGGATTGGGGTCTGCATTTTCTGTCGCGTGGTTATCGGGATGGTAATGTCCCCCCTTTTGGTACGTGCCGGAATTGCTGAATGATAATTATCATTCACGGGTCGTATGTCTGTCAGCTCATGCAGGCAGGACCGGTTCCCTGCGGACATGGAGAAGAATAATGGAAACAACAAGAACAGAAAGCATACTCGGGAGATTCTCGTACCTGCTGAAGGGCAGGGCAAATGCCTCACCGGAAACCCCCCCGACCTTGAGGTTATGCCATAACCGGACCTAGCGCGAAAACTGCTTTTTTAATATCGGCAGATCGTGTTCTACGACTTTCCAGATGGCATCCCGGTCAATACCAAAATAGTGATGGACCAGGATATTCCGCATGCCAATAATTTCCGACCACGGGATATCCGGGTGTGCCATACGGAATTCCGGTGAAATCCCCCTTACTGCTTCTCCTATGATCTGGAGGTGATGGATTACCCAGACCTGGGTCATTTCATCGTGATAAAAAAAATCCTTTCCTTTGACCGCTCCTTTATCGATTCTATCAATCGCCTCAAGGATATCCAGTACACGCCCGGGATCGTCTCTCATAATGCGCGGGCTTCACTTAATATGCGGGCACGTATCCGCTCCCGGAGTCCCGCTTCGGTCACGACATCTACCGGGTGATCAAGCAGCTGCGACAGATCCATTGCCAGTCCTCCGAGATCCAGGAGGCTCCGGTCTGGGTCCAGATCGATAAGGAGATCGATATCGCTATCCGGGCCGGCTTCCTTTCGTGCCACGGATCCAAAGATACGGACGTTTTTCGCACCCCTCCGCTCTGCAAGGGATAGGATCTCGTGCCGCTTCCGAATGATGATATCATAGATATCGGTATCGGTTCGCATGTTCCTGTACCTAGATTGGCGTTCTGTTCAAAAAACCTATTTATAGGGTCTCTGCTCTTTTGCGCTCACCCGGGGGTGCGTTCGATAGGATCTTTTAAAATACCCTGGCCGATATCAACAGGCGGTTCGGGAAATATTTGGTGTGGGGCACGCGCAAAGCAGCTGCACGTCATTCCTACCAGGCAGGGTTTTTGGCTCCGGAACGCGGAAGAGCGGGATCTTTTTCAGGAACTGTTCCCTTGTCAATGCAATACCGCTCCTTTGCCCGGGTTCGCGTGCCCGTTCACGGTTCCGCATGCATAACCGTCCGGCCCCCGCCGGATCCCGGTTTCCCAGCCCCGGAAACAAGTCCCGATCGTCCTGCCCCGATACAGCAATTCCGATATCAGGCCGATTTTTGTTTTAATCTGCCGTATATCCGGTTCTCGTACGGTCTTTGGCCCGGAGCTGAATGAAGGCCGGTCCGCAGATCCGGGATGCGTTCAGGAGGATGCAGTGTACCTTGTATGGGCACCGGATCCCTCTTTTTTGACAAGACCCAGTTCTTCGAGGTTTTTTAACCTGCGGATAATTGCGGGTTTGGACATCCCCAGAGAACAAGCAATCTCGCTGCTTTTTGAAGGATTATGGATTGCATCGAGGATCTGCCGGTCTGTTGCATCGAGCTGCGCATCCCGTTTCCTTTCAAAGATCACCCGGAAGCGGTTGGCCGTGGTCTCAAAGGATACCGAGCAGAACGAGTGGCGTTTCACTTCGTCCTGAATGAGGCGGATGCCAAAACCATAGCGTTCAATAAAGCCCGTGTCGTACAGGAGATTGGAAAGTGCCGGATTGCGGGGGATATGTTCCGGATCCAGGATATCCACACCTGGCATCAGCCCGCCGGGATTTCTGATTTCTATCCGGCCCGGGTAAAGGAATATCCGGATATCCGCGCTGATTACATAGTTGCGATGGGCAACCGCATTGATGAGCGCTTCGCGGAGCGCACGAGGTGGATATTCCTCAATCCGGACCCGTCGTACCCCTACGATCAGCTCGATTTTTTTGATCTCCCGTACGAGGTCCGTGTATGCGCCCTCGATCGTCTGCCATACCGGGCCTTCATATTCTTTACTCCAGGCAGGTTCATCATTTTCCATACCGATCATGCGGATTTTTGCCTGCGGGATCGCATCCGTGGAGTTCAGGAAAAAAAGAGTCCCGGCATTGGTAAGCCGGTCCTTGCGGAATGCACCCGTGCTACGAAGATAGCGGTCCCGGTCTTTGGGGTCGATATGTTTGCCCCGGGATTCCTGAATTTTCTTAAAGAACCAGTCAATATACCGGGGGTTTGCTTTCATATCGGCAGCTGATGGCGCTTCATCCCACGTGAAGGTTCCCTGTTCAGATGAGAGCAGGAGAATTTCCTGAACGGACAACGGCCGGGCGCTCGTTCCGATTCTGATATAGACCACTCCGCCTATCGAACAAAGGGATGGACTCTTGCCGACCTCTATGATCAGGACCTGTCGCTGGTTGACGGACAGTTTATGGGTGGTAACCTGTGGCGGGGGGACAATTGACTGGAGCGCCCCGGTTACCTGTTCGAGGGCTTTTTTTATATCGGTTCCCACGATAGATCCGTTATCCCCGACACCGATGATGAGGTATCCGCCATCGGCATTGGCAAACGCTGCAATCTCGTGATGGAGTGTTTTTACGGGCATTTTTTTGAATTCGACCCGCTCGGATTCTCCACCCCGGATCAGGGCAAGAAATGTGTCGAGATCCACGATTACTGTAAACTACTGTAAAGGCAATAAACGTAACGGTAACGGGAGTTATGACATTTTTTTGTGCGTTACATGAGTTTACACTAATTCCCGGTCACCGGAGATACGCCCCCCGGGCGACCATGGGGCTCTTTTGGCAACTCCGTCAGCCGGGCGGTAAAGATTTTCCATATAGCGCTGCCTGATATCCGGTGGCTTCCCGACAATCTGGGGTTTCCGGTCTGGTAATCGATACGGCTGGCTGTATCGCAGAACAGCGGTCCCGTTCATTCCCATCGATATTCCGGGGCCGTTTCCACCTGCCATTTCTCTTTTGCGAGGTGATGCCGGATACGGGCAGGCCATGTACCGGAGTGCACACACCCCGCTTCCCCCGCCCGCCGGAAAAATCCCCTCCGGAATATACCGCAGATTCTATACAACTTCGTCTATCGTATAGGAGGATCCGTATAATGTACTACTTATACCATTATCCCCGGCCCAGTACCACAGAAAAGTTGTAAAATACAGTGTTACGAATAAGTGAAACGTATTAATAGCTGCTGCGCAGAGGCCTGCCTGTCCGCAACCGGTCTGCTGGTGATTTCTCTTGCATATTTATACACCGCCATCCTCCCCGGCAGTGAATAATCCTCGATAATCTTACCGGGCGGTTTTACCGGATAAGGTTCAGCCATTCCGTCCGTCACCGGAAAATTGGCAATCTCCCGGACACCATCACGGGTATAAACGAGGTGGCTGCCCCGGCCACCCCTAAATACGAACCCGAACGCTTCTGCAGCTCTGCAGAGATATTCAGATGTCCGGCCTATTATCGCACGGTAAAACAGGAAAAGTTACGGGCAGGTTTTTTTCTTACGGAGATTCATGATACCTGCAACGACCGTATCGAAATCTTTTTCGAGCCATTTCTTGCGATCTTTTGTATAATCGCCGCTCCCGTGCGTGTAACTCTGGATAAACCGTATTGCATCCGCAGGCCCGAGATTTTCAACCAGTACTTCAAATCCCCGGATACGAATTTCATTGAGCGTCTTTGCTTCCATGTGCGGTCACCTCCATGAACCACTGAACGGGATTTTTTGTTTCAACGGTGATTTTGTCCGCGTGCCTCTTAATGGTGTTGAGGAGGAGAACATCGGTTGTTAAAAATACCGCACCGGACCGTTCAGTACACGCAAGATGAAGGGCATCAAAGGTATCGATCTTCAAGGCATGGATTGTCCGGGCACGGGAAATGATCCTGGTATCGATCAGTATCGGATTATGCGCAAACTGCAACCGGTTAACCTCCACGCACGATAGTATATCCCAGCTTTTTTCATGAGATTATGGTACGTATCGCCTCCCGACGTGAATGTTCTGCCAGGAGATCCCGGAGTACTTCCCTGCCGCAAGGCCGGGGGATTCCGCGGCCCGTGTCCCGGGCAGTTGAAAGCCAGAGATCGAGTGCTGTTTTGATCTCCTGCAATGCCAGCTCTTCGCTCTCACCATATGCAAAACAGCCCGGCAGCTCAGGTACCACCGCGATATACCCGTCATCCTCTTCGCTGCAGAAGATTTCTAGTGCGTATGTATACATCGCATTTGACGCATGAGATACGGGATATTTTATTCCAGCTGGAACGGATTAAGGAGTGAAAGCCCCTCAGCCTGAACAAAATCTTTCTCATTTCTGGTTACGAGGGTTGCATCGAGCGACAGCGCTGATGCCGCGATAACGGCATCCGGAAGGGATATGGAAGAATGTGTGCGTAATTCGATCGTTTTTTTAGGCAATTGCATCGGTGAGTGAAAGACAGCGTGCGCAATCCAGCATCCGACGGGCTTTGGCCAGTCCCTCCGGTGTATGACCACTCCATCCGAGGAGTTCGATCTTTGTGATAATGGAAATATTGAAGGATTCCCTCAGGATAGTATCGATTTCCGGTTTCTTCTCTGGCGAGAAAGCCCCTGCAAGATAATAGATAAGGATATTTGTGTCGATAAGGTACGTAGTCATAGCCGGTTCCACTCGGTGCGGAGCGCCCGGGCTGCCCCGGCGGGATCTTTGATCAGATCCCGGTATATGCCATAGTACTCCTGTGGGTTGCAGGGCGCGTGCCGGGGGATTTCTATCCCGAGGGTCTTTTCCCATAACTCAACGGGAATGATGACGCTTTTTTTGTGTCCTCCGGCATCATAGATATACTGGATATCGTTCATCAAACTCACATTTTTCCCGTTGGGAACTATTGTTTTACGGATTACAAGAAACTTTTCACCTCCCTCCTCCCGGTGTAATGAATATTCCCCGTTGCGACCCTGGTATACCACCGGGAACCGTTCCGGCCGCGAGGATCTACCGCGTATCTCTCTTTTTTGTATATTCTATAATGAATATCCCCGTACGGTATGGCACAACCACCAGAGTATACTTACATTTCCCATGGTTCTCCCCCGGCTTAGTATTAAAAAATCTGTTTATACAAAATGCTGCGTGCTTTTCAAAACATATACCGGCTGAAACGCACAGGAGGGGGCATTCGTAACCGGTAGAGGCATGCACGCATGCCCGGAACATATTCCCCGGGCAGCCCTGCAGGTACATTTCAGCGGGTTACCGGAAGAGATACGATACGGAATTATAACCGGCGGCAGAGGGCCCCGGTGCACCGTTACTCGCACGAGACAATGTCCCGGCGTGAATGTTCTGCCAGGAGATCCCGGAGTACTTCCCTGCCGCAAGGCCGGGGGATTTCGCGGCCCGTGTCCCGGGCAGTTGAAAGCCAGAGATCGAGTGCTGTTTTGATCTCCTGCAATGCCAGCTCTTCGCTCTCACCATATGCCGAACAGCCCGGCAACTCAGGGACCACCGCGATATACCCGTCATCCTCTTCGCTGTAGAAGATTTCTATTGCGTATTTATACATCGGCATCCTCTTTTAGCAATGAATATCCTTCAACGATTTTACAGAACTGTTTTACCTGATAGGGTTTAGCCATTCCGTTCACCTCCTGAACATTGACAATCTCGCGGACACCGTCTCGGGTATAAACGCGGTGGCTGCCCCGGCCGCCCCGGTATACGAATCCGAACGCTTCCGCAGCTCTGCAGAGATATTCAAATCTTATCTTCTTTGGGTGATTTTTAAGGTTAGTGTATATCTCAGCTTTTTTCATGGGATGGTGGTACGTATCGCATCCCGGCGTAATGAAGATTCCCCGTTGCGACCCTGGTATACCACCGGGAACCGTTCCGGCCGCGAGTATAGATTGTTCAATAGAGTATCTCCCATTTTTGTATACCCTATAAAGTATATCTTGGTACATTATGGAATAATCGTATGAGTATACTTTATTTGCTATGGTTCTTTCCCCGACTTAGTATCACAAATAGAAAAATTGTAAAATAAAGTGTTACGAATAAGTAGAAACGTATTAATAGATTCTGCGCAGAGGGTTACCTGTTCGCAACCGGTCTGCTGATGATTACACCATCCCATCCATGGCCGGCCTCGCGGACATGGAGTAAAACCAATGGAAACGAAACGAACAGAGAGCAGGCTCGGCCGGTTTGCCGCCCTGCTGAAGGGCAGGGCCCGGCCGCGCAGGTCGCTCGCGCTCATGATGGCGCTGGTGATCGTTGCGGTGATGTCGTTCGCCGGCGTGGTTTCGGCGGATGCTGCATATACCGGCCAGCCCCCGATGACGAATTTCACCGGTGTCGTGAATGGAAGTATCGATGTCCAGTTCGGCAACACCTGGAAGAGCGACAACCCGATTCAATGGGATAACACAACGGCAAACCTGACGCTGGCAGTCGATCCCTCCAACGTGGAAATCAAATTCGCCGTGCTGAAGGTCGTTGTATATACTGCAAATAACACTGCCAACTGGCAAGGGAACGAGACGATCAAGCTGGATCATGGCGGAACCGTTGAGACCCTTGCAAACTATGAACCGCTGAATCTGAATTATGTTAATTCCTCCAGCGGAATGGTATGCAACACATCCATCTCGGCTCCTCCGTTCATATCCCAGAGAAACGGATTATGCCGCGTCATGAGCGATTACGTCTCATACTTCGATGTCAAGGACTACATCACCACCAAGAGGATTAATGTATCAGTCCTGACGGGGAACGTCACTGATCGGTTCGACGGCCGGGTCAAGGAGGCCACGCTGATCTATGGCTGGAATGTCACTAGCGGCACCCCGACAAAGACCCGGTACTGGATCAACATTGGACACGACCCGAGCACCAGCTTTGATGATGCATATGTTGGACATTCACGGTTCGATGGAATCCCCGATTATCGATATGTCATGAATGCAACGTTGTATACGAATGACATCTCATCGTCAAACGGTTTGTACGGTTGGAATGGAGTTTCACTCACCCCGACAACCATAGCATCGAACAGTTATGCCCGAATCAACAGGTTCTTCATCAATAACAGTACTGTCAGCGGAGATAACGACTTCCGGTATGACCGAAGCGGCACCTACTATCGTATTGCTACGGTTATCCTGAAACTCATCTATTAATCCCACCCTTTTTTTACAGGCAATCCCCGCTGGTTTCAGGATATCCCGCGAGAATTCATGCAACAGACACCGGTATCCGGATCAGGCCGTGAGATCTGGCAGTAGCGTATGGAGGTTCCCTGCTGAGGATTCACCAACCGGAAATCTCAACAGATGTATCCTTTTACGTATTACAAAATTAAATAATTTTCATACTAAATATAATTAAAATTAAAAGAGTATAAATTTTTAATAAAATGATATCAGTTGATAAGAATGGATCGGTATTGCCAAACGATCAAACCCTAAAAAGGGGCTGTTCTTATACCCCGGTGGCCGGACTCCCCGGTTATAATTCTGAGGTATGGTGCACTACCCGGTATCGCGATCGGTAAGGCACGATCCATATGTGGAGTCAGACATGCAGCCAAATTTTTTTGTTGTACATAACAATGATTACCGGAGACCGTTGGAGGGTGGGCCGTATTCCCGCGAATGGCAGAAAAACGCGTCCGTACGGAAGTCTTTTCTCGTCCTGGCCTGCGTTCTGCTGGCGTGTACGGCAGCAGTCTCCGCTGCCGACTGGACCCCGGCCGATTTCACCGGCCACACCCAAGCGTATATCCACGGCGCCGCAACCGATCTCTCGGATTACCAGGTAAAGTTCGTCCTGTACAACGTAACCGGTACGGACTCCTCGGAGAACATCCACCTGCCGGGCATCGCCCAGCCGGACTTTGACGATGTCCGGTTCGCGCTCTCTGACGGTACACCGCTGAACTACTGGATGGAGACCCCGGCGGGAATCGACAACGCCACCTTCTGGATCAAAGTGCCGTCGATTCCGGCGGGATATGCGAACACCATCCCTGTGGATATCTATTACGGCAGTGCAACAATCAGCAGCGGTGCGGACGGCGCAGCAACGTTTGCCCTCTTCGACGATTTCAATGGATCGTCGCTGGATACGACCAAATGGACTGTAGTTTACAATGCGGGGGGTATTTCGATCAGCAATTCGCAGTTAATCCTGAAAAATACCGTAATCCAGTCAAAAATAAATTTCAACCATAATGCATCACTGAGGTTTCGTGGAAACCTGTGGGGATATACCCAAACAATTGGTTTTGAAGATGATGCCGATACGGTCAATAGGGTCTATTTTAAGGTGACTTCGGGTGATGGGTATGAATATTTTTACACAAAGATCAATTCAGAGACATCATTCATTAATCCCGGGTACTGGTCGGGTGATCGATATCAAACGGGAGAACTCTTTTGGAACGCAACCCACGTTGCAGTTACGGATGGGGTAAATCCAATCGCTCCCAAACAAGACGCTCTGACCGCAACATTGCCTATATATTTGGAGTCCCAGTCATCCTCAACCGGTTACTACGACTGGATCTTCGTGCGGCAGCTTGCCGACAGCGAACCGCCCGTGAACGAACCAGGAGCCACGGCACCAACCGTTGACCTCACGGTCAATTCCGTCAGCTCCCTCGTTCCCCGCACCGCCAACACCGTGACCGCCACCATCATGAACCAGGGTACGGCAGATGCCGGTGCGTTCAAGGCCAACTTCACGCTGAATGGATCCACAACTGCGTTCGACATCCCGTCGCTTGCGTCAGGAGGCTACACAACGATCAGCGTTACCGACCCGATTACTTCCCGGGTACTGGGCGATACCATCCCGCTTTCCATCGAACTCGATACACAGAATGCGATCGCTGAGACCTGCGAGACCAACAACACGTATTCCACACCGGCAACAGTTGTCAGGGGCACGAGTTATTACTCGGGCGGCAGGTACTACACGGGCCACGACATAGAGACCGGGAACTATACCGAGGGAAATGTGGCCCTGCTCCACTCGTGGGGAGATTCCGGGTATATCAAAAATGGCGCGTGGCCTTCCACGACCGTCCAGTGGACTGCTGCCGATCTGCCAATCCCGGCTGATGCAACGGTCAAAGCGGCCCGGCTCTACCAGTCCTACACATGGAGTTCCAATGGTGACCCCAGGATCGCTGCCCAGTTCAACGGGAATACTGTCAAGCAGGCAGCATTCTATGGTGACGGGCTTGCCAATATATACTCCACGTACGATGACTTCAACGGTCAGGTAATCTGGGACGTGACACCCTACTTCAGCAAGACCGGTAACACAGCCATCATCACCGCAGAGGCCCCGCAAGGCGGCCTCTACGCCACGGTTCTTGTCGTTGTGTATGAGCGTGACGGCGAGCCGTTCCGGAGGATCTGGCTTGACGAGGGATGCGACAGCCTCCTCTATGGCGGCGGGACCGGATACGCGATGTTCAACAATGTGACCACGAGCTCGCTGGGATATGCCAGGCTTTCAACGATCCTGCCCTCAGGCGCAGATAACGCACAGAGCACGGTCGCTTTTAATTCCCAAAGTATTCCCATCGCTGGCGCTGAAGGATCAAACGAGGCTCAGGATCCCGGGTTCAAGTACTACGATGTCACAAGCGCCCTGCAGGACGGAACCAACGAACTGGCCGTTACCCAAGATGGGTACATGAACCTCGCCGCCGCGATCCTGGAGCTCACCTACGGGATGCCTCCAGAAGTCTCGTTCAAGACGAACGTGACGTCCGGGTATGCACCGCTCACCGTCCAGTTCACCGATCTCTCGTACGGCGCAACCGGCTGGCAGTGGGACTTCGACAATGACGGCACGGTAGACAGTACCGAAAAGAACCCGGTTTACACCTATGACAATGCCGACACCTACACCGTGAATCTCACTGCCGCGAACGGGTATGGCAGTAATACTAAGATCCAGTCCAGCTACATCACCGCATCGTCCCCGGGTAATTCAGTGGTTGCCGGCTTCACTGTTGCCCTCAACGGCGAAGACAAGATGCCGCACGGGCAGGCACCGGTCACGGTCTCGTTCACGGACGCTTCCGCCGGGACGATTGACACCTACCTCTGGGAATACCGGAACTACAATAGCGCGGTCTGGACGGCATTCGGGGACGGTGCAAAGAACCCCGCCAGTATTGTATTCTCCGATGCCGGCACCTACGACATCCGGCTCACCGTCACCAACGCCACCACCGGCAGCAGCAACAAGACCATTGCGCATGCCTTTACCGCAGGCGTGCCGGACGACCCCGTGGCCACCATCACGAACGGCACCGTCTCCGGCGGCCTCTTCGTGGACTCCCGGTCCCCGTGGCCCGCCACGACCGTTACCTATTCGTATACCCTGCCGGCATCCGGGAGCACTATCGTATGGGCCCGGGTCTTTGTCAACGATTACTCCGGCTCGGGATCCGGTAATTTCCCGTTCCGGTTGACCACAGAGTTCGACGCCGATGGCGACGGCACGTTCGAGACCACGCTCGGTGCCGAGGACTGCGACATCCAGTCCGAGACCGACAAGGAATCCGGAGTCTACCGGCCCTTCGTCTACCCGCTCAACGATCACGTCACCAAGGTCTACTCGGACTACGAGGCATGGTACGATGTGACCGGCCTGATCACCTCGGCCAATCCGAAGATCCGCGTGACATCGTCCGATATCGGCGCACCGGTGGGATCGGATGACGGTTTCGACGGCAGGATCAAGGCGGTCACCCTCGTGGTCGCATACAACGACGGCGACACCGACCAGGTGAAATACATCGTGAATCACGGGAATGACTGGCGGGTGAAAGACACCAGTTCATCGTCGGCATTCAATGCGGGATCGTTTGCCGGCGGGTGGTCGAATGCCACGCTGACAAGCGTTGCCTTCTCCAGCAAAGACGCAACCTATACCTTAAACGGCGCAGGCATCGCGAATACCACTCTCGGTTCAAACAATTACTACAAGTACAATACGTTCAATGTGACCGACCGGCTCGTCCCGGCATCGTCCAACACGTTCGGGTACACTGCCGGTGACCCGTCGTTCAAGATCTGCCTTGCAACGCTGGCAGCCACGTATCCCGGCAGCGGCGCATCCGCCCCGGTTGCCGCATTCTCCGGAGTGCCTGCATCCGGCACCGCACCGCTGACGGTGACATTCACGGACAGCTCGACAAACTCCCCAACCGGCTGGCTCTGGGATTTCGGCGACGGCGACACCACCAACGCCACAAAGCAGAACCCGGTCCACACCTATGCGAATGCCGGGACCTACTTTGTCAACCTGACCGCAACCAACGCGGCGGGCAGCGACTTCGAGAACAAGACCGGGTATATCACCGTGACATCGGCCGGCGGGGGGTCATCACCGGAAGCGATTTTCCTCACGGATGTCGTGGTAGGACCATCCCCGCTGACCGTCGCTTTCACGGATCAATCCGCAACCAACCCAACGAAATGGGCATGGGACTTCAACAATGATGGCATCACGGACAGTTCCGACCAGAACCCGATCTATATCTTCAGTTCGGCCGGCAGGTATACGGTTAACCTGACTGTCACCAATGCGAGCGGCAGCAGCACGCTCATAAAGCCAAATCTCATCGCAGTTTCTGCAGGGCCGGACCCGTTAACCACCGTTACCAGCGGTACCGTCAGTGGGGATCTCTACGTGAACTCCGTGAGCCCCTGGAGCACGACAAATACCACAACATTTGAACTGCCGGATGCAGCAGTGAACAACATCACCTGGGCCCGGTTGTATGTCACAACGTATACGGCAACACCCAACAGCAGTTACAACACGAGTTCTGTCGTCACTCTTGACGGTACCGTTCTGGGAACAGAGATTCTCAATATCGAATCGGAAAAGAACGGGAACGCATATCCGGTCAACGACCATGTCATGAAGGTGTACGCAGACTACGAAGCATGGTATGATGTGACCGGCAGGATCACTTCGGCCCGACCGGTAGTCGCGGTCACAAATTCGAAAGTCGACGGATATCTGTTTGACGGCAGGATCAAGGGAATCACTCTCGTACTCGCGTACAACGATGGTGACAGTGAAATCGTTAAGTACTGGGTGAACCACGGGAACAACTGGATGGGGCCCGCCGGTGCCGGCAGTGCGACCACATTCGATGTAACACCGCTCGCGGCCGGATGGGAAAATGCCACACTGACAAGCGTTGCCTTCTCCGGCAAAGATGCTGCTTACACATTCCCGACATCATCCAGCAGCCCTGCAAAGAACATACTGGGAACAAGCTCGTATTGGAAATATAATTCATTCAACGTAACCGATTCCCTGATTGCTGGTTCCGCAAACACGCTCGGGTTCACCGCTGTCGGCACTTCATTCAAGACCACGCTCGCCACCCTTGCCGTGAAATACCCGGGCGGAGGCGTGCCCCCGTCGGCACCGGTCGCGGACTTCCTTACCAACATCAATCCTGCTTCCGGACCCGCTCCGCTCATGGTCCAGTTCACGGACACGTCCACCAATACCCCTGCATCATGGAAATGGGAACACCGGATAACCGCTAACAGCACCTGGACGCAGTTCTCGACAGAACAGAACCCGACCTATACATTCACAACGACTGGAACTTACGATATCCGGCTGACTGCAACCAACGCAGGAGGCAGCGACAACGAAACGAAGACCGGGTATGTCACGGCGAGTTCATCGGGTACCGCCCCGGTCGCCGCGTTCAGTGCCAGTGCAACCACCGGTACCGCACCGTTAACCGTGACCTTCACCGACACTTCGACCAATGCCCCGACCGGCTGGCTCTGGGACTTCGGCGACGGTGACACCACCAACGCGACTGTGCAGAACCCGGTCCACACCTACATAAACGCCGGGACATACTTTGTCAACCTGACCGCAGCCAACACGGCAGGAAGCGACTTCGAGAACAAGACCGCGTATATCACCGTCAGCAGCGGCGGCACACCGACCAGCGACCTGAGCCTTGCCACATCGGTTGTCAACACCGTTGTCAACGAGACGGTCTTTGCACGCGAAGAGAACCCGGTAACAATCACTAACATAAGGAACATCGGATCAACTCCTATCACAAACGTCGTGGTGGCATTGTATGCAAGCGATGTCAGCAGCACGGTGCCGGTCAACACGGCCACTATCGCATCCATTGCCGGATCCGGGACCACAAGCGTGACCATCAGCGACCCGACCATCAGGGACACACAGGGCGGGACGGTCACGTATAAGGTGGTGGTGGACCCGGCCAACCTTATTTCCGAGACAAATGAGGCCAACAATGAAATGACCGGTGAAGTAAAACCGGTCAAGTTCAACGGGTATAAAGGCAAAGGCATCTACTGGAAAGGCGGCAGTAATATCACAACAAAGAAGTATTACGACCTGAACGGGGATATTGTGTCCTTCACCCAGCCGGAAAGCACATACAAAGGTGTCGGATGGTCTTCGAGGACTGAGACCTGGACCGGGGCAGAACTTCCCCTGCCGTCCGATGCAACGGTGGAATACGCCCTGCTCTTTATCTCCTACAACTGGGACCAGACTCCCGGAGGATTCCCCATAATGACTGCCACATTCAACAGTCATAATCTCCCATTGGGCACACCGTATACCGATATTGCGAACTTCGGCAGCTATCCCGACTATGAGTACGGTCTGTATCCCGCCATCGACGTAACAACCCACTTTGTCAAAGGAGGGGAGAACACGCTCGTGATGAGTCCGGGCACCGGAAACAAACAGGCACTCTACCCGAGCACGCTGGTCGTCATCTACCGCAACTCATCGGCAACCCGGAAACAGATCTTCATCAACGAGGAATGCGACGAACTCCTGCTGGGCGAGACCGCGTACGGGACATCGCTCAATGAGACGATCGCGTACGCGCCGTTTACCGAATTGACTATCGATACGGGCAATGTTACTAATGCAGCCCTTTACAGTTTCGCCGGAAGTGCCGGGCCGAAGGAGGGGAACCTGTTCTTCAACGGGAACAAGATCGGGACAAAAGCATGGCAGGGAACATTGAACACGGCGAATGCCTCGGTCTTCAATGTCAAGCCCTACCTCTCCGCAACCGGCAACGAGGCCGGCATCCAGGGCACGAACTCCGGCGGCATGGTCGCCCTCCAGCAGATCCTGGTCGTCGAATACAAACCGGCCGAACCCACCGCCCCTACTGCTGCCTTTGATGCCAACACCACCACCGGTACCATCCCGCTTACCGTGAAGTTCCGGGATCGCTCAAGCGGCATCCCGACCAGCTGGGCCTGGGACTTCGACAACGACGGCTCCATTGACGATACCAACCAGAGCCCGACCCACACCTACACCTCGCCCGGAACGTACACCGTCAGCCTCACGGCCACTAACGGAATCGGCTCCAACAAAACCGTGAAAACCAACCACATCACCGCCACCCTCGCCCCGCCGAAGGCTTCCTTCACCGCCAACAAGACCGCCGGCGACACCCCGCTCGCCGTCCAGTTCACCGACACATCAACGGGCGGCCCGGAGACATGGGCCTGGGACTTCGGCGATGGCGGAACATCGAAAGAAAAGGACCCGGTGCACACGTTTGAGGGCTCAGGGACATACTCCGTATCCCTGGCCGTGACAAACAGCGCGGGCAGCGACAGCGAGACGAAATCCGGGTATATCAGCGTCAATGCAAAGAAGGTCGTCGATACCGCATTCAACCTCACCGGGGTGGCAACCGTCAGTACCGGCACCGGCCAGAACGTATCCGTCAACACGTCACAGGTAACGACCGCGATTTCCGGTAACACGGTCGCTCTCACCAGTGTCGGTAACGGCTGGTCCAGCCTCAACCTGATCATGACCGACACTCCCGATGTCGTGAACGAGACCGTCAACGGTATCGTGTCGACCGTTGTCGCGGTCGGCGAGGAGATCACGGTCCCGATCCCTGCGGTGGGTTCGCCCACGATACATGTCGAACTGGCGCTTGACGAGCTGCCGGAGTCAACGCAGGGTATCACCCAGACCATAACAAAGGACCCGGACACAAACGCCAGCAGCTCGTTCACGATCGCTGCATCCAATGACGGAAAACAACTCGATATCGGGTATACCGTCAACTTCCAGAAGAACGGCGGGCTCGAGAATGCTGCAAACGGAGGCACCATCCGCAATGCAACGGTCTACTTCGCCATCAACTCGACCTGGGTCGCCGACCATGGCGGCAGGGATAAGATTGTCATCATGCGCAAACCTGACAGCGGTGATACCACATTCCTCGACGTCACGTATCTTGGCACGGACGGTCGCGGTAATGATAAGTTCTCGGCACTCTCGCCAGACGGGCTCTCGATCTTCATCATCGGTGCCGGGTCTCCCGTGCCCACACCGACACCATCGCCAACAAGCAGCACCCCCTCTGGCGGCAGCGACAGTTACTCGTACACTGGCTCTTCCAGCGGAAGCCGATCGTCGGGCGACGTGCAGAAAGGAAAGATCTACGATTACTCCCTGAGGGCACCGCTCCAGTCCAACGGTGCGTACCAGACAACGGCCATATCGTCGAAAGGCCGGGTCTCCATCACCCCCATGAAGGCAGAACTGTCCGCAACCATGCCGGAAGCAAAGGCGAAGTGGAGCGCCGAGATCGTCAGCGACCCTGACGGCGGCGGCAGGATCTCGACAAGCCTTGCCACGGAAATCCCTGCATCCGCGATATCGTCCTACAACACGGCCTTATCCCCGCGCTCGCTCGAGATCGCATCGGTTGCCTATGCCATGAATGTCGAGGAGGACGACAGGATCGGCACAACGAAGGACGGCGTCATCGAGATGACCGCACCGCAAGCGTGGGTCTCCGAAAACGGCGGGATAAACCAGGTGAAGATCTTCCGCATCGGCAACGACGGGAGCGCAGGACTCCTCTCCACCGCATTCAGCGGGTACGACCACGAGACCGGGTACCTGACCTTCCGGGCCGAGTCCCCGGACGGCCTCTGCACGTTCATCCTCCTTGCAGTCAGACCCGCTTCCGGTACCGGTGCAGCAGCCGCATCGCCCCCAGGGACTGGGCAGGGTGTTCCCGCCGGGGCAGCTCCCGGTGAGGCATCGCAGGGCCCGGCTTCCCAATCCGCACCGGGCACGGGCATCGCAACCATCGTTGCCGGCGTCCTTGTCGTTGCAGGGTGCGCCGGGCTGGTGCACGTGTACCGGGGAAGAAGGAAGACCCGGCCATAACCATCCCTTCATTTTTTTCGGACCGGAACAACGGCAGGGGCCAACAATCGCAGTTCGCACAAGGGACCCGGAAACCAGCGATCAGGATCTTTCCACGATGCCGGAAATCCGCATGGCGAAAAGAAAGAGGGGATACTTCCGTTCTCAGGACTGGCGATCCTTTGTCTCTATTTCCCGGCCGATCTCCCGGGCGCTTTTCTTTAAAAGTTTCCTGCGTTCTTTCGTGTAATCACCGGTTCCATGGCCAAACATCTGGAGGAACCGGATCATGTCGACAGGCCCGAGAGTCTTGAGAAGGGCAGACATTCCCGCATTATGCACTTCAGAGAGCGTTCTTGTTTTCATCATCGTTCACCTCCATGAGCCATGAGACCGGATTATCAACTGATATCCTATATCTATCTTCATTTCGCATCATAATCTATACGAGACGGGAATCCGTGGTAAGAAATACCGCCCCGGCCCTCTCAGCACATGCAAGATGCAGTGAATCAAGACCTTTGACCCCAGCATTCTCCCATTCTTCCGCCCGTCCAAGGATTTCCTTATCATACGCAACATATTCGCGGGCTATCATGAGCATTTTCTCTATACCGTCTCTTTTCGGTCATCGCTGATTTTTTCAATCTCATACCGGAGCACCCGGCTGTCAACAAGGTTCCAGTCCCAGGAACAGCGGCTTAAAATTGCAACGACTGCCTTAGTCTCGATACTGATCCGGGGAACGGTCTGGTTGTCGAACGGCCGGCAAAGGCAGCATACGTCAAGGTAAATATTCATATTTGCTGCAACCAGCTCCTTAAACAATCCTGTTTACCGGGTTCTCTCATAAATCCGCGTATCATGATTCCCGGAACCAGGTGTGCCTCACCCAGTACCTGCCGGAGAACCCGGAGTGCGAAACATGCATGGCAGGCCGGCTCTTCCGTTTCCGGCTGTCAGACCGGACCGCTGACCACCACTTCGCCCCCGGGGTCCGTGGTATGGCCGGTCGCAATCATCTTCCCGTCACGGTAGAGCTCGACAGTGAGTTTTCCCTTAGTGCTGTCCCCTTTCCGGATGATCGCCGTCACCAAGTCCGCAGCATCCTCGACCGGAAAGATCTTATCGCCCTTGTCGCTGACCGCCTGCATGGCATCCTGCATGCCATAGGATCCGGACCATGAGCCGGTATAGGTGACTTTCACATAAACCCCCGTTGAGGGAAGGGATGCAACTGCATTCCCGATGCTGGTTATCCCGGCACGGTCCGCTGCAGGGGTGACAGAAGCGTTCCCGGCGGCGGGGAAGAAGGAGAAATTCCCCCCGGGAAGCGAAGCAGCGCCAAAGAGAATGCCGGAGGATTCCTCCGGCATGAGAAGGAATGCTAATCCTGCAACAACCGCTGCAACAAGGCAGAGCGTCGCAATGGCCGTGGCACGCCGTGACCAGGGACGATGTGCCGGATTTTTACGTCCCCGCGCAATACCGGCAGCAGTCCCCGGATCCCGCAAGGGGCCGGACTCCTCCCGGTAACAGGGTGGCGGGGGAGAAGGCCGGAAGAGCCTTACCGGCGGCGGGGAAAAGACCGGCTCCTCGCGGACAGGGAAGCCACGGTTCCGCAGAGGCATAAGGATCGCTGCCGGATCGGGAGGAATGACGGCAGCCCCGCACTGGTCACAGAAGCGCGAGCCGGGACGGCCACGGTTCCCGCACGTTGTGCAGAAGAACGGGAGGTCTTCCGGCAAGGAGCCGGGAGGAGAGAGAGCACCTGCGGCAGCCGCCGGTACCTCCCGGTCGCGGACCGGGAACCGCGGGGCAGAATCTCCCCGGTAATTCTCCCGTGCAGCAGGGTTCGCCCTCCCCTTCCGGGACGCGGTGCCGCTGCTTCCGGTGTCGTGAAGGCCCGGGCTGAACGTCAGTTTATCCGGACCGGGAGGGACCTGCTGTCGGGCCTTCGGCAGGGGAGCGTCTGTTCCTAATCCCCGGGGGACAGGAAATACCGGGAGATTGTGGACCCACTCCTCCAGCTCGCCCACCCGGGACCGGTTGCCGGGCTTCCCGGCAAAGGTCAGGACAAGCTTCCGGCTCTCGCCCCGGCCCGTCCTGGCCTGGATTGCCAGCACGGGTTCGCCTGCCCCGTTCAGGTATGGCTCGACCCCTTCGATCCGGTCGAGAGCAAGGTCGCGGTCCGGCATGAGCGGGTCGTTGGGGCTCTTCAGGATCAGCCGGCGGTCTGTCAGGAACGCATGGTAAGGTACGGACTTGACATAGACTCCCGGTGATTTCACCCGCCATTGCTCCCCCTGTTGTAATGCCGGCAGATCCATAACGCACGTGTTCTGTATCTTGTTTTATTAAGTAATACATAATAAAATTTTATTATTACAAAAATTTGGTTTTTAACGGCACAAAACGTGACACTGTCCAAACCACTCACCTCATTAGTAATCTTCATGACCGCACCAATACCATCGCTGAAACACCATGCACTCTCTGGAAATGGTTGTTGCGAATTTTCAGAAATATTCTTAAAAATTTTCCATTTTGTAGTACTCGCCAATAACTGCAAATCACCGGGAGCACCGATTCTGCGGAGCTGCTGCCACATTCCAGACGAGATCTCTGTGGCGGCAGCATTGCTGCATTCTCACCCCCACCGCACATCCACAATCTTTCATCGAAGCTCAAGACTGGCGGTGCCAAAAAGGCACCATTTACGAGCGAAAAGTGCAAAAAAGCCTGATACAGGCAAAAGCCGTACTATAATCCAAAAATACTAATTATCCTCAATTTTCCCGCACCAGGGCCCCACCCAACTTCGCACCAATAGGGGGGGGTCTCCCGCACACCCCCCGCCAACCGGTCCCGGCCCTGTGCCCCTCCATCAGCAGGTCCTCCCGACGTAAAACCACAGCAATACGACCGCCCGGCAGCCCCCCGTTTCGCGCAATTTCCGGTCGCAGCCGGGGGTCTCTCACCTACCCCCCCTGGCCATGGGTGGGGGGTATGATCGGTTTGCAGCGTAACATGGGGGGGAGGTATGCCGGATACCCCCCACCTCAAAAATGGGAGACGTGCATTATTGCACGGTTTTTCCGGACCAGACCTCCGGCGGAGAGATGGCAGCGTAACCCTCCCCAAACCAGGGAACGGGGGGTCTCTTCCGGCAAACGGGGGGAGGGGTATCACGGACACCCCCCTCCCACGGGGCAGGGGGGTGTGATCGATATGGAACGCAAAAGGGGGAGGGGGTGTCCGGGTGATCCCCGTCCCGGTGACCCAGCTCCCGCCCGGTTCCGGAGGGCAGGAAAACGTACAGGACAATGCCGGTGATGAGCGGGAGGATGAACGTGATGAGACAGCCGATAGCAACAAGGGCATTGATGGCAACGCGTTTCATGGGAGGCCCTCATGCTTCTTCACGATGGGCGCGGTGATAAACGTGCCGGAACAGGACCCTCACACGCCAGGACCGTCTGGCATAACGGATTCAATGCTGCCCTACAGGATTCCCCCCGGGAAATGAAAAGAATAATCAGACAACCAGCGAACATATCAGGTACAAGGAGCGACCTGCCGGCACAAAACCCAGATACAGGACAGGACTACAGGGACCATGGTATCGAAACGTGAACGCGAGCGGTACAGGAGGCAAATCCTTCTCTTCGGTGACGATGCGCAGGAGTGCCTGAAAAAGGCGCATATCTTCATTGCCGGTGCAGGGGGACTCGGCTCGCCCGTTGCCATCTACCTTGCGGTTGCCGGTGTGGGGACGATCACGATCGTGGACAAGGACACAGTTGATCTGAGCAACCTGAACCGGCAGATCCTCCATTCCGACCGGGATATCGGTATGAAGAAGACGGTCTCAGCGCTTGAGACGCTCCGCGAATATAACGCCGATATAACCGTCAATGCCATTGACGCCACCATCACGGCCGATAATGCCCGCGGGCTTGTTGGTGCTGCTGACGGGATCGTGGACGCGCTGGACAATTACCCGGCCCGGTACCTGCTGAACCGGGTTGCGCTGGAGAAGAACATCCCGTTCTTCCATGGCGCCATCCGCGGGTTCTACGGGCAGGCAACCACTATCATCCCGGAGAAGACCGCCTGCCTCGAATGTATCTTCCCGAGAGCCCCGCCACCGGAGGTCTTTCCCGTGATCGGGGCAACCGCAGGAGTGATCGGGGCAGTCCAGGCAAACGAGGTGATCAAGTACCTGACCGGAAAGGGAACGCTCCTTGCCGGCCGGCTCTTCACGTGGGACGGCCTGTGTGCTGCTGCCGAGGAGATTGTTATTGAGAAAAACCCGGCATGCCCGGCGTGCGGTACGGCCCCTGCATCGGAGCAGCCACGGGAGAAGAAGAAATGAGCGTAAAGGTACGGTTTTTTGCACAGTTCCGCGAACTGCTCGGGACGGATATCATGACAGAACCAGCGGCTGGCACATCGCTTACCACACTTGTCGCGGAGATTGCAAAGAAGAACCGGGAAGGGTACGAAGCGATCTTCGATAAGCAGGGCTCATTCCGCGAGTTCGTGATCGTCATGAGGAACGGGAAACGGGTCGAGACTGCCGATGCCGGGACGACTCCTGTCATGGATGGCGACGAGGTCGCGGTATTTCCGCCGGTTGCGGGAGGGTAGGCAATCATGGTTGTAAGGATCCAGAACGAGGACGTGGATATCGGGGCGCTCATCACTGCTGCAAAAAAGCCCGGGTCCGGGGCGGTCGTTGTCTTTGACGGAATCGTGCGCGACGACGATATTACCGAGATGGAACTTGAGGCATACGAGGAAGTTGCGGTTGCCGAAATGGAAAAGATCGCAGCCGATGCAACCCGTATGCACGGGCTCCTGCATGTCGACATCATCCACCGTATCGGCCGACTCTCGGTAGGCGAGAACATCCTCATCATCGTTGTCAGCGCCGGCCACCGGGAGGAAGCCTATGCCGGCTCGCGCCATATCATCGAGGAGATCAAGAAGAGCGTGCCGATCTGGAAAAAGGAACTGACAAAAGACGGCGGCCGCTGGGTCCCCGGGGATCATGCCCACGGTGCGGGGAAGCCGGAGCACTGATCGCACGCCGGCACCTGCCAAACTTCCAGTGAGCCAACCTATATGGTGCGCTGCAACACAATCACAATGGTAACGACCATCTCTCTTTAGACGGAAAACCCGGCGGTTGTGTATCATGGAATCTCCCTGCCAGAAGATTGTGTGGAATGTGCTTCCGGCCATCCGTGCAGCCATCGCCGCGGAACTGGTCCGCTGCGGCATGTCGCAGGTCGAAGCAGCACGGGTGCTGGAGATGGCGCCTTCGGCAGTATCCCAGTACCTCTCCGGGAAACGCGGGTACCGCATCGAGTTCGATGACGACGTGAAAAAATCGATCGGCCAGCTGGCACAGGACCTGCAGAACAAAAAGGACCTCAACCTGGTGGAGCGCACCTGCGACATCTGCCGGCAGCTGAGGGGCGAAGAGGAGAGCCCATGCAATGCTCCCTCTGCCTTCGGGGAGCAGTGCCGTTGAATCCTGCCACAGGGACTATGCTCTTATTCCGGTCGGTGATACAACCATGACGGTTCCAGGGAAAAAGCACGATCTTATCGAAAACCTCCGCAACCATGGCCCGATGCTTATCTCCTTCTCCGGGGGCGTCGACAGTACCCTCCTCGCGGCCCTGGCAAAAGATGCGCTGGGAGAGAAGTGCCGCCTGGTGCTGCTCGACAGCCCGCTCATCCCGACGGCGGAGGTGGAAGAGGCAAAGAAGATCGCCGCCAGCCTCGGCCTTGCTCTGGATGTCATCCCGGTACCCCTTCTTGAGGATGGGACCTTCTGCAGCAACCCGGAGGACCGGTGCTACCACTGCAGGAAAATCTCGGCAACCTGCCTCAGGAAAAAGGCCGGTGAACTCGGTCTTGCCTGCATAGCCGACGGCGTCAACATCTCCGATACGAAAGAGCACCGCCCGGGGCTCCGGGCATCCACCGAGGAGGGAATCGTCCACCCGTTCATCGAGACCGGATGCACGAAACAGGACATCCGGGACATCGCCCGGGAGATGGGACTTCCGGTCTGGCAGAAGCCATCGGCAGCCTGCCTCTCCTCGCGCATCCCGTACGGTGACAGGATTACACCGGAAAAACTCCGGATCATCGGGAAAGCGGAAGAGTTCCTTTTTGCCCGCGGGTTCTCCCAGTTCCGCGTGCGGCTCCACGGGACCATTGCGCGGATCGAAGTACATAAAGAGGATATGGCGCGAATACTTGAGGAGAAGGATCCCGTTGTGGAATACCTCCGCTCCCTTGGGATCGCCTACATCACGCTCGACCTTGCGGGCTACCGCAGCGGCAGCATGGACGAAGTGCTGGGATAAAGGAGCAGCATACCGATGACAAAACCACACCAGCCCGCCGATATGTACAGGAGACTCGGCTGTATCAAGGTCGACGGGGAGAAGACAAGAAAGGACCTCCACGAGGTCATCGAGGAGGTCCCGCTCGCCCTGTTCGTGAACGGGCGGCACGCCATGACGGCAATGATGAGCCCGGTCCAGCTCGAGGACTTCGTGACCGGGTATCTCTACACCGAGCAGATCATCAAAAACATCGATGAGATCGAGTCCATTAAGATCGAGAAGAACCGGATGAGCGTTATCACCAAGAACCTCTTCAAGGTGCTGGGCCCCAAAAAGACCATCCTCTCGGGATGCGGCGGGAGCACGTCGTATATCGATACTGAGAAGCTGCCGAAGGTCTGCTCTGACTATTCCATCAGCACGGCAGATATCTGGACGTCCGTCAAAGCCGTCCTGAACTCCGAGCTCCACATAACAACGGGAGGCATCCATATCGTTGCCCTGCTGGACCGGCAGAGGGTCCTTGCCGTTTCCGAGGATATCGGGCGGCACAATGCCCTCGACCGCGTCATCGGGCACGCACTCCGGAACGGGATCGACCTTTCGAAGACCTGGGTGATCGTATCGGGACGGATATCGTCAGAAATGGTCAGGAAGTGCCTGATCGCGGGCATCCCCATCATCGTCTCCCGCGGGGCAACGACAACGCTTGCCGTCGAAACCGCAGAGAAGACCGGCCTCACCGTTGTCGGGTTTGCCCGGAGCAGCAAGATGGTGGTCTACACGCATACGGAGCGGATCACCGGCGCTGCATCCGCCCCGCAGTGATTTATTTCTCCAGTGATGAAAACCAGAAAATTCCTTTTTAGATTCGTTTTCTCTGGATCCTAAGAAGAAAAACCATTTTCAGCGTATATGATCGCCCCCCCTTGCGCCTCCGACGGGTTTGAAAAACCAGGAGGATGAGAAGAACGCGGATGCGTTCTTCGACTCGGGGGCGCATGCGATGCCTCCGCATTACCTGAAAGGGATACTTCGACAAAGAGTTATTTTCATAAAAGGAATTGATGCCGCCGCGGGGAGTCAGTCATCGCATCAGCGAGAATTGACGGGAGAAGGTTTCAACCTTCGACGTCGCCCCACGGGGCGGCGGCCGTTCATCACAACCGGGGGTATGGGGGCATCAGCCCCCATCATCTAACTAATCCAGATTTTAGCGTGCAGATCGGTGACAGAATGATCAAAATAGTCCCTTTCTCTTGAGACACGGAGTTTATCTCAGTGTCTTCTTCAGCTTGCACAACTGGCAGATTTCCCCGCTGCACGGATCGCCGCATTCCCGACAGTGGTGAACGGTCTCTTTCATCAGGAGCCCGCCACACCGCGCCTCAATCTTCGCCTTGCTCTTCATGAGGTTCAGCATCGTGCCCGGGTGCTTTGACTCGAACGTGGCAAGCATGCGCCGCACCTCGCCGCGGAGGGCATGCACCGCGTACGGGCACTCGGGAAGGTCTGCCCACATCCCGTGGAGCATGAGGTAGACAGCAATCTCCTTCTCTGAAATGAACATCAGGGGCTTGATGCGGGGGATGAACCGGCCCTGCGAATCGCTGCCCGAGTCCCGGACGAGCCGGGGCAGGTCGCCCCGGAGCACGTTCATGAAGACCGACTGGGCCTCGTCGTCAAGGTTATGCCCCGTAGCAAGTTTCGTTGCACCGGCCCGCTCCGCTGCAACATTCAGCGCCTTCCGCCGCAGGATCCCGCAGACGCTGCACGCCTCCGGTTCCCTTCCCGCAAGGAACGTATCGAGCGTGCCGCCGAAGAGTTCCGGGAACGAGACCGTCAGGTGCGGGATACTGAAGCGGGCGACCAGCATATCGGCCGAGCGGACGGTATCCTCGCGATAGCCGGCAATCCCTTCATCGATGGTGATCGCGGAGAGCCGGATGGTCCCAAGGGATGGCAGAACCCGGGAGAGGATCATCAGGAGGGCGGTGCTGTCCTTGCCGCCGCTCAGGGCGATGGCAACATGGTCGCCCGGGGCGATCAGGTTCCGCGAACAGATGGTCTCAAGGACACGCCCTTCCACATCCGCGATAAAATGGTCCCGGCAGAGATGGCGGCCGGTCCTTCTCTCCCGGTAGACTGCGGGTTCTCCGCAGGTATCGCAGCGGGGAGTCGTGCCGGGTCCTACGGAGTGCCCCACCGCTCATCCTCCATGGGCAATCCGGATGATCCGGATCTCATCATCGTTCCCGACAACCGCATCTTCCGTCACGAGCGTTCCGTTCCGCGAGACGATCACGTCAACAGGGTCAAACCCGAGCTTTGCAAGGAGGGCGTCCACGGTCACGGGACCGGGCCCGGCATCGCGGCAGCTTTTATCCGGAAGGAGGATCTTCATAACCTTGTGAGGTACTGGGCGGGCCGGATGCATAAATATCCGGGTGTGCCGGCCGGGAGCATCGGTTTAATAGGAATCTGCGATGAACAGGATACAGGATTATGGACAGGTTAGCAGGTTCCGCGGAGATCGGAGCGGAGATCCAACGGCTGAAGGAGGAACAGGACGCGATCCTCCTTGTCCACAACTACCAGCCCGATGAGATACAGGATATCGCGGATATCACGGGGGACTCGCTCGAACTCTCCCGGGCGGCAGCCACACGGGAGGAGGGGGTCATCGTCTTCTGCGGCGTGGATTTCATGGCCGAAACCGCAGCGATCCTCTCTCCCGAAAAGACCGTCCTGTTGCCCGCGGAGGATGCCTGCTGCCCCATGGCGCAGATGATCAGCGCTCCCGAGCTGAGGCTTGCAAAGGAGCGGCATCCTGATGCTGCCGTGGTCTGCTATGTCAACACCAGCGCGGAGGTCAAGGCCGAGAGCAACATCTGCTGCACGTCCTCGAACGCCGTGAAGGTGGTCAACTCCGTAAAGGAGGACGAGATCATCTTCGTCCCCGACCGGAACCTCGGGCGGTACGCCCAGCGGTTCACGAAGAAGAAGGTCATGCCGTGGGAAGGGTTCTGCATTGTCCACGACCGGATCACGCCATCGCAGGTGATGGCAGCACGAAAAGCCCACCCGGATGCCGTTTTGCTCGTCCACCCCGAGTGCCGGCCGGAGGTCATCGACCTTGCCGACCACGTGGCAAGCACCTCGGGGATCATCCGCGAGGTTGCAGCCTCAAAGAAGAAGGAATTCATCATCGGAACGGAGATCGGCATCCTTTACCGGCTGAAAAAAGAATGCCCGGACAAGGCGTGCTTCCCGCTCGATGAGAAGGGCATCTGCCGGAATATGAAGAAGACAGATCTCAAAAAGGTGCGCGACGCCCTGCTGACGCTCCAACCCCGCGTCACCGTGCCGGACGATGTAGCTGCCAGGGCACGGGGCGCGATCGAACGGATGCTGGCCCTGCCGTAAGGGCGGTCACGGTTTTTTGTGTGCGTTCTCCTGTGCCTTCAGCTGCGCCATCACTTTATGGTAGGTCTCCTCGCCCACGCACTCCTTTGCGTACTTGCACCACTGGACGCAGGAGATGGTGTCGTTATACACCTCAAAACCGCAGGTGCTGCACTTCACGGAGACATCGTTTGAGAAGAGTTCAACCTCGTCACCGCACCGGGGGCACTTTTTGATGGCGAGCGTCGGTGTGCGGAGGTTTGCGGCACCGGGGCAGTGGTCGAGCATGTACAATAGTCACCGTCTTTCCTTATTGAAGTGCGGGCACACCGTCATGCAGGCAACACACGGGGAGCTGATCGCAAGGTGCGTCCCGGCACTGTTCACGAGGGCGGTAACAAAACAGGCACTCCACCGTCCCCGCATCAGCCGCCATGTCAGCGGGCGAAGAACAGGGGGCACGTACTCCGTCAGGTTCCGGCACCGTTTCTGGTCAACGATCCCGTCATGGATCGCCTTTTCGGGGCAGACCGTTGCACACCGGTGACAATGCGTGCAGGACGGGAGGACACCGGGTGCGGGTGACGGGACGATCTGCTGTTCCGTTATCACGGCCGCCAGCGCCAGGCGGTTGCCATACCCGGGATGGATGAGGAGCGTGTTCTCCCCGATTCTACCAAATCCCGCATCCGCTGCACAGTGTTTGAGCGAGAGCCTGCCCTGCAACCGGCCCCCTTCGACCTTCAGGGGAAATGAGGGAAGGATCGCTTCCGCCGCAGATCCGGACTGCGTGAACCGGTCCCGCAGAGCGACGGCTGCTGATTCGAGAACTGCTTTAGTACGCCCGGTCTCTTCAGCCCGTTCCTCATCCGTGCCGGAAAAGAGGCGATCTGTCATGAATGCGCCATAGAGGATCACCGTCCTGCAGCCCGGGAGAAGATCACGGGGGTGCCGTCCCGATGGTGCCAATATCCTGTCTGCATCCGCAATGCAGAATGCATCGATATTCCGGCCTGCGAAGAAACGTCCGATGTCATCGTGAGAGACATCACCGGAAGGCAGAGTGATCATGGGATGATAGCCTCTCTGTCCGGTAAACCCAAAAAGGTGCGGATCACTCGTCCGATACGATGGAGGAGCAGCAGTATCGCCCTGACGAAAGATGTATGTGGGCTGTCACCCTACTATCCGGCAGGTTATGGCCGGAAATCCCCTGATCTCCACGATACAGTACGTTGCCGGGACCCGGTCCTCGTTTTTGCTTTCGGAGATTATTCGGTACCTCGACGCACCAATGACTGTCGACGAGATCTACCGGGCGATTGCACCGGAACTGCCCCGCCTCGGCCTTGCGGCAACGCGGCGGGGCGGGGATGTCGAGATCAACAGACTGCTCCCGGGCGATGGCGGGCGGGGACGCACCAGCACATTCCTTGAGAAGAGGGAACTGCCCCCGGTTCTTGCAACTGCCATTGAGGAGTACATCACAAAGAAGGTCGGGAAGCCCTGGGATGACCCGGTCACGGCCGAACGGCTCCGGAAGGCGATCACGGCCCAGAAAGACGACTACTGGAAGCCCCTGCACAAGCGTTCGCTCCGGTACACGAAAGGCTACAGCGTGCTCGGGTACCTTGCCTACCATTTCCCGGTCTACTTCATGCAGACAGAACACCTGCTCCTGCGGCTTTTCGAGGAAGGGTTCCTGAAAAAGTCGATGACAATCCTGGATGCCGGGACCGGGCCGGGGGTTGTCCCGCTCGCCATCGCGGACTTCTTCTCCCGGCTTGACGGGGTAAAGGCCTCAGTTTACGCTATCGAGCAGTCGGAGGAGCATATCGAGGCGTTCCTCTCTCTCAGGGACGCATTCGTGCCGCGGGGCGGGCCGGTCTCGGTCAAGCCCCCCAAACAGGCGGACATCCGCGACCCGCTCCCTGCAGGCCTGCCGGAACGGTTCGACCTCATCGTCTTCTCCAATGTCCTCGGGGAACTCGCGGACCGGTCGGGAGACCCGCGGGCCGGAATTGTCGGACGGTTCGCGGAGCGGCTGTCTCCCGATGGCGCCATTCTCATTATCGAGCCGGCAGACGAGATTAATTCAACCCGCATGCGGACGCTTGCCGCCGGCCTTGAGCCTGCCGGGCTTGTCGTGCATTCCCCCTGCCCGCTGTTCCGGGGCACTGCCTGCAAAGCTCCGCGGTGCTGGAGTTTTGCCACCGCACCGGCCATCCGCCCCACGCGTCTGATGGAGACCCTTGCCCGGTGTGATGAGCCGTACCGGTACATCAACACGGACATCAAGTACAGCTATGCAGTCCTCCGGCGGGCCGCAATACCCCGCGACGGCTTACGGCTTTCCTCCGCGGCAAAGTTCCTCCAGCTCTCGAAACTGCACCTGCACG
This sequence comes from Methanoregula formicica SMSP, assembly GCF_000327485.1. Taxonomy (NCBI): domain Archaea; kingdom Methanobacteriati; phylum Methanobacteriota; class Methanomicrobia; order Methanomicrobiales; family Methanoregulaceae; genus Methanoregula; species Methanoregula formicica. Next base: position 786,011 of record NC_019943.1, on the reverse strand, counting down.
TGGGAAAGCGGGTGAACACCATGGTTGCAAAGATGAGCGGTGAACTCGGCGATGCAAAGACCCGCCTCTTCAAGGTCTGCGATGGCACCGCAAAAGCCCCGGTCTATGCCGTCCTGCCGGCATTTCACAAAACAGCGGAAAACGAGGCGCTGCTTTCTGCCGGCTACGGCACCGTACTGGAACTCAGAGGCGTGCTTGTCCGGTACAACCGGGCCCACGATGCCTGGAACCTGCTCGTAAACCGGAACACGGAGGTGCGCGAACCTGACAGGCACGGGGAATGATGCTGCCAGCCCCTGAAATACTGCAGAGATTATTAGGGTGAAGCGGTACAGTAACTACTGGTATACTCCGGCAGGGGACCATGGATACTCCGGGCAATGAGAGCGGGGATGCGGTCATCCACAGGACACAACGGCTGATCATCAACGGTATCGGCTACGAAGCCGTCTTTCTCGAGGGGCGGCTAGTCCTGGTTTGCGAGGATGCAGGAAAGCCCCGGCTGGAGATCCCCTATCAGGACATCACGCTTGCTTCCGCGGAGACCAACCGGCTGCGGGAACCGGTGATCCGGATCACCTACGGTACCGCCGACGGGGGTATGCGCGGGATCGAGCTGATCTTCATCTTCCTTGCCGCAGGGAAGAACATCCAGAACCGCGACCGGTGCCTTACCGTTCTCGAAAAGCAGGGAGTACCGGTCCGGCCCGATCCCACACCTGCAGATTACTATTCCCGCGCCCGGCGCGAGAGGATGGACGCGGGAACGCTGGATACCGCTGCACCCACCGGCCGTCCGGCCGTCCCGGAATGGACGGTATACGGCCCCGCACAGGGCACCCGGCAGGCCCTCCCTGACGAGCCGAAACCGGTATCCCCGGCTTTCACCCTTGTTGCCATCGTCCTCCTTGCAGCCATCCTGCTCGTGGCCATGGTCTCCCCGATACCGGAACCGGGGCTCCAGCACTGGGAGAAGGCGGCCGCAGCAAAGGCAGGGGTCACTGCAACGCCGACGCCTGCACCGGTGTCCGCACCGGCCGCAGCCGTTTCGAATATTGCTCATGAGCCGGGACAGACGATACCAGATTCTGTAGCTGAGGCAACCCTTCCCCCCGGTGCTGTTCCGGGGAACGGGATCTGGGTAAAGATTGCATATCAGGGATACTACGCAGGAACGCTCTCTGCCGGTGGCCTCCAGATTGATGTGAACAGTTCCGGAACCCAGATCTACCAGATGCCGGTACACGACACAGTCATCGATATCTTTGTCGAGAAAGGGGACGGCTCCGGGGAAGCTCTGGAGATTGGCGTGTATAATGGAGGAGAGGTTGTTGAGAGCGATGTGACAAGCAGGCCGCGGGGAGCACTCGAGATGCATGTTCCTGTGGGGCCTGCAATCATCCGAAATGCTACACCCGTCGGGCCGCTTGTTGTGACAACTATCCCTGAGACGGTCGCACCTTCTGGAGCGTCTCCCGTACCTTCAACCGGGGTTTTTGTCCGGGTTCTCTACCCGGGACAGTATACCGGGACTATCTCGGCAAACGGCTTTGAGCGGGCGGTAAACAGTTCCGGGGAACAGATCTTCCAGCTCTCTATGGCCGTAGGGAACATCGATGCTTTCCTTGAGAAAGGGGATGGATCAGTGCGGAATATCCTGGTGGAAGTGTACAAGAACGGGAATATGGTCACATCCGCCGATACGTCAATCCCCTATGGCGTTGTCGAGATCCACACGAGCATATGATATGAGTACTATTGGATAATACACTCAGCAAAACGTGCCAATACGGTATTGTTCAACGGATTCAGAATGTAACAACCAATTCCCGGTTCACAACAGTTCTCATCATCAGGGATCCCATTCTTTTTGGGATGACGTTCAGGGAAATCCCGTTATGTAGAGTCAGGTTGCCTTTTTCCCGATCCAATGTCACGGATACGGGAATCACTTACAGATTACAAAAAATATCAGAATGGATAATCATCAGGGCTGGTGAAATACGTCTCAAGGTTTTTGAAGGTTACCGTAGTCCCTCCACTGATGACATCGAAACCATCCCGGGCAATGACAACCCCCTCGAAGAATCCTCCACTAAAGGTAGCCTTTCCATTTGGCGCAAACAACACACCCCGGAATCCACTGCCGCCAAGGCCGGTAATTGAGATGTCGCCGGCACTTGCGATAATGACAACATCATTGACTGTAGAAGTCCAGGAACTGGAGGAATAACCGGGGGCAAATATTTTCAGGTTATCGGTCAAAGGTCCGGACGAGACATATCCACGCGCTGCATACCAACCGGAAGATTTTACCGAGGGCAGTGCTGTATCCGGCATGGCAAATCCCGGAACGGTTGCCTGATGGATGCATTTGTCCAGGATTCCCTGGTTGTAATATGCAGGGGCGCTGAGCGTCCCGGTATAATAGATGTGTGAACCTGGAGCAAGCCAGGGTGTCCAGTACAGGGTAACATCGCCGTCAACGTACACATTTCCATGAATCCGTGCGTCTTTCAGCCGGAGATTTCCCCGGACATAGACATCGCCATAGATATCCCGCGTTCCACTCAGCAGGTTCATGTCACCGGTGACATAAATATTTCCCGGATTGACCGCCGAACCAAGTCCTGCACTCCCTCCGTCAAGGGTTACATCCCCGTCAATGTAGAGGGTGTTGACTGCGATGGAGGCACCTCGATTAAGGTCGCTGGTTGATAAGGATTCCGTGATGACAACGGTAGCATCAGGTCCGGCAACCTTCGCACCGGAGAAGCGTAACTGACTTCCATAGACGAAGACATTCTCTTCGATAACATAGTTTACAAAGGGGACCGAAGAAACCTGGATATACTCTGTCCTTGTCATAGAATTGGAGCCCGCAGAATTTGTCGCGTTCAGACTTACGGTGTAATTCCCAACAGATACGAACGTGTGCTGCGGATTCTGCTGATAAGAAACATTCCCATCGCCAAACACCCATGACCATGAGGTCGGATTATTCTCCGAGAGATCCGTGAACTGCACAGTCAATGGAACGATACCGGATGTTACATTGGCGGTAAAATTGGCCACAGGCACGGGGGCGCCGGATACAGTAATAATCCTTGTTGCCGTGCTGCTGCCAAGGCTGTTTTCAGCGGTAAGCCTGACGGTATAAGTCCCCGCTGAAGTGAATGTGTGTACCGGGTGCTGGGTGAAAGATATCGATCCATCGCCAAATTCCCATACCCATGAGTCAGGACTGTATTCCGAGGTATCGGTAAACTGCACGTCCAGCGGGGCAATGCCTGACGAAACATCGGTAATGAATGATGCAACGGGAGCATAGGGTCCTCCAGCCCCTCCCGGTGTACTGTTCGAAGCCAGGACATAGGATGCAGATCCGTCCAGGTAGACCACCTGGACATAGGATGATGGCGACAGGTCGTTCATCTGTATGGTGAGCGTATCTCCTATCACCCAGTTGCCGGCAGGAGACGGGAATTTTGTTATCGAACCGGAGGGGACTGGATAGCTGTTCACCAGGATCTGGTAATTACCCTCCGGAAGGGGATCGCCCCCGTTGTGGTGAATGGTGATAATGTTGCCTTTGGAAGCGAAGAGAAAATTCACCGCAGGGATCTTCTCAGGGGGAGGTTGTGAGAATACAGAGACAGCAACAAGGCCAACTGCAGCTGCAATGATTGTGATAAGTATTACCGCGCCGAACACTTCGGAAACACCGGAATCGTCGTAGAGGCAGTGGTGCAGAGAATGCGGGCCGTACTCACATACCATGGTTATGTCACGCTCACGCTCTGTGCGTTCCCGACGAAATACATGCTGTCTGAGTTGGGGTCATATTCCAGGACAAACAACCCGACCCCCACCGGTCGGATGTTCTGGATAACAACAGTACTTGAATTTACCCCATCGATTACCATTGTACCGTTAACCGCAAGGGCCGTGTAATACGATCCGCCGGTTGACCGCACGGTCAGGGTTGATCCTACATCCTGGTATCCGGTAATCCAGGTATGAAACAACTGGGTGGCCGAAGTATTTGTCCAGGTTCCGTTACTCTTGTGTTTCCAGCTGATATCAACTACTTTCGAGCTGTCAGCGGCCGAAAATTCCCAGATCTGGTTGCCAAGGCCGAAGATCTTCCAGGACCCGGGGCTGCTTTTCGAGAGCGTTACCACAAGGATATCCCCAATTCCCAGGCTCTTCGAGGTGGTCGTTCCATACGAGATGGTCGATCCTGCCCCGGTAATATTCAACGAGAGGTGAGTATTCGGGTCGATCGTTGCTTTACCTTCCCGGTAAAAACTGATCGAATTGGCGCCGACCACGTTTGCAATCACCGGCCCGACTGTCGAGGGGGACTGGTTCATAGCATCGCCGATAACCGATACGTTGTTCAGGACAACGGAGAGCACGATCTGCGGGTCGGTGATATTCACGCAGACGGAGGGGGGGATGATGATCTCCGGGGCAGCGGTCACGGAGGGCACGGATACATCGGCCGAGGCAGACCCGATCACGGAGCCCCCGGATCCTGTTGCATTGTACACCAGGATGATTGTACCGGGTTTCTCTCCGGATGACAGCGGCACTACGAGGTTCTTGCCAAGCGACCATTCATTTCCCCCACCGGAGAGCGAGTACGCCCTCATCGTACCATCAACATACACCGAGAATGACCCGAGGGGGAGAATGTCGCCCCCGTTGTGGGTGAGGTAGAGGGTGAGCGGGTTCCTGTTGTCACTGCCCACCATAAAGTTCACATCCGGGATATTCCGGGGAGTGGCCTGTGAGTTCACGAATACGGCAACCAGCGCAACTGCGGTCACGACGAGGGAGATCAGCAGGACCGCGCCGATGACCTCGGATACGCCATCACCATCCCCCGTTCCATGAGTGGCCTGTCCCCGCATCCTGCCAGTCTTTTGGATCATCATGTAATACCCGATGCAATGTTATTGATCGTCACGGCATAATCGACAGACTGGAGCGTGAAGATGATGTCCTGGGTGGAACCTGAAACAGAAGGACCGGTGATGTTCATGAATGCCGTGCCCCGTTTGGTCACCGGGTTTTCGGTAACAGAAAAGGAATACCAGGAACCGGACGTGATACCCCCGCGCACGCGTGTCTCGTTTAAGACATTCATCCACATCAGGGCCGTGGGTTTGTCGGCAACATCGACCCGGATACTCACATAACTGTTCTGCTCCTGCGTGGCAAGCTTTACGGGAGTCCGTAACTGCGAATCAACCCGTACCGGCCCCTTTCCGCCAATCGAACTGCCCCCCAGCACCTGGATCGGGATAAGGGTAACCGATGCGAACTCGCTGGTGCCGCTGGAGGTCCGTGCAAGGGTAAAGGAGGGAGAGATCCGGCAGATGGACCCGTTATCCTGTTTGAGGAAGACACCCCCGGTCTGGTAATAGTACCGCTGCTGGACCCAGTAATTATTGCCGGACTGGTATTCCAGCACGGAGAGATTGAATACCTTTCCTTCCGGGAGGGTACTGGAATTGACCACCAGTCTGTCGCCATCGTCCTTCACTGAAAGGACCGCGGAGGAGGGTATCGGGTTGAGCAGGGGCAGAAAGAGACCGCCTGCTTCCGTAACGCCCTGTCCGGTCCCGAGGTTGAAGGATGTCGAGGTCGTTACACCGGACTGGTTGTTGATCCAGAGCGAGTCCAGGGTGAATTTGTAATCCGTGAACCGGTCCTTGACACTGTTCATCTGGACGATCTCTGCCTCCCTGCCGTTGACGGGAACGATATAGATAGTCCAGAGAGATACAGCAGCAACCACCAGGGCCAGGAGGAGGACAAAACCAATTACTTCAGAAAGAGCATGATCCCTGTTCTGCCCCGTTGTACCGGCTCTCATAATCTATTAACTCGTGTCTTGCTTGACTTATAAAGATAGTTCTGCCACAGAAGAAGGGTTTTGAATGCATATTGCCTAATACTAAGATCACATTTCAGGTACCGGTCCCTGCCGGGATCGCGGACAGGATGCACTCCATGACACTCTCAGACGGTTGTGTTCTCTGCCACCAGGGCGCAAAGATGGTCCTCTTCGTCACGGGACGCTGCCACCGTTCCTGCTGGTACTGCCCGCTCTCATCGGAGCGGAAAGGGACGGACACTGTCTATGCCAATGAAGTCCCTATCGATGTCCCGTCGCAGATCATCGAAGTAGCCGAGACCATGAGCGCACTCGGCACCGGGGTCACAGGCGGCGAACCGCTCCTCTGCCTTGAGAAGGTGACGGAGTACTGCCGGATGCTCAAGGATCATTTCGGGACGGAACACCAGATCCACCTCTACACGGCAAAGGCCCCGTCAGACAGCGAACTTGCGGAGATGCAGGGGCTCGTGGACGAGATCCGGCTCCATCCTCCCCGCGAGTGCTGGGACACGATCCTGGACTCGGACTTCATCCGTTCCGCACAGCGGGCAAAAGAGATGGGTTTCGATATCGGGATCGAGGTGCCGGCCCTCCCCGGGCTTGAACTCCTCATCCCTGCGCTCCCGTACCTTGACTTCCTGAACATCAACGAGCTCGAATGGGGGGAGACCAATGCGTACGCCATGCGGGAGCGGGGCTACGAGCTTGCCGACGAACTCCACAATGCCATCCACGGCGCCCGCGAATGGGCAGGGGAACTCCTGAAGCATGACAAGGTGCACTGGTGCTCCTCGGGATTCAAGGACTCGGTCCAGCTCCGGGAGCGCCTGAAGCGGATCGCAGAGAACACTGCCCGCCCGTTCGACGAGATCACCGATGACGGCACCATCGTGTACGGTATTGTCGAGCCGGAGGTTGGAGAGCGGGAGGCCGTTCTGCAGTTCTGCCGTGAACGGCTGGACCCGGACAGTTTCGAGGAATCGGCGGATGGCATCGAGATGGCCTGGTGGCTCCTCGAAGAGCACAAAGACGGGATGCCCGGGAAAAAGTGCGTGATCGAGCGCTACCCCAACCGGGGCATGGTCGTGGAGATGACTCCGCTATGAACCTGCAGGGCATTCTCGAACCCCTGTACGAGCAGCGGCTTTTGAGACAGTGCCGGCACATCCCCAACCACGTTGCCATCATCATGGACGGCAACCGGCGGTACGCAAAGATGCTCGGGCTGGATACGGCATCCGGCCATCGTGCAGGTGCCGACAAGACGGAGAAGATGCTGGACTGGGCACATGAACTGGGCATCCGGCACGTCACCCTCTACACGTTCTCAACGGAGAACTTCTCGCGGGAGAAGAACGAGGTCGGGTATCTCTTTGCCATGTTCAAGGAGAAGTTCCTGAGCGTCCTCACCGACGAACGGGTGAAGAAGTACCGGATCCGCGTCCAGATGGTCGGCGACCCGTCGATGCTTCCGGACGACCTTAGGGAGGCGGTCCTTGCAGCGGAGGAGGCTACAAAGGAGCATACCGGCTTCTTCCTCAACATCGCCCTCGCCTACGGCGGGAGGAACGAGATCGTCCTTGCCGCCCGGGACATCCTGGAAACCGTCCGGAAGAATGGTGCCGACCCCGATACCATCGATGTCAGCATGGTCGAGGAGCACCTCCACCACGGAAAAGGAATCCCTCCCGTTGACCTGATCATCAGGACGGGCAACGAGTGCCGGACCTCGAACTTCCTTCCCTGGCTTGCGGCAGGGCACGAGTCTGCGGTCTACTTCTGCGCTCCCTACTGGCCGCTCTTCCGGAAGATCGACCTGCTGCGGGCCATCCGGATCTACGACCAGCGGTGTGCTGCAAAAAGCGCCTGAAACTACAGCACACCAATCGTGTCCGCAATCGCGAACTCTATCTATCTTGAACAACAGATCAGGAACTGATCGCTCATGACGGGAAAGAAGGGAGAGGATCCTACAGGGGGCCTGACCGGTATCGCCATCCGGCAGGATATCCTGAGACAGGCGCTGGTATCCGGCCTTGACATCACGGAGATCTGCAACAGGGCGCTTGCCAGCGCAACCGGAATCCCGTATGACCCCATGAGGCCGGAACCGGTCGAACCCCCCGCTCCCGTTATCGTTGCAAAGGACGGGGCCGCCGCGAGGACATCAGGTGCTGCGTTGTCAGCATCCCCCGATGGAATCCACCCGGTCATCAACGCAGACGACCCCCGTGCCGCTTCCGCGGTAAAACAGGTGCCGCGGCCGGCCAAAAGGAACGTTCCCACAGCATTGCCCGGCAGGGCCCCGATACAGGAGAAGCCCCCGGCAGCCCGGTCCCTTCCTGCCAGTGCTCCCCGGAAAAAAGAGAAAATACCGGCACGGAAAAAACCGGCAAAGACCGGAAAGGGGCAGGCACTGAAACAGTTCATCGCCGAGGCGACCATTCGCGGGGATACCGAAGACGACCATGTGACAAAAGAGGCGCTCTACCAGGCATTCGTCCGGTGGTGCCGCGAGCACCGGATCACGTCGGTTCCGGAGAAAAAAACTGTCACCATTGCCCTCAAGAACCAGTTCGCCGTAAAAGAGAAGACGCTGGACGGGGAACCGGCCTGGATTAACATCCGGCTCCGGTGATGAGGCGGGATTATTTCCCGAACCGGCGGACACGCGCCTGGTAGTCCCGCAGGATCCGGAGGAAATCCACCTCGCGGAAGTGCGCCCAGTTCACGTCCGAGAAGAAGAGCTCCGAGTACACGGACTGCCAGATCAAAAAATCCGTGAGGTGGTCCCCGCCGCTCTTGATCACGACATCGGGGGCGTACTGGAAGGTCAGGTAGGACTCGATCACCTTCTCGTCCACGGTCTCCGGAGGAACATTGTCCCGTGCCATCTTCCGGATGCACTCCGTGATCTCTTCCCTCCCGCTCTTGCCCACGGCAACGACAACATCCATCCCGCTCCCGCCGGTCTCTTCGCGGCTGCCGGCATGGAGGCTTACGTGTGCAATCGTGCCGATCTTCCGGATGGCCGGAAGGAGCGAATCGATCTGCTCCGGGTCCGGTGCGGCGATGTGGAACATCAGGTGACGTATCCCGTGTGCGCCAGCCGGGCCGTGCGCTGTCACGTAGGCCGAGATCGCGTTGCACCACGAGGTGACAGCAAAGAGCGATTCGGGCGCTCCGGCAAGGTCCTCCCCGCTGATCATGAAACAGACCTGTTCCGGCAGGTCCACAATCTGCCGCCTAAGCAGCTGCGCATAGAGCCAGTAGATCATTCTCACTTAGGTATAGCCTGCCCAAGGTAATTAGGCCTGATGGTGACCCGGTCAGAGGAAGGGGCCGATGAGGTGGAACAGAAGTGCGCCGAGTGCGATTGCAAGGCTGGTCTCGAGCGCTGTGATCGAGAGCGCCGCCTTCCAGCCGAACTCCTTTGCCAGCGCGAGGATCGTGGAGATGCACGGGGCGTAGAGCAGGGTCACGAGCCCGAAGACGATGATCTGGACCGGGGTGAGGACGTCTGAGAAGACGGTTGTCCCGAGAATCGCCGCAAGGGCGAGGATGGTCATCTCCTTCCGGATGATGCCGAAGATGAACACAACGCCGGTCATGGCCGGGAGGCCCAGCAGGATCACGGTGACGGGATAGAGTGCCGCGTTGATGGGTTCAAGGAGCCCGGCGGCATAGGCCCCAGTGATGACGATGCTCCCGATAATGTAGGCCGGAAGCACGATCCCGATGAGCGACCGGGTCCGCTGCCAGGTCTGGCCGAGCACCCCTTTTACGTGGGGGACATGGTAGTCCGGCATCTCCATGATCATGCCCACCGATTCCCCGGGCAGCAGCCGGAATGCGAGCCGCCCGAGGACCACGATCAGGACAAAAACAAGCAGGTACAGGAAAAGTGCCCACCAGATATTCACAAACACGGCAACAACGCCGAGAATCACGATGGTCCGGGCCGAGCAGGGGATGAGCGTGACCAGGAATGCCGCGATCAGTTTCTGCTTGGGGGATTCGATGATCCGGCACGAGAGGCAGGCCGGCACGGTGCAGCCAAACCCGAGCACGAGCGGGATGATGGCCTTGCCGTGCAGCCCCATGCGGTGCATCCCCTTGTCGAGCATGAGGGAGAAGCGGGTGAGGAACCCGGAGTCCTCGATCAGGGCAAGGACGAGGTAGAAGGGGATGACGTAAGGCACGATAAGCGTGAGGGCGGCGACAAAACCCGTCCATGCACCGTTGAAGATGATATCCGGAAGGGATCCCGTGATCAGGGGTTCGACCGGGGCGATGCCCGACAAAAACTCCATCAGGACGCCGGAGATCCAGGCACCGATGACAAACGTCCAGACAAGCAGCCCGCCGAGCGTGGCGGCAAGGAGGAGGTACCCCAGAACGGGGTGGAGCGCGATGCGGTCGACCTTCTCGGTGAGGGTGATCTCGTTGTCCCCCGGCGACCGGATCTCCATGACCGCTGCGGCCAGTTCTTCAGCAGCATGGTACCGCTCTGCACTCATGACCGTTGCTGCCGGCTCCCCGTGTATCTTCTCCAGTTCGCGGCCGGACTCAAGGGCAGCGGCTGCCACGCCGGGAGAATGCTGCCGGACTTCCCAGACCGTGTCAGGATCGCCTTCCAGCAGCTTGATTGCCGTCCAGCGGGACGGGTAGCCCCCGGATCCCTCGGGAAGCAGGGCCAGGATCCGGGCGATTCGGTCCTCGACCTCTTTCCCGTACCGGATGGTCTTCGGGCGGGGCCGGGAGCAGGTTGCACGGACAATTGCATCCGAGAGTTCAGCTATCCCCTTTCCCTGGATCGCCACAGTCGGGATGACTGGGACGCCAAGAATTGCGGAGAGTTTCCCTGCATCGAGGATAATACCCTTCTTTGCCGCAAGGTCCGCCTGGTTTAAAGCAATCACGAGCGGGCTTTCCAGTTCCGTGAGCTGGAGCGTGAAGAAGAGGTTGCGTTCGAGCGCTGATGAGTCCAGGACGTTTACGACAACGTCCGGGTGGTCGTGGGCAATGAACTCGCGGGACACCTGCTCTTCTGTCGAGAGCGCGTTTATCGAGTAGATGCCCGGGAGGTCGATGACGCGGATCCGCCTGCCCCGGTGCTGGAGGAGGGCCTCGGCCCGTTCCACCGTCTTGCCCGGCCAGTTGCCGATATCCTGGTCAACGCCGGTGAGCTGGTTGAAGGTCGCGCTCTTCCCGACATTGGCATTGCCGGCAAGGGCCACCACGTATTCCGCCTTTGTGTCCACGGGCAGGTGCAGGAGGTCGCACCCGCTGCAGTCTTCGCACCCGCTCATTTACTCTTCTCTCCGCAGGGAGTGACAAAGATGTGATCGGCGATAGCGTGGTCGATGGCAAGTCTCGTCTTCCGGACTGCAATCTCGACAGGCCCGAGAAGGGGGGCTTTCCTGACGAGCTGGACCTCGGTTTTGAGGGTGAGCCCAAGGTCCGTCAGCCGCTGGACAACACCGGTATCTCCCCGGATGAATGCAATGGTCCCTTTCTGACCGGGAGCAAGAGTGGTGACGGGAAGAAGTGGTTCTTTTCGGGCGCTCGCGGGCGGGGCCTGCCCTTCATCGAGACAGGCCGAGCAGCTCTCCACCTTCCGGTCGCAGGCCTCGATCAGGCTGCCGTGGGGGCACCGGGCCGGGGCATTGAGCAGCTTACAGAGCGCACACTCCGTCTCATCCGAGAGCGTGTGCTCCATTTTACAGGCTTCGTCGTGGACATTTTCCCTCGTGATATGGAGCACATCGGTTAAGAAGACCTCGAGGAGACGGTGCCGGCGCTTCACCTTCCGCGCCATCTCCCGGCCCTGCTCTGTCAGGGTTGCCCCCTTGTAGGGCTCATACTTCACAAAGCCCTTGTCGGAGAGCACCTGGAGTGCTTCGGTCACGCTTGCAGGTGCCACCTTGACGCATTTGGCGATCGCCGATGTCCGCGCGATCCCGTGCTTCTCCTCGATGTCAAGGATACTCTCAAGATATTCTTCCAGCTGCTCTGACGCCATCCAGTATTTTTAGGCTTACCTAATGTTAAAATATTTCGGAATGCCTAAAAATGGCCGGATCAGGGAGCGGCTCCACCCGTTCACACGGTATCTTCGCTGCCCGGCCCGACAGGAGAGATTAATAAGTCTTCTGATAAAATGATCAATCGATAAATGTATACCTATAAGTCGGGAATTGCGCAGATAGACGAGGCATCCGGCGGTTTTGATGCCGGCACCAATATCCTGATCCTGGCTCCGCCCATGAGTGCCGCCGACCAGCTGGCCTATGCACTGACAAAACCGGTACCGGGCGAGTACGCCATCGTCCTCTCGACCAATGAACGCGCTGCCGAAGTGGTCGACGCATTCAAGGTAGCCGGGGCCGACAAGCGGTTCACCGGGGTAATCGATGCCATCACCAAGAGCTCGACACCGGGCATCACCGATACCGCCCGGCTGATGTTCGTTTCCAGTCCCACGGACCTGACCGGTATCGGGATCAAGTTCTCGAACATGGTAGAGACGATTTTCGAGGGGAATTTTGCCGACGGCGAGACCGGCCTGTTCCCGCCGCCGATACGCTTCTGTGTCAATTCCATCTCCACCCTCCTGATGTACCGCAGGCTCGAAGTCCTGTACCAGTTCCTGCACGTGCTCACGGCAAAACTGAAGAAGATCGAAGGTGTGGGGGTCTACATCCTCAACAGCGAATCCTTCGATGAAAAGACACTCTCCTTAATCAAGCAGCTGATGACCTGTGTCATCGAGGTCAAGGTCGAGCAGAATATCAACCTGATGCGTATCCGCGGGCTTTCCGGCGTGCCGGGGGACTGGATGAAATTCTCCGTCTCCAAGGGACAGGTGACCATCCTCCCATGATCTCGACCGGGATAAACGGCCTTGACGAGATGCTGGGAAGCGGCATTCCAGATGGCAGCAGGATCCTGTACAGCCTCGAGCCCGGGGTCGACGGCCAGCTTTTCATGATCTCAACCCTGTCCTGTGCACTGGCAAAGAAACGCCCCTGCCTTGTCGTCCTGCCGAATACAACGGTCGATGCATTCCGGAACGATGTACAGAGGATGTACGGGGCCCGGCCCGACCTTGCCCTGGCACCGGTCACCTTCTTCGATTCTGTTGACTGGGAACGGATCCAGAAGGGCAGCAAGTCACCGGAAGGCAGGGCACGCGAACTACAGGCACGGATCCGGAAACTCTGCCGCGAGCATGACGTGGACGTCATCTTTGTCTATTTCGATCTCTTGAACGAGGAGTTCGGGACCGATGCCGCAGCCGCGATCTTCACCTCGGCCCAGGAGAGGGAGAAGAAGATCACGCTTGTCATCGAGCACCTGAACCTGGAAGGGGAACAGCTCCTCGACCATGTCATCAGGGACCTGAACTTTGACCTCGTCCTTGCCATCCGCTCATCGTTCCGGCCCTTCCCGCAGTTCAATTATTTCACCCTCGTCCATACCTCGTGGGCAGATCTGCCCGCCCGCTCGGTCCCGTTCATCATTGGCGAGGGGAGGGTCATTCCCTACATCCCCCGCATCGTGGTCACGGGCCCGGCTTCGTCGGGAAAATCAACGTTTGTCCTCAATGCCGCGGATGACGGGCACTCTGTCGACCGGATGGCACAGGAGGGGAGCATGACAACGGTTGCGCTGGATTTCGGCTGGATCCGGTGGAAGGACTTCGACATCACGCTGTACGGGACGCCCGGGCAGGAGCGGTTCGATTCTCTCCTGCCATCATATCTCGGGCACGCGATGGGGGCACTCCTTGTCATCGATGCAACAAACGCAGACCAGCTCCCCCGTGCACGCCTCCTGATCGAGATGATTGCACGGCGGCGGATCCCGTTTGCCGTTGCGGCAAACAAGAGCGACCTTCCGGGAACCCTCGATCCAGGCCTTATCAGGAGGTCCCTCGCGATCGGTGACGAGATCCCCCTCTACCAGATCTCGGCAATACGGAAATCGGATGTGAATTTTGTTCTTGAATCGCTTGTGGATTCGATAACGCAGTTCAGGTACTGACCGGGGCAAAGAACGCATGCTGACTTTCATCGGCCTTGGCCTCTTTGATAAAACTGACGTATCGGAAAAAGGGCTCTCCCGCATCCGGAACGCTGACCGGGTCTATCTTGAGTGCTACACCTCGCGCCTCATGGGTGCGACACGGGAGGGCCTCGAGCAGTATTACAGGCGGCCGGTTACTCCGCTGTACCGGTCCGATGTGGAACAGGACCCCGATGCTATGCTCGAAGAGGCCACGACAAAGGACGTGGTATTCCTCTGCGCGGGAGACCCGATGGTCTCGACGACCCATGCCGATCTCCGGATTCGGGCAGCGTCCCGCGGGATACCGACAGCGATCATCCATGCCGCATCCATCGCAAGCGCCGTCTGCGGCCTCTCCGGGCTCCAGAACTACCGGTTCGGGAAGTCCTGTTCCCTTCCCTTCCCGCAGAAGAACTGGTTCCCGACCACTCCCCTTGACGTCATCCTCGCAAACCTGTCCCAGCGGCTCCATACGCTGGTCTATCTCGATATCCAGGACGACCGGTACATGACCGTCCCGGAAGCCGTCGCCCTGCTGGAGGAGATGGCAGCTGCACGGAAGGAAAAAATCCCGCTGTACGTGGGCATTGCCCGGGCGGGATCCGACGAGCCGGTGGTCCGGGCAGGGCCGGGAGAGTTGGTGAGGGCCTGCGACTTCGGCCCGCCCCTCCATATCCTGATCGTGCCAGCGGAACTGCACGACATGGAGCGGGAGTACCTGGAGATGTTCGCCGGCCTATGAGGATCGCAGAATGCGCAACAGTGCTTGCATCGGCCCTTGCACGGGCAACGTGCAGTGCACCGGAGGGGACACCGCTCTGGCGGACCGGGCAGGCCGTGCTCCGGATGGCGTCTGCATACGAGAGCGACGGGAAAACATTCCTTTCCGGCGATGACCCGGTCAACGCCCTTGCAGCCTTCCTGTACGGCCTGGGCTGGCTCCATTGCGGCATCGCGTCCGGCCTGCTGGTTTGTTCCGAAAAAAATCCCCAATGCCCGTTTGCAGCTCCGGTGGAGAATGTGCCGACCTCCCACTTCCTGAAACTGGACGAGAAGACCAAACGGTATGCGCGGCTCCTCAAAACGGCCCTTGCCTCGGTTACCCCTGCACCGGCCCCGGGGACACACGCTTATAATTTTGCAGATCAGGTGCTGTTCATTGCCGGGGTCTACCTGCAGAACGGAGAACGCGAGGTTTCGGCGGGAAGGACGGAAACCGCGTTATCCTGCTTCAGTTACGGGCATGGCTGGCTCGATGCCGGGGCTGAGTCCGGCTTCTTTGCGATCCATGCAAACCGCGGGATCTTCACCGTGGACTAAAACGGCTGGACGGCGAAAGAAAGAGTAAATACTTTGCCCAATAACCTGTTAGACTGACCGTTCCAGATATTCCCGGGGTTCGTCAATGGACAAGTCTCAATTGAAATGGCTCTATATTTCCGTCGGCTTCTCCCTTGCCGTCCTCGTGGTTATCCTCCTCCTCACCATCAACGAGAACACCATCACCTACCTCACCCAGATCAATCCCTGGTTCCTCCTCCTTGCATTCCTCACCCACCTCCTGACCATGTGCTTCTGGGCCATGCGGGTTAAGATGATGGCGGGTTCGCTTGGCTACCGCGTCGGATTTTGGTACAGCCTGAACCTGGTCTTTGCAAACCTCCTCGCTTCAGCAATCACACCGGCACAGGCCGGGGGGGAACCGGTCCGGGTCCACGAACTCTACAAGGCAAATGTCCCTCTCGGGGATGCCACTGCGGTCGTCATCATGGAACGGGTCCTCGATGGGATCGCCCTTGCAGCTCTGGCCGCATTCTCCATGATTGTCCTAACCGACCAGTGGAAGCAGCTCGGAACGGTCTCGGAGATCATGGTCTTTGTCACCTGGATCTTCGTTGCCGGGTGCCTCTTCCTCTTCTACCTGGCCATACGGCGCCCGGATGTGGTGAAGCGGGTCGTGGCGCGCTGCACGCGGTGGCTGACCCGTACGTGGGAGAATTCCCGTGTCGAGTCGCTGCTGGTGCGGGCGGACAAGGAAATTGATAATTTTCAGGGATCAACGATCCGGTTTGTCCACACGGCAAAAGGAGGGCTTGTCTGGGGCATGCTCTTCACCCTCCTCTACTGGGTCTCCGAGATCATCACCGCATCCCTCATCCTCGTGGGGCTCGGACAACCCCCGCTCATCCTGGAGTCGTTCGTCATCCAGCTCATCCTCGCAATCCTGATGATGCTCCCCTTAACCCCGGGGAGCTCGGGCATTGCAGAGGTCGGCGCCACGTCCATGTACGCCCTCTTCCTCCCGGCCGGGGTTGTCGGGATCTTTGTCGTGCTCTGGCGCATTGTCCTCTATTACTTCAATATCGCGCTCGGCATCCTCTCAAGCATCATCATTGTCCGGCGGGAGGCACGTGCCTGTCTCGAAGAGGGGAACTGCCCGCCACCGCCCACCTGAACCCTTATCTCGGTTGACAGCAATCACTGTGCACTGGCATGACACAGGTTCGTTGCGAGGTCAAAGGCGTTTTCATGGCAACCGGGGAGACCGCCACAATCCCCCTGGTGATCCTCACGGACGGTTCCGACCGATTCCTCCCGATCTTCATCGGGATTTGGGAGGCAGTCTCCATCAACAGCGCAAAGAACCGGGAGGTGTTGCCCCGCCCGTTCACCCACGACCTCTTTTTAGACCTCTGCGCAAAGTTCTCCATCACCCTGCGCTCCCTCCAGATCGACAGCGTTGAGGACGGGGTCTACTATGCGCAGCTCGTGTTTGTGAACAACCGTCATGAGGAATACCTGGACTGCCGCCCGAGCGACGGGATTGCGCTGGCGCTTCGCGGGGACGTTCCGATCTTTGTGGAAGAGACTGTCCTTGCCACGGCAGCACAGAAAAACGAGGACCTCCCGCAGGTGGTCGACCTTATGGCATTTCTCCAGAAATAGGGGAGAGGACGGGCCGGGCCCAAATCATTTCCGGCGGTGTTCCAGTTCTTCCATCACGTCCGCAAGGCTCACGCCCGAGGCACGGAGTGCGACGAGTACGTGGAAGAACAGGTCGGCAGCCTCGCTCGCCGTCCGCTCGGGAACGCCGTTCTTGACGGCAAGGATGAACTCCGTGGACTCCTCGCCCACCTTCTCCAGCACCTTGTCGATCCCCTTCTCATCCGCCAGAAGCCGGGTGGTATAGGACCCCTCCTTCGGGTGATCCGCACGGTCGCAGATGATCTCCCAGAGCTCGGCAAGGACCTTCGGGTCAACATTCGTCTTCATGCTTCCTCCTTTTCGAGCAGGACTTCCCCGACCTCGGTGTTGTAGAACCGCCGGGTGAGGATCCGGGCCTTCTCGATATTGCACCCGGCTTTCCCGATGGCGATCCCCAGGTCGCTCCTCTGGCGGACGAGAACATTCACCGGGGCGTCCGGGGACGGGCGTTCCACCCTCAAAACCTCGGCCGGTTTGAAGATATTGGCGATGAACGCATCCGGTGTATCGGCGAATTCGACCATCTCGATCCGTTTCCCGAGAACATTCTGCAGCCGCCTGATGTTGTCCCCTTTCTTCCCGATCGCAAGACCCATGTCGCCCTGCCGGATCACGTAGATGACCCGGTCGAACCGGTCATCGATGACGCAGTCAAGGGCGGTTGCCTTGGTGAGGATCCGCAGCTCTTCAATATACCTTCGCTCCTTAAAACCGATCGTGCGCTCCATTGTGAAAATCAATCCTATTGTATCCGCTGATTGATGGATATTCGAGATTTTTTGTATCGTATACCGGAAATGACCGGCACACATGCGGGTTTTATGAAATGATCACGCTGCAAAATTAAAAACATTGTGAAGAGCGTGCAGCGGAGGAGAAAAAAGGAGATTACTGGTAGGTGTAGGTCACGGAGACCTGCGCATTGACCGTAATGTCACCGGACTGGATGGGAGTGGTGGTTGCAGATTTCTCCAGCCTGCCTCCTGCATCCTGTGCATAGTTGGAGTACACAACCGGCATGTAGCCCTGGTAGATCTCGACAGTTCCTGTTCCGGTGATGTTGACACCCATGGCACCGGCAACCGCCTCAGCATCTGCCCTGGCATTAACTACGGCCTTCTTGAGGGCCTCGTTCCGGAGCAGGAGGGCCTGTGCATCAGAGAGCATGAACTGGATGGAATCTGCCTGGTTTGCGCCGTTTGCAACGGCAAGATCGATCACTTCTCCGGTCTTGCTGACATCATGGAGCGTGATAGTCAGGGTATTGGTCACCCGGTAGGACTTGACCTTGGGGTCAAGGAATCCCTTGGCCGAGTCGTCGTACGTGGCATAGATGTTGTACCCGGTTGTCTTGAGGGCGTCGCGGGGGATCCCGGCCGCCACAAGGGCGTCGATGACCTTGGTCATCTTGGCGGCGTTCTGTTCCTGGGCCACCTTGACATCGGAATTCTCGGTCTGGACGGACAACGTCACCTGCGCCCGGTCGGGCGTCCCGATGATATTGCCGCTTCCCTGGGCATGGATGACCTTGTCTGTTGACGAATCTCCCGTTGCCGCAGCAACGGTGCCTACCGCGGCCACCATGAGGATGGCGAGCGCAATACAGAGGAAGTTCAGTCTTCGCATCATGGTATTCGCATAATCCTTGGCCAGAAACGGGATTAAACCTTACTTTGACTGCGAACCCGGTCGCAGTCATGGCGGTGCACGAAACGTGGTGCACAGAAACTACATGAGCAGTGCGTGTCAATAGTAGAGACGATTGAGCATGGCAGCGACAATCGTGGAGAAGATATTCTCAAAAAAGTGTGGCAGGGAGATCAGGGCGGGCGAAGTGGTCATGGCCCCCCTCGACGGGGCGATGATCCACGACATCACGGGCCCGCTTGCCATCCAGAAGTTCTACGAGATGGGCGGGAAGAAGGTCTTTGACCCGAAACGTGTCATCATGCTCTTCGACCACCAGATCCCGGCGGACTCCATCGAGGCGGCAAACAACCATGTCTACATGCGGAAGTTCGCTTTTGAGCAGGACATCCATAACTATGACATCAACGAAGGGGTCTGCCACCAGGTAACGATCGAGAAGGGCCGGGCTGCCCCGGGCGAGATCGTTGTCGGGGCCGACTCCCATACCTGCATGTACGGGGCGGCAGGGGCATTTGCCACCGGTATCGGCTCCACAGACATGGGCTTTGCCCTGAAGTTCGGGGCCCTCTACTTCAAGGTTCCCGAGACGATCCGTGCCGAGGTATCGGGGAAATTCCCCCGGCGCGTGGGGGCAAAGGACCTCATCCTCGCGATCGCCCACGATATCGGCGCTGACGGGGCCACCTACAAGGCCATCGAGTTCACCGGGAAAACCGTCAGGAAACTCGACATGGCCGGCAGGATGACGCTCTGCAACATGGCCATCGAGATGGGCGGCAAGGCAGGCATCGTTGCCCCGGACAAGGTCACGTGGGAGTACATGAAAGGGCGCCGGAAGATGAAGCCCTTCGAACTGGACAGCGACCCGGATGCAACATTTGCGGAGAAGCGCTCCTATGATGTCTCTGACCTCGAACCGCAGGTCGCCGTGCCGCACAATGTCGATACCGGCGTCCCTGTGAGCAAAGTGGCAGGGACGCATGTCCACCAGGTCTTCATCGGCTCCTGCACCAACGGCAGGTTCGAGGACCTCAAGGAGGCTGCGGAGGTGCTGGGCAAGAAGAAGTTCTCCCCGAAGATCCGGACCATCATCATCCCGGCGTCACGGGACGAGTACCTCAAGACCTTAAAAGCAGGACTCATCGAGAAGTTCGTGAAGGCAGGCGCCCTTGTCGAGGCCCCCTGCTGCGGGCCCTGCATGGGCGGGGCGTTCGGCCTGATCGCCCCGGGCGAAGTCTCGCTCTCGACTTCGAACCGGAACTTCAAAGGCAGGCAGGGGAGCACGGACGGGAAGGTCTATCTCTGCTCGCCGGCAACGGCGGCTGCGAGCGCGATCACGGGCGAGATCACCGACCCGCGGGAGGTCTGACATGGCGGCAAAGAAGAGCATCCCGGTCAGGAAGATCGCACCGGAGTCGGGCCCGGTGGCGAAGAATGCCCGGACCTGGAAGTTCGGTGACGATATCGATACCGATGCGATCATCCCCGGCCGGTTCCTGACCATCAACAACCCGGACGAACTGGCAAAGCATGCGTTCGAAGGAACGAGGGACGAGTATGCAAAGAAGGTGAAGCCGGGGGATGTCATCGTCGGGGGTCGCAATTTCGGTTGCGGCTCCTCCCGCGAACACGCCCCGCTCGCCCTCGTGGGGGGAGGGGTGAAGGTCGTGGTGGCACAGTCGTTTGCCCGGATCTTCTTCCGCAACTCCGTCAATGTCGGCGTGCTCCCGGTGGTCTGCCCGGATGCGGACAAGATTGCCGACGGGGCAGCGATCCGGCTGGACATCAAAGAGGGGTTCATTGAGGCGGACAACAAGAAGTACGCCATTGAACCGGTACCGGAGTTCATGCAGGGCATCATCGATGCCGGCGGGCTCGTGGAATATGCAAAAGGACTCAAGGAGACACCCGCATGTACAAGATAGCATCAATCGGTGGAGACGGGATCGGCCCGGAGATCGTGGCCGAGGGAAAGAAAGTACTGGAAGCAGCAGGGGAGAAGTTCAACTTCGCTATCGAGTGGACCGACTTCGATATCGGGGCGGACCGTTACCTTGCAACGAAGAAGCTGGTCACTGAGGATGACCTTGCCGAACTGAAGAAGTTCAAGGCCATCTACTTCGGTTCCATCGGCGACGACCGGGTGAAACCGGGGATCTTAGAGAAAGGCATCCTCCTCGCGCTCCGGTTCCACTTCGACCAGTACGTCAACCTCCGCCCCATCAAACTCCTTGACGGCGTCGAGACCCCCCTTGCCGGCAAGGGGCCAAAGGACATCGACTTCGTGGTAGTGCGGGAGAACACCGAGGACTTCTATGTCGGTATCGGCTCCCGGTTCAGGAAGCACCAGACAATCGAGCTCGACGTTGTCCGCGACATCTACAACGTGAAGTTCGGGCTGGACGTCACGAGCGACGCAGAAGAGATTGCCTACCAGATCGGCGTCATCACCCGCGAGGGTGCACGCCGGGTCCAGACCTATGCCTTCAACCTCGCGATGCAGCGGAAGAAGAAGCTCACCTCGGTGGACAAGGCAAACGTCCTCTCGGACGTGTACGGTCTCTGGCGCGATGTCTTTTTGGATACCGCAAAGAACTACCCGGGCGTTACTACCGAGTTCAACTTCGTGGACGCCGTCACCATGTGGTTTGTCAAAAACCCCGAGTGGTTCGATGTCGTTGTCACCCCCAACATGTTCGGGGATATCATCACCGACCTCGGCGCCATGATCCAGGGCGGGCTCGGCCTCGCCCCGGGCGGGAACATCAACCCGAAGGGCACCTCCATGTTCGAGCCGATCCACGGCTCGGCACCGAAATACAAGGGCAGGGGAGTGGCAAACCCCATTGCCACCATCTGGGCGGGATCGCTCCTCCTCGACCACCTTGGCGAGCACGAGGCGGCAGCGGCAGTGGTAAAGGCTATCGAAGCGAGTATCCGCGATGGTATGGTGACCCGGGATCTTGGCGGGAAGGCGGTCAGCACCTCGAAGGCCGGCTCGTATATAGCAGAGTGCGTGAAGAAGGGCTGCTGACCGGGTTCTTCTTCACGAATCTAGTTTTTCTTTTTTCCGATCTGTTGAAACGTATGTCAAGGATCGGATTCACACCGGGACATTGTAAGACACCTGCACTTTGAGTATGAGTGAGAGCTCCCCGCCTCAGGCTCCCTCGCGGGGCGCCCTACGGGACATCGAACCTCACTGAGGTGAGATGGGAGAAGAACGCGAAGCGTTCTTCGACTTCGGCGGCCGTTCATCACAACCGGGGGTATGGGGGCATCAGCCCCCATCTATGCGAGAGAAGATTTCATCTGAACATATTTTTCCAGGCTAATCATCCCCACTAAAATACCCAATATGGTTTCGCATTCAATCTTTTCACTCATTTGTCTTACTGGAGATATGTACACCGCCCGACCCCCCCGCAAATCCGTGTCTGGGTGCCCATCCCCGTCGTAATCCTATGAAATAATGCAGCTATCAGCGAAAGAGTGCGGGGGGTCGGACGGTGTACTAAACGAACCGGTTGGAAAAATTCGGCAGAAATACAATAACATATCGACGTTAGCTACGAAAACAGGCCGGTCCGGATAGAACAATACGTACACCGTCCGATCACATCTATACCAAAAGACAGAGGATTATTTCGGGCCATCCTGCGAAAGCGCAGGTGCATCGCCATCGTCATCCGTATCGGACGACTTTGAAAAGAGCGCCCGGAAGACCCCGGCAGGACGCTTTGCCTGTTTCCCGGCAATCCGGGCACGGTACTCGTTCACCTGCTCGTCACCGGTGTAATCAGGGATGAGGTGCCCTGCCTCTTCAAGGCCTTCTTCCACCAGCATCCTGTCGGTGACATCGGTCAGGGACCCGGCAACCGCAACCGTCTTCCCGTTTTTCACCACCGGGACCTCGTTTGCCTCGACCCAGATTTTCCGCCCGTCGCGGGTTCCCATCTCCAGCCGGTAGGGGGGTTCCCGTCTCCCGGACGCGATGGCACGGATCGTCCGTTCAAGACCCGAAGCGTTCATCGGGTGGTCGGTCAGGTAGTCGGTCCAGAGGCGTTTTCCTTCGCCCGGGCGGCACCCGAGCATGTCGCGGATCCGCGGGCTGACAAAGACCATCCGGTGGTCGGGGGTATGGGTATAGTACATCTGCGCCCCGCTCTCAAGAAGGACCATGAGCTCGGCATCGCGTTTCCGGATCGCTTTCTGCTCGTTTTTCAGCGGGGTGACATCCCGCCCCGTGGCAACAATGGAGACAACCGTGTTGTCGGGGCCAAGCACGGACCGGGCCGACCAGCTGATGCAGCGCAGCCCCGTCTTTGTCGGGAGCCACTGTTCGACAATGCAGGCATAGGGGGGACGGAAGAGCTTGGTCATCTGCGTTGCGACAACATCGGAGTACCGCTCCCCGGTCACCGGCATGAAGACGCTGTTGTTCAGTTCCTCCCGGGTCTTTCCTGCAATTGCGCAGTAGGCCGCGTTGACAAAAAGGAGACGCCCTTCGAGATTGAACTGCACAATGAGATCCTGCTGGTTCTCAACAAGCTCCCGGTAATCCGCATCCATGGTATCCATACCCGAACCCTTCTGCCCGTGCCGGACCACTCCCGGAACCGTCGGGACTGGTGGGCTTCACTCACGCATGATCATCTGTCGCAGAACTATTAATGTTGCACGCTTACCGCCGTAAAAGAGGAGTGTGGGGAGAGGGAAAAATGGCGAGGTATTCAGACTGCGGCGCCAATGGTCTGCTGGCCATCCGTTACCCTTCGGATCCTGACCAGCGGGGCTTCGGGGATGCGGACGATGACCGCAAGGCGTTCCTTGCCGTAGAGCACGGCCTTGAGCGATGACAGCGAGAGGGTATAACTGCCCAGCCCGAACAGGTCGATGTTCAGGGCCTTTCCGGATGCCGAGACCTGCGCAAGGCCCCGGGTCTGGCCCAGGAAATCGCCCCAGTTCCGGGTAAGGTCCTCGACCTGGACGTGGACCCTGCCACTGACGGCCCGGATCAGGTCGGAGCGGCGGATTGCGTACCGGTTCCCGAGGATGTGGAGCTCGACAATCCCGTGGGGGATGCCATCGCTGTCAACTGCCTGCGACCTTGTTGCCTGGAGATACCCTGCTTTTTCCATCATACACGACCACCTTCTGTCGTATACAGGCGTTGATCCGGGCGATATATAACCCCCCGGCGTGCGCGGGGTGAAAGTGAAACACCGTCGGAGGGTTGAGGGAATGCGAGACCAAATCAGGGTTTTTTATCCATGCAGGAGTTCAGCACCGATTCCATGAACGAGAGTGTGCCGTTGATGCCGGCGAGCGGTGCAGGATAGATCCTGACCCGGCCCCGGAGCGGGGGGATGATCCCGGTAAATGCTTTCTCTCCTGTAAGCGAGCGTTCGAACGAGGACCCTATCACGAGGTCCGGGTCATGGGTCGCGATCAGGTCGCGGACCCGCGAGAGACCGGATACCTGCTCAGCCCTGAAACGGCTCTCGCCGGGTGCATTCCGGGTCCCGATGCAGCAGATCTCCGCGTCGAGGTAGGTATGGAGGGCTTCAGCGGCAAAGAGGGCATACGAGAAGCCGGCAAAGATCGCAGCAGACGGGGGATCGTACCGCTGGAGAAACTTGTCGCAGGCCCGGACAAGGCGCTCCTCCTGCTGCTCCAGTTCCGAAAAGACCGGGTCGCAGTCGGCACCATCAACAGTGTCGCCAATCCGGGCGAAAGTCTCACGGATGCCCGCAAGACCCAGCATTCCGCCAAGATTGTCCCCGACTCCGGAGGGGAAGTCCCCGTTGGTTCCGATGGTGTACGGGGCAGCATGGTGCACGCGGTCGTACCGGTCCGATGAAAAGACCGATGCAACGGGGACTGCCGCCATGCCAAGGAGCCTTCTGATCTCCTGGACGTTCCCGGCAGCAAACGGGTCGAAGAGACAGGTCCCGTCAATGTTGACACCGGCCGATTCCGGGTCAACCCGGGGTTCAAGCATGGCAAGGGCGCGGGCATAGCCGGTCTCGACGTCCCCGGCAAAGCCCGGGCTGTCGACAAGGATCACATCGTGCTCGGCGAGCATGGAGCGGATGTCTTCCCCAAGGAGGGCGGGAACGCAGGTCGTGATGACTGCGATCCGTTTTCCCGTTCCCGACAGGCTGCCGATCACCTCCTGGAGCCGGTCCTCCGACCCGAAGATCACGTCGTCCTCGAGGATGAACGTACCATGGAGCGGGGCATGGAGGAGGGTCGTGGGATAGTAATAACACCCGCTGGAACCGTGGATGACAACCGCAATCCCGTCGAACCCGGCAAGGCAGGCGGCAGCACCGGTCATGGCGCATGGCCAGAGGGGATTGTCGCACTCAGGCATGGGCAGCCCTCCGCCAGCGGTGGAGCATCCGCCGTGTCCCGGCGGTCCCGACAGCAGCGCTCACCGGCAGCCGGGCACACGTCCCCGGGGTGCCCATCACCAGGTCCAGCGCAGCAGCCAGCTCCTCGGCAGCAAGGAGTTCGTCCTCTCCGGAGTGGACGCGGTCGAAGGAGACGGGCACCTGTCGGAGATCGGAGAACTGGCCAAGCATCTCTTCCTGCCGCAGGCACTCCTCCCTGAGCGCTTCCTGCCCGTCGACCCCGCAGAGTACTGCAACCTCACGAATGAACGAGAGGGTTGCAGAGAGCCCGTGGGGGAACGAGGCAATGTACGGGGTGCCGAACCGGTTTTTCAGGTACTCTCCCACGGGAACAAGAGCCGGGCTCCGCAGGATATTGAGCTCTGCTCTCCCGAGCCGAGCAATCTGGTCCCACGAAAGGTTGTGGACAAACCGGAGGTTCACCGGGAGGTGCAGGAGTGAGAGTAGCCGTTCGATCTCCCGGTAATTCTCCTCAACCTCGAATTCGAGGTTCATCTCCCCGATGATGTTGACACCGCGGTCTTTCTGGCAGGGCCCTGCCGTCCCCGCAAGGGCGATGAGGGCATTGTTCATCCCGTCCTGGAACGTGCCCCCGAGGAATCCCGCCGAGGGGATGGATATCACCGGCACGCGGTACTCCTCCGAACAGACAGCGCCGACATCGTCCCCGATCGTCCCGACAACGCAGGTCGAGAGGACAACAACCGCACGGACACCCACCTGTCCCGCCGCGGATCCGATCGCCTTCCGGAGGGCATCCTCCCCCCCGAAGATCACCTCTTTTTCTGAGAGCCCCGTGGAGAGGAGGCTGGGGAGGACAGCATGGTCGTTGTCAAGCCAGCTGGCATGGAGGAGGGAGACATTGTGATGGCTGCACCCCTTCGGCCCGTGGACAACGGTGACCGTATCGCGGAGATGGGAGGTCACCGAGATCGCTCCCGTGAGCGTACAGCCGCCGAGCCTAGAGGAATTCGCGGGCAAGGGATTCGAGGTCATCAGTCTCCAGAGGAGTAGGGATGGAAAGATTGGTGTTCTCCACGATCCTTCCTGCAAGGGAACGGTAATGGCCGGCCTGGGGCGAGTCGGGCGCAAACTCGATCACGGTCTGCCGGTTCACCTCGGCCTGCTGGACAACATGGTCCCGGGGGATGTACTGGACCATCGTGCTGTTCACGCGACGGGCAAACTCCGATACCAGTTCCTCTTCGCGTGGCTGCCCCTTGGCATTACAGATCACACCGCCAAGCCGGCACTTGCTCTTCACCCGCGAGGCCAGCCTCTGGACTGCCTTGCAGATGTTGTTTGCCGCATACAGGGACATCAGTTCGCCGGAGGTGACAAGATAGATCTCCTGCGCATAGCCCTCCCGCATCGGCATGGCAAAACCCCCGCAGACAACGTCGCCGAGGACATCGTACACGATGACATCGCCGTCAAGGGCCCCGAACTTTTCGAGCAGCTGGAAGGTGGCGATGATCCCCCGGCCGGCACAGCCCACGCCCGGCTCGGGCCCGCCCGCCTCCACGCAGCGGATGCCATTGTAGCCGGTGAAGACGACATCTTTAAGGGAGACATTGGCATCGCCCCGGACCCGGACAAGGTCCATGACCGTGGGGATGAACCGGCCCTGCATCAGCATCCGGGTGCTGTCGCGCTTGGGGTCGCACCCGATCTGGAGAACGGAGAGATCCCGGTGGGAGAGCGCGGCAGAGAGGTTGGCTGAGGTCGTGGACTTCCCGATCCCGCCTTTCCCGTACAGGGCGATCTGTTTCATTACTACAGTGTGGAACGGCAATTTATATTAGATCTCCTGATGTTAACAAAAGTACACTTGCGCCGGACTGGCGAGCGTGAACGAATTTTGGGCAATGTGTCTCGCAGGAACCCCGTGGGGAGGCACAGGTATTAAGCGAAAGAACGGTGACCATAAGGTGTCATGGATCACCTGCAGACCCTGATCAAGTTCGTTGCCGGCGGGAGCATCATTGTCGGGGTAACGTATCTTGCACAGCAGGTGAACCCGAAATACGGGGGCATCCTTGCTGCCGCACCCATCATCACCACCATCGCGTTCCTGTTCACGTACAGCGAAGCGGGGATCGAAACAACCCGCCAGCTGGTCCTCGGGACCTTCTTCTTTGCCATTCCGTCGCTTCTCTTCCTCATCTCGCTCTGGTTCCTTGTCAGCCGGTGGGGATTTTTGGAGAGCCTGGGGGGAGCCTATGGGATCTGGCTTGCCTCCGTGCTCGTCATCAGCCGGTTCCTCTCCCTCGGCTGACGGGTTATTCCGGGCCGCGGACCAGGGAAAGGAAGAGGATGATGACCGGGATGACCTCAAGCCTCCCTATCCACATCACGAGGATGAAGATCCATTTCGAGATGACCGGCATATCGGGCATGACGTACCCGGTGTTGATGCCGCAGGTGGAGAAGGCCGAGACCACCTGGAAGACGATCTCCGTCAGGGAGAACGTGGTGAGGTGGTACTGCAGGACGGCAAGAGAGGCAATAAAGATGATGATAACGGAGAGGAGGATGACAAGCATGTTCTTTGCCGTCTCCAGCTCGGCTGTATCCCGCGGGATGACCCTTCCCTCTATCCGGAACGGGACAAGGACCTTGCCGCTGACAAAGAGCCGGCGGAACCACCAGAGGAGCGCCCGCACGCCAAAGGCCACCCGGTCCAGTTTGATCCCGCCGGCCGTGCTGCCGGCAGCTCCCCCGATAAAGGTCAGCATGGCGAGAAAGAGGATCGTCACACCGGCCCAGGTCTGGAGATTCACGGTCTGGAACCCGGTTGTCGTCAGTGCCGAGGCTGACATGAACAGGCCCTGGAGGATTGCGGCAGGCAGGCCGGTATCGGAGAAGAGGACCATGTCGTAGACCAGCACCGCCGTGCCGGCAAGGAGGAGGAGGAAGAAGATCCTGACCTGCTCGTCGCCGAACAGGCTCAGGCGCCGGTGCTCCAGGATCAGGAAATAGAGCTTGAAGGGCAGGGCACCCGCGATCATGATCGGGATGAGGAGGAGCTGGAGGACAACACTGTCATAGTACAGGATTCCCCCCCCGTGCAGGGTGAATCCCCCGGTGGAGATCGCCGAAAGGGCGAGATTCACCGATTCCCAGAGCGAGAGGCCGGTAAAAAGGATCAGGCCGATGGCACAGAAGGTGAGTACTGCATAGATCTTCCAGAGCGAACGGCCGGCAGCGGCAACAGCGGGCATCAGGGATTCGTCCCGGCTCTCGTCCCGGAAGATCCGCGACCGGAACAGCCCTGTGCTGCTGGCCAGCGCCACCGTGAAGGCGATGATCCCGATCCCCCCGATCCACTGCATGTACGACCGCCAGAAGAGGAGCGTGTAGGGGGCGGTATCCACGGACCGGATCATCGAGAAGGCCGTGCCTGTCCACCCGGCCATCCCCTCGAAGACAGCATCGGTGAAACTCATGTGCAGGCCCAGCATGAACGGTATCCCGCTCACCACAGCGCAGGCAAACCAGAAGAGGGCGACAGAACACATAGCCATCGAGAGCCTGCTCCCCTTGGTACTGCGGGGGAGCTGCCGGAAGAAGAGGCCGGCAACAAGAAAGACGGCCGGGACGGAGGCCATGGGCAAAAACATTTCCCACTCGGAGAAGATGATGCAGACAAGGAGGGGAAGGCACGTCACCGGGGCAATGAACGTGAAGATATCCCCGAGGTCGGCAAGGGTCGTCGAGAGGTGTTCGAGCCGGCGCATTACTATTGGGTTACCGCCGGAATCTATTAGTATTTGCCTGCGGGGGCAAAAAAGAGGAGTTACCGGCTGCTTGTCCAGAGCCCGTGGACATTGCAGAACGCCCTTACCTTGACATGGTCGGCCCTGACGGGAAACTCTGCTTCCGGCGCCTGGCCGGGCTTCAGCCCGTGGACATACAGGTTATCCCCGGAGATCACTTCGATCCACTGGATGTAGTGCTTCTCCTCCATGGGGTGGGGGACTGCCCCAAGTTTCACCCGGATCCCGTTTGCCGTCTTCCCGATGACCGGGACATGTTTTTCCTTCCCTGCATCTTCTCTCTTCTCGGCCTGCAGGTTCATCGGCTGGCCGCAGCAGACAAGGGTACCTCCCGACGGGCTCACGACCATCGTGATATTCCCGCAGACCCCGCACTTGTACACTTCAAGCATCTTTGTCATGGATTGTTCCTCACGGTTATACTATACCGATCTCTTTATGTTTCTTTGCAATGTCATCGGCAAGGCGGTTGATGGCAACAACGGCAGCTTCGTCCGGGAGTCCCTTGATAACAACCGGCTCAATCACCTCCACCTTGACATGGTCCAGCATCTTGACGATCGTCTCGGCCGCTTTCCCGCCCCAGCCATAGGACCCGATCACTGACGCAAACCGCATTTTCGGTTTTAAGGCATTGGCAAGGTAGGTGGCAGAGACCACCTGGGGGTGCGGCCCGAAGAGGACAGTCGGTGTCCCGACAACGACTGTTGCCGCGTCCACGAGGGCATAGGCCAGTTCGCCGATATCCGTGTGCGAGAGATTGAACGGTTTGACCTCAACACCCCGCTGGATGAGCGCCCCGACCAGGTGGTCGACCAGGATCTGCGTGCTCCCGTGCATGGATACGTAGGGCAGGACGACCACGTTCTTCACAGTGTCCGAAACCCAGTCCTCGTACGCATCGAGCATGAACTTCGGGTTCTTGTTGATCGGGCCGTGGCTCGGTGCAATCATGGCCGGGTTTAAGTCCCTCACCTTCGGGATGTACCCCCTGATGCTGTTCCGGAACGGCATCATGATCTCGGCAAAATACCGTTTTGCGGACCGGTATGCCTCAGCCTCGTTTGTTATGTACAGTTCGCTCGTTGCCTGATGGAACCCGAAAAGGTCGCAGGGGAAGAGGATGCGATCCTCGACAAGGAACGTTACTTGCGTCTCCGGCCAGTGGGTCCAGGGCGTGAGATGGAATTGTAAGGTCTTATTCCCGAGGGAGAGTGTTTCCCCGTCCTTTATCACCATGACGGACTCCGCCGGGATCTGGAGGAGGGCGACGAGAAGGTCGCGGCACTTCTCGTTGGTGACGACTTTTGCCCTTGGGTACATTTCCAGTACCATGGGGAGGGAGCCGGCATGGTCCTGCTCGGCATGGTTGATGATGATGTAATCGATCTGCTCGATCCCGAGCTTGATGAGGTTGACGATGAGTTCCTCCTCTTTCTTCGGGTCGACCGTGTCGATCAGCGCAGTCTTCTCGCTCCCCCGGATAAGGTACGAATTGTAGCTCGTCCCCTCCGGCAGGGGGATCAGTTCGTCAAAAAGTCTCCGGTCGAAGTCCAGGGCCCCGACCCAGAAAACATCCTTTGTAATCTCCCGTGCTACCATGGCATCATCCCGCCTTCACGAATTTGTCCTTCTCAGCGAAACAGACCGGGCACTGCCAGTCACCGGGGAGCTCGGCAAAATCCTTTCCGGGGGCAAGATCCAAGCGAGGTTCCCCTCTCTCCGGGTCATAGACATGACCGCAAATCGTACAAACGTACTTGTCCATTGCAAAAACCTCAATTCAGGTATTACAGAATGGCGTCACGCGTTAAAAAATGGTTTCGATGATGCCATTAAGTCCCTTTTTTGGGAAAGAAAGACACAATTCCGGAATCAGCCGGGATTCTCGTACACCTGGTACCGCTCAACGAAGAACCGGAACGAGCTGTTCTTCTTTGCTGCCGTATCAAGGGAGAACGATTTGAGGATCTCGAACATGAAATCGATCCGGGAATCGAATTTTCTCGGGATCCGCACATTGAAGTCCTCCTTTGTCAGGTCGTCGGTATTCCCGGTCTCCGTTATGCCCAGCTCCTGAGCAAGCGAACCGGAGATCCCGGCATAGTACCAGCTCTCGATCTCGCGGATCACGATCACGATTTTTCCCCCGTCGATCTCGCTGAACCGGTAGTACAGGATCTGCTTCTTGTCCCGTACCGACCGTTCGTTGTCGATGTCCGCGACAAAGATGTAGTCGTTCTTCATTAAGATGACGCTTTTTAAGAACCGGTTCACCTTCTCGCGCTTGATGCAGGCATAGGGGATGATCTCGATGGAATCATAGCGGGGGGCGATCAGGGGTTTGATGAGCCGGCCGAAGAACCGGACATCGTCCTCGCCCTCCACCATGATGAACAGACGCTTCTTCATTCAGATTCCCAGCAGGTTCTGGATATAGAGTTCCTCGATGCCGATCTCGTTCTCGAGGAACGTCCGCACTTCCTCCTTGTCTGCCGGCCGGGAGATTATCGAGAAGCCCTCGCTGTCCCGGGAGATGAGGAGGATGTTGTCAAGCCCGGTGTGCCGGACCACCTCGGTACTGTGGGTGGTGAGGAGGATCTGCTTCTTTTCGGAGGCCTCCTTCATCATGGCGATCAGGCGCCCGACCAGGAACGGGTGGATGTGGCTGACCGGTTCCTCGATGACGATGAACGGCTTGTCCTCGAAGTAGAGCGCAATGATAAGGGCAAAGATGACGATTGTCCCGTCGGAGAGCGAGGAGGCCGGGAGGTCCCGCTCCTTTGCATACCGTTCGCGGAGGGTGAGGATGAGGGAGACGTCCATGAACTTCTGGACCGAGAACTCCTCCACGAATGGCAGGGTGTCCCGGAGGAGGTTCGAGAACTTCCGCTTCTTCTCGGGGTCCTCGATGATCCGCTTGAGCACGAGGGCGAGGTTCCCCCCGTCGGGGTCCAGTTCGCGCTTCCCGGTGATGACCGCTCCTTTCTTCGGGAGTTTCGGGTCGATGTCGTATACTGCGATCCGGTCAAAGAATTTGTCGAGGTGGGGGAGGGGAAAGCCGTAGATGGTTTCTAACAGGAGCGTCTTCTCCGGCAACTGCTTGTTCCGGAAGAAGATGGGAATGATCTCCTCCTCCCGGAGCGGGCAGCCCTGCGGTATGGTGACCGAGTACCGGATTTTACCGTTCTCGCTCTCGATTGCAATCTTCCCCCTGCCGATAGGGCTGTCCTCGACAACACCTGCCCCGATACGCCGGCAGGACGAGACATCACACCCGATCTCGAGCCGGTCCCGGACAATGGAAAATTCGTCCTGGTGGCCGGTGAACCGCAGCGCAAACTCGTACTGGGACTCGCAGGCCCGCATCCCCAGCAGTGCCGGGCCCTCTCGCGTATTCTCCACGTACTCGAGCGTGCTCTCGGGAACGTACCGGACGCGGATAACGAGGTCGCGTGATATGCCGATCTTCGCATTCCGGAGATAGTCCGCACCGCCCTGCATGGCAATCGCGTTCACGATTCCCGCGGTGGCAATGTCCCGCAGGAACCGGAAGATACTGATGAAGTTGGACTTCCCCGCCGCGTTTGACCCGATCACGACATTGAACCGTGCAAGGTCGATGTCGAGCTCGGAGAAACTCTTGAAATTTTCCACGTGGATCTGCTGGATCGGCATATGCACTCCCTGTGTCATCGTCACCCTGGAACAAAAAGAAGGTATTGGTCAAAAAAAGGAGGGCAACGCCTGCCTCACTTGCCTTTCGGGCGGAGGTTTAAGAGATCTGCCCAGCGGAGGAGTGCATGAGAGTTGTGAGAGGGGAATACTCCTTCCGCCACCGCCTTGACGTCCTCAACCGAGTAGAAAGCATCGGGATTGAAGTCCTTGATAATGGAGACGACATGCTGGAGGTCCTGCCGCTTGATAATAGTGAAGATGACTTTCACCCTGCCCTTACCACCCTCTGCATCGAGAACCGTCACCCCGTAATCGTGCGAACGCAGGACCCGGATAAGCCCGGCCGGGTCCTCTGCTGTAATGATCCTGACGGTCGCAAGGCCGAGGGAGAGCCGCTCCTCAATGGCCATACCGATGATGGTGCCGGTGGCAAAACCCGCACCGTACGCAAGGTAACAGACAACATTGGTGAGGTTGTTCATCACCTGGCCGATGGCAACGAGCCAGATGATGACCTCGAAAAACCCGACAATGGCAGGGAGGTAGCGGATCCCTTTTGAGACAAAAATGACCCGGATCGTGTCAAGACTCATGTCGCAGACACGGGCAAGGAAGATCAGGACAGGTACGATAACGAAAGCAAAGACTTCCGGGGTGATGAACGATCCCGTCATCACTACCGGATATCCGGTGTATCCTGTTAAGGATTGTGGTGGCCATCCCCGCGGGAGGCAATCCCTGCGGGCCGCATGATACGCGTGACGGCCCCCCTCTCTGCACAACCGTCCCGGGGATTACCCGTGCGGGGCGGGGATGGTGATGTAATGCCGGGAGAGGTACCAGTGGAGGGCTGCAAGGGTACCTGCACAAAGAAGGGCTGCGGCAAGGACCGCGGGATACTGCAAAAAGACCTGTGCAGGGTCCAGCCACCCGTCCGTGAGCCAGACAAGGATCCCCGTGACGACAACCGAGACCGCCCAGACATCCCGCACGGCAAAGAAGAAGAGGGCCGAGAGGGCTCCGGCCGAGAAGAAGCGGAGAAAGGATACCGGGGTCACAGCGTCAGGAAAGTGCGCTGTCAGGGAGAGGGCAAAGAGCAGCGCCGATACTGCTGTCCCGGCAAGGATGGCCACGAGCGCCCCCCGCTCGCGGACGAACGCCTGCACGTGCGTCCCGGCAAGGACGCAGCAGACCATGGCAGATGCGATGCCGGTCGGCAGCAGGAGAAGATATACTGAAACAAACGCCATGCGGTCGGTACCAAAGGGATTCTGGAGAACGACCGCCACCCAGACGATCAGCAGGGTAAGGCTGGTCATCAGGACGGTGCGGCGTACTGATCGGAACCCGAGCTGGTGCATGTTGGCATCCCCGCGGAGGAATGCCTGCCGCATGAGGAACACGGGAACAAGGATCCCGATAAACACACAGGTCATCAGGGTATAGAAGAGAAGCCCGGACGGCCGGGGAGAGAGGAAGACCTGCGGCCACCCCTGGAAGAGGAAGGTCTCGAAGATCCAGACACCGGAGAGGATGAGGGGAAGCAGGATCAGGCGGCCGGTGACAGTCTGCATCCAGTCCCGCGGGCACACGGGCTGTCCGGCCGATCCGGTCTTCCGGTCATGTTCCTTGGTTCTCACGAACGTTCCCCTTCTTCCGGCAATTCCCGGCCCTCGCGGTAACCCGGGATCTCCGGACGAGGGCACTCTTTTCATCCATGGAACCGCCCGGGTTAAATCCGTGCTGCAATGATATCCCGGACGGCCTGTTCCCTCTCTGAAGCCGTCTTTATGGGCACCGCAATCCGTTCGCCAAATCCCGGCATGCTCTTCCGGTACAGGACTCCGAGCGCAATCCGGGCATCGGAGTTGTAGTCCCATTCCCGGGCAAGCAGGCAGGCTTTCCCGAAATCCGTGGGATCGTGGTCGGCCGGTTCGTACACCCGCGGGGTATAATAATCGGCAGCCGGGAAGAAGGTTGCACAGATCTGGAGCACGTCAATGAACGAGAATCCCTTGTGCATAACTCCCTCACGGATCAGGGTTCTGAGCTGGTCCATCTTCTTCGTGTACCCGCGTGCGATGAAGGTTGCCCCGCAGGCAAGCATCAGTTCCAGCGGGTTGAGCGGGAGCTCTGCCGTGCCGGAAGGCGTTGACTTTCCCTTAAATCCCAGCGGGGACGTGGGCGTGTACTGCCCTGTGGTAAGGCCATACACCCGGTTGTCGTGGACAAGGACCGCGATGTCGATGTTCCGTTTCGCGGCAAAGACCAGGTGATCGAGCCCTTCTGCGTAACAGTCCCCGTCGCCGCAGCAGCAGATAACGGTGAGGTCGGGATTAGCCAGTTTGATCCCGGTCGCCACCGGGATCGTCCTGCCGTGGAGGGAGTAGAAACTGTTGATGTTGAGATAATCGGCAATTTTCGCATGACAACCGATCCCTGTGACGAGGACAACATTGTCAAGCAACCGGCCTTCCTTCTCCCATTCGGCAAGAAGTGCCTTGAGTGTGTGCTGGATAGTGAAGTTCCCGCACCCCGGGCACCAGGTGTTCTGGACGTCCGTGATCAGGTTCCGGCCGGTCATGGGATCACCTCCCGCACTTTTCCAAGGAGACTCTCGTACGTGAACGGGCGGCCGTCGTACCGGAGGATCGCCTCATCAGCGGTGATGCCGTATTCTGACGCGATGGCGGCGAGCTGGCCGGTCGCGTTTTCCTCAACGCAGATGAGTTTTGTCGCGCCAGCAAGGGCAACCCGGAGCTGGGTCACCGGGAACGGTTCGAGGACAACCGGCTGGACCACCCGGAGCCCGAGGGCCTCTCCCACCTCAGCACAGACACCCTTTGTCGATCCCCAGCAGAGAAGGGCCACCGCTGCATCGGCCGTTCCAAGGACATTGACCTGCGGGAGGGTGTTCATCGCACGGGCAAGCGCCTCCTGCTTCCGGAGCCGCTTTTCTGTCATCAGGGAGACCATGTCACCCTCTTCTGTCGTATACCCGTCTTCATCGTGGGCATAGCTGTTCACCTTCACAACTGCACCCGGCGTACCGGGGAATGCAGGTGGGGAGACGCCATCGGGCATATCGGCATAGCGGCGGTACGGGAGCGATGCGGATGCTGTCCTGCCCGGAACCGCAGGTACATCTTCCCGCAAGGGGAGTGCAGCAGTGTCAACGCTCCAGGTCCCTTCCGACAGGGTCTTGTCGGGGAGGATGAATGCCGGGACCTGGAACTGCCAGGCGATCTCCAGTGCAATGGCGGACCAGGCAAGCGCCTCACCGGCATCGCCAGGGGCAACGATCAGCCGGGGAAACTCTCCCTGCCCGGCATGCAGGATAAACTCCAGCTCGGACTGCCCGGTGTACGTGGGAAGACCCGTTGAAGGACCGGCCCGCTGGGAGACCACGAAGACAAGCGGCAGCTCGGCCATACCGGCAAGGGACAAACCCTCGGTCATCAGGCAGAACCCACCGCCTGACGTCCCGACCGCAGCGCGTTTCCCGGCATAGGCAAACCCGAGCCCCATCAGGACAACGGCGATCTCGTTCTCCGGGTGGACCACGGTGATCCCGAACGTCTCCTTCTCGCCGGCAAGGAAGTGCAGCAGGCTTGAGGAGGGCGTCATCGGGTAGGAGACATATGCGTCCAGCCCGCCGCGGATGAACCCGAGGCCGATCGCCTCGTTCCCGGTCAGCAGGGGAAGGGGAGGGTTCCCGCGTTCCGGGATTGCCCGGGCAACGGTAAGCTGGTCGTATGCCCTCTTTGCTACCTTCAGGTTCAGGTCCGTCCGCTGGGGAAGCGCTGCCCGGAACACGTCCTCGACAAGTTCCCAGGATATCCCGGCAGATTTTGCAAACCCGCCGATCATGACAGAGTTCCCCATGATCTCGGGAGCCTGCTCTGCTGCAAGGATTGTTTTGACCGGAACACCCTGGCCTTCGGATTTCACCACGTCGGCGTTGAAGACAATGGCGGTACCGTCATGGACCATCCCCCGGTGCCGGGTCACGGTTTCCTGGTTCAGGGCAAGGACAAAATCCACCTTCTCCCGACAGGTCCCCACGTCGCGACTGGCGGCACGGACCACGGCGAAGTTATGTCCCCCGCGGATGAGCGAAGGGTAGTCGAAATAGAGGTAGATCCGGTACCCGAGCCGGCCGAGCAGCCGGGCCACCAGTGCACCGGCATTGTTGATCCCATCCCCTGCTCTCCCCCCGACAAGGACCGACACTTCCCGTTCTTCTGCCATGGTATCTCCGCATGATACGGTGCTGCCATGGTGCGTATATACATTGGGATGGTTGCAGGAACTCTGCCAAAAAATGTGAAACCTGCCCGGATTTCCCCGGATCCCGTTCCTTCGGCATATTCAAATAGCACGAAACCAATCATCAGAACAGGGGTGAACAGACTGGAGATGCAGAATACAGGTACCGACAGGAAGGCCTACTCCATCCATACGTCAAGCGGCATGGACATGGACGGGCTCATCAAGGCGATCCGGCACCAGAACCTCGGGATCCGGTGGCGGGCGGCCCTTGCCCTCGGGGACATCGGGGAACCGGCAATAAAGCCCCTGATCCGTGCCATGCGGGAGAACGACCACGATGTCCGGTGGCTGGCCGGGCTTGCCCTTGGCCATATCGGGGAGCGGGCGATCCCCCAGCTGCTCCGGGCATTGTCCGAGGAGGACCACGATGTCCGGTGGCATGCGACACGGGTTCTTGCCGGGATGGGGCAGGTGGCGATCCCTCACATGATAGCGGCCCTGCATGACGAGGACAGCGACACCCAGTGGCGGAGCGCGTACGTCCTTTCGAACATCGGCGAACCTGCCGTGGAACCGCTGATCCTTGCCCTTAAGGACCCGCTCTGGTGGGTGCGGGTGCGGGCGGCCTGGGCCCTCGGGGAGATTGGCGACAGGCGGGCTGTCGAGCCGCTGATCCAATCGGTGAACGACATGGACTGGTACGTGCGCTGGAGCGCTGCCGACGCACTCGGGAAGATCGGCGACAAGCGGGCCGCAGTCTGCCTCTCCAAGGCGCTCAAGGAGCCGGACTCGTTTGTGCAGGTCCCGGCCACCTGGGCGCTCGGGAAGCTCGGGAGCGATGCCCCTGTCGATACCCTCATCCAGTGCCTGAAGAGCGGCGACTGGTACGTGCGCTGGGGAGCCGCAGATGCCCTCGGCAACATCGGCGATGCCCGTGCGCTCGATGCCCTTCGGGAACTCGCCGGTGACAAGGACGAGTACGTCCGGCGTGCAGCAGACAATGCAATCGCAAAGATCGGGAAAAAAGGCGGCAGCTGACGGGACCGGACGGGTCCGCCCGGGGCCGGCATCCCGTTACTTTTTCAGCAGCTCTTCAAGGGTCGCCTTCAGGTCCGTGATCTTGTAGGGCTTGGTGAGCTTTGCGGAGAACCCGTAATCAGAATACGCGGTGACCGCAGGGTCATTTGCATATCCGCTGGAGACGATGGCCTTTACCGAGGGGTCGTACTCCCGGAGTTTCTGCATCGCCTCCTTCCCGCCCATGCCTTCCGGGACGGAAAGGTCGAGGATGACTGCATCGAACGGGGCACCGGCCTCCTTCTCGCGCCGGTACAGCTCGACTGCTGCCGCCCCGTCCTGAGCAAACATGACATCATAGCCAAGGAACGCGAGGACTTCGTTTGTCACGTCAAGAATGATCTGCTCGTCGTCCATCAGCAGGATCTTTGCTTTGCCGGCCATGATCACCCCGTATAGTTCCTTATTGATCTACCTGCTATATAGCGATAGGGGATACCAAACGGCTCTTCGTTCTCAACCCTTCGGTCCTCCATGATATGCGGGATGCGGGTTCCCCCCAACCAGGAGAGAATGGGTAAACGGGACAACAACCGGGCCGTTACTTTTTCAGTGCCCGGAGCCGGGCGGCTTCCGCCGTGTCTTCCACCCGGAGGAGGAACGTCCCGTGGCAGGGTTTCGTGTACGGGAAGACCACAAAATCGCCATCAAGGCCGATGGATATCGGGGGCAGGCCAATCACGTGGACGTCGAAGACCTTGAATCCGGGCTGAACATCAATCGATTCCCTGAAATGACTCCGGATATAATCGCGGGACTCCTTGAAGGTCGCATCCCGAAGAACAATCTCGTAATTCATCGACTCTACGCAGCCCATGGTGCCACCTCGTCGATTGCCTTCTTTAACGGCAGGGGGTTGTGGACGGCTTTTGCCGCAACCACCGTGCAGGGGAAGTCGATCTTCTTTGCCTGCTCCTCGAAATGCTCGCCATATACCAGCCCGTAGAGTTTTGCTTTCGAGATTGCGCCCATTGTTGCGGCATAACTGACCCCGGCATCGTTATGGATAAAGACAAAGCAGAGATCGAACGTCCGTTTCCCGTCCGTGATGAGGCCGATGGCCCGGTCGAGGTCGATGACCTCGCCGAGATAATGCCGGTCCTGGTCGGCAACCACAAGCAGGGTGTTTGCAGCCTTATTCCCGGCAACAACGGGAGAT
Organism: Methanoregula formicica SMSP; assembly: GCF_000327485.1. Taxonomy (NCBI): domain Archaea; kingdom Methanobacteriati; phylum Methanobacteriota; class Methanomicrobia; order Methanomicrobiales; family Methanoregulaceae; genus Methanoregula; species Methanoregula formicica. The sequence goes on along the minus strand of NC_019943.1, from coordinate 747,008 downwards.
ATCCCGGCCTTCTTCAGCCGGTTGATCAGGTAGAGCGCGATGCTGGTCTGCACCGGTACCTGCGGGCACCCGAGTACAAGGAGGGCGGTCTTTGGCTGCGGTGTCTGTCCTTCTGCCACGGTCAATCAGTCCCGGACTACTGTATTTTTGTTGCCCGTCCATGGGAAATAAGCTTGTGTATTCCGGACCCCCCGGGCATCCGCCAGCAGGCGATTTAGTCCCGCGTCTCTTCCTGCACCCATGCGAGATAGGGCGGGTGTCCCGCGATGACCGGCAGGACAATGATCTCGGGAACCTCGTACGGGTGCATGCCTTTTAATTCCCGTATGACCAGATCCGCAAGGCTCTTTTTTGTCTTCATGATAAGCAGGTGTTCCCGGTCATCGCATGCCTCTCCCTTCCAGCGATAGAGCGACCGTACGGGAGTGATGTTGACACAGGCAACCAGCTCCTTATCAAGAAGCCGTTTTGCCAGGTCTTCCGACCGCGATGGCGGCACCGTTGACCAGATCACGCACATCCCTGTTGCCGGTTCAGCCTGTTGCATTGTCTCCATGCCGCTGATCTTATTCCTGCAGGATGATAAGCATGGTTCATGAGGGGGGGCGGCACAGGAGGAAGATCCATTCCATGAACGGAGTTAAATTCTATAGCGTCCAGCGCCAAAATAGTGGGTACCTATGTACGCATCACGCATGAGCAATCTCCCGCCGTACCTTTTTGCACGGATCGACGCGATGAAAGCCGAACAACGGAAGAAAGGTGTCGATCTCATCGACCTCGGTGTCGGCGATCCGGACCTTGCAACGCCGCCCCATATCGTAGATTCCCTCATTGCGGCAGCAAAGGACTCAAAGAACCACCACTACCCGGACTATGCCGGCATGCCGGCCTACCGGAACGCCGTTGCCGGCTGGTACAGGAAGCGGTTCGGTGTCACGCTCGACGCTGACAAAGAAGTCGTTGCCCTGATGGGCTCCAAGGACGGCATCGCCCATATCGGCGAAGCGTTCGTCAACCCCGGCGACTATGTCCTCGCCCCGAGCCCCGGCTACCCGGTGTACCGGACCGGCACCCTCTTTGCCGAGGGGAAGGTGCACGAGATGCCGCTCCTGCGGGAGAATAATTTCCTTCCCGTCCTCTCCGACATCCCGAAAAACGTGGCAAAAGCCGCAAAGATCCTGTACATCAACTACCCGAACAATCCCACCGGTGCCATTGCCCCGGCCGGGTTCTACAAGGAAGTCGTGGACTTTGCCCGCGACAATGATATTGTTGTGGTCTCGGACAATGCGTACTCCGAGGTCTCCTTTGACGGCTACAAGGCTCCCTCATTCCTTGAAACTCCCGGTGCCATGGAGATCGGTATCGAGATGCACTCGCTCTCGAAAACCTACAACATGACCGGCTGGCGGATCGGCATGGCGGTCGGCAATGCCGACGTCATCGCGGGCCTCGGGAGGGTCAAGACGAACGTGGACTCCGGCGTCTTCGATGCCGTGCAGCACGCCGCCATCACCGCACTCTCCGGCCCGCAGGACTGCGTAAAGGAGGCCTGTACCATCTACCAGGAGCGCCGGAACGTGCTCTGCGAGGGATTACAAGACCTCGGCTTCGATGTGCCGGTCCCGAAGGCGACCTTCTATGTCTGGGTGCCGGTAAAGGACTGCATGGAATTCTCCGGCCGGCTCCTGACCGAGGCAGGCATCGTTGCAACGCCGGGCGTCGGTTTCGGTGCAAGCGGGGACGGCTATGTCAGGTTTGCCATCACCCGCCCGGTTGCACGGATCCGGGAAGCTATCGAACGCATGCGGAAGATGCAGCTGTGAACCTCCACCGCTTCCTCACGATCACGAGCGGCCATCCCATTCACGAGTAGCGGAGGACCTGCCCTGTGCTCTTCCACTATGCGCTGGTCGACGACCTCATAACAAAAGAGGAGTTCGAACAGCGCGTTGAGAAGAAGATCGACGAGTGCGGGGACCTCGTGGACGAGCCGACCGCCGCGATGATGGTGGTCGGAGAGCTGGGCCGGGAGCATGTCAAGATCAAGGGGCTTTGTGCAAAGTCCAGCCTCTTCTCTTTTTTCGGGAAAGTTGTTGACAAGACGGAACCTAAGGAGTTCGACCGGGCCGATGGCGAGAAGGGCTGGGTCGCAACACTCCTCCTTGGCGACGAGACCGGGACTACCCGTGTCGTTCTCTGGGACGAGAAGGCAGGGGCCGCGCTGGACGTGACGGCAGGGGAGGCCCTGGAGGTCATCGGCCGCCACCCGGGAAAGAATACCCGGGAGATCTATGCACTGGCGTTACGGAAAGTCAGCATCGAGATCGCAGGCCCGGTGCTGAAAAACGGGAACGCCAGCCTCTCGAACGAGCCGGTCGAGCTGGACGTTCTTTTGGTTTTCCGCGGGGAGCCCCGCACCTATACCCGTCGCGACGGATCGACCGGGGAGATGGTGGAAGCCCTTGTCGCAGATGCTACGGGGACCGCACGGCTTGTTGCATGGGCACCGGACCTCCTCCGTTCCGTGTCGCCGGGCTCCTGCCTCCATATCACGGGCGCAAAACCGAATCAGCGCGACGAGGGGCGGAGTTACAGCCTGGACGAGAAGAGCACGGTCGTGCCCACAGACCTTGCGGTATCTGTCCCGTTCACACCGCCGGGCTCGGTGGGCGACCAGGGGATCTATTCCGTTACGGGCGAAGTGAAGCAGGTGCAGCAGCCCCGGTCGTTTACCGCGCGGAACGGGACCCCGTCGTGGGTGAAAAATATCGTAATTACAGACGGGAGCGATGACCTGAATGTTGTGCTCTGGGGCGACCATGCGCTCGTCCCGCTGGCCGCCGGGGACAAAATCGAGGTCTTCCATGCCACCGCGAAACCCGGCCGGTTCGGGAACATCGAGCTTGCGGCAGGACGCGGGAGCGTGGTGAGGATCCCGGACGAACGGGCCTGGCCCATTGTCTTTTCCGGGACCATCATCCCGGGCCCGGGGTGCACCTTCATCGACAATGGCAGCGAGCGGTACCTTATCGATGCGGACTTCCCGACCGGGACGGAGCTGCAGGTCACCGGCACCGTTCGCGGCAGCCGTATCCTCCCGGAAGAGATCGTGCCGGTGGCGATCACGCCCGAGACGGTTACAGCGCACATAGCGTCCTTAAAGAAAGCCCTGGACGAATGAACGGCACTTTCACCCTGCGCACGCTGGGGGGTTTATGTGCTAATCTTTTACATCTTGTTGTGCCATAGGAGTGTTATAAGAAATGGCTGAAGGACCACTCGAGATTGAAGATTTACCGGGCGTCGGCCCGAGCACTGCGGATAAACTCCGGGAAGCCGGTTACCTCTCGGTCGAGAGCATTGCCACGGCATCGCCGGCAGAGCTCTCCGAGGTCTCGGAGATCTCGGAGTCCACGGCAAAGAAGATCATCAAGGCTGCCCGCGAGGCTGCCGATGTCGGGGGATTCAAGACCGGCAAGGACATCTTCGAGCAGAGAAAGGATGTCCGGAAACTCTCGTTCCGTGTCCCGGAACTGGATACCCTGCTGGGCGGGGGGCTTGAGACGCAGGCCATCACGGAGATGTACGGTGAGTTCGGTTCCGGTAAGAGTCAGATCGTCCACCAGATGGCGGTCAATGTCCAGCTCCCGGAAGAGGAGGGCGGGCTTAACGGCAGCGTCATCTATATCGATACCGAGAATACGTTCCGCCCCGAGCGTATCGAGCAGATGGTCAATGGTCTTGGCCTCGACAATATCCCGGATACCCAGGAGTTCCTCGACAATATCCATATCGCCCGTGCCCACACCTCCGACCACCAGATGCTCTTGATCGACAACTCCCGCGAGCTGGCAACCGAGCTCAAAGAGAACGGGAAGCCGGTCAAGCTCTTCATCATTGACTCGCTCACGGCCCACTTCCGGGCAGAGTATGCCGGCCGCGGCACGCTTGCAGCCCGGCAGCAGAAACTGAACCGGCACATGCACGAGCTCTTCAAGCTCATTGACGAGCACAATGCCGTGGGCCTCGTGACGAACCAGGTCATGTCCAACCCGGCGGTCTTCTTCGGCGACCCGACAAAGCCGATCGGCGGCAACATCGTCGGGCACACGGCAACGTTCCGTCTCTACCTGAGAAAGAGCAAGGGCGGGAAACGCATTGCACGTCTCGTGGACAGCCCCAACCTCCCCGAGGGCGAAGCGCCGTTCATGGTCGAAGAGGCAGGCCTCAAGTCGTGCTGATATATCCGAGACCTTCATCAGAAGGTAGAGGACGAGAAGAAATCCGAAGGATTTCTTCGAACCTGTCGAAACTCGAAGTTTCGAGGATTATCAAATCCGAGAAATGAGAAGAATCCATCAGGATTCTTCGAAGAACGCTGATGCGTTCTTCTCGTCCTCCAGGTCTGATGACCTGTCGGATCGCGAGGATTTAATCCCGAGCCGTCAGAGAGTACATCGTGTTAAAAGCACTCATCACTGATATCGACGGCACCATCACCGGCCCCGACCGCAGGATCCATACCGGGGCAATCGAGACGATCCGCTCGCTCGTGGACGATGGGGTTGAGGTAGTGCTCGCAAGCGGGAACGCCTCCTGCCTCATGGACGCCCTCTGCAAGATGATCGGGACAAAAGGAACGTTTATTGCCGAGAACGGGGGCGTATACCGGATCGGCTTTACCGGCACGCCACGGATCATCGGGGGCCAGAAAGCCGTAAGAATTGCCCTTGATGCCATCCAGGCCCATTTTTCCCGGAAGGGTGTTGAGCTGAACCTGTACAGTCCCACGTACCGGTTTGCCGACCTCGCGTTTGCCCGGACCGTAGCGGTTGAAGAGGTCCGGGAGGTCATACGGGATCATCCGGTGCAGGTGATCGATACCGGGTTTGCCATCCACCTCCAGACCCCGGGAATCAGCAAGGGGACAACCCTTGTCATGCTTGCAGAGGCGTTGGGCCTGAAACCGGAGGACTTCCTTGCAATCGGGGACTCCGTGAACGACACCCGGATGATCCAGGTCGCCGGTATCGGCATTGCGGTTGCAAATGCCCATCCCGACACAAAAGCAGCTGCAGATTATGTCACAAAAGAGCCGTACGGCAATGGGTTTGTCGAAGGCGTAAAAAAGTATTCTTCTTATTTCCGGGCAAGGTAGCGGTCGACAACGATATAGTCCTTGATATCCTTGACAGCCTCAAAAGAGACCTTTAAGATCTTGTCGTCTTCCATATCATAGTTCGAGGTATCGAAACTGGCGTCCGGGTGGACGAGCATCTCGACAACCTGGCCGGAGTCGAAGTCAACCCGGAGGTTCTTTAAGGTGCCGATGACCTTCCCGTCATTGCTCATTACCTTTTTTCTCGAGAGGCTGCGGGCGAATACACGCGTCATAAAAAAATTGACGATGTATAAATATTTAAATTGTTCTGAATTGGCGGCAAAAATGAGTTTTTGATGAAAGAGCAGAAAAAATCGTTATTTGAACATTTCTGCGGCCATCCTGACATCGGTACCCCGGAGGGTCTTCCGGCCGGCATGGTCCGCCATCTTCTTGGCTTCCTTTGCAAGAAGCGCCCCGTACTCCTCCATCAGGCCGGCAAGGGTCTCGGTGGCATCCGCGCTGACCCGGTCAGCACCGGCTTTTTTGATGATCCGTTCTACTGCTGCTTGGGATATCTCTGTCATGATACACTGATCCTCCCATAAAAAATAGCGGGGAATATGTAAAGATATTGTGATTTAAAGCGACGGGAAGACCCGGATGATGTCCGACTGCGTAATGATGCCCACGGGCTTGCCATCCTCGATGACGATCAGCCGGCCGATCTCGCGTTCCTTGAACTGCCGGATGACCTCGAACAACTTGATATCGGACGGTGCTTCGACAACGTTCATGGTCATGCAGGCCGCGGCCTTTGTCGAGAGCGGGAGTTCCTTCTCAACCGCTTTTGCAATGTCGCTCATCGTGATGATGCCGGCAAGTTTCCCGTTGTCGACAACCGGTGCGCCGTGGATGCGGTGGCGGTTGAAGAGCGAGAGGACGTCCATTAAGGAATCGGTGCTTTTCAGGGTGATCAGGGGCGACGACATGTAATGCTTGATCGACCGCTTCGGGAGCGAGATGATCTCGTTCGTTGAGATGAGGAGGGACTGTTTTGCCTCGTCCTTGCCAAAGACCTCGCCGCGGATGAGGAGCTTGTTGACCGGGGTCGGCCCGATGGTGACCTGATCGCCGATCTCGAAGAGCTTGGCGCTGCCGACCAACTTGATGACCGCGTGGCAGATATCCGGGTGGCAGAGGGTGGTGAAGTCCACTTCCTGGACGTGAGCCCCTCGTATCTCCTCGCCGTTCCGGCTGATCGGGACATCGTAGTCCCCTTCGGCAGTGCTCATGTTGAGCTCCCGGTACGCGGTCTCCGTGGGGATGTAGCCCCCTTTCGGCCCGGGAACGCCATCGACAAGCCCGATTGCCTTTAAGGCCTGCATCTGGTTTCTCACCGTCCCGGGATTCCTCTGGATCATCTCGGCGATCTCCTCGCCCTTGATCGAGTGCGAGTGCTGGTGGTAGAGGGTGATCAAGGTGATGAGGATATCCTTCTGGATGAGGGACAGGTCCATAACGATAATCCGTTTGACGTTCCATAATAAATAGATAGGTAGGCAGGCCGGCTGTGGAATTCGAGAAGATGCCAACGGTGCCCACTGCGGATGAGATCCTTGACCGGAGTTTCCGCCGTGCGGCAAAGAAGATGAAGGAGAAGACCAACAAGGAGCGGGCGAACCAGGAGTTCGTCCGGGCCGTGGGTGCAGCAATCCATGACCGGCTCGTGTACATCATCCGGGGGTTTCCCGAGTTCGAGAAGATCCACCCGTTTTACCGGGACCTTGCGGAGATCCTGTACGGGATCGACAGGATCAAGCAGTCCCTCGGGGCAGTAGGCTGGGCGGCAAAGCACACCAAGATGGTGGGAAACCAGCTGGCGTTCCAGTCCCGGAAAGCCGAGGACACGCTGGTTGTCCGCAAGCGGGCAGTGGCCCGGCTCGCCTCCATGGTCCACCAGATCGACAAGGACCTGCATTTCTTAAACGAGGTCAGGAATGTGCTGCGGACCCTTCCCAATATTGAGGAGGGGTTTACGATTGTCATTGCCGGTTACCCGAACGTGGGGAAGTCCTCGTTCATCCGGCGCGTCTCTTCCGCTGATCCGGAAGTGGCCTCATACCCGTTCACCACGAAGGGGATCATCGTGGGCCACCGCGAGATGGGACGCGAACGGATCCAGTTCGTGGACACCCCCGGTATCCTTGACCGCCCGGTAGAGGAGCGGAACGCGATCGAGAAGCAGGCGCTCTCCGCGATCATGAACGTTGCGGATGTCATCCTCTTCATCACCGACCCTTCCGAGCACTGCGGGTACCCGATGTGCGTGCAGCTGAGCCTGCTTGAAGAAGTGAAGGGCATGGTCAGCGTTCCCGTCATCGTTGTCGCGAACAAGTCGGACATCTCGGTTGCCGACGGGTATATCACAATGTCAACCGCGGACGGGACGGGTATCGATGCGGTGCTTGCAGAACTCCTCGTGCACAAGCCGGAGCCGGAAGCAAGGAGGAGGTCGGAGGATATCCGGTCTGCCCTCCCGCAGGAGCCGGAGGAGGCGGAGTCGTATACGGACGAGGGAATGCTCGGGGCAGATAAACCACAGCGGAAGCGGGTGCGCAGGCCGCGGAAGCCGAGGACGAAAACGGGGAATGAATAAGGGGGCCGGATCCATCCCCTCCCGGACACTCCGGCCGGGCTCATGTCCGGATTATCCCCATTTCATCGAACCAAAAGGCAACAATTAATCCGATTTTGGCGCCCGTATTATTCCCAGATTCTCGAAATTTCCCCTATACTTCAATATTTCTGAAATCAATCGCTGGAATTCGCCAAAAAACGCGACTATCGGGAAACCCGTTTCTCAAAATGGCCTCCGATCTGAAAAATAAGCCCAAATCAAAGGGATAGTTTTATGAGAGAGCCCCCCGGCCGGGATGCCGGTTGCGAGCCGGAGTTTTTTGATCCGCCGGATCAACCGGTCGCGGTCTTCCATGTGCCGTCGCCTCCCTACCGTAATCGGGGAGAGGAATGCCCTCGACCCGGGGCATCCTTCATGGTACCTTCACCGTTGCAAGGATGCGATCGATGATCGAATCGGTCGTGACATTGTCCGCCTCTCCCTCGTAGGTGAGAAGGATCCGGTGCCGCAGGACATCGTGGGCAACGGCCCGTATGTCCTCGGGGATGACATATCCCCGCCCGGCCATCAGGGCATGGGCTTTGCCGCCGAGGACGAGGAAGATCGAGGCTCGCGGGGAAGCGCCGAGCGCAATGTACTTCGTGTCGGCGAGGCCGTGCTCCGCAGGCTTCCGTGTGGCGTTCACGATCCCGCTGACGTACTTCTTGATGGCGGGATCGGCATATACGGTCTGCACGAATGCCTGGAGTTCCAGGATTTTCTTTGCCGGGATTACCTTCTCCGGGACGGCCGCGATCCCTTCCGTGAACCGGTCGAGGATCCTCACCTCGTCTTCCCGGGAGGGGTAGGTCATCAGGATCTTGAACATGAACCGGTCCAGCTGGGCCTCGGGGAGCGGGTACGTGCCCTCGGACTCGATGGGGTTCTGGGTGGCAAGCACGAAGAACGGCCGGGCAAGCGTATGGGTCTCGCCCTGGATCGTGACCTGCCGTTCCTGCATGGCTTCGAGAAGCGCTGACTGGACCTTGGGAGGCGCCCGGTTGATCTCGTCGGCAAGAACGAAATGTGCGAAGACCGGGCCCTTCACCGTGGAGAACGTTCCATCCTTCTGGTTGTAGATCCTCGTTCCCGTTATGTCGGCGGGGAGGAGATCGGGGGTGAACTGGATCCGGACGAACCTGCAGTCCAGGCATTGCGAGAGCGTCCGGATCGTGAGGGTCTTTGCGATCCCCGGCACTCCTTCGAGGAGCACGTGGCCGCCGGCGCAGAGCGCGAGGATGAGCCGGTCGATCGCGTCGTCCTGTCCCACGACAACGGTCTTTATTCCGGCCCGGAGCCGCTCGAGCTCGTTTGCGTACTCCAGTGCCCGGTTTGTCAGGTTTTCAATCTCTTTGTCCATGCACACACCGTTCCCCATCCATTTCTGGCCCCTGTCATCGTACAGCCTTCCGGCTAATCCACTGTAATGAATCCGGTCTTTACCGTTGTGTTGGTCCCGTACTCGTTCGTAGTCGCGAGACTGACCGTGTAGAGACCGGGACGGGTATAGGTGCAGAACGGGGTCTTCTCTGTGCTGTCAACCGTGCTGTCGCCGTTGAAGTCCCAGGCCCATGCGGAGATGTTCGTCCCGACGGAGGTATCGCGGAACTGGATGGTGAGCGGGGCATAGCCCCAAGTGGTGTTCACGGCAAACCGCGCCCGTGGCCTTCCGTCCGTCACAGCGATGAACGCCGGCATGAGCTTTGTTGCCGTGCCGCGTGCGTCCGTGACCGTGAGGTTTACCGCATAATCTCCCGAAGCGGTGTACACGCAGACCGGGTCCTTTTCGGTACTGTCGATTGTACCATCGTTGTCGAAGTCCCAGGCCCGGCTGGCAATATTCTCCCCGGTGGAGTTGTCCGTGAAACGGACGGCAAACGGCGTGATCCCAGCGGTCTCGTTTGCCGAGAAGTCCGGGGTGGCACTGCTTCTCGCGGTGATGAAATCGATGGCGGAGATCGCCTCCACCCCATACGGGTTGGTGATCCAGAGGTTGACCGTGTAGTTCCCGGGTTTTTTGTACACGCAGGCCGGGTTCCGTTCGGTACTGTCGATGACGGTATCGTTGTCGAAGTCCCAGGCCCACCCGGTGATGTCCTTTGCTGTCGTGTTGTCGGCAAACTGCACCCAGAGCGGGGCAAGGCCTGACGTGACGTTTGCGGTGAAATCGACCGCTGCGCCGTTTGTCACGGTGACGAACGCGGGGACCGATGTCGTGTTGGTGCCGTATGCGTTTGTGACCGTGAGCCGGACGGTATAATCCCCTGCGGTAGTATAGACGCAGACCGGGTCTTTTTCCGTGCTGTCAACGGTGCCATCGTTGTTGAAGTCCCATGCCCTGGCGGTGATATTTGCCCCGGTCGAGTTGTCGTACAGCCGGACGGTGAGCGGGAGGCCCCCGAAGGTGGTGTTGGCGGTGAACCGGGCAATGGGAAGGGGGTCTTCTACGGTGATGAATTTTTCCAGGATGGTCGTGTTCGTTCCCGAACTGTTGGTTGCTAGGAGGCTGACCGTGTAGTTCCCCGTGAGGTTGTACACGCAGACCGGGTTCTTTCCGGTGCTGTCGATGACACCGTTGTTGTCGAAGTCCCACGCCCACGCGGTCACACCCTGTGCTGTTGCATTGTCGGCAAACTGCACGGCAAGGGGCGGGAGGCCTGAGGTCGCGTTCGCCACGACCACCGGGACGGGGCCGGGGTTTGCCACGGTGATGATATCCGTCATGGTGACGGTCTCCGTCCGGAAGCTGTTCGTCGCCCAGAGTGTCACGGAGTAGGTTCCCGGCAGCCGGTACACGCAGACCGGGTCCTTCTCCCGGCTGTCGATGATCCCATTGTTGTCGAAGTCCCACGCCCACGATGTCGGGGCCCCGGCAGAGGTGTCGGTGAACTGCACCCAGAGCGGGGCCGTTCCGGAGGTGACATTGTACGCGAAGTCCGGCTGCGGGGGGATGTTCTGCGCTGCGGTATCCGCTGACGCCCCGCATGCGAGGGCGAGCAGGAGGATGGCGGCGATGGCCCGGGGGATCCACGGTCCGGCTGTCATTTTTCATCCCACCGGAGCGGGTCGCGGTCACGCCGCCTCTTCTTCAGATAGCCGGCGGTTGCCACGGTAAGGATGGCAATTGCGGCGATGATCTCTGCGGCAAGGAAGAGCGGGTTCTTCCAGAGTGTTTTCATTCCCGGCCCGGTTGCGTTGCTGACGGCTGGCATGATGGATTCCTCCTGCGGTGCGGGCTGCACCTCTCCGGTCGGCCACGGGGTTATCCTCACCTTCGGTTTCGTGGGTTCGGTTTGGACCGGGGTTGCGGTCGGCGTGGCGGTCGCGGTCCCCGTTGCCGTGACGGCGGGAATTGCTGTGGTGGGCGGGTAATAAGTATAACTGTCGCTCCCGCCATAATACGACCAGGACGACGAGGAGCTGCTGGTCGTTGTCGTCACCGGTGCGTATGCGGTCAGGACGAATGTCGAGAGCCCCTCGGGTGAGACCGCAACAAAGTAGTCGTTGCCGTCCGCAGCGCAGAGGCCGGTCCATTCGGTTGTCAGGAACGTGACTTTCCCGGCATCCGACCGGTGCATGACCACGATGCGGGATTTGCCGCCGTTGTCCTCGACCCAGGTGTGGTTGACCGCCATCGTGATGTTGGCACTCTGGATGATGCCGCCGGTGCCGGAATTGGCGATATCGGTCTTGGTGAAGTTGACCGTGTACGCGGTTGCCACGATCTCCTTATTCTGCGAGGAGGCCGCCAGCGTGAACGAGCTCCAGACCGATGCGTCGGGATCGGACGAGATGGTGCTGGTGATGGCGGCCGTGCTGTTGGGGACCTGTGACATCGTCAGGGAGAGCGTGACGTTCGGGTTGCCGAGCGACTCGATCGGGACGGTGACATTCGCGGCAACGGCCTCGACGCTCTGCACGGTGCCGGTCAGGTTGCCCAGTCCGTCATCTGCCGGAGCGGCAGCAAGAGCGACATTGAGGTGGTCCCAGGTGCTGCTGACATTGGTCACGGTTATGATATTGCTGCTGGTGGTCGAGTTGCTGGCGTTGACCGCGATGGTCTGGGCGGAGCCGGTTGTTGTAGCGTTGACGCCGGTGAGGGTGAAGGCATTCGTCGTCTCTTTCGGGGCCGTAACGATGATGTAGCCGGACCGGGTCTTTGTATCGGAGCCCTTGCTGTTGGTTGCGGTGAGCTTGACCGAATAGGTGCCGGCTGCCGTGTAGGTGTAGTCCGGGATCTGTTTGGTATTGTCGATGACTCCGTCATTGTCAAAGTCCCATGCCCAGCCGGTCGGCGTGTTGAGCGAGGTGTCCTTGAACCTCGGGTTGAATGGCGCGATGCCTTCGGTCTGGTTGGCGGCGAAGTCCGCGACCGCGGGGAGGCCGATAGACGGGGAGACCACGATATATCCGCTGCTGTTGATCTCATTGGTGAAGCCCATGCCCTTGGCGGTCTTCCAGCCATAGACGCCGAAACTTGCTGTGTCAGGAAGGTTTGTGAAGGTGTACTGGATCTTCACCGCACCGTTATTGACGAAGCTGGTGTTCTTGACGGCCCCGACCCGGGTATCGATGAACATGAGCTGGTACATGTATGCCGTACTGTTCATGTCCTCACCATGGATGAGCGGGTAGTCGACATCGCCCTGCGTGGGTTTCCAGTTCTGCGGGCCGTAGAAGAGGTCCTTCTTGGTAAATGTCTGGTCGAGAGCCGCGGACTGGTACGTGCCGGATACCGGCGCAGAGCCGGAAACGGGTGTCCACGTGTATCCGCTCGTCCTGATCCTGACCGCAAAATTATCCGGGACCGTGCCATTAACGGCAACCAGCAGGATGACGTCGTCTTGGTAATCGGAACTTATGGCATAGAACGTCCCGTCCTGGCTGACCGTTTCTGTTATCTTCCCGGTGTTGTCAGAGGCATCCGTTGAGATATGGAGAGACGCGAGGCCGCTGCCTTTCGAGGCTGAAGGTACGTAATAGGTCCCGTTATTCGTAGTATCCCACTGTATGCCATCGTGGTTTGCTGTCCGGATATAGACATTGTGGTAGTCGGGCAGGGCTCCGGTCTCGTTGGCCACGTAGATGAGGCTTGACGCCGAGTGCGTAGTGCTCCCCTTGCTGTTGGTTGCGGAGAGTTTCACTGTGTAAGTCCCGGCTGTACCATAGGTGTGCGTCGGGTTCTGGTAGGACGATGCCCCGCCATCGCCGAAGTCCCACGTCCAGCCGGTCGGAGTGTTGGTCGATGTGTCTGTGAAAGTCACGGTCAGCGGGGCGACACCGTTGACAACCGATGCGGTGAACGAGGCGACCGATGTTCCGGCGGATTCCGACACTGTGATGTAATTCGACCGGGTAACGGTGTTGGATCCCTTGTCGTTGGTTGCGGTCAGTTTGACCGTGTAGGTACCGGCGCTGCTGTAGGCATGGACCGGGTTCTGTTCAGCTGATGTGCTGCTGTCGCCAAAGTCCCAGGACCACGAGGTCGGGACGCCGGTCGACGTGTCCGTGAATTGGATTGGTGCAAGGATGGCCGCGACGGTTGTGTTCGCCGTGAAACCTGCTACCGGTCCGACTGATCCTCCGGTCCCGACAACCGAGTACCCGCTCATTGTCTTATCGGAAGTGAGTGCGTTGGTCCAGCCGATCATATCAGCACCGGCATTAGAGTTCTTGCAGTACCCATAGACGCTGAATGCCGCAAAGGAGGTCAGGTTCTGGAATGAGTAGTTGATCCTTACCGCACCGTTATTCATGAGACTCGAATCCGGATGGAGCACCCCGGAGTTCAGGTCAACGAACATCAGCTGGAAGGTATTTGCGGTGTTGCTCATGTCCTGTCCCGAATAGATGGGATAATTCAGGCCGTCCGCCGTGGGTTTCCAGATCTGGGGGCCGTACCGGAAGTCGCTGCCCGAGAACGTCTGGCTGAGTGCCGAGGACTGGTAGACAATGCTGTCGGCGGTGGGAGCGGTGTTGCTTGCGGTATTCGGGGTCCAAGTATACCCGTCGGAATTGATCGTCATCCGGAAATCGTCCGGAAGGGTTCCGTTGACCGCGACCATCAGGATGATCTCGTCCTCATATCCCTTTCCGCCGGAATCTGTGGCATAGAACGTCCCGCTCTGGTTCTCGGATATGGTCACCTGCCCGTAATTCGCTGTCGGGTCTGTGGAGATGTGCAGGGCGTTCAGTCCCTGGCCTGCACCCTGGAATAGGATGTGGTAGGTGTTGTTGCTGAAGGAATTGTACTTCGGTCCTGCAGTATTTGCAACAGCGACATAGATGTCGTTGTAGGTCGGGAGCGGCTGGGTTATCGCAATATAGGACAATTTCGACACAGTATCCGGCCCTACACCGTTTGTTGCCGTGAGTTTTACTGTATAGGTGCCAGCTGTCGTGTAAGTGTGCGCGGGATTCTGGAGAGAGGATACCCCGCCGTCACCGAAGTCCCAGGACCAGCTTGTCGGGGCATTCGTCGACTTGTCGGTGAACTGGACTGCGGAACCGACCGGTGCAGATGTTGAATTTGCCGCAAAATCCGCGGCCGGGGGGCTGGTGACCGGGTCCACGGTATACCCGCAGGCATCATTGTTGCTCGTCATGATGACGCCGGTGCCGTGGTTGGACCGCATGTACCAGCCATAGGCATTGAACACCGCCCGGCCGGAGAGGTTGGTGAAGCTGTAGTCTACCCGGAGCTGGCCGTTGTCAGGCAGGCTCGTGTTCTGGCACGTGCCGGCCCGGAGGTCGACGAACATGATATGGAACTGGTTGATCGGGTCGGTCTGGTCCTCACCGTAAAAGATCGGCCGGTCCGCGGTGCTGTCAGGCTTCCAGCTCTGCGTGCCGTAGATGAAGTCGTTCTTGTCAAAGGTCTGGTCAACCCCGGTAACGCGCTGGGTCTCGCCCGGGGCGGCGAACTGCCAGATGTTCGTTATGTCCGGTGAACCGACGTCAAATATCTCGCCGGTCGATTTGATATGGACCTTAAAATCGTCCGGGATGGTGCCGTTGACGGCGATCATCAGGATGCCGTTGTGCATGGTCTGCTGCCCGCCGCTCTGCGAGATCCAGAAGTGGCCGGACTGGCTGGACGTGGTGGTGCGATCGGCAGCGTTCCAGCTCGAACTCAGCGCGGAGATGCGCATCGGGTTCGTCCCGCCGCCGGCGTTCCGGAACATGACCCAGTAGGTGTTCGGGACGTAGGTATAGGCGCCGCCGGAGTTAAACACGCCGTTCGGTACATCGAACCTGACACCCTCGTCGTTGGCTGTGTAGATGTTGATGAAGTGGAAGTTGGAGAGCGGGGCCTCCGCCGCAAGGACCGTGACGGGATACGTGCTGGTGTTGGTGCTGGTCCCCTGGGCGTTGGTTGCCGTGAGCGTGACCGTGTAGTTCCCTGCCGAAGTGTAGGTATGCGACGGGTTCTTCAGCGCCGACGTACTGCTGCTGTCCCCGAAGTTCCAGCTCCACGATGTCGGGTAGTGCGCCGAGGTATCGTTGAACTGGACGGCCAGGGGCGCAAGGCCGACGCGGTGGGAGACCGTGAGGTTTGCCACGGGCGCGGCCGGGGCATCGATCGTGATATAGCCGGTCTTCGTGAGGATATTGGATCCGTATGAGTTGGACGCGTTCAGGCTCACATCGTAGGACCCGGCTGACGAATACGTGTGGACCGGGTTCCGGAGCTCGCTGTACGTCGCGTCGCCAAAGGACCAGTTCCACGCGGTCGGGTTCAGCGTGGACGAGTCGGTGAACTGGACGGCCAGGCCGGGGATGCCGCCGGTCTGGTTGGCGGTGAAGGATGCCACGGGGATGGTTGGAGCAGAGACCGCGATATATGCCTTTTTGCTGGTGGTGTTGCTGCCCGCGGGATTGGTCACCGTGAGGTTGACCGTGAAGTTTCCCGGTGCCGTATACGTATGGGTTGCATTCTGGCTTGAAGCGTAGCTGCCGTCGCCAAAGGACCAGTTCCACGCAGTCGGGATATTGGTAGACTGGTCGGTGAAGCTGACCGGCAGGTTATAGAACCCCCCGGTGACGTTTGTGGTAAAGGCGGCTGTCGGCGCCGAATAGACCTTGATATAACCCGTCCTGCGGAGGTAGTTTGTCGTCCCGTACGTCTGGTTGACGATGGAAAGGTTGACCGTGTAGGACCCGGGGGATGTGTAAGTGTGGGACGGGCTCTGGAGCGTTGAGGTGCCGCCGTCCCCGAAGTCCCAGGACCAGGACGAGGGGCTCACGGTCGAGGTGCCGGTGAACTGGACGGCAAGCGTCTCTTTTCCGGCGGTCTGGTCTGCGGTGTAATCGACCACGCCGTTGAAGGCGTATAGTTTCCCCTCCTTCGTTGCGACGTACACGGTTCCGTCCGACCCGATCGCGGGGGAACCTTGTATATCTTGAGCTAATCCTGTCCCAAGTGTGAAGATCCATTTCTGGGTCGCGTCAGGGTTCAGCGCATAAAAATTCCTCGTTTTACCTGAAGCTGTCGAATAGGTCCCGAAATAAATCGTGCCATCAGCGCCGATTGCGGGGGCTTCCGGTATCATTGCAGATGTAGTAAAGTTCCATTTCTGGGTTCCATCAGAGTTCAGCGCAAAAAACTTCCCATTCGCATAACGTGATCCGATATAGATCGTCCCATCCGAGCCGACGGCGGGTCCGGCAGCTATCGAATATCCGGTCGTGAAATTCCATTTCTCGGTCCCATCCGGGTTCACCGCCCAGAGCTTCTTGTCCGTATATGACGTTACATAAATCGTGCCATCAGCACCGATTGCTGGCTGGTTATAAACAGATCCCCCGGTTGTGAAGGTCCATTTCTCGGTCCCGTCTGGGTTCACCGCCCAGAGTTTCTTGTCAGCATAGGTTCCGATATAAATCGTACCGTCAGGGCCGATTGCCGGTGAACCTCCCCGCATACCTCCCCCGGTTGTGAAGTTCCATTTCTCGGTCCCGTCCGGGTTTAGCGCATAGAGCTTGTTGCTGCTATAACCTGGCACATAAATTGTACCGTCGGGGCCAATTGCCGGTGAGGCCTGGACTGATCCCCCAGTTGTGAAGTTCCATTTCCGTGTCCCGTCTGGGTTCAGCGCGGTTAAATTATAGTTCGTGTAGTCCCCGAAGTATATCGTGCCATCGGACCCTATTGCAGGTGAATAATAAAGATTCCCTCCGCTATAGTATGTCCACTTGACGGACCCGTCAGGGTTGATGGCATAGAGATTCTTGTCGCCATAATTCGGGATATAGATAGTACCATCCGGCCCAATGACCGGGCTACTATACGTGAAGTTACCGGGTGCTGGATAGATCCATTTTACCGTAGCGTCCTGCGAACCGATGAACGGGGACCGGCCGGTGTTGTTGAGATCGTATCCGTACTTCGGCCACGGGCTGTTGGCAAGCCCGCCATCCGCCATGGCAGGAACCATCATGAATACAAGACAGAGCAGGAGCGCCGCTACCCGGAAGAGCCGCGGGATCATGAAACTCCTCCAAGCGGATTGCCAGACGGTTCATCGCAACGCGGCCGGTTTCCAAGGACAACCGGGGATTGCATCGGGAAAATCGGCCCCGACATATGCCGGACGAGGAACTGTGCCGGGGGTGGGGTCCTGAAGTACATCAGGCATATATTGGCCTCACCACATGTAAAATGTTTTCACTTTATTTTTTATAATTATTAAATGAATTATGTTAATAGGAATTTTTCAGTTAATAATCTCCGCTTGATCCGGGCCTGGCAGGGTAAATCCCATAGGAACGGGTTCGCGAAAAAAAGGAGATTGCATGCCGGTGAACCGGCATTGTTCCGGGATTTGTTCCAGGTTGCCAGATCAGGACCCGGGGAGGATTACCTGGTATCCGCTCTGTGCTGTCCCGCTCAATGCATTGAGCCAGTGGATAGTGCCCTTTGCCTGCGGGGCGTCCCAATTGTATACGTAAGTGTTGAAGGTCACATTCATGGGATCCTTGGGGGTGCTTGTGATCGAGTACGAGACATTGATCGTACCATAGTCCTTCAGGTTCTGGTAATTTGCCCAACGGTTCGATACCAGTCCCGCATTGAGATCAACCAGAATCAATTTGAAGTCCTTGTCGGCTGCCATGTCCTGGCCGCCATAGATCGGGTAGTTGTCCAGAGGTGCGAATTTCCATCTCTGGGTAACGTCACCATTGGTGTTCTCCAGGTAATTGTCAACATTGAACGAGCGGCTCACTGTTGAATAGTTGTAATACAAATCATCATAACCTGGATCAAACCAGTCCGGTGCGACTGCTCCCGCCAGAGGGTCCCAGTTGTATCCTTTCGCATCGATCTGGATCGCGAACTGGGCCAGGTCCGTCTGGTTGGTGCTGTTGACCGCTATCAGGAGAAGGGCGGCATCATCGCCGGTATGCCCACCGGTGCTCGATACGTAGAAGTAGTGGGATTTTTCCGTCGAATTCGTGAGCTGGCCGTAGGGACTGGAGAAGCTGTTGGTAATGTGGATCGCGTTCATCCCCTGCGTCCCGTTCACCATCCAGAAATAATAGCTTCCGTTACCATTGTAACTGAAATCGTGGTCATTGCCATCATTATCCCCGTGGGTCCTAATCCCGTTTGCGGGAATAATGAAGGTATCGTTGTTCGACGACCACGCGTTGCTCGCCGCCACCGGCACCACCGCCAGCGCGACAAAGAGGAGGACGACCGCCGAGGCCATCCACCACATCCTGTTCATGTGTGTTTGTTCTTTTCTCATACGAAAACCTCCATGCAGGGCTCCGCCCTGCATGCGTCAATAATTTGCATTAAACTCTTGCAAATTATCAACTAATTTTAATTGATCGCGTATAAACTGATATATCTTTCGATTGCATAAAAATTGTAAATATAATTCCTTTTTGGAAATTTGAGAATAATCAAACCCGGATTTCTTTCCGACAAAGGTGGCGCGCCACACTGCACCGGGGATGGCCGGCAGGGAAATGTTTTTCATAGGGTTGGGATCGATCCAGATATCAGACACCTGACCGGGACCGGCCTGATCCGGGCCCCGCCTTTCCATAGATCCGGCCGGGCGGCAGCACAAATCCTGGCGCAGGCCAGCCGCACGGGAACTGGAGACGGGACACAGGCGAACCGGGAAAGCGGACCGGGCGGTGGAGAAAGATGCAGGAGAAAGGGAGAGACCTGGCGGGGGTCGGCGGGGGATTTTCCTCACAAAGTTGATGACCACGACAATACTATATCTGCTGAGTGATTGACATGGCGGAATATAAGAACACCGAGATTATTTTTATTGTCGAAGAATCTCCGGAAGGCGGATACGAAGCCCGGTCGTTGAACCATTCCATCT
This sequence comes from Methanoregula formicica SMSP, assembly GCF_000327485.1. Lineage (NCBI taxonomy): Archaea > Methanobacteriati > Methanobacteriota > Methanomicrobia > Methanomicrobiales > Methanoregulaceae > Methanoregula > Methanoregula formicica. Next base: position 727,873 of record NC_019943.1, on the reverse strand, counting down.
TCACGGAAACAGATACCTTTGACGAACTCAAAGAGATGGTTCACGATGCGGTCTCCTGCCATTTCACCGGTAAGGACCGGGCCCGCTTTGATCCGGCTCCACATGGTAAAAGAGGAACTGATAGCAGTATGAAACTGCCGAGGAATGCCGATGGCGACAAACTCACCCGCCTTCTTCCTGCGGTTCGAGCACTACCGTATATTGCATGATCATTCCTTGGTCGTGCAGGCAATACCTGTTCTCTGTCATGACGAAACGCGATCCCGTTAAGCGGAGAATGAGAATATCAGGAACAGCACTCTCGGAAAAGGGTCTGCCGGGAATTCCGCTGCGCCAGGAACCCGTGCACACCAGCGAGCCGGATTACCGGCCGGAGTGGTGCGCCGGAATCGACAACCTGCCTAGGCCATCACGTACCGCGTCGCACGTCCCTTTCCATCGATCCTGATGACGTTGTTCTCAACAATCCGGATCAGTTCTTTCCCGGCAGCCTGCTGGTAAATGCCATACGATCGCATCAGATCGCTGTTTTTCACCGGACCATGCGAGGATAATCGTTAGTAATCATTCCGAAGATCCCGAAATATCATATGTACCAACACAAATATACTCCGGAAATAAGTGTTGTTGATGACACTGACCGGTGAGCAGAAACTGGTACTGAAAACCATCTTCCGGATGAGTACCGGCAACCCCTCCGTCCTGCTCGAACGGGGCCTGATAGAAAACGTCCGGCCAAGCCGGGAACGGATGGAGGAAGTTCCGGCACAGCATATCTGATTATGTGACATCCCGGGGAAATCCCCCATCCGGAATCGCTGGAATAACATCAGCCGCATTCATGCCTGAAGCCGGGCCGGATAATCAGGAAAGAACCCGTGGGGGATATTATACCGGGTCGGGACGATTACTTCGAGGAGATCTGGATTTTTTTATAAGAACCCAGCCTGAGGATACAATCAAGTTTCTTGACCCCTTTAATAGTCGGGTCGATTTCAAGAGCCCTGTCATAGCACCAGATTGCTTCCTCATAGTATTCGAGATCCCGGAGAATCCTCCCTTTCGTCAGCCATGCCTGGGAAAAAAAGAGATTTATCGATAATGCTTTGTTCACATTCTCAAGGGCGACTTTGTGCTGCCCCAACTGGTAATATGCATTCGCAATATGGAACCAGGCGTTCTCATTTTTCGGGGTGATTTGCAGTACATTGTCGTAGGCGTTTATCGCCTCCGTGTACCGGCTGAGTTTATAGAGTGAATCTCCAATAATGAGCCAGGCAACAGCATTTAACGGATCTTGTAATAGCGCTTTTCTGCAAGCAGTGATTGCCCGGTTATATCGGCAATTCTGGAAAAACTCCAGCCCGATCAAGGTCCAATCACTGTCATCTATCAAAATAAACACCGGATTCTGCTGATGAGGTACAGCAGTATAAGGTAAATAATGTTACTAAATTCAATGGCAATGTCAATATATATAATTAAACATGCATTGTTTAAATAAGTACTACATAGATCATTGAAAACAGGAAAACCTGATAGTCTAGGAAAAATTGCTATACCGGAGTATAGTCGCGTACTAGACACGACACCGGATACCGGTTCATCGATGGAGGAGATAGATTCCGGACATCAGGGTAAATAAACCCATCACAGATATGGTGTTGATAACACTGAACAACGAGCAGGAAAGGGTCCTCTCCACTATCTTCCGTCTCAGTACCGGCAACCCCACCGTCCCGGTCACCATCGGCGCAATCCACCATTCCTTCACGGACATGGACGTCAGTGTCCTCGTCCGGCACCTCTCCGTCCTGCTCGATCTCGGCTTGATCGAAAACGCACGCCCGGGCCGCGAGCGGCTGGGGAACACATACCGGATCACTGCAGCAGGGATCGCGTACTGTTCGCATTCAGGTAAAAATGAGTTGTGATACCTGTTGTGCCGGACAGGAAATGCACTCAATGTAACTGTTTACCTGCACCTCCCCCGAGATACTCTACATGGTAAAAGGAAAACCAAAGCTATCCTTTTATACCAACACGGTAGATTGTGTCATGGTGAAAACCATGAAGATCAGTGCACGAAACCAGATTGCGGGCACCGTCAAGTCCATCAAGAAGGGCCCGGTAAGTACGGAAGTCGTCATCAATATTGGCGGCGGCCACGAGATGGTCTCCTCGATCACCACCCACTCGGCAGAGTCCCTGAAGCTGAAAGAGGGCTCCAAGGTCTACGCAGTTGTCAAGGCCTCCGAAGTGATGGTGGCAGTAGACTAATCTCTTTTTTTTGTTGAGGGTCTTCAGACCTGAAACACGAGAAGAACCGTAAGGTTCTTCGAATTATTCGAGGGTCTTCAGACCTGAAACACGAGAAGAACCGTAAGGCTCTTCGATGTGTTCGTGCATCATCAGATCCCGGTTAAAACCGCGTCCCGAACAGCGCATCCACGTATTCCGAAGGATACGCCCCCTGCTCCGGCGCGAACCAGACCTCTGCCTCCCGTTCGCCCACGATCAGGTTGATCTCCACGAGCCCGAACTTGTGGATGATGGCCCGTGTGCCGGACGGCGTCTCGCGGATATACAGTTCCTGGTCCTGTAGGAACGCCTCGATGTCCTCGTCCGTAACCGGGCGGGAGAGCCGGTACATCCGGCGCGTCCATCCGGGGAACGGGGGAACCGGGTCGGTGAACGGTGAGGTCATCTGCTTCAACCATAGGTAATGGTTCCCGGGACTTAATGCCAGCGGACGTTTCCGAAGATACCGGTGCCCGCTAGCCGGGGAAGGACAGCATCGGTTTCGCCGGGAGGGGCGGGGTCCGTCCTAATCGTCATCGTCGATATACACGATGGGGCAACAGGCCGGGCATATACAAAAGGTGTCGGGCTTTTTTCCTGCCGGGTACTCCCGGTTGCAGGCCCTGCAGCGGAGTTTTCGCCCGTCTGGAGGAATCTGTCGAAGGCGATGGTTTGTCATAAGAACGAGAACGCATGCAGGGATTACCGGTTCCTGTCGGGAACCGGTCCTGACCACGGACCGGCTCGCTTCCAGACGTATCCTGATCGTTGATGAGACTCTTTGTTGTGAGCTTATCCTGTTCATTTGTCCGTTCGGTTGACAACGCATCTCAATCTCTTGGGCACCTGGTGTGTGATTGCCGTATGGCTCGATGGATCTTTTTTGGAAATGCGTTATCATCCATCTGATAGGCCGGAGCCGTATAAATAGTTAATTATTTCACTTTAATTAAAAAGAAAATCAACAATTTTTAGTTGATAGCCGGTATTCCCGAGGTCGTTGGATGGCATGTTGCGGAACCGGTCAGTCGTCGTCATCGTGCCCGTGCCTAGCATGGCCGTGGCACCGGCCCCGGCCGGACCCCGGCACGTGCCCGCCGGGACCATGGTCCTCATCCTGCCACGATCGCTCCAGTACCCCGCCTTCCGAAGTGTGGACACGGATTCCATCGATGAGAACCGTCTTGCACTCTCCCGAGGCATCCTGGATGGAGACGGAATCGCCGGGCCGGATCGTGATGTCTTTTAACTTCTCCCGCTTGCCGTGCATCTGGAGGTCCTCGACCAGCACGTGGGTACCACAGGACTTGTTCAGCACCATCTGCACAACGCCCGAGTGGACCAGCTGCCGCATGCAGTGTGCCGGGAGGAACCGCATCCGGAACCCGACCACGGGTTCGTGCCGGACGGTCCTCGCAATACCTTCGAACCCGATCTCGTGGTAGGCCCGTATGTCAAACACCTTCGTATCCGTACGGGCTGCCATCGGCCCGACCGTATGGCAGGAGAGGATGCCGGTCACGGGATCGACCGAGAATACTCTGAGCACGTGCTGGATGGGACAACTTGGCTCCACCGGCCGTCCCCGCAGGATGTCCCCGGGAAGAAGATCCCACCGCTCGGCAAGGTCCGGCCGGAGCAGCTGGATATGCCGGCGGGCCGAAGGCTCGTTCGGGAACGGGTGGATCGCAAAATCGTAATCGAATCCCAGCAGGTCCCGGCCGGATCCCGGTCGGGCAGCCGGCAGTGAGTCCCGCTTCTCCGGCCGCTCGTAATACGGGCAGTCCGGAAGATCTTTTTTCCCCTGCCGGGCCAGGAGCAGGAAATCGCTGCAGTTTGCGGCCCCGCAGGCCCCGCAGTTCCGGCCGGGAGGTTCCCATGCCATCCCGTTTCACTCTCCCCGGTACAGGTCGTCGGCGCCATCGAGGGTCTTTAAGATCCCGAAGTGCTGCTGCCACCCGATCTCCTTCTTCCCGGCACAGATCGTGCACACGGCAAGGGGGGGCATGCCCCGGAGCACGATTGCATCCGGGTCGAGGATCTCCGGCATCGCCCGGATCGCCTTCATCAGGAACCGTAGCCCGGTCCCGTGCACCGCGTTCGTCTCGATGATGTCGGCACGGGGGGCAACCTCCCGCACCCGCTCCCGAAATACTTCCTTCTCCGCCTGCGAGATCAAATCCACTTTCGTCACGACCGCGATATCGGCAAGGGCGATCATGGGCGCCATCTTGAGGGGGCTGTTCGTTCCCCCGACTGCAGAGAGCACCGCGATCCCGAGCGACTGGGTAGTGTACGGCGTGCAGCGGAGGCAGAGACCGGCACTCTCGACAATGAGGATGCCGGCACCCAGGTCCTCTGCCCACGAGATCGCATCGCGGAGCACGAGGATCCCGGTATGGTCGGGACAGACATCGCCGGAATAGACCTTCTTCGTCGGGATCTTAAATTCCGCTTTCAGCTCCTCGTCTTCGAAAGCACGGACAACATCGATCTTTAAGAATGCGATCAGGTGCTCTCCCGCAAGCTGCCGGATGATCTGCCGGACAACCGCAGTCTTACCGGCGCTTGGCGGCCCGGCAAGGATGATGAGCTTCAATTCGTATCAGCCTCCTCGGTTAGGATCTCCCCGGCCCGGATCTTCTCCCGTACCCGGGAGAAGGCGCCATCGATCCAGGTCATCCGGGTGAGGACCGCCTGCTCGCGGTCGCCCGGTTCGAGGAGCTTCTCCACCGAACCGTTCCGCATCACGATACGCCGGTCCGAGAGGAGCGCGAGGAGGGGGTCGTGGGTGACGAAGATGACAGCCTTGTTGTTTTTCCGGAGGGAATCGATCACGTTCTCCTTGAAGATCCCCCCGCTCTCCACTTCGTCAAGCAGGATGATCGGGGCGCTGCTCACGGCAATGGCATCCGCAATCAGGAGCGAGCGGGTCTGCCCCCCCGAGAGCGCGGTCATGCGCATCGTGCTGTCGATCTTCTCTCCGGTGAAGCGATTGGCAAGCGTGATGGTCTCTTCCGTGCGGGTGGTATCGGCGATCTTCCGGGCCTTCACGTGCATCTCCAGGAACTCGCCGACCGTGAGATCCGCGAGACACTTGGTGTTCTGGGTGATGAGCGCGATCGGTTTTTTTGCCGGGTCCCGCACCATCTCGTCGGGGGGCACCTCGCCGTTGACGAGCACGGTCCTCCCGGTCACGGTATCTCCGCTCGCAAAGACCTCGATGTCGTTGATGAACGCGGTCTTACCGGAGCCGGTCGGCCCGACGATCGAGACCAGATCGCCTGCCCGGATCGTAATCTCGGTAAATGACTCCCGGTTCCCGTCCTTTGATTTGCCGGGCAGGACCGTTATCGTCTGGATCTCGCTGGACTCATCAGGCATGTACGGATACTCCTCCTCAGGTTCCGGACCGGGATCTCCGGGCAGTCACGGGATGATACTCTCCGACACGGTAGCTGTCCCGTTTCATGGGGAGCTCTCTTTGTCATTCACATCTTCCTCCAGATGACAAGACCCGCCCCGATAACGGCGACCACGATAATGGCATCGAAGAGGAGCCCGGCGATCTTCTCCCCCAGCGGCGAGGTTCCCCCGGCTGCACCCGGGCTCTGGTTTACCGCCGGTGTCGGCGCCGGGGTACCCGACGTAACGGCCGCAAGGGCAAATGTCGAGAGGCCGGTTGGCGAATCGGCCGTGAAGAGCTCGTTGCCGCGTTCGTCCGTCCCCAGGTACCGCGTCGGGAGCACCGTTGTCCTGCCATCGTCAGCACGGTGGATGATCACGACCTGCCCGGTTCCGCCTTGTGAAGCGACCCAGGCTGGGCTGACCGCCATCGAGATGGTGGCATCCCGGATGATCCCGCCGTTCTCCTCATTTGCGATACCGTCCTTGCTGTATGCCACTGTGTACGCGACTGCCGAAAGGTCATTGCCGTTCGCCTTCACGGCATCCCGGAAGGCGGTCTCCCCGGCAGGCCCGCACCCGGAGACAGCAGTGCTCGTGATGGATGCCGCCGAATCGGGAAGCCCTGCAAGGCCCAGGGACATCGTGACCGAGGGGTTCCCGAGCGATACTGACGGGACCGTAACCGGCTTTGTCTCTGCCTGGACGCTTTTTATCGTACCGGAAAGAGTCGTCCCATCGTTTACCGGCGGGGCGGCAAATGTGATGGCAACATTCTCCCAGCTCCCGCCGGCACTGTTCAGCCTGACAACGCTTCCGGACGTTTCGGCGGGCGCCTGCCGGGTATCGATCGTCACGTCCTGCTTCCCTCCGTTCGTCCCGGCCCGGACACCGCTGAAGGCAAACGAGCTGGTGGAGACTGCTGCTGCTTCTCTTTTCCCGGTACCCGGATTGCCCTGCCCGGCCTCAGCCTTATCCGACGATATCCAGCCAATATCGCTGTCAAGGGACACCTTGTCGACGACGTGGATGTAACCGGTGCGGTTCACTGAGAACCTCCCTCCATCGCTGGTAGTGACTACTAAATTCACGGAATACGTGCCGGGACTTTTGAATACATAGGCGGGATCTTTCACAGTACTCTCAGGCTTGCCGTCACCGGTAAAGTCCCATGCCCAGGCAATCGTCCCGGGAATGCCCGAGACATCGGAGAACTGGACGGAGAGCGGGGCTACGCCGGAGGTAACGCTGGCAGTGAAATTGACAGGATACGAAACACCGGTGAGAGGGTTCGTGTAGCTGCCGTTCTGGTTCCCGGTGCCGGTTGCTCCGCCACTGTTTGCCGCGGATCCACCCGTCGGTGCCGTGACTATGATAAGGTTTGTCTGGGTTTTTGTTGTCGTAATACCCTGGTTATTGGCATCCGTGAGGGCAACCGTATAAGTCCCTTCCTTGGTGTAGACATGCACCGGGTTCCTTTCGGTCGAAGAAAACCCGTCCCCAAAATCCCATGCCGAGAGGGAAATTGTCTGGACAGTGGTGTCGTTAAAATGCACCGTAAGAGGAGCCGGACCGCTCACGGGAGCCGCGGTGAAGTTGGTCTCGGGCCCGCGGTAGGATGGGGTACTGCCGCTATAGGTCGGGAATTCCGATGCCCGGCTGGCGTATTGGGGCCCGAGCACCGTATATCCGCTGATCATGGACGGGTTGCTGTTCTGAGACGGGGATGTAACGCCGTTAGTCCAGGAGATGCCGTGCCCCGCTGGTGCATTATCGGCCCAGGCGTACACGTTGAACGTAACGACTGTATCCAAGTTCTCTATCGTGTAATCGACCCTGATCGCCCCGTTGTCTTTCAGGGAGGTATGATCAAGATCCCCGTTTGGGCCGAGATTCCCGCTCTTGAGATCCACGAACATCAGCTTCCAGAGGTTCGTGGTATCGGACATATCCTGCCCATAATAAAGGGGGTAGTCTGCCGGCTGGTTGTTCCCGCAGGGTTTCCAGGTCTGCGGTCCGTATACAAAGTTGGATCGGGTAAACGTCTGGTCAACGGCACCGGAACGGTACGTTATCTCAGAGAGTGTTGGCTGGTAACTCAGTACGCCGTTCGGCACCCAGATATACCCGCTCGATTTTATATGGATGGCAAAATTGCTGGGGATATCACCTTTCACAGCAACCAGGAGGATGAAGTTGTCATCATACCCACGACCGCCGGTCTGCGTGATATAGAACGTCCCGGACTGGGAAGTCGTCGTTGAAACATCCCCGAAGTTGCGACCCGTTGAATCGAGCGCCGATGTCGACGAGATATGGATTGCGTTGATACCGCCCCCCCCGGACTGGTTGAACTTGAAATAATAATCCATGCCGGTCGGCGCCGGGGGATTAGCTACGGCAAGGTTGTCGACATTGTGTTTTGCCGGGAAGATACCGAGCGCAGTGGAAGAATCATCCGCTCTTGCAGGCGGGATAGTGACCGCTGCAGCAAGGAAGAGTACGAGAAGGGATAGTATCCATAATTTCCTGATACTGATAGGGAAATCTTGTATTTTTTCATTCATTCGTGTGCTCCGGGGCCCTTCAAGAAGTTAATAATATATCTTTAATTTCAAAGTTAGATAATCATTTTTATTTGATATCCCGGGAAACCAGTATGTCACCCGACGGTGTTTCCTCACCGGCACTATCCGGAACAACCAGCACTGTTGCGGGAAAATACAAGCATAAGAGATAATGTCACAAAGAAGGAACGCAAAGCGGCGGCATTCATGAGACCTTTCGTCACCATAGCAGGTATTTTCATCATATTCCTTTGCGTACCGATAGCCGGTGCCTCGGAAGTTGCCCTCACAACACCCCAGAGTGAATATTATTTTCCGACCGGCAGGGAAGCCGTCATCCCCTTTACCATTGTAAGTACTTACGACCACGATATCACCGGGACCCTGACGAGGACGGAGATCCTGATGGGGCCCGAAAATGGCGGAGCGCAGACAGCGGGCGTCCATTCCCAGGCCTTCTCCGCGTTCACGGAAATGCGCACCGTTTCCCTTCCCGTTGGAACATCGGACGTCCCGGCCGAGTACCTCCTCACGATATCGTTTGATTACCAGGAAGGAGGAGACCGGCGTTCCAGCCTGGGGGGGATAGCGGTCCATTTTGTCATGGACGCAGGGAATACTGGCAACAACCAGGACACTCTGGTCAGCACCGATAACGGAATTACATCTGCCGGGGCACCTTCAGGGAGTCCTGCTCCCGCAACAAAATCACCAGACCAGGATCTGCAGGCCAGACTCCAAAATAACCAGATGCCGCAGGATATAGCCCTGCTGAAAAACACCCTCGGGCAGGAAAGGAATGTTTCAGGCAGTGATACCGATTCCCTCAGGGCGTATGTCCTTTCGGATCCGATTGTCCTGTCGATAAACCAGACCCTGGCCGGTGCGGGATTCTCTCTGGAAAACGCCGACTTCAGACCGGTATCAGCCAGTTCCGGTTCCTTTACCCTCACCTATAAATCCGGAACAAAAACCGTTCAGGTCTCCGGCCCGGTACAGGATACCCGGGTTGGTTTTGCCGAGGAGATCTCAAATAGTGCAGTTCCCCTGCCACAACCCCTTGAAGACAATACAACGTTCCGTCAGTATGGCAACAGCATGGCAGAGGCCGGGTTCACTGTCAGCCGGACCCGGATCAACGTCACGCCGGGATGGGATACGATCAACCTGTCCTATACAAACCAGGGGGGCCGTATCGTCCGCTTCAATGCGCAGGTTGAAGGAGGGACCGTTGTTGCTGCGGAGGGGGAGAGCCCGGAAGACCCGCTAGCCCCCATCCTTCCCGTCATTTCCTTTGGGGCAATCCTCCTCATCTCCGCAGGGATCTGGTACCTGGCCAGGACGCACAATGGAGGGGTCCCGTTACCGGCACCTTTACCGCCCGGGCCGGAACCGCAGGAGTCGTACAGGAAGATTGCCAGCCGGCTCCTTGACGAGGCTGAGCGGGAAGCCGCAGGGGGATCCTGGCCGGAAGCGTACCGGAAGACCGGGCGGGCGGTACGGGTCTTCGTATCGCACGAGAGGGGGGATGGCAGGGAAACGACCAGCACCGAGGTAGAACGCTTTGTACGACCCTCAGCGGATTCCGCTGGTATCGGATATATCCTTGAACGGTGCAGGATCGTAGGATTTGCCCGGGGAACGCCGAACCCCGCGGAACTCCGGAAAATGATAAAGGATATCCGGGTGCTCCTGAAAGAGGAGCTGGTGGCGGGATAGTCCGGTCAGCTAAGGAACTCACTGCAAATCCCGTTCAGGCTTTCCTGTTAACATTTGCAAAAGGTTAAACAAAACAGTAGCATATCTCTCACCTGCCAAAGGAGCAAACCCGTACGATCTACATCTGCATTGACGATACGGACACGCTGACCGGGCCCAGGGGGACCGGGAAACTGGCGCGTGCCATCGCCGACACCATCGCCCGCGACTACCCGGTTTTCGGCGTCACTCGCCACCAGCTTTACGTCCACCCCGACATCCCGTACACCTCGCACAACAGCGATGCCGTCATCCACGTGGAGACAGACGCGGACGATGCCATGGATCACCTCTTCGAGATCGCCGAACAGGTCATGCTCGACGATTTCCTGGAAGGCAGCGATCCCGGCCTGGCCGTGGCATCCGAGAGGCAGATTACGCCTTCCCTGATCGTGTACGGGCAGGACGCAAAATGCTCCGTTCTCACCCAGGAGCGGGCCAGGACGCTTGCAAAGAACCTGCATATCCGGCTCAAGGGCCTCGGGGGCACTGAGGACGGGGTCATCGGCGCCATGGCCGGACTTGGGCTCGCCTACCTGAAATGCGACGGGCGATACCTCCAGAAAGGGATAGTCCGCAGCATTCTGGACTCCTGCACCGTGGAACGGCTTTTTGAGGCAGGAGTCGATGAAGTCTGTTCCCTTGACGGCACGCAGTATACCACCGGAACCGTGTACTTCCGTCCGGGCAAGTCCCCCCGCTTCTGCCCGGTGTGCGGCAGGACGGTCGTTTTCGTGAAACAGGAAAAAGACCGCCTGGTAGACGATAAAAGGGATTAATATGGAGTTCCGTGCCCGGGTCGGACTGGTATTCGTCCTTATCGGCTGCTTTCTCGGGGGGATGGTCATACTCGACATGGTCGGGGACACCCTGTTCCCGACTTCCCTGGGGCAAACAGAACTGGTGCCGGGTGTATTCACCGATCAGGTCTTCACCAAAGCAGGATTCCTGTACGGTCCACAACCATGGCGTCCCAGTTACAACCCTCTGGGCATCGACCCGGGGCAGGACGTCCTTGATAACGAGAGCTGGTTCCTGATGTTCATTGATGCCAATACAACACCGGTCAGCGGCAATCCCATGGTCAAGAGGCTTGGGATAGTAAGGGTAACATATAATTTTACCAGCCTCTCGGGCAGGGCCGTCTTCCATGTCTATGGCCTGACGAACAGAACCGGGGTGCCAACACGGACGAACCGCCAGACGGGGATCCGGCAGTGCGCTTATGTCGTGACGGGAGATGCACCAGCGGGTTCTTCCATGCCCGCAGCTTCCCCTCTTCGAGTGTCCGGCACACACGGGTATACTGTCGCCGTCTCCAATAACCAGGTCGCAGATCTCCGGAGCATGACCGCCACAACCCGCCAGATGTGGTTCAGCGGGCCCTTGAGTGGCCAGGGGGCACTGCATATTGCGGCAAATCTTACGAAGCCTATGGGTGGGATCACGGACACGACAAACCTGAACGGGACGTTCTATATCACCGCTACCGGTGGAGATGCAGGGTACGATACGCTTCTCCTCGTCGCAACCGATCACCCCCAGCCGGACGATTTCGCCCTCAGGATCAGGACAGAATTCGTGAGGACGAGTTAAAATGCCGGTAAAGAGACCCTACTTCTCCCTGCACGAGGTCGCCCTGCTCTCGCTCTGCGCCACCCTCATCGTGGTCCTGAACACGGCGTTCACCATCCCGCTGAAGATCCCCGGCCACACCGGAATCTACTGGGTGGTCCCGGTCATCATCGGCGTCGGCATCGTGAAGAAGCCGGGGGCAGGGACCTTCATCGGGCTCATCTCCGGGATCCTCGCGACCCTCTTTGGGCTCAACACCCTCCACATCTTCAATATCTTCATCTACGTTGCGCTGGGCGGGACAATTGACCTCCTCGGGTTCCTCTTCTTCTACCGTCTCGACCACCCGGCCGCCGGGTTCATTGCCGGGGCCTGCGGGAACCTCGCCAAGATGGCAGTCAACTACGCCCTCCAGACGTTCCTCGGGATCCCGGCAGCCTTCATCGTCATCGGGATCGGGACTGCGTCCATCACGCACTTCATCTTCGGCGGGCTCGGGGGCATTGTCGCAGCGCTGGTCCTTGCCCGGCTCATCAGGGCGGGGGTGGTATCGCGTGACGGGGCATGATCCCGTTATTACGATCCGCGGGCTCTCGTTCCGGTACCCGCCATCCATTTCAGGAAGGGCCGGCTTTGCCCTCCGCACCATCAGCCTTTCCATTGATCCCGGGGAATTTGTGGTCGTCACCGGGCACAGCGGCTCCGGTAAGTCCACCCTTGCCCGGTGCCTGAACGGGCTCATCCCCCATGCCACCCGGGGGACCATGGACGGCCGTGTTGTCGCAGCCGGGCTGGACACGCGGGAGCACGATGTCCCCGACTTTGCCCGGACGGTCGGCCTCGTCTTCCAGGACCCCGCATACCAGATCGTGACCAGTGATGTCGAGAGCGAGATCGCCTTTGCGCTTGAAGCCCAGAACCTCCCGGAAGAAGAGATCCAGACGAGGATCGAAACGACTGTCTCGCTCCTCCGGATCGGGCACCTGCTGGGAAGGACAACAGCCGACCTGTCGTGGGGGGAACGGCAGCGGGTCGCTATCGCATCCGTCCTCGCTGCCCGCCCGAAAGTCCTTGTCATGGACGAACCCTTCTCCGGGATCGATCCCCCTGCTGCGGCAGAACTGGCAGGCCTCCTGCACGACCTCAAAAAGGAGACCGGGATCACGATTGTCATCTTCGAGCACCGCACAACCTGGCTCCATGCGATTGCCGACCGCTGGATCGCCATGCAGGACGGGACGGTCGTCTCCGATACCAGGCCGGCCGCCGGGGGGGATGCCTTCGGTAAACCGGGGCCGGCTGCCACCCGGTTCCAGCTGGGCCGCCGGGAGATCCCGGCCATTCATCCGGCTCCGGTGCTCTCGCTCCGGAACGTGACGTACACCTACCCGGGACAGAAAGGACCGGCCCTTTCGAAGGTGAGCCTCGACTTCTATCCCGGGGAACTTGCGGTCATCACCGGCCCGAACGGCTCGGGGAAGACAACGCTCTTAAAACACTGCAACGGCCTCCTAGTTCCCGACGGGGGGGTCGTCCTCCTCGGCACCAGTCCGCTCGCGGGAAAGACCGTTGCGGAAGCGGCCCGGACGGTCGGGCTCCTTGGCCAGCACGCGGATCACCAGCTCTTCGAGGACACTATCGCCGGCGAAGTGTCGTTCGGCCCCCGAAACCTCGGGAAGATCGGCAGCATACTCGACGAGGCGGTGCAGACAGCCATACACATGTGCTCCCTCAGTCACATCGACCCGGCAACGCCCCCGCTCGGGCTCTCCGGTGGCGAGAAGCAGCGGGTCGCACTCGCCGGTATCCTCTCGATGGAGACACCGGTTGTCGTCCTCGACGAACCGACCTTCGGCCTCGACCCCGGGCTGAAACACTCGCTGTCCTCGCTGCTCCGGACGTTATGCGCCGGGAAAAAGTGCGTCATCCTCGCAACCCATGACGAGGAGTTCGCGGAATCGTGCGGCGACCGTTTCATCCGGATTGCCGGCGGGCGCATTGCAGGAGATTACCGGAGAGTGACGGAAACGCATGACAACTCCCATTCCCCGGGAGAATGGGTGATCCCTGCCGGGGGTGGCGATCCTGGAGTGCCATGACCCGCCGGCCGGGACGGGAATGACAAAGAAGGCCAGGAGGCTCGCCCTCCTCCGCTTCCGGCCGGGCACCTCCTTCCTTCATCGCCTCGACCCCCGTACGAAACTTCTCATGGTCCTTGTCGTGAGCATCGCGGCGCTCCTGTTCAGCTCGCTCTCTGCACTGGCCCTGGTATTTCTTTTCCTGCTGGTCCTTGCCATCACCTCGCGGATGGGGACGGCTCTAGGAAAAGCGCTTACACTCATCCTCCCGCTCCTCCTCCTCGTGATCGTGCTCGACAGTTTCTTCTCAAAGGCACCGTCCGGCACAGTCTGGTTCTCCGCGGAAATCGGCATCCTCCACCCGGAAGTCACGACAGGGGGAATCCTCTTCGCCCTCTCGATGGGCCTCCGGCTCCTCACGCTCGCCGGGATATCGTTCCTCTTTGTCATGACCACCTCTCCCGATGACCTGGTGAGGAGCCTCCGGGGCATGCGGGCCCCGCCGATCCTCACATTCTCGCTCGGGTATGCCCTCCGGTCAACAACCGCACTTGCCGATGACACCCGGCAGATCATCGACGCCCAGCGGTCGCGGGGATTCGAGCTGGACAAAGGGAGCCTTGTTGGGAACAGCAACCGGCTCGTGGCGCTCTTTGCCCCGGTCACCGTCTCCCTCCTCAAGCGGTCGAAATACACGGCCGATGCCATGCAGGCCCGGGGCTTCCGCCAGTCGGAGAACCCGGCCTGCTGCCGGTCGCAGGAGTTCAGCCGGGCGGATGCAGGGATGGTGGCAGGACTGGCAGTCCTTGTGCTCGTGCTCATTCTCGTTACGGGGATCCCGGGAGGGGGATGATGCCGCTGCAGCCTTCCCCAAAGAAACGATTCGCTCGCCGCCCGGGCCGGAACAGTCTCCGTCGTTCTCATAAGAAGAGAGCCCGCCGGGCAAAAAAGGACAGGGACGTGAAACACACGATACTCTCCAAAAAAATGATGGAAGTCCTGCGGTACCGCAAACAGGGGATGACGCTTGGGCAGATCGCAGAGATCTATGGCACAAGCCGGGCAGACATCTGCGTAACCGAGAAGCGGGCGCGGCAGAAAATCATGAAGGCAATGATAACCCTGAACGCACTCCGGTTTCTCGATGTGACTCCTATCTGTACATTCAGACAGGGATCGGATCTGATGGACGTGACTGCGGCATTTTATGCAGAGATGGCCAAACGGGGTATCCCGCTACCCGAAGATCCCATGGAGCTGATCAACCGGCTCCGCTCCGAGAACACGGAACGGATCCACGGACGACTCATCAAAAAAGACATTGACATATATCTCCTGAATGACGGGGAGATCTATTCGCGATAGAGGAAACATAATTATCGGAAAAATGCCCGGGAGTAAAAAAGGAGGGATCAGATAATATTTCCTTCGCGCTTGATCTTCATGTCGACATGGGCGTCCACCTGGTTGCCGTCGAACTGGACGATATACTCCCCGGCATTCCGGATGGTAAACGTCTTTTTCGTGATATGACCGTATTCGAGACCGAACCCATCCTGCATGATCTCCTGATGGGAGCGGGGATCATAGATCGTGACGGTGAATTCCGACTGGGGGCAGATATAGGTGATATTGAGAAGATCATCGGTTATTCCCGCTTTTTTTGCGGACGTTGTTTTGTTGCCCCCGATCTTACTGTCGTGAACAATCAGCGGGGTGACCTCGTACTCGATCACGAGTGGCGGTTCCCTGACATTCACGTTCATGGCAGTCGGGGCCTCGCCGAGATAATAGGAAAGATCTCCCGAATAGATATACGCATACGAACTCTCATCTGATGTCTGGGAAGGTGCAGCCAGGGTCCGGTATACCAGCCGGTCTTCGCCATTGATGACGGGTGTGACCGAAGAAACATAACTCACAACCGGTACCGGGGTCGCAGTCGTTGGGACGAAGATTGCGGAACCCGCAGCCCCGCCCCCGCTGGCCGATACGTTACCCGGGGCGGCGGTGCCGGTGAATGCTGATGATGGGGAGCTTTTCACATCAGAGCCGGCTCCGGCCGGCTTGACGAGAAGAGTGAACAACGACGGGCTGCCAAGGGCAAATACATTGATGATATCCGCGATCAGGATAATCCCGATAAGCAGCAACAAGATCACCGGAAGGCGGTCGGAAATTTTCTTATCCATGGGATAACTATTTCTCAATAGTTATTATTTATTAGTTTACTTTTGTATTTTGTTAGGTAAAAATGTTTTATATTCTGACCGGGCACAGTTTACTGGAAGCCCGGCATGATTCCCTCGCGCGGGTCGAAGAGCACCTCACGGTGCTCCATCGAAAACTTCGTTTTTCTCCTATCTCAATTCTGATGATCTTCAACATTCTCCAGCGCTTACTGCCCTTGGGGCAGTAATCGCTCATCCAAAAGGCACCGATTAAGCAATTTTTGGAGCCTGAAATGACCCCCAACTGTAGAAAATAACACCAATTCACCATCCGTTCCAAATCCGCACCCTGTAATTCGCCAAAAAACGCGATTTCCCAAAAACCTGTTTTTCAAAATGGGCTCCGATCCGAAAAATAAGCCCAAATCAAAGAGGTAGTTTTCAGGCAGAGAGAGACTGAGAAGAGGTACCCGGGTAACACCCGCTTTCAAAGAAAAAAAGATTGGCTGGTTAGTACCCGCCCATACCCGGGGGCATGCCACCCATACCGCCCATGCCACCGGGAGGCATCCCTCCGGCCGGCCCGGCGGATTTCTGGGCTGCGATGATATCGTCGATGCGGAGGATCATGACGGCTGCCTCCGTCGCACTGGAGATGGCCTGCGTCTTCACGCGGAGCGGCTCGACAACGCCCGCCTTCAGCATGTCAGCCGGTTTCTTGGCATCGGCATCAAGCCCCACCGTTTTCTTCCCGGCCTGGTGAGCCGAGCGCAGCGCAACAAGGATGTTGATTGCGTCAACACCGGCATTCTCGGCAAGGGTCCGCGGGATGATCTCCACCGATGCGGCAAACGCTTCGATGGCGAGCTGGGCCCGGCCACCGACCGTTGCGGCATGCTCGCGGAGCCGGAGCGAGAGCTCGACCTCGGGGGCTCCACCACCGGCAACGACCTTCTTCCCTTCGACAACAACCGAGACCACCATCAGGGCATCGTGAATGGCCCGCTCGAGTTCATCGACAACATGCACCGTGCCGCCCCGGACAACGATCGAGACCGCTTTCGGGTTCTTGCACTTCGAGACATAGATCATGTCGTCGCCCGAGACCTTCTTCTCCTCAACGAGGCCGGCTGACCCGAGGTCATTTTTGGTGATGGCATCAAGGCTCGTCACGAGGTTTGCCCCGGTTGCCCGGGCCAGGTTCTCGCTGTCACTCTTCTTGACACGGCGGACGGCAAAGATGCCGGCCTTTGCCAGGTAGTGCTGGGCAAGATCGTCAATCCCTTTCTGGCAGAAGAGGACAGTTGCGCCACTCTTGACCACCTTGTCCACCATGGCACGCACCATGTGCTCCTCCTCATCGAGGAATGCTGCGGCCTGCCCGGGGGTGGAGATGTTGATCTTCGCGTTCACCTCGGTCTTCTTGAACTCCAGCGCCGCGTTGAGGATCAGGATCTTTGCATCGGTCACTGACTTGGGCATGGCCGGGTGGACCCGTTCCTTGTCGATGGCCATCCCTTCGATGAGGGTTGTGTCATCAGCTGAGCCACCGACCTTTTTCGTGACATTGATGTGGGCAAGGTCGGCTTTTCCATCGGCGTCGGTGACGGACGTTACCGCCTTCACGATGATATCGCTGAGCAGGTCCTTCCGTACTTCCGCGTTCTTGCCACTCAGGGCAGTAATGGAGATCTTCTTCAGCATCGCTGTGTCGGTCGGCTTCACGGTGACGGCGATGCCATCGAGGATTGAAAGCGCCTTCTCCGCGGCCATCTGGTACCCTTCCGTGATCACGGTCGGGTGGACGCCCTGGACAACCAGCCCTTCGGCGCTTTTCAGCAGTTCGCCGGCAATGACAACCGAGGACGTTGTCCCATCACCGACTTCGTCGTCCTGGGTCTTGGCCACTTCCACGATCATCTTTGCTGCCGGGTGCTCGATGTCCATCTCTTTTAAGATCGTCACCCCGTCGTTCGTGATCGTGATGTCCCCGATGCCATCGATGAGCATCTTGTCCATCCCTTTGGGGCCGAGCGTTGAGCGGACTGCTGCTGCAACGGCCTTTGCCGCTGCAAAGTTGCTGTTCTGGGCTTCCTCTCCCCGGTTCCGGGTAGTTCCTTCTTTTACGATAATAATGGGTTGTCCCCCGAGTTGTTGCGCCATGATATACCTCGCTATACTTCGATTTTCCGCGGGTGTTCCGACGGTCTGTTACCACCGCTGTGCGGACATCATCTCCATCAAAACAAGAAGTCATCAGCCCGGATCCGGGCGATTGATGGTGGACCTCATCACCAGATGATAAAAATGATGGGCCGCCATCGGGTTTATGTGTATCCCTTTTTTCGGGACGGCAGGGCACGTTCCCGCAAGGGTACGATCGCCATGGCCGGCCGGTCCTTCCCGGCCCGGCCAGGCATCCCGGTCCGTCCACTAGAGAAAGGAGATAAATGCTTCAATGGTATCATCTGTCATGAAACACGGCAGAAAAAAAGCCGGGCATGACGAGCCTGAAGACCAGGTCCATGGCGGGCATGGTGCCGGCGGGGAGACCAGCGACACTCCCGGAGGGATTGATGCCGTCCGTCTCCTCCAGCTGATCACCGGAGGGGTTGCACTCATCATCCTGGCCTGGCTTGTCCTCCACACGGTCCTGAACATCATCTGACCCCGATTCCGGGACCACCATTCCTCTCCAGCCAGCCAGTCCCGGCACCCCTCCGCAGTGTCATTCAGCCCCTCATACCCGCGATCACCTGCGGATCTTGTCGATGATCAGGATGATAACAAGTGACCCGGCAATGAACGTTGCAAGCCCACCCGTCTGGATCCATGCATTCAGGTAATGGGCCCCGGCAATATAGGTTGCATCCGGGAACTCGAACCCCGAAACAAGGTGCACGCCAATGGTGACGAGAAGCGCAGCCGGGATGACGTACTTGCAGAGCGGGAAGACAACCCGGCTCATCAGGAACGATTGTTTTGTTTCGGACACGAAGATTTCCCGCGGCAAAAACCAGGTGAAGGCTATCGCCATGATGGCAGCAGAAAGGTGGAGCCCGATCGTGCCGATTGTCTCGTCCATGAGGTCGAGCACGGGGATACCGCCAAGAGAGAGCTGTACTGTGCTGAAACTCAGTGCCGGTATGATGCTCACCACGAGAAGGACGCCGGTCAGTACAGCCGTGGTTCTCCTGCGCGTCCATGCGGTTGCTTCCTGTACCGACGCAACGGAGACCTCCAGCATGGAGACTGCCGAGGTGAATGCGGCAAAGAAGAGGACGACAAAGAAGGCCACGGCGACCACCTGCCCTGCCGGCATCAGGGAGAATGCAAGGGGGAGGGTCGTGAAGGCAAGTTCCGTGCCCGCGGAGGGGGAGAGACCGAACGAGAAGACGATCGGGAAGATGACCAGTGCCGCAAGGAGCGAGACCGAGACATCGGTGCAGGTGATGACGAGGGACGAACGGGGGATATCCTCCTCCTTTGCCAGGTACGCACCGTAGGTCAGGAGGATGCCCTCGCCTACCGAGAGGGAAAAGAATGCCTGCCCGAAAGCAGCGACCCAGACATCGGCATGAAGAAGGACGGAGAAGTCCGGGGTGAAGAGGAACCCGATGCCCTCCCCGAACCCGGAGAGTGTGGTGCAGTAGAGGACCATGACTCCAAGGATGATGACAATCAGGGGGACCATGGTCACCGAGACGCGCTCGATCCCGTTCTTCACCCCGGCGGCAACCACGAGCCCGGTCAGGAGGACCGCAATGACCGCAAAGATGACGGGCAGGTACGATCCGGTGAACGTGGCAAACGTCCCTGCACTCCCTGTTGCAGAGAACAGGGTATACGCGATCGTCCAGCCGGTGATGACAAGGTAGTAACTCAGGATCAGGAAGATGATTGCGCAGACGAGCCACCCGATGATGCGGAATTCGGGCCGGACTCCCCTGAATGCACTCACAACCGTTCCCCGGAAATGCCGGCCCATCGTGATCTCGAGGATCATCAGCGGCAGGCCGAAGACAAAGACTGCGATGAGGTAGGGGACAAGGTAGGCTCCCCCGCCGTTTTCCCCCAGCATGGCCGGGAACCGCCAGATGTTGCCGATCCCCACGGCGGCACCAATGGCGGCAAGGATGAAGACTGCGTGCGACGACCAGCGTTCCTTTGTCTGTGCGCTCATAGTCTCCCCCGTTCATTTTCCGGAGGTTTTGTCGTCCCCCACGTGAACCCGGAGCCCCAGGGCCATCCCCCTTCCGGCGGTTCGGGCTCATCCGGTTCCATCTCCGTCTCCCCCGTGATGATGCGGCGGACCGCCTGCGCTGCATCCGGTGTCGTGAGGATGAGGAGGGTGTCCCCGTCTTCGAGCACCGTTGCCCCGCGGGGCGAGAACTGCTCGCTGCCCTTTGCGATCAGGATGATCAGGGTACCGGCCGGCAGACCGAGGTTCACGATCTGCTTTCCGGAGGCCGGGGAACCATGGGGGACAACGAGCTCGAAGAGTTCGTTCCGGGAATCCTCCGGGGAATCCAGTTCCAGCCCGAACCGCGACCTCCCGGGGAGGGGAGCGGCGAGCCCCAGGTGCTTTGCCACGAACGGGATCGATGTCCCGTGGAGGAGCGCGGATGCGATCACCATGAAGAAGACCAGGTTGAAGAAGACCTGGGCCTGCGGCACGCCGGCAATGAGCGGGAACGTGGCAAGCACGATGGGAGCTGCGCCGCGGAGCCCCACCCACGAGATCATCAGTTTCTCGTTCTTCTTCATCTTCCACGGGAGGAGCGAAAGGTATACCGCAATCGGCCGGGCCACGAAGATCAGGACGATGGAAATGATGATACCGGGAACGAGCACGGGCAGGAGCTCGGAGGGGAAGACAAAGAGCCCGAGCGTGAGGAAGAGGGTGATCTGCATCAGCCATCCGATACCCTCGTGGAACCGGATCAGGCTTTTCCGGTGGACAATGGCACTGTTGCCGATGACGAGCCCGGCAATGTATGCGGCAAGGAACCCGTTGCCACCTACAATTGTTGTCAGGCCATAGATGAGCAGAGCCGAGGCGAGGGTCAGGACCGCGTAGAGTCCTTCGTACTCCACCTTTACGGCATTGATCAGCCAGGCTGCACCCTTCCCCATGCCGTACCCGAGGAGGCCCCCGACCGCCATCTGCTGCACGAAGAGAGGCACCAGCGAGAAGAACGAGGTACCAGGCTGCATCAGGAGCGTGATGGCCCCGATGGTCAGGAGGATTGCCATGGGATCGTTGCTGCCCGATTCGAACTCGAGGAGCGGGCGCAGGTCGCCCTTGAGACTTGCCCGGCGCGAACGCAGGATGGAGAAGACCGCTGCTGCATCGGTTGACGAGACGATCGCACCCAGCAGGAACCCTTCGAGCGGGGAGAAACCCAGCAGGAAGATCGCTGCAGCGCAGACAACCAGGGCCGTGAGGGCAACGCCGACTGTCGAGAGCATGAGGCCCTTGTACAGGACGGGTCGTACTTCCGTCCACCGCGTATCGAGACCTCCCGAGAAGAGGATGAGGGCAAGACCGACAACGCCGATGCTCTGTGCTATAAACGGGTCGTCGAAGTAGATCCCGCCGGGGCCTTCGGAACCGGCAAGCATGCCGACAAAAATGAAGATCAGGAGGGCGGGAAGGCCGAGCCTCCCCGAGACCTTGTTCGCGATGATGCTGAACAGGATAAGGACTGCGGCACCGGCAAGGACGTATTCGATCGCTATCATAGTCTTCGTTCGCCCTACCCGGCCGTACCTGGCGGGGACTGCCTCCCCATCCCGCCGGACCCGTTGTTTCCGGTCATTCGCGTTGTATCCCCCTATTCTTTTGTCTCCCGCACCCGGATATCGATCTGCCGGAACGGCATCTCGATGCCTTCTCTCTGGAACCGGCTGAGGATCTCCCGGTTGATCCAGTCTTCGGTCTCCCACTGGAGGCTGAAGTCGTTGATCCAGAGAGTAAGCTGCCCGTTGAGTGCGGATTCCCCGAATTCGCGGAGAAAGACCGCGGGAGCCGGCTCGGAAAGGACCCACGGGGTCTTCTCCACAGCGTCCCTCGCAATGGAGAGGAGTATCTCCGTGACCTTGTCCATATCCGTCCCGTAAGCAACGGAGAACGGGATCCGGACTTTCAGGGTGGTATCGGGCATGGAATAGTTGGTCACGACATTCGAGGTGACCGTGGTGTTGGGGATGGTCACGATCTGGCTGTCCATAGTCCGGATCCGGGTGCTCCGGGCGCCAAGGCGCACGACATCGCCAAAGAACGTGTCGATCCGGACCCGGTCACCCAGCCGGAAGGGCTTGTCGAAGGCAATGACAATGCCGGCAAAGAAGTTGCCGATGATGTCCTGTGCGGCAAGAGCAACGGCTATCCCGGCAATCCCGGCAGCGGCAAGCAGCGCGGTGATATCGATCTCGAAGGTGTGCAACAGGATGAGGAAAACGACAAACCAGATGACATATTTTACGATGATGAGGAGGATCTGGATGATCCGGTCAAGGTCGGCTTCCGTCCGTTCCGCAAGCAGGGTGCCGTACGTCCTGATAAGGTTGGAGAGGAAGACCGAGACTGCCCAAGCAGCAAGGAGGATGAAGACCGCGTTGATGATCTGGCCGGTGCTGAACCTGCCCAGGGTTGACGGGACAATGTCGTACTGGGTCAGCGCAATATAGATCGAGATGAGGACGATCCAGATGACAAGGGGGGTGCCCACCGCATTCAGGATGATATCGTCCAGGTGGGTGGTTGTCTGTTCGGCTTTCTTCTTCAGCCACCAGATGATG